>UQIN01000018.1 GCA_900541035.1 uncultured Collinsella sp. | reverse complement strand
GTCGATCGCGAGTTCCGCACGAGCCGGAGAGCACTTAATGTGCTCTCCGTGCGAGTCAGGACTGTCCGAGCAGGCGACCTTATATATTTGCCCTCCCCGGGGCTCCTCGCCCGAACCCCTCAGCTAGTTCTTGAGCGAGTTCAGCGGTGCCGGGAAGCGTCCGCCACGGTGGGCAAGCACGGTGCCGGCGTTGGGGTTCACCGGCATGATGGGCGCACGGCCAAACAGGCCGCCGTACTCGACGCAGTCGCCCACGCCCTTGCCGATGGCGGGAATCACGCGCACGGCCGTGGTCTTGTTGTTGATGACGCCGATGGCCATCTCGTCGGCGATGATGCCGGCGATGGTCTCGACCGGGGTGTCGCCGGGGATGGCGATCATGTCCAGGCCAACGGAGCACACGCAGGTCATGGCCTCGAGCTTCTCGAGCGAAAGCGCGCCGGCTTCGACGGCGGCGATCATGCCGGCATCCTCGGACACGGGGATAAAGGCGCCCGAGAGACCGCCCACGCTGGAGCTGGCCATGACGCCGCCCTTCTTGACGGCATCGTTGAGCATGGCGAGCGCGCAGGTCGTGCCGGGGCCACCGCAGGTGCCCACGCCGATGATCTCGAGGATACGGGCAACGGAGTCGCCGATGGCAGGCGTGGGAGCCAGCGACAGGTCGACAATGCCCTTCTCGACACCCAGACGATGGGCGGCCTCGCGGCTCATGAGCTCGCCGGCGCGGGTGATCTTAAAGGCGGTCTGCTTAATCTTTTCGGCGACTTCCATCATCGATGCGGAATCGGGCAGCGTCTCCAGGGCTGCGGCCATAACGCCGGGGCCCGAGACGCCTACGTTGATGACGGCGTCGGCCTCGCCACCGCCGTGGACGGCGCCCGCCATAAACGGGGAGTCCTCGACCATGTTGGCAAAGCAGACAAACTTGGAGGCGCCAACGGAATCCTGGTCGGCCGTGAGCTTGGCGGCGTCGATGATGGTCTGGGCGGCCATGAGCACAGCGTCCATGTTGATGCCGGCGCGCAGGCTGGCGACGTTGACGCTGGAGCAGACACGGCTCGTGGTGGCGAGCGCCTGCGGAATGGACTGGATAACGCGGCGATCGGCGTCGCCGATGCCCTTCTGGACGAGCGCGGAGAAGCCGCCCAGGTAGTCGATGCCGAGCGTCTCTGCCGCGCGGTCGAGGGCATGCGCGATGGGGGTGAGGTCCTCATCCTTGCAGCACGCGGCGATCTGCGCCACCGGGGTGACGGAGACGCGCTTGTTGACGATGGGGATACCGTACTCGCGCTCGAGGTTCTCGGCGGTCTCGACCAGATGCTCAGCCGTGTGCGTCACGTGGTCGTAGATCTTCGTGCACATGCGGTCGAGGTTCTCGTCACCGCAACCCATGAGCGAAACACCCATGGTGATGGTCCTGATGTCGAGGTTCTGCTCCTCAACCATGCCGCGGGTTTCCGCGATTTCTGCGGGCGTGATCGCCATCCTTGCGCTCCTATCTGCCAAAACGAGCATAGTCTTATCTATTCTAACGTGCCGCACGTGCCAAGTGGCGCGTGCGGCACGTTTTGGTGCTCGGTTGTTTCCGTTGTGTTACTGCCCAAAGACCTCTTCGGCGATACGAGCGCTCTCGGCGGCGTCCTTGGCGTAGTAGTCCGCGCCGATCTGCTTGGCGTATTCGGGGGTGAGCACGGCGCCGCCCACGATGATCTTGACGCCTGGCACCTCGGCATGGAGCAACTTGATGGTCTCCTCCATGGCGACGACGGTGGTGGTCATAAGCGCCGAGAGGCCGACGAGTTTGATATCGCGCTCCTTGACGGTCTTGAGTACCTCCTGCGGGTCGACGTCGCGGCCTAGGTCAAAGACGGTGTAGCCGTAGTTGTCGAGCAGCATTTTGACGATGTTCTTGCCAATATCGTGGATGTCGCCCTTGACGGTGGCCACGCAGATCTTGCCCTTGTCGGCAATCTCGCCGGCGGGCATCAGGCGCTTGATGGTGTCGAAGCCCACGCGCGCGGCCTCGGCCGAGGCCATGAGCTGCGGCAAGAAGAACTTGCCCTGGTCAAAGAGGACGCCCACCTCGTCGAGGGCGGGGATAAAGTGATTGTTGATGAGGTCCATGGCGTCGTGGTCTGCCAGCAGACGCTCGGTCTCGGTAGCGATCTCGCCTTTGCGGCCCGAGACTACCATGCGACGAATCGGGTCGTCGTTGCCGTCGGTGCCGGGGGCGCTTGCGGCAGGTGCGGCGTCGCTCGATGCTGCCTGAGCTGCCGCCGGGTTCGCGGCGATCTTATACGGATCGGTCCAGCCGGCGTAACGCTCGATGTATCCGGTCGAGCCCTCGTCCTCAACGCTCAGGACGCGATAGCTGTAGACGGTATCCATAAAGCGCTTTGAGCCCGGGTTCATGATGGGGGCATCAAGGCCTGCGCCAAAAGCGGCAGCCAAAAAGACCGAGCCCAGCAGCGGGCGGGCAGGCAGGCCAAAGCTGATGTTCGACACGCCGAGCGCGCATTTGACGCCCAGGCGCTCCTTGCACAGGGACATGGCGCGCAGGATCTGCTCGGCCTGGCGTTGATTGGTCGAGGCGGTCATGACCAGGCAGTCGATGAGGATGCGGTCCGGTCCGATGCCGTAGCGGGCGGCCTCGGCCACGATGCGCTCGGCGATGGCGAAGCGAGCCTCGGCGGTATCGGGGATGCCGCCTTCGTCGAGCGTAAGGCCGACAACGTTGGTGCCGTAGTGGGCGACCAGCGGAAAGATCTCATCCATGATCTGCTGCTTGCCATTGACCGAGTTGATGATGGGCTTGCCGGCGTAGCGGCGCACGGCGGCCTCGACAGCGGCGGGGTCGGTGGAGTCGATCTGCAGCGGCAGCAGCGTGGAGCCCTGGAGCTGTTCGGTCGCCTGTTGGATGATCTTGACCTCGTCGATCTCGGGCAGGCCTACGTTGACGTCCAGGATGTCGGCACCCTGCTCCTGCTGGCTGATGCCCTGGCTGACGACGTAGTCCAGGTCGCCATCGCGCAGGGCCTGCTGCAGCCGCTTTTTGCCGGTGGGGTTGATGCGCTCGCCGATGACAGCGATCTTGTGGCCGTCGCAGGGAAGGTCCACGACCGTTTGGGCGCTCGTGACCGACATGCTGGGCTTGCGGCGGCGCGGGCTGGGCGTGTGGTTGTCGATGAGCGTGCGCAAGGCCGCCATGTGCGCCGGCGTGGTGCCGCAGCAGCCGCCCACGACGCTTACACCGTCGGCGATCATACCGGCAACGGCGTGAGTGTATTCGGGCGCCTGGATATCAAAGACGGTGTTGCCGTCGTCGTCCACGTGGGGGAGTCCCGCATTGGCCTGCACCATAACGGGTTTGTCGGTAACGGTGAGCATGCGTGCGGCGAGTCCTCGTAGCTCGGCCGGTCCCTGGCTGCAGTTGATGCCCAAAACGTCGGCGTCGATGGCATCGAGCGTGATGGCGGCCACCTCGGGACTCGTGCCCAGGAAGGTGCGACCGTCTTCCTCAAAGGTCATAGTGGCAAAGACGGGCAGGTCGGAGTTCTCGCGGCAGGCGAGGACGGCCGCCTTGATCTCGGCCAGGTCGGTCATAGTCTCGATAATAAAGAGGTCCACGCCCGCATCGACGCCGGCGCGCACCTCCTCGGCAAAGAGGTCATAGGCCTCGTCAAAGCTGAGGGTGCCCAAGGGGCGAAGCAGTGCGCCGATGGGGCCGATGTCACCGGCGACGTAGCGGGCGCCGGCCTCGCGGGCACAGGTGACGGCCGCGGCAAAGACGTCTGCCACGGTGGCGGCACCGTCGAGCTTGTGGGCATTGGCGCCAAAGGTGTTGGCGGTGATCACATCGCAGCCGGCCTCGACGTATTGGCGCTGAATGTCGGTAATGACCTGGGGCTCCTCAAAGTTGAGCAGCTCGGGCAGGGCGCCGGCCTTCATGCCGGCCGCTTGCAACATGGTGCCCATGCCGCCGTCGAACAGCAGGTGTCCCGTGCCCTCGATGGCGGCACGCAGGCGGTCATCCTTAATGCGCAGGTCGTCGATCGTTCGCGTCTTGTATGCGGCGCCGTTGCAGCGCGCAGCATTGACAGGTGCCGCCAGCGCGGCACCGTCCAGATCATGAGTGATAAGCGGAGTAAACATCAATGAGCTCCTAATGGCTGGAATAGCAGGTGGTGTGGGCGGCGCGGAAGCGGCAGTGCTCACGCATGCGGCAGATATTGCAGGTGGGGCGACTCTGGGCGTCGTGGACTTCGCCGTCAAACAGGCCGATCACCGCGGTCACGCTCTTGGTGGGCATGAGCAGGCTGGTGGGGGTGACGGTAAGTCCAATGAGGCGCGTGGCGTTGAGTGCATCCACGATTGAGCGCTGGGCAGAGAGCGGGCAGTCGCCATAGCCGGGACTGAAGCGCCAGTTGCCGGCGAGCCCGTGTGCAGCGGCGTCTGTCTTGACCTGTCGGTCCATCTGCTCAACAGCAGCTTCTACATAGGCGGAGCACGCGGCGTCGAGCACGGCGCCTTCCAGGGGTTGCTGGGCTCCCGTGGTGCGCAGACGGCGCTCGGCGTCCATGCCGAGGGTGCAGGCCATGAGCGCGGCAAAGCGGGCGTCCTTAAGGTGGCGATAGATATCACGACCCCGCAGCTCAACATTGGTGCCAACCAAGCGGATGCAGGGCTCGCCCTGCTCGTCGACGCCCGTGGCATCGACGGCAAACACGCGTCGCACGCCGCGGGGCTCGATATCCAGCTCTAGGCGCTCGACTACAAGCTCAATTCGTCGTGACAGCTCGGGCTCAATCTGCTGGCCGCCGTAGCCCAGATACCGCAGCATCTCGGTACGGTCGACACGAGGGCGGTGGGCAGCGTCGATACGGTAAAGCGCCGGCGACGCAAGGTCGGCCGGCACTTCAACAACGGTTGTATCGACGTGCGGTTTTTCCATTACCCCAGGCGCTCCATAATGGTCGCGGCGATTGCAGGACGGTTCATAGTGTACAGGTGCAGACCGTCGGCACCGTGCTCCTTAAGGTCGCAAAGCTGACGAGCAGCATAATCTACACCGGCTGCCTGCAGGCTCTCGGGGTCGTTCTCGTACTTGGCGAGGATCTTGATGACGGGGGAGGGCAGCGACGCGCCGCACATAAAGACCATGCGGCTGATCTGCGACTTGCCCATAAACGGCATGATGCCCGCGGTAATGGGCACGGTGATGCCGGCCTTGTCGGCAAGCTCGCGGAAGCGATAGAAGCACTCGTTATCAAAGAAGAGCTGTGTCACAAAGAAGCTCGCGCCGGCGTCTTGCTTTTGCTTGAGGTGCTCGACCGAGAGGTTGAGGTCCTCGCAGGCAATGTGGCCCTCGGGGTAGGCTGCGGCGCCCACACAAAAGCCGGCGTCGACGAGCTCGGGGATGAGGTCACGGGCGTAGGCGTAGTCGGAGGCGGGCTTGTCGTCCTCGGTCGCGCCAGCGGGAAGATCACCACGCAGGGCCAGGATGTTTTCAACGCCGGCGGTGCGATACTCGTCGATCTTGGCGGCGATATCGGCGTGCGAGCGGCCCACACAGGTAAGGTGTGCCACCGAGGGTGTATCGAATTCGCTCGTAATCATATGTGCGATGGGGGCGGTGGTGGCGCCGTTGCCCGAGCCGCCGGCAGAGCAGGTGACCGAGACAAAGCTCGGCGAAAGCTTGCACAAATTGCCTGCCACCTCGCGAGCCGTGTCGAGGGTGAGCTCGCCCTTGGGCGGGAACATCTCAAACGAAACGGGCGCGGTGCCCTGGGATGCTGCCTGCTTAAAAACCTCGTCGACGCGCATATCGTGCTCCTCTAGATACGTAATAGTGTGATGTGTTGTAAGGATTCTACAGCACCACTGTGTCACGGTGGAGTTTCACTCGTTATTCGGGGATACCAATCAAAGATGCCTTGCTATCGGCTTTCTCTATAACAGAGCGGCTAATCTAGGCACGGACTATAAAGACTGGTATCTGATGCAAAATACCAGTTAATAGAGCCCCATCCCAAATTGACCGCCCTTAAACCATGGGGAGAGGTCTGCAATTTATGCAGTTGATTGGCTGTTGAGGGTGGCAACGCCGCCTCGATAGGGTAACCTCATTGATTGGTTTCGCGACAGCAACATAACGGTAATGTCGCGGAAACACGGCGAGTCTAAGCTATGACTCGTTCGTTAGTAATCAACACCGCTTCTCACGCGGTGCCGATACGAAGGGAGTTCCGTATGGCCGATCTTACTGACCGCTTCGGGACCATGGTGTTCTCTGAGGAAGTCATGAAGGACTACCTCCCCAAGGACATTTGGAAGCGCCTTGCTGCAACCCTCGAGGGCGGTGAGCCGCTCGACCTGGACGTGGCCAACGCCGTTGCCCATGCCATGAAGGTCTGGGCCATCTCCAAGGGCGCGACGCACTACGCGCACTGGTTCCAGCCGCTTTCGGGCATTACTTCCGAGAAGCACGACAGCTTCCTGGAGCCTAACCACGACGGCACCGCCATTACCAAGTTTACGGGCAAGAACCTCATCCAGGGCGAGCCCGATGCCTCGAGCTTCCCCAACGGCGGCCTGCGTGCTACCTTCGAGGCCCGTGGCTACACCGCTTGGGACCCCACTAGCCCCGCCTTCATTAAGGACGATGTCCTGTGCATCCCCACGGCTTTCTGCTCCTACACGGGCGAGGCCCTGGACAAGAAGACCCCGCTGCTGCGCTCCATGACCGCGCTCTCGCGTGAGTCCAAGCGCGTTTTGGCGCTGTTTGGCAAGACTCCCAAGAAGGTCGTTCCTTCCGTGGGTGACGAGCAGGAGTACTTCCTGATCAAGAAGGACGCTTATCGCAAGCGCAAGGACCTGGTCATCACCGGCCGCACCCTCTTTGGTGCCGCTCCCTGCAAGGGCCAGGAGCTCGAGGAGCACTACTTTGGCGCTATCCGCCCCACCGTCTCGGCCTATATGAAGGACCTGGACGATGAACTGTGGGCGCTTGGCATTCCCGCCAAGACCAAACACAACGAGGTCGCTCCCTGCCAGCATGAGCTCGCACCGGTCTATGGCGAGGTCAACGAGGCCATCGACCAGAACCTGGTCATGATGGAGAAGATGAAGCTCATCGCCTCCCGTCACGACTTGGTCTGCCTGCTGCACGAGAAGCCCTTCGAGGGCATCAACGGTTCGGGCAAGCACAACAACTGGTCGCTTGGCACCGAGTCCGAGAACCTGCTCGACCCGGGCGACACCCCGCTCGACAACCTGCAGTTCATTGTCTTCCTCACCGCGGTGATCGAGGCCGTCGATAACTATCAGGAGCTCCTGCGTGCCTCCGTTGCCTCGGCCGGCAATGACCATCGTCTGGGCGCCAACGAGGCTCCTCCGGCGATTATGTCCATCTTCCTGGGCGACCAACTTACCGAGGTCGTCGAGAAGATTATCGATGGCAAGGCTTCCGTCCATGCCACGCGCGGCGTGCTCGACTTGGGCGCCGATACCCTGCCCAAGTTGATGCAGGACAACACCGACCGCAACCGCACCTCCCCGTTCGCCTTCACTGGCAACAAGTTCGAGTTCCGTGCCTGCGGCTCCGAGCAGAACGTCTCCGACTCCAACCTGGTGCTCGATGCCGCCGTGGCCAAGTCGCTCAAGTCCTTCGCCGACGCACTCGAGGGTACGCCCGAGGATAAGTTCCAGGATGCCGCGCTCGAGTACTGCAAGAAGGTGCTGACCGATCACCAGCGCATTCTGTTCTCCGGCGACGGTTACTCCGACGAGTGGCCCATTGAGGCCGAGAAGCGCGGCCTTGCCAACAACAAGACCACGGCCGACGCCCTGCCCGCCTTTGTTTCCGATAAGGCTATCGCGCTCTTTGAGGAGACGGGCGTCCTGACCAAGGCCGAGGCTCAGTGCCGTTACGACTGCAAGCTCGAGAAGTACAACAAGCTCATGAACATCGAGGCTACCACGATGGTTCGCGAGGCGCGTCGTACCTATCGCCCGGTCATTACCGCCTACGCTACCAAGGTCGCTAAGGGCCTTGAGACCATTCGTGCCGCCGGTGCTGAGGCCGCCATGCAGTGCGAGCAGAACACGCTCAACAAGCTCTGCAACGGCATCACCGCCATTAACGACTCCATCAAGGCGCTCGACGCCGTGCATCAGAAGGCCGAGGCCCTCGATGGCCAGGAGCAGGCCAACGTGTATGCACACGAGGTCGTTCCCGCCATGGATACGCTGCGCGCCGCCGTGGATGCCATGGAGGAGATCGTGGCCGCCGACTACTGGCCGGTCCCGACCTACGACGACATCCTGTTCTACGTGTAGAATGTAACTGACATATCGTCACGGTTTTGAGCCGGGGTCCGCATCGTGCGGGCCCCGGCTTTTTGTTTGAGAAGGACGCTTAGGAGTCCGTTTTGCCGCCGATTTGCCGGGATTCGCACCCTGCCGGGTTCGAATCCCGGCACATGGATAGCAAAAAGCCCGCTACCGAATTGGTAACGGGCTTCTCAGATTCTGTGGTGCCCCCAGCGGGATTCGAACCCGCGATATCCACCTTGAAAGGGTGGCGTCCTTGGCCGCTAGACGATGGGGACAGCGGGAAAGAGTATAGCAGACTTTTTTGCCGGCGCGTATATCGTTGGCAAACCGGAAAACCACCACAAAGGTGCCTGTCCCTTTGTGGTGGCGGGGTGTTAGGGGAGGAGCTTCATGGCGGCGTCGTGGGCGGTGTGCTCGTAGGTGTCGTCGAGGGGCTTGAGCGGCAGCAGGGCTGTGGCCTGCGCATCGCCGCGGCGCTCGAGGGCGTGGGCGATGAGCCAGTCGGCAAGCTCGGGGTTCTTGGGCAGCGCCGGTCCGTGTAGGTACGTGCCGATGACGCCCTTGTAGATCAGACCCTCGAAGCCGTCGTCGCCGTTGTTGCCGGTACCCGTGACGACGGACGTTCCGAGCGGCATGGCATTGGCGTCCAAAAGCGTGCGGCCACCGTGGTTCTCGAATCCCACAAAGGGCTCGGGTGCCAGGTCGGTCTTGACGGCGACGTTGCCGATCAGTCGGTCGGAGCCGCGTACAGTTTCGGCGGCAATGACGCCCAAGCCCTCGATGCGATCGTCGCCCATGTAGTACGAACGGCCGAGCAGCTGATAGCTGCCACAGATGGCAAGCAGTGTGCCGCCGTCCTCAACATAGGCCGCAACCTTGTCTTTTTGAGCGAGCAGCTCGTGCGCCACGGCCAGCTGGTCGCGATCAGAGCCGCCGCCCATCATGACGATATCGGCATCATGCAGATCGAGCGACTCGCCCATGCGGACCTCGTCCACGCGAACGGGGATGCCGCGCCAGGCGCAGCGGCGCTCGAGGGCGATGACATTGCCGCCGTCGCCATAGAGGTTGAGGGCATCGGGATACAGGTAGACGATGCGCAGCGGGCGCGAGAGCTCGACCGGCGCGACGCCGACGGGAACGGCGCTGCCATCGGCGCACGTTGCAGCGTGGGCGGCAACCGTAGCCGCATCGGTGTCTTTGAGCCCATCGAGCTCCTTGACCAGCGGCGGAAAGGCCGTGTAGTTGGCGACGGCATAGAAAGTGTCGCCAGCCTCCTCGTCTGCCACGGCGCCGATCGCCTGCTCGATATTCGAGATGATGGCGGCATCGATGCCGGCGTACTTGAGTCGCACCTGCATGTCGTGCGCGCGCGTGCCGCCGGCAAAGGCGACAAGTCCCGTTGTGTCGGCGATGCGCTCAAAGTCGACGTCGTAGATCCACGATACATCGTGGCCGTCGGCATCGTTGTCGTTGAGGAAGAAGGCGCAGAGCCTGCCGCCTGCCGTTTTAATGGACTGAATCTGGCGATCGAAACCCACGGGATTTTTGGCCAGGTTTGCCTCGACGGTACGGCCGGCGATCTCCCAGCGGCCCATACGCCCGCCGGCGGGGATGTAGGCATCGAGCGTGGGCTGCAGATGCGCCGCGTCCACGCCCAGCTCGTGGGCAGCGAAGAAGGCTGCGGCTACGTTGTAGACCATATACAGGCCGTTGTAGCGTGTGGCGATGTGTACGGCAGCCGCGTCGGGCGCAGATCCAAAGACCAGGTCAAAGCCGTAGCCGTCGCAGCCGAGCTCCACGCCCGTCACGCGACGGACAAGCCCGGGGCGGGCCCAGCCGCACGAGGGGCAATGGTATGCGCCAAGCTGTCCGTACTGCACATAGTCGTACTCCAACGGTGCGTTGCACTGTGAGCAAAAACGCGAGTCGCTAATGCGGTCGGATTCGGTGTTGGTGGCGCCGTCGATGCCAAAGGCGATGCTTGCATTGGGAACGCGCGCGGCGATTGCGGCACACAGCGGGTCGTCTGCGTTGTAGATGAGCGTTGTTGCCGGAGAGAGCTCCAATGCATGGGCGATGACGTCTTGGGTATGGTCGATCTCGCCGTAGCGGTCTAGCTGGTCGCGGAACAGGTTGAGCAGCACAAAGAACGTCGGCTTGAGTTTGGGCAGAACGCGTACGGTGTAGAGCTCGTCGCACTCAAAAACGCCCACGCGCTTGCCGCTGCTGGTGTGCTTAAGGCCGCCGCGGGCCTCGAGCAGAGCACCCACCACACCAGGCTCCATATTGTTGCCGGCACGGTTGCACACCACGGTAGCGCCGCTGGCAGCAACTGCGTCGGCGATGAGGTTGGAGGTCGTGGTCTTGCCGTTGGTGCCGGTGATCACCACGCTGCGGTCGACTAGGCTTGCGAGGTCGCTTAGCAGCTCGGGGTCGATCTTCATGGCGATACGGCCGGGAAGCACGCCACCCTGGCGTTTGAGGACAGAGCGCAGTCCCCAGCGGACGATATCGCTCGAGGTGCAGGCGAGAGATGAGCGGAGGTTCATGAAGCCGTTCCTAACATAGATGACATGGTCGGGGCGATCGCGTCGCTAAAAGCCGTAGCGGCGCGCAAACTCCTGGGCAAGCTGCGACACGTCTTCGCAGGCATTGGCCCAGGGAGCAAAGTCGGGAGTGTCCGAGATAATACCGTCCGCTTCCCAAACGGCCTGATGCGAAAGATCCCAGGGATCGCGCGGCTCGGGCCGGCAGGGAAGGTACGGCGTCTGGTACATGGGGTTCAGCAAGAAGAATGCGCCGCCCTCGCAGCGGTTAGCGAACTCACGCAGCGCACGCACCGCCGGACGCATCTTGTTCGTTTTGAACAAGAGGATTGTGCGGGCGAGCAGATACCAAGGAGAGTTCTCGAGCGCGTCAGCCCCGATCTCTTCCTCGAGCTGGTGGGCCAGGGCAAAAAAGCCGTCCTCGTCTTCCAAGCGAGCGAGGGCGAGTAGCACGGTGCCTGCAGCTCGGGTGGGATAGCCTTCTGCCTTAAGAACACGGCGGGCGTAGTTGGCGGCAGCACGGTAACGAGCGCTCGCCATGCACAGCTGCGAGATGGCCTCGAGTGTGTGAAGCCACCCGATTAGAGCCGGCTCGCTCACGGTAAGGTCTGCTGCGGTGACACCGTCGGCCAAAACATTGTTGGCCCAGTAGTGTGGGGCCTCCATATCGAACCCGGGCACACTTTGCTGCAGGTAATCGGCCGTGGTCGCCTCGAGCTTCATCAGGTCGCCCAGGCAGGCGTCAACGGGCGTGTCCGCCAAAATGATGGCGAGCAGCTGGGCATCGACGGCCAGCGCATCGACGCGGACAATCTTGAGCAGCTCATCTCGCATGTCGTCGAACAGACGATTGCGCGTCTGCTCGAACTCCTCGTCGCTGCCCATGTCCTCGATGCGATGAAGCTCGTCGAGCAGGTGGCGATGAACACCGGCGTAGGACAGCAGCGCCTGGGCATGCTCGGACTGCGCATACTTTTGGGGATTCGCGCTAATGTCGTTATGGACAAGCTCGCGTGCTGCATCGGTGAGCTCGGGGTGCGACGCCAGATAGGTGCGCTCCAGGTAGGCGGGGATGTAGACGCTCGGATCCATTAGAGGTCTCCTCCCTTAAACGGCAAACCCTGCTCGGCCGCCTGCAGGATGCGCTCATCGATTTGGGAACGCACGATATCGTTGGTGGCGACCCAGGCGGCAAAGCTGGCGTTGTCGGGGGCGCCCAGGCCCTCCTGCAGTACCGGCGTCGCCTCGGACAGCGCAAGGACAAGCTCGTCGGTGGAGCCCGCACCCACGTTGACGCGGGCATAGACGCCATCGGGAAACTCGGTTTGGAAGTAGAGTGCCTCGGCTGCGTGCGGACACGAGCGCGCAAGGATGCGCAAGTAGTGCTCGGCGCCCTCGTAGTCCAGCTCGCGCCAGGCAGCGCTCATCAGCGCGATGAGCGTCCACGGGTCCAAGTCGCGCTCCGCATCCTTGGGACGACGGCGCAGCGGCGTGTTGGCGAGATAGGGGACGGAGTGGGCAGAGCGAAAGCGCTTGAGCTCCTCGGCGGGGTATTCGAGCTTTGCCATGGCGAGCATCGCGGTGTGGCGGACACCGGCGGGGTCGTTGGGCGCAAAGTCGAGGCTGCGGTTTGCGGCTTCGAGCGACATGCGATAGCGGCCGCTAATGAGCGCGCGTGACGCAAGGGCGGCAAGCCAGCGCAGATAGGGGCGGCGCGTAAGGTCGCCTGCGGCCTCACGCTCGTAGGGGTCCTGCGCCGAGGCGATTTTGAGCGCCAGGTCATGCTCCACCTCGTCGCACTTGGACATCAGATACTGCACGTATTCCTCGTTGGATTCGGCGGTGAGGGCGGTCAGCATGCGCTGAGCGTCCCAGTTGGTGGGGTCGAGCGCGGCTGCCTCGCGGAGCATGTTCTCGGCAGCTGCCTCTTCCTGCTCTGCCTGGGTATCGTCAGGGATAAAGGGAATGCGGTAGTCGACAGCCTCGACCACCTTGGCAATGAGGTGCCCGGCGCGGTCGCGGTCGTGCACGATGAGCGGTGCGGGGTTGCGGGTGAATTGTTCCATCAGATGCTCTACGGCGGCAGCGTCGGTGAGCGGGATATTGTCGCGGCGCAAGGCCTCAAGAACGAGGCGATGGCAATCCTCTTGAATGGGATCGAATGCCATGGGGCCTCCTTTGCTGCGGTTAGGGTTCAAATGTTTCTATATAAAGTTCTAGTTTACCCACATGTGGCACAACGGGGGTGCCGCACTTGGACTTGCACCTTTGCACCACGAAGACGGATGTCGCACAAATGTCGGCACCTTGGACGACCGAGTGGTATCACGGTGCCGCAAACGGTCGATTTTTGGCGGCGAACGGTGCATATTTTGGAGGGGCACGGTCCTGCCCGGGATATGTAGTCAACCTTGATAAAACGTTTGCCCAGCTTGGGAGTATGAATGCCGCACAAGGGTCTTCAGGGATAGAAAAAACGTTTCATCATTGGCGGCTTTAGGTGAATAACTGACCAACCAGAACGGTAAAATAGTGTTTGTCTGAGCGTTGAGACGTTTAGACATCGCGCATTGTCATCGCCGGCAACGCGCAAACGGTCCTAACGGAGCCAATCGGGTGCTCCGTTATATACGCAAGTCTAAGAGGGGCTTGTTTAGGAGGCACAGTATGGGACGTTTTACCAATCCTCGCGATCTGTACTTTGGTGAGGGCGCTCGCCACGAGGTGAAGAACCTCAAGGGCAAGAAGGCCATCATCGTTTCTGGCGGCAGCTCTATGCGCCGCGGCGGGTTCTTGCAGGACGTCGAGGCCGACCTCAAAGAGGCCGGCATGGAGGTCAAGCTGTTCGAGGGCGTCGAGTCCGATCCCTCCATCGAGACCGTCATGAAGGGCGCAGCCGCTATGCGCGACTTCGAGCCCGACTGGATCGTTGCTATCGGTGGCGGTTCGCCCATCGATGCCGCTAAGGCCATGTGGGTCTTCTACGAGTATCCCGAGGAGTCCTTCGACAACATTATCCAGCCGTTCAGCTTCCCCGAGCTGCGTCAGAAGGCTCACTTCTGCGCCATTTCCTCTACCTCCGGCACCGCTACCGAGGTCACTGCCTTCTCCGTCATCACCGACTACGCCAAGGGCATCAAGTACCCGCTGGCCGACTTCAACATCACCCCTGATGTCGCCATCGTCGACCCCGAGCTCACCTACACCATGCCCGCCAAGCTGTGCGCTCATACCGGCATGGACGCTCTGACCCACTGCATGGAGGCCTACGTTTCCACCTGTGCCTCTATGTTCACCGACGCCAACGCTCTGCACGGCATCCGCGAGATCGTCGAGTGGCTGCCCAAGTCCTATGCTGGCGACCATGAGGCCCGTCAGCACATGCACGAGGCTCAGTGCATCGCCGGTATCGCCTTCTCCTCGGGCCTGCTCGGCATCGTTCACTCCATGGCTCACAAGACCGGTGCAGCCTTTGAGAACGGCCACATCATCCACGGTGCTGCTAACGCCATGTACCTGGGCAAGGTCATCCAGTGGAACTCCAAGGATCCGCGCGCTGCCGAGCGTTACGCTTACGTGGCCAAGGAGATCCTGCACCTTCCCGGCGAGACCAACGAGGAGCTCATCGCTGCGCTCGTCCAGAAGATCCGCGACCTCAACGACCAGCTCAACATTCCGCAGTCCATCAAGGATTACGCGAATGGTGGCGTGAAGGTCGACGCCGAGAACCCGCAGATGGTTTCCGAGGAGGAGTTCCTCGCCAAGCTGCCCGAGATCGCCGCGAACGCCGAGACCGACGCCTGCACGCCTGAGAACCCGCGTGAGACCAAGGCTGCCGACTTCGAGAAGATTCTCAAGGCCTGCTACTACGACACCGACATCGATTTCTAATCGACTCTTGTTATCGCAACGAGGGGCTCCGCACGCATCTGTACGGAGCCCCTTTCTTTTTTAGAGAATGGGATAGTTATGGCTGCAATTTTCAATAGCCCCAGCAAGTACATCCAGGGCCCGGACGAGCTGGCCAAGCTCGGCTCCTATGTCGAGCCGCTCGGCGCTAAGGCCCTCGTCATCGTGACGCCTTCGGGCAAGAAGCGCGTCGGTGCCAAGATCGAGGGCGGCTTTGCCGAGGCTAAGGCCGAGCTGCTGTTTGAGGACTTTAACGGTGAGTGCTCCAAGGGCGAGGTCAATCGACTGGTTGCGCTCGCTCGCGACAACGGTTGCGACATCATCGTCGGCGTCGGTGGCGGCAAGATCCTCGACACCGCGAAGGCCGTCGCCTATTACCTGGAGTCCCCGGTTATCATTTGCCCCACCATCGCTTCGACCGATGCCCCGTGTTCGGCGCTTTCGGTGCTCTATACCGATGACGGCCAGTTCGACAAGTACCTCTTCCTTAAGGCAAACCCCAATATCGTCCTTATGGATACGACGGTTATCGCGGCGAGCCCGGTGCGCCTGACGGTTTCCGGTATGGGCGATGCGCTCGCAACCTATTTCGAGGCCCAGGCGACGCACGATGCCGACGGCGGCACCTGCGCTGGCGGCAAGGGCGGCATGGCCGGCCTGGCGCTCGCCAAGCTCTGCTATGAGACGCTCATGGCCGATGGCGTCAAGGCCAAGGTTGCGCTGGAGAAGGGTGCGCTCACGCCTGCCGTCGAGCACATCATCGAGGCCAATACGCTGCTTTCGGGTATTGGCTTTGAGAGCTCGGGCCTTGCCGCTGCTCATGCCATCCACAATGGTCTGACGATGCTGCCCGAGTGCCACAACATGTATCACGGCGAGAAGGTCGCCTTCGGCACCATCGTCCAGCTGGTACTCGAGGATGCCCCGACCGAGAAGCTCGAGGAAGTCTTGGGCTTCTGCATTGAGCTGGGCCTGCCGGTCACGATGAAGGAACTTGGCGTTGCCGAGCTTACGCGCGAGCAGGCCATGATTGTTGCCGAGGCCGCCTGCGCGCCCGAGGACACCATGTGCAACATGCCGTTTGAGGTGACGCCCGAGATGGTCGCAAACGCCATTCTGGGTGCAGACGCACTGGGCCACTACTATCTCATGGATGAGTAAATCAAGCTAAGGAAGGGGCAAAGTCAGCAGATGGCTTTGCCCCTTTTTGCTATGGTGCAAAGGGGCAAGGTTACTTTGCACCAATCGTTGTTTGATGAAGGGCGGATTCTCGTATGGCGCTTCCCATGGTTTATGGCGGTCCCGGCCGGTATGTTCAGGGGCCGGGCGAACTGTCGCGTCAAGGCAAGTATTTGTCATGGTTGGGCTGCGCTGCCTATGTCTTGTTTGACCAGGGCACCGAGGATCGGCTGTGCAAGCAGATCGTCGATGGATTTCTGGACGAAGATCTAAGCGAGCCGTTCTTTAAGATTTATGACGGTCCGTGTACGGAAGAGGCCGTTGTCGAAATGGCTAAGGAAGCCCAGGCCGAGTATTGCGACATGGTAGTGGGTATTGGCGGCGGCAAGATGCTCGATATCGCCAAGGCCGTTGCGTTTTATGCCGAGTTGCCGTTGTGCGTATGCCCCACGGCGGCATCGATGGACGGTCCGTGCAGCGAGATTTCCGATGCCGATCTGCAGGGTGTTGCAAATGCGGTCTTTAGAAACGAGCGCAATATGGCCAACGAGCAGGCCAAGGTGACCAAACAAAAACTCGTGCAGCTCATGTGCGAGGCATAGCTTGGCACTTGATTGACCTTGTGCAATCGAGGCGGCGATAGGCCATGGGCTATTTGCCGCAAAGATGCTCCGCGTGTAATTTGCCCGAGGCGTGGGCCGATAGCGTATCATTATCTCTTGCTTGTTTGCACTGCTCAGGGAGGGGCCGCGCATGGCGCAGGAACACGATCTGTTTGATGACATTATCGAGATCAGCAAGGGTTTCGACTTTCTTAAAAACCCGCTTGGCGGTGTGACCGATGCACTCGATCCGTCGGCGCCGCAATGGAATCCTGCCGACTACAAGGAGCGTCCGCGCGGTAACACCATTCCGTGCCTGACCTGCAAAAACGAAAAGAGCGGCTGCACTGCGTGCATGGACGTGTGCCCAGTCAACGCTATCGAGGTCGAGGAAGACGCCATCGAGATCCTCGACTCCTGTCGCAAGTGCGGCCTGTGCGCCGCTGCCTGTCCGACCGAGGCAATCATCTCGCCGCGCCTGGCGCCCAAAAACCTGTATGACGATATCGTCTCTGCTGCCACGAGCCACGAGACCGCCTACGTTACCTGCACGCGCGCCCTTAAGCGCATGCCGCGCGAAAACGAGGTCGTCGTCGCCTGCGTGGGCGATATTACGGCCGAGACCTGGTTCTCGGTGCTGGCCGACTATCCCAACGTGAGCGTCTACCTGCCGTTGGGCGTGTGCGATAAGTGCCGCAACACCGGCGGTGAGGACATTCTGGGCGAGGCGATTGCGAAGGCCGAGGAGTGGTCCGGCACGGGTATGGGCTTGGAGGTCGACTCCAAGAGCCTCAAATGCCATAAGCGCCGCGAGTACGAGCGCAAGGAGTACATGGAAAAGATCGCCCGCACCACGGGCCTGACGGTGACCAAGCTCAACCCGGCGACGGCGGCGCTGGCCTCGGTGACGCAAAAGCTCAAGGCCCATCGCCATCAGATTACCCAGCTGGAGCGCACGCTCAACACCATGTGCGGCACCACGACGACCAAGCGTCGCCGTTCGCTCACGCACGGGCGGCAGCTGGTACTCTCGACGCTGCAAAACCATCCCGAGCTTGCCCAGAACATGCAGGTGAGCACGCCGGAGTGCGATTTTGACAAGTGCACGTCGTGCGGCGAGTGCGTCAACGTGTGCCCCACGTTTGCCTGCGATCTGGTGGGAAGCGGCCGCTTTGCGTTGGAGTCCACGTATTGTTTGGGCTGCGGCGCCTGTGTCAAGGTGTGTCCCGAGCATGCGCTCAAGCTTGTTGAGCACGACGCGTCCAATCTGGTCGTCGTCGATCCCGAAGCCGAGGAAAAGGCCGCCCAGAAGGCGAAGGCCCACGAAGAAGCTGAGAAGGTCAAGGCCGAGGCAAAGGCCAAGCTCGACAAGATGCTCGATCAGGTGGAGAAGCTTGCGGACTAGCTAAAAGAGCGTAAATGATGGCCGGTGGGACAGGTGCTGCCCCGCCGGCCAAAAAAGTTGCGGTGGAATAGTTCCTGTTTTGCCCTTAAGCTGGCCATTCTAGGAACTATTCCACCGCAACTAATAAATGGTTAGTTCATGCTGCTTTGGTGGCCGGTTCGACCGGTACCGTTGCGCGTCACGGTTTCATGGAGCAAAAAGAACCCGGGGACCTGTTTGGTCTCGGTGTATTCCATAAGGATGCCGTCGGCGTTGTAGGTCTGCCCGCGTATAACGGCGAGTGCGTTAAAGTCGTCGAGATCGAGCACGCGCGTATCCTCGGGCGTGGGGTGCTCAATCGTTACATCGCGTTTGCCCGTGGCAATCTTAATGCCAAGATCTTCTTCGAGGTAACGATAGATCGAGTCGTTGACAATCTCGGGTGTCAGCCCCGGTACTTGTGAGCTTAGGTAATAGGAGTCGTCGGAGCACACGGCTTGTCCGTCTGCATAACGGATGCGTTTGGCGCGTGTGAGCTCACAGCCTTCGGGAAACCCGGTAATCTTGGAGAGCGCCTTGCTACAGATGAGGAGCTCAAAGACGGTGGTGACAGTCTTGAGCTCAAAGCCTCGGTTGACCGCGATTTCCTTAAAGGTCTCGAGTCCGCCGCCACCACGACTCTTCTCGTCATTGATGTTGCGAATGACGCGCATGCCTTTGCCTTGCTGGGGGAGCACGTAACCATCTGCCGCAAGCATCGAGATGGCGCGACGGACCGTCATGCGCGAACAGTCAAACAGCTGCGTGAGCTCAGTCTCCGAAGGCAGATAACTCTGATAGGCGTATGTGCCGTCGTCAATCGACTGCTTCACGTTGTCATAAATAGTTTGGAAGATGGCTCGCGCCATGACGGTCTCCTAGAGCTGAGTGCGCGAGCGGTGGATGAGGACCGCTCGCGCAGGTGCCGATCGATTTACTTGCTGGGGTCGATTATATATTTACCCATGGCACGCAGAGCTGGGTCTGACAGGATGGCGCCGAGTTCGTCGAGGGAAGCCACCTTGGCGACCATCGAGGATACGTCGAGCCTGCCAGAGTCGATGAGCTCGAGCGCGCGACGCTGCGTATAAGGGTTGATGTAGGACGAGGTAAGCACAAGCTCCTTCTGGAAGACCTCGAAGGGCTTGACGGTGATTGTCTCATCGGGCTTGGTGAGGCCGAACATCATGACCGTAGCCTTGTGGCCGGCGATCTGGATGGCCTGCTCGATGGTGACGGGCTTGCCAACACACTCGATAACGACATCGACGTTGCCGACGCCCTCCTGCTTCAGGCGGGCCGGGACGTCCTCGTGGATGGAATCAATTGCCAGGTCGGCGCCGAGTTTGAGCGCAACCTCGCGCTTGCCTTCGACAGGCTCGAGCAAGACAACCTTGGTGGCGCCGGCGTTTTTAGCAAGCTGCATCATGAGCAGACCGATCATGCCACCGCCGATAACGACAACTGTGCTGCCGGGCTTGATGTTGCACATATCGATGCCGTGCAGGCAGCAGGCGACGGGCTCGGTCATGGCGCCCTGCTCGAAGCTGGTGTGATCGCCCAACTTGTAGACTTGCTGCATATCGACGGAGCAGTACTCGGCAAAGCCGCCGTTAACGGTGGTGCCGTAACCGGTCATATGCTCGCAGTAGTGGTTGATTCCGTCGCGGCAGGGTTCGCAGCAGCCGCAGGGATGGTTTGGGTCGATGCACACGCGATCGCCCGGTTTAAAGCCGGTGACATCGCTGCCCACGGCCTCGACAACGCCCGCAAACTCATGACCAAGGATCGTGGGCGGGGTAACGTCGGCCGCACCCTTGTCGCCTTCATAGATATGCACGTCGGTGCCGCAGACGCCGCAAGCTTTGACGTTGATCAGAACGTCGCGCCTGCCCACGGCCGGCTTTGCCGATTCCTCGACTCTGAGGTCGTGCTTTCCATAGAAGACCGCGCTTTTCATGGTGACTCCTTAACGTAGCGGTTAATGTTGTAATGAAGTATAGGTATGTCTATAGATATAGACAAGCACATCTAGACAAGTAGAAAAGAAATTTATAATGCAGCCATCAGCTATGTCAGATTTAGCAGGCGAAATACTGGACATATACCGTTTACGGCAAATAATCAACCGTTTACCGACCATAGTATTTATACTAACTTGTCTAGATAAGTGATATGATAAAAATGGAAGCGCAAGAAGTCAGGGAAGCGGGCCCACCCGTCCTATTGCACGAGGTACACGCAAACGGCGCGTCTGCGGTCTCGAGTGAAGCCAAAACCGCAGCCGCTCCGAATGAAGAGAGGGGGATTCCCCGTCATGATGCAAAAGATACAACGTTTCGGCGGTGCAATGTACACGCCTGCAATTCTTTTCGCATTTTCCGGAATCGTCGTCGGCCTGGGTACGTTGTTTACCACCGAGGCGATCTTTGGCGAGATGGCCACTGCGGGCCATCTTTGGTTTGATTGCTGGAATGTGCTGCTCCAGGGTGGTTGGACGCTCTTTAACCAGATGCCGTTGCTGTTTTGCGTAGCGTTGCCAATCTCGCTCGCGAACAAGCAGAACGCTCGCTGCTGCATGGAGGCTTTGGCCATCTACCTTACCTTCAACTACTTTGTAAGCACAATCTTGGGGCAGTGGGGCCCTGTCTTTGGGGTCGACTACTCTGTCGAGGCGGGCAGCGGTACTGGTCTTGCCACTATCGCAAGCATCAAAACGCTTGATATGGGCATCATGGGCGCGCTCATTATCTCTGGTATCGCCACGATGCTGCATAACAAGTTCTTCGATACCGAGCTCCCCGAGTGGTTGGGCGTGTTCTCGGGCTCCGTGTTCATCTATATGATCGGTTTCTTCGTTATGGTTCCGGTCGCTCTTATCGCCTGCCTGGTGTGGCCGCATGTTCAGGCTGCTATCTCTGCCTTCCAGGGATTCATCCTTTCCGCCGGTACGTTTGGCGTGGGTGTCTTTGCTTTCTTCGAGCGCGTGCTGATCCCTACAGGCCTGCACCACTTTATCTATACGCCGTTCTATTACGACAACGCGGCGGTCAACGGAGGCATCTTTGCTGCTTGGGCCAACATCCTGCCCCAACTGGCTGCCGATCCGAGCATTGCTCTTAAGGATGCCGCACCCTGGGCTGCCTATACCTGCCCTGGTTGGACTAAGGTCTTCGGCTCGCTTGGCGTCGCCATTGCGTTTTATATGACCGCCAAACCCGAGCGCAAGCAGCGCGTCAAGGCTCTGCTGATCCCGGTCACCCTTACCGCTATGCTTTGCGGTATCACCGAGCCGCTTGACTTCACCTTCCTGTTCATTGCGCCCGGCCTGTTCGTCGTCCACTGCGTGCTCGGAGCGCTCGGCTGCATGGCTCAAAACCTCCTTGGCGTCGTGGGCATCTTCGACGGCGGCATCATCTCGATGCTCTCGTGGGACTGGCTGCCCCTTTGGGCCGCACACGGTCTGCAGTACGCCATCTCCATCCTTGTCGGTCTGTGCTTTACCGCCCTTTGGGTCGTGGTCTTCCGTTTCCTGATCGTCAAGTTCGACTTTAAGACCCCCGGTCGCGAGGATGACGACGTCGAGGTCGAGCTCAAGTCCAAGGCCGACTACAAGCAAAAGCAGAGCGGTGCTGCTGCTGGCAAATCGGTCGCCCAGAGTAAAGATGATGAGCGCTTGGTGCTTGCCGAGAACATCCTCGATCTGCTCGGTGGCACGGATAACATCATCGATGTAACGAACTGCGCTACCCGTCTGCGCGTTAACGTCAAGGACAAGAGCGTCGTTGCACCCGAGGCTTCCTTCAAGGCGATCGGTACGCATGGCTTGGTGGTCCAAGGTCAGTCAATCCAGGTCATCATCGGCCTTACCGTCCCGCAGGTTCGCGAGAAGTTCGAGAGTCTTCTGAAGTTCGAGAGTCTTCTGTAAACCATCGTCCATCGAAACAATCGGCCTTGCAGAGCCGGTATGCACCGCAAGGCCGATTCTAGAGATAAAAAACTCCACTTCTAGGTAACAATTCCAAACCGTACAGGCCGCGTGCGGGGATGGATTGAGCAAGCGGCCAGAATGAGGAGGACATCATGTCCAAGAAAAACTATGCCGTGACCATTGCCGGCGGTGGCTCTACCTTCACTCCGGGCATCGCCCTGATGCTGCTTGAGGAGCGCGACCGCTTCCCGGTCAACAAGGTGACCTTCTACGACAACAACGCCGAGCGCCAGGAGATCGTGGCAAAGGCCTGCGAGATCTACTTCCACGAGAACGCCCCCGAGGTTGAGTTCAACTACACCACCGACCCCGAGACCGCTTTTACCGGTACTGACTTTGTCCTCGCTCACATCCGCGTTGGCCTGTACGCTATGCGTGAGCTCGACGAGAAGATTCCTCTCAAGTACGGCTGCGTTGGTCAAGAGACCTGCGGTGCCGGCGGTATCGCCTACGGCATGCGCTCCATCGGCGGCGTCATCGAGATCCTGGACTACATGGAGAAGTACAGCCCCAACGCCTGGATGCTCAACTACTCCAACCCCGCGGCTATTGTCGCAGAGGCTTGCCGCGTGCTGCGCCCCAACAGCCGCATCATCAACATCTGCGACATGCCGATCGACCTCATGGATAAGATGAGCCGTATGTGCGGCATCAAGGATCGTCGCGAGCTGCAGTACAGCTACTACGGCCTCAACCACTTTGGTTGGTGGAGCAAGATCTACGACAAGGAGGGTAACGACCTCATGCCGCAGATCAAGGAGCACATGGCAAAGAACGGCTACTTGGACGGCATTGAGCACGAGGCCGGTAAGGAGCAGCACGTCGAGGAGAGCTGGATTCACACCTTCGGCAAGGCCAAGGATGTCTATGCTGTCGATCCCGAGACGATTCCCAACACCTACCTCAAGTATTACCTGTACCCGGACTATGTCGTCGAGACGTCTGACCCCAACTACACTCGCGCCAATGAGGTTATGGACGGCCGCGAGAAGAAGGTCTTTGGCGCTTGCCGCGACATCATCGCCAAGGGTACTGCCAAGGACGGCGGCTTTGAGCCTGACGTACACGCCAACTACATCGTCGACCTTGCCTGCGCGCTGGCCGAGAACACGCTCGAGCGCTTCCTGCTGATCGTCCCCAACGATGGTGCTGTGCCCAACTTCGACCCGACGGCCATGGTCGAGGTGCCTTGCATCGTCGGTTCCAACGGCTTTGAGAAGATCTGCCAGGGCCCGATTCCGCAGTTCCAGAAGGGCCTGATGGAGCAGCAGGTTTCCGTCGAGAAGGTCGTTGTCCAGGCTTGGGTCGAGGGCAGCTACCAGAAGCTCTGGCAGGCACTCACGCTCTCCAAGACCATTCCTTCGGCAAGTGTTGCTAAGCAGATCCTGGACGAGCTCATCGAGGCCAACAAGGATTTCTGGCCCGAGCTTAAGTAAGGACTGCTGTCTCGAACTCTCACGCATCTCTGCTTCATTTGCGCCGCCGCGGTGTCCGGATTCGCCCGGATGCTGCGGCGGCGCTATACTTATACGGTTTGAAGTACCTGTACCAAAAGGAGCTGTCGTGTCCCTTTCCATCGGTATCGTGGGCCTGCCCAACGTGGGCAAGTCGACGCTGTTCACCGCGCTTACCAAAAAGACCGGCCTTGCCGCCAACTACCCGTTCGCCACGATCGACCCCAACGTGGGTATCGTCGATGTGCCCGATAGCCGCCTGCAAAAGCTTGCCGACATCGTCAACCCGGGCCGCATTGTGCCGGCGACGGTCGAGTTTGTCGACATCGCGGGCCTGGTGAAGGGTGCCAACGAGGGCGAGGGCCTGGGCAACCAGTTCTTGGCAAACATCCGCGAGACCGACGCCATCTGTGAGGTCGTACGCTACTTTAAGGACCCCAACGTCATGCGTGAGGTGGGCCGCACGGGCGAGTTCGTCGATCCCGCCGGCGATGCCGACACCATCATGACCGAGCTTATCCTGGCCGACATGGGCACGCTCGAGAAGCAGCTGCCCAAGCTCGAGAAGGAGGCCAAGCGCGACAAGGAGCTCATGCCCAAGTTCGAGGTGGCCAAGCGCCTGCTTGCCTGGCTCAACGAGGGCAAGCGCGCCGCATCCATGGAGATGACCGACGAGGAGCGTGCCGCCGCCAAGGGCCTGTTCCTGCTCACCATGAAGCCCATCCTGTATGTGGCCAACGTGGACGAGGATATGCTCAACGACGATCTGGCACCCATCGACGGCGTCAAGCCGCTGCCTATCTGCGCCAAGATCGAGGCCGAGCTTTCCGAGCTCGATCCCGAGGACGCTGCCGACTACCTGGAAAGCCTGGGCCTGGAGCAGCCCGGCCTGGACGTGCTCGCGCAGGCCGCTTACAAGCTGCTCGGCCTGCAGTCGTTCTTTACGGCCGGCGAGATGGAGGTCAAGGCCTGGACGGTTCGTCAGGGTGCGACCGCCCCGCAGGCCGCCGGCGTCATCCACACCGACTTTGAGCGCGGCTTTATTAAGGCCGAGGTCATTGGCTACGACGACTACATCGAGCTCGGCGGCGAGCAGGGCGCCAAGGCCGCCGGCAAGCTGCGTATTGAGGGCAAGGACTATGTCATGGCCGATGGCGACGTCGTGCACTTCCGCTTTAACGTGTAAGGGCGACGCGCATGTTCAAATATGGCAAAAAAGCCGGCTACATGGGCATCGCGCTGCTGGTGCTTGCGGTGCTTCCGCTGGTGGTCGCAGCGTTTGTAATCCCCAACATTGGCCCCGAGGTGGCAACGAAGTTTAACGCAGCCGGCGAGGTGACGCGCTGGGGCAAGAGCTACGAGCTGCTGGCGCTTCCGGTGCTCAATTTGCTGCTGAGCGTGGCAACGTACTTTACGGCGGGACGCCAGGCCAAGAACAATGATGACTCCGCCGCCATGGCGCGCATCGTGTGCGAGCGCTACCTGCGCAACGGTTGCATCACGGGTGTGTTCCTCAACGTGATCAACGTTTACTTTATGTACTCGGCGATTACCGGAACGGGCTTTGGCTTTGGTTTCTAGCTTGTCCTTTTAGGCAACGAGCCTGCACGCATATTCAATGGCTGCTGCGAGGCCGCCGCTCGATCGTGGTTGAAAGACTACATCGGCGGCGGCCTCGTTTTCGTATCCGGCGCCGCGAAGGGCGAGTGCGATACCGGCTTCTAAAAGGAGCGGCAGGCCTCGTTGGCTGGTTGCGATTACGGCAGCCTGATTGAGCGAGCAGCTGTGCGCCTGGCATTGGATGGCAAGTTCACCTTGCGTCGGGCAAGGGACCAGAACGGCGGCGACGCGACTTGATAGCAATGCAAATGCTGTGCGTTCATCGGGCGAAAGACATTCAGCTTCAACGACGACGAGCTTGGGCGGCACGCTGTTTGTGCGAAGCGTGGCTCGGTACATGCGGACCGAAGAACCCGACATAGAAAACTCCTGTGTATTCGGCAAAACGTAAACTATAGTTTACGTTTATGTTCGGCTCCATTTCAAACTCGTCTGCATGGACGAACGTGCGAAACAGATTCTTGGCAGGCGGGTCGAAGAGACACGCAGAGACCTTGGTATCTCCAAGGTTGATTTTTGTGTGGCGACAGGAATCAGCCGACCCTACCTCGACCGAATCGAAGATGGGACGGCAAATTTCACGCTCAAGGTTCTATTTAAGATTGCGCCCGCACTCGGCATGACGGTATCAGAGCTTCTCGAGGGTATCGAATAGGGCGTTCCCCCGCTGTATTTGACGCTCTTTGGGCGGGTCCCCCTGGTTGCGATGTGCAAAATCGCGAGTATTCAGCACCAGTTTGGCCGTAGATGCTAGCTCGAGCGGCTGGCTTTGCCTTTTTGGCAGTAGTTAATCCACATATTAAATAAAAATGAGGAATAAATATTTACTAGACGGAACACTCGTCCTAAAAGTTCGTCTAACAATCGGTCGATTCTATGCCTACGGAGGAGAAATTGCAGAATACTCCGATTTTTGCACGGCCCGAGGGGGACTACCTGTCGTTTAAGGTTGCGATAAGTGGAGCTGCCTTAGAGATTACGCCATCGGGATGCGGTCGTGGTTGACTTGGCTGTAGAACAGGCGCTGAATCTCGGCCGCATCACGTGACTGGCCGAGTGCCCACATGGTCTTGGCCACGAGCGTCTCGGTGGTCATGTCGTCGCCGCGCAGAATACCCGGATGATCGGCGTAAGCGCGGCCGACCTCATAAACGCCCAGATCGAGGCCCTCTTCGGGGACCTGCGTGGTCATAACGACGGTGCGGCCCGAATCGACCCAGCGAAAAATTGCCTCTTGGAACGACTCGCCCGACTCACCAAACTCGGGGATACCGCCAATGCCAAAGGTCTCCAGAATCACGGCGTCGTAGCTATCGGCAAGGGCGTCGAGGATGCCCGGGTTTACGCCGGGCGTAAGCTTGAGTACAAATACGCGCGGGTCGATGCTGTCGTAGAAATGCACCGGGTTTTCGCCCTGATGCGTGCCGTGAAGCCCGTTGCGCACAATGCGGTCGTTGCGGATATAGGCGATGGGCGGATAGTTGACGCTAATGAACGCGTTAAAGCTCATGGTGCGCTGCTTGCGGGCGCGCGTGCCGGCAATGGTGACGCCGCCAAACACGATCGAAACGTCGTGCGAGTGCTCGTCGAGCGCATAGAGCAGGCTCTGGTACAGATTGAGCTTGGCATCGGTAAAGGGGTTGCCCATGGGCTTTTGCGAGCCGGTGAGCACGATGGGCTTGGGGCTGTCTTGAATCAGGTAGGAAAGCGCTGCTGCGGTGTAGCTCATGGTGTCGGTGCCGTGCAGAATCACGAAGCCGTCGTGGTCGGCATAACCCTCGACGATGACATCGCGGATGCGCATCCAGTCGCTCGGGCGCATATTGGTGCTGTCGATATTCATGGGCTGCACGACGTCGAGCTCGCAGAGCCCCGAGATCTCGGGGACGCTCTGGGCGAGCTCCTCACCGGTCAGGGCGGGGGAGAGGCCGTTGCCGTCCTCGGTCGATGCGATGGTGCCGCCCGTGGCGATGAGAAGGATGCGCTTCATGCTGGTATTCCTATCGTATTTGCCGCCGCAGAGGCGGAGTCGTTCGGCAGTATTGTGGCACAGAGCGTTCAATGTTCAAACGTATTACATCATCTGTAACGTCTGGTAACACTTCAATTGCCGTCAAATAGGGGCCCAGGTCGTGCGTTTGCCGTGCGCTGATGGCTGCGAGGGACGAGAAACCCCATATAACGTGTACACTATGAAGGCTATTTTCGTTCATTCACGCGGGTGGGCACCGGCTCCCCGCCAACAAGAGGGGGAAACCATGGATCAAAAGGCTTCCGCAAAGGTCCTCGTACTCGACTTTGGTGCGCAGTACGGTCAGCTCATTGCCCGTCGCGTCCGCGACCTCAACGTGTATTCCGAGATCGTCCCCTGCGATATCTCGGCCGACGAGATTCGCGAGATGAACGCCTCTGCGCTCATCCTTTCCGGCGGCCCGGCTTCCGTGTATGCCGAGGACGCTCCGTCCATCGATCCCGCCATCTTTGACCTGGGCCTTCCCGTCCTGGGCTTTTGCTACGGCCATCAGATCACGGCCGTGACGCTCGGCGGCAAGGTCGGCCACTCCGAGGTGGGCGAGTACGGCCGCGCCACCATTACGCGCACGGCCGGCGCCAAGCTCTTTAACTCCACGCCCATGGAGCAGACCGTGTGGATGAGCCACCGCGACGCCGTTTCCGAGGTGCCCGAGGGCTTTACCGTTACCGCCAGCACCGACGTGTGTCCGGTTGCCGCCATGGAGTGCGTCGAGCGCAAGATTTTCACCACGCAGTTCCACCCCGAGGTCAAGCACTCCGAGTACGGTCAGCAGCTGCTGAGCAATTTCCTGTTTGAGATCTGCGGCCTGGAGCCCAACTGGAGCATGGACAACCTGGTCGAGACCATGACGGCCGAGTTCCGCGAGAAGGTCGGTGACGACCGCGTGATTCTGGCCCTGTCCGGCGGCGTCGACTCCTCCGTCGTGGCTGCGCTGGGCGCTCGCGCCGTGGGCAAGCAGATGACCTGCGTGTTCATCAACCACGGCCTGCTGCGCAAGGGTGAGCCCGAGCAGGTGGAGGAGGTCTTCACCAAGCAGTTTGACGTCGACTTTATCCACGTCCACGCCGAGGACCGTTATGCCGAGCTTCTGGCCGGCGTGACCGAGCCCGAGGAGAAGCGCCGTATCATCGGTACGCAGTTCTGGAAAGAGTTCTTCGCCGTGGCGCAGCAGCTCGAGACCGACGGCAAGCCGGTCAAGTACCTGGCCCAGGGCACCATCTACCCCGACATCATCGAGTCCGGCGCTCGCAAGACGGGCGGCAAGACGGCCACCATCAAGAGCCATCACAACCTAATCCCGTTCCCCGAGGGCGTGCACTTCGACCTCATCGAGCCGCTCGATCATTTCTTTAAGGACGAGGTCCGCGCACTTGGTCTGGCGCTCGGCCTGCCGGGTCATATCGTGTTCCGCCAGCCTTTCCCGGGCCCGGGTCTGGCCATCCGCATCATCGGCGCGGTCGACAAGGAGAAGCTCGAGATTCTCAAGAACGCCGACGCCATCGTGCGCGAGGAGCTCGACGCCTACAACCAGCGTCTGTTTGAGCAGACCGGCGAGCGCAACTCCGAGCACAGCTGCTGGCAGTACTTTGCGGTCCTGCCCGACATTAAGTCCGTCGGTGTTATGGGCGACGAGCGCACCTACCAGCGCCCGATCATCCTGCGTGCCGTTGAGTCCAGCGATGCCATGACCGCCGACTGGGCCAAGCTGCCCTACGACGTGCTTGCCCGCATCTCCGGCCGCATCGTTGCCGAGGTCCCCGGCGCCAACCGCGTCTGCTACGACATCACGTCCAAGCCGCCCGCGACCATCGAGTGGGAGTAATCAACGACCCTTTGCGAGGGAGGTCGGAAACGACCTCCCTCGTTTTTTATTTGCGTGCCATGGGTGCTTATGCATTGTGGTGTATGTGGTACATGCAAACCAGCCACGCAATCTCTCAAGCTGTTTAGCTGGGATTATTGTTTGCTGGTATGTTTTAAAGTGCTTTCAATTACCGAAGCAACGCCATCAATTTATTTCTAATTAATGCTGACCGGCAGATTGCGTCCGGCCGCAAGAGGCCGCTCGGACTGGTACTCAAAATGTACTCACGACGTTTTGGGTATCGATTTGCAGGTACTCACAGACGGCAAAAACGGGTGTCTACCTAGATATATTCGTTATCCCCAACGATTCCTCAACGAATACTGACTAGCGATTGAGCGCTGCATGGCTCAAATTATCTACGTAATTACGTAATTACGTATTCTGAAGTAAAATGATTTCAATCAATTAAGGAACGTAGAACAGGTCAATTCGGAGGGACGACCATGGAGGAAGATCAGGCTGTTCATGCCGAAAGGGAGCTGGATAAGTTCACGCTCTCGATAACCCGCGAGGATAAGCGGGCTCTTAAGTCCTATGCCGCGCGTCAAGATAAGACAGTGGCTAAAGTCCTGCGCGAATGGATTGACGAGAAGTGCAAGGGGGAGAAGTGATGTCTCAGACAGCGCAAGCAGTCGTTCAGAACCTTGTTGATCGCGCTGTCAAACTGGGCGATCGTCAGCTCGCTGCCGACATCCGCGCCTTTGCGGCGCAGCGCCAGTTTGGGCTTGTATTTGAACACAACCGTCCAGAACGACTTCGCCTTTATGGCAAACCTATCATGAAGGGCGATGTCGTACAGGTACTTCCCGAGCGTGGTAGAAAAGAGGACTCTAACTCCCAACTGCTATGGTTGGTAAATACCGTTCGGGGGGGGGGTTGCTGATCTAAAGCCATACCAATCGCCCTCATATGACGAAAACGAATGCGAGCCCCGCTCCGTTGCTGTCGACGATGCCGTGCCTGTCGCTGAATATGACCAGCCGATTTATGCCGGCCTCAAAGAGACTGGGCGTGTCGAGCGCGGTGGCGATAAGCCCTATCAGGTTGTCATCAACGGCGAAAACTACCATGCTCTTGAAACCTTAGCCTTTGCCTATGCAGGCAAAGTGGACTGCATATATATTGACCCACCCTATAACACCGGTGCCCGCGACTGGAAATACAACAACGATTACGTCGACGGCTCCGACGCCTATCGCCACTCCAAGTGGCTCGCTTTCATGGAGCGCCGCCTCAAGCTTGCCAAGCAGCTGCTCAATCCCAACGATTCCGTACTCATCGTGACGATCGACGAGAAGGAGTATCTGAGATTGGGGCTGTTGTTGGAGAGCGTGTTCAACGGCGCAAAAATACAAATGGTGACATCTGTAATTAACCCTAAGGGCAACCGTCGGGATAACGAGTTCTCGCGTTGCGAGGAGTATTTATTCTTTGTGCTTATTGGAGGCGCTTCCGTTGGGAGCATTGGCAACACAATGCTGAAACAGGAAGAGAAGAAGGCGAAGCCAATCCGTTGGAAGGGCCTGCTGCGTAGCGCAAGCAACAACGGAAGAAGAACCGCTCGGCCAAATCTATTTTATCCGCTTGTTTTCTCTGCCGAAGATGGCTCCTATATTAGGTGCGGAGATTCACTTCCCGTAGATTACGATCGCAACTCTTATCTAACTAATGATAGTGAAGTTGCCGTATGGCCAATCGGCGAAGGGGGACAAGAGCTCACCTGGTCTCTTAAACCCGATACATTTCGTGCCTATCAGTCAGAAGGCTATATAAAATTCGGGCCATGGGATGGCATTAAACGTGTTCCATATCATCTTACTTCTGGTCAAGTTAAGGATGTTCAGTCTGGAAAGCTGGCTGTTCGCGGATACGATGCTGATGGAGCTGTTGTCCTGGAGCAACAAGGCGAAGCAAACGTTCGTCCAATGACCGTATGGAACCAAAAATCGCATTCAGCTAGCGAGTCAGGGACAGGAGTATTGAAGTGCTTGCTCCCGAACAGGCGCTTCCCATTCCCAAAGTCCCTCTATGCCGTCGAAGACACCATTCGCTTTTTCGTCGCCAATAAGCCCAACGCCCTTGTGGTCGATTTCTTCTCGGGGTCGGGCACCACAGCACATGCCGTCATGCGCCTGAACCATCAGGACGGCGGGCGCAGGCGCTCCGTCAGCGTCACGAACAACGAGGTCTCCGAGGACGAATCCAAAAAGCTCACCAAGTGCGGTCTTCGCCAGGGCGACCCCGAATGGGAGGCGTTGGGTATCTGCCAGTACGTTACCAAACCTCGCGTCACGGCGGCCATCACGGGCAAGACGCCCGAGGGCGACCCCATCAAGGGTGACTACAAGTTCACCGATGAGTTCCCCATGGCCGACGGCTTCGAGGAGAACGCCGTCTTCTTCGACCTCACCTACGAAGACCCAGACGCTGTCGAGCTGGGCGTGGCCTTCGAGGAGATCGCGCCCCTGCTCTGGCTGCGCGCTGGCTCGCGTGGCGGCATTATCAAGCACGAACAGCCGGGCTTTGCCATGGCCGACGCCTACGCCGTCCTCTTCGACTTTGCTTCGGTCGGCTCTTTCATAGACACCGTCAAGCAGAATGCCAGCATAAGGTGCGCCTATGTGATCACGGACGACACGGCTCGATATGCCTCCATCAAGGCACAGCTGCCCGGGCTCGACGTCGTCCGCCTGTACGAAAACTACCTGCAATCGTTCAAGATTGCCGCCGAGGATGCGGTGAGGTAAGCATGAGAGTCGAACTTAAGGATTTTCAAGCCGGGGCAGTCGAGACCCTGGTGAACAAGTTGCAGTCGATGCGTCGACGCTACGAGCAGGACGGCGAGCTGTCCTCGATATGCCTCGCATCCCCCACGGGGTCGGGCAAGACGGTCATGTGCGCGGCGACGATCGAAGCGCTCTTCTTCGGAGACGACGATTTGGGCCTCATGCCCGACGAGAACGCCGTTGTCCTTTGGCTTTCGGATTCCCCGAGCCTGAACGAGCAGACGAGCGTGCGTTTCTCCAGCGTGGCGGACAAGCTGGCAGACAGCATCCTTGACAGGCGCCATCTGGTCACGATTGCCAACGACTTCGGAGCTGCGCACGACATTCTTGAGCCGCGCCACGTCTATTTCCTCAGCAAGGACCTACTCAGCAAGAATGGCCTGCTCACCAAGGGTGGTGAGGCCAACTCCGGCCGCGTGTTCTGGGACATCCTTGACCGCACCATCAGGGATCCGGAGCGCAACCTCTATCTGTTCATAGACGAGGCCCACCGCGGCCTGGGGGCCAATGTCTCGAGCGAGCGCGGCACCGCGACGATCTACGCCAACCTCATTGATGGTCTAGACGGCCGTGCAGCGATGCCCATCGTCGTCGGGGTCTCTGCCACGCCGCAGAGGTTCGAGGCGGCTATGGACCAGCGCGCTGATCGCGTGCGCATGCCGAAGGTTGCTGTGACCCCTCGCGAGGTCCAGGAATCGGGCCTGCTCAAGGATATTATCGAGCTGCGCGTGCCCGAGAAGGACGATCCAGTCGAGTACCAATACCTCACCATGGCGTGCGAGCGCTATGCCCTGGCTTGCAACGAGTGGGGTGAGTACTGCGCCCGCGAGGGCGAGAGCTACATCAACCCCCTGCTGCTCATCCAGGCCGCTGACAACGTGAGCGGCTCGGCCTTGGTCGAGATGTGCGACCAGATCATGGACTTAGTCCCCGGCCTTTCCGAGGCGATGTCATTTGCCAATGTCTTCGGCGAGCACAAGGACATCGCGGCGGGAAAATACCTTATCCGCTATGTTGAGCCCGAGTTCGTTCAGGACACCTCGAGCGTCCGCGTGCTTTTCGCCAAGGAGGCCGTCTCCAACGGATGGGACTGCCCACGAGCGGAGGTCATCTTCTCACAGCGCAGGCGTTCGGACTCGACCTATATCGCACAGCTTGTGGGGCGCATGGTGCGCACCCCACTTGCGCGGCGCATCGAATCCGATGACCTTTTGAACTCCGTCGCCTGCTACCTGCCCCAGTTCAATCCCGAGAGCACTCAGGATGTGGTCGACTACCTCATGGGCCGCAAGGACGACATGGGCGAGAGCTCCATCGGCAAACAGAACATCGTTCTCAACCCCGTGACTATCACGGCGGCTGCGCCCAAGTCCGATGCCGACTACCAACAGGAGCTCAAGGCGTACGAGGAGAACGAGAAGGCCATCGAGGCGGCGCGGCAGGCACAACCCGGCTACCAGGCGCCGCTTGCCGGCATCGCGATTCAGGAGCCGTTGGACATGCAGGGAACGCAGCCCTCGCTTGCCTCGGCGGTCAGGCCCGTCGACGTCCCGGCGCCAGAAGCGGAGCTGACGCCTCAGCCCGCAACGGGCAACTACGTTGCAGCGCCTGCCCCGCAGCAACCTGCGACCCCTGAGCCAAGTTCCACACAGACCGAGCCGACCCAGCCCGTCTCGGTCGTAAAACCCGTGCCCATGGCAAAGCCCAAGCCGCCCACCAAGCGCGAGCAGTCTTTCACGCACCAGGAGTGGCAGGGCATCCGCACAGCCTTCGATTCCATCCCCGTCCAGCGCATTCCGAAGAAGGCTAGAAACGAATTCCGGAGCCTGGTTAAGACGGCGACTCTGCTTGTCGAGACTGGCCTCGATGTCAATGCCGCAACCGACGTGAAAAAACAGTTCGTCCAGAAGCTCAAGGGATACATCGTTGCTAACGAGGACGAGTACCGCGAAACCAAACACGACGTAGAGGTTGCCGAGACCGTCAAGATCACGCTCGACAAGCTCAACGAGACCGAGGACCAGGAGCAGGAGGAGGCCCGCACGGACGCCGAGGGTCTCAGAAAGGCCGCCCGCGACGCCGACATGCATTTCACTAAGGAGTTTGCGAATGAGTATCGTCGCGCCAACTTCAAGGAGCTTGGGCGGCCCGAGTGCGACCTGCGCCTTGCCGCAGCGGTGCGCACGCAGGCCATCGTTGATGCGCTCGAGGGCTGGGCGGCTCAATGCCGAAAGGGATACTTCGATAAGGTCGATGGATCTGGCGATTATGACTACCTTAACGATGTGGCAAAGCAGCGCTACGACGAGCTGGCCCGTGAAACCGAGGGCAAGCGTCTCACAAAGATAGAGTGGCCCACGTCTACCAGCACGTCGGACGACTTCGCTAAGTATCCGTGCCATATCGTGCAGAAAGAGGACGGCCTCTGCCCGCTCGACCTGAACCCGGCGGAAGACTATATCGTTAGGAACGAATTGGCAAAGAATCGCACGGTTGCCTTCTATCGCAATCCGTCGGGCAGCATGTCTGCCAAGGCGTTTTCGATCCCGTACATGTCTTCGGTGGGGCGCAAGGCCCTGCATCCAGACTTCCTCTTCTTCGTGAAGGATGCTGAGGGTGTCATCAGACCGTCCATCGTCGACCCGCATGGCGAGTTCCTCGGTGACACGCTGGCAAAGCTCAGAGGCTATGTAACCTACTTGCGCGATTATCCCGACGTGTTCAAGCAGGTACTCTTCGTCGGTGATATGGGCGAGGGCGTGTACAAGGTGCTCAACCTCCTGCGCCCCGAGGTCCAGGATGCCGTTATGGCCTACAGCGATGTCGACTGTAAGGCGCTCTTCTACGGTTCCTTCGCAAACGATTATCACTAGGATCGTCGGGATTTGCCCGGCAGACGTCTCGGCCATATACCAGAAGAGAAATAGTAAGGCACGCTAAGGCGGCCATCCGTTAGGGATGGCCGCCTCTCTTCAGTCTTGACCCATGTTTTCCAACGTTTCGGTGGCATTCGCCGGTCATGACCTCGTATCCGTTACGCGGGTGGCACCTCCGCTACGCCGCGTCAAGGGGCCCATGAGACCCCGCACAAACCTCCGCTCCGCTCCGGTTGGTGGAGGTCGTCATGGACTCCCTTGACCCGCCTTCGCTCCGGTGCGGCTTTGCAGGGAGCAAAGCCGACGACGACGCGCGGCGTCGCCATTCGGCTTTGCCCGCAAGGGCGAGATGTTCAGGGCAGCGTGCCCGGAAACGGAGGAAGACATGCAGGAGCTGATGACGGGGGAGATTGCGGAGGGGCTGCCGAGGCTCTATGAGCAAGACGGCACGGAAGACCCCACGGTATACGTCCACTACTTCTCGTGCGTGAACGGATGGGACTGGTGGCTGCTCGAGTTCGACGGCACGGACGAGGCGTTCGGCCTCGTCGAGGGCTATGACGACGAGCTCGGCTACTTCAGCATCAAGGAGATGGCCGAGCTGAACCGCCAGATGGGGTTCGCCGCCATCGAACGCGACGAGCACTTTGAACCGAAGTCGCTCAGCGCCGTCAGGGGGAGGTAGCTCCATGGAGATGGACGAGTTTGACGCCGTGGGCAGATTCGGCAAGTCCCCGGGCGGAGCCGTCGGGCTGACTGTCGTCGTCGAGTTTGAGTCGGGTGGCGAGGGCGGGGCGTTCGAGATGGGCACAGCTCTGGAGGGGTCGCCCGAACTCGGGCGATTCGTCTCGGACGCATGCGACGAGGCCGACGCCTTGGTGGGGGACGGGGGCGGATGGGCTGCCGTCCGAATCGGATTCGGCGACGTGGAGAGCATCGACTGCGAGAGCGGCCGGACCGTGCACGTTGCCGAAGAGGGGTGAAGCGTACACAGAGAGCGCGGGCATGCCATCGGCGTGCCCGCGCCAGCTATTCCGGGGATGCCTCGCGCCATCCCCGAGCCCCTGCGCGCCAAGGGGCGGTGCCCCTTGGAACCTTGGCTAAGGTGGCTCGGGGGACATGGAGGATACCGGAGCGCGTGCGTCCGGCGGCATCAACAGAACTCAACCTGATGCTTGACCGCTACGGCCTAGAATTCGGCGGCTTCCGCTACTTCGTGGCACCGCAGGAACAAGTGTAGTATGCCGCAGAATCTGTAATCGTAACCGTTTCCTCCCATGCCGCAGAATCTGTAATCGTAACCGTTTCCTCCCATGCCGCAGAATCTGTTACGGTATTGTATACCGTATGATATGCGCCACATGCTTTATTGCCTGCCATAAGTGCATTATACGCATGAGCTTGTTCATTGCCCGTGATATCTGCTCCGCAGCCATTGCAAATTGAGCGCTCTTCCGTATGGGTAACTGCGGGATGGTACACCTTCTCCGTATGGGTCACTGCGGGATGGTACACCTTCTCCGTATGAGTCACCGCAGGATGGTAGATATCATACTTATGAACATGCGCCGGGGTGTCATCCTTTTTCGATGAACTGCCTGAATTGGTGTTTGAGCCGGAGTTGCTGCTGTTGCCGCCACTCGGCTTGCTATCGGATTTTCCTTCGTCTTTCTTGGAAGATGAATTGCTTTTGTTTCCAGAATTATCGGAGCTGCCTGTGGTCTTCCCATTATCCTTCTTGGAACCGTTGGATGAGCCTGAATCGCTCTTCTTGCTGTCGGAAGTTTCCGGGGTCTTCGCGTCGGACTTCTCTTCCTTGGCGGTCTCCTGAGCCTTCTCGGTCTCCTTCTCGACGGCATCGGTATCGGCGTTCGGGTTCTTCTTGATGTTGTCCTCGAACTTCTTCACGACCTCAGCGCCCTTGTCCCCGGTCAAGGTGGAATCGCCCTTCTTCACGGCTTCCGCAACGTCCTTGGCAATGGCTGTCAGGTCATCTTTCGTTACCTTGTCCGCATCCACCTTATCGAAAGTCACGCCTGTGGCAACTGTCTTGTCGGCTTTTCCGGCGGTAACCTTCTTCGATGGCACCTTATAGATGGAGCCGTCGGCGTTCACCGGTGAGATGAATGTGACGGTATAGGTACCGGACTCACCGACCTTCACGGTCACCTGCTTGTTCGCGGCGATAGCAGTGTAGAAGTCTACTTTCCCGTCCTCATCCTCGATATGGGCGATGACGGGCGTGGAGGTTTCCGTATCCCAGCCGTCAGCCTTCACCTCAAGGGAAAGCACCATGTCCTGCTCCTCATCGTCCTTCGACTGCGACACCGCAGGGGCATTGGAATCTCCCGTCCAACTGGCATGTGAGATAGCGTAAGCCCCGCAGCCGATGAGAAGCGCCGCACAGAGGATTCCTGCACCAGCCGCGCAGACCTGTTTACGGGAGAACTCGCGCCCGAAGAGCTTGATTCGACCGCTATTTTCCATTCGTGAACACCGGGTCATACATCGTCTCTCCCAGCTTCAGAACCAGGCTGTCGTTACGTTTCTCGAGGGTATAGGCCACCGACGCCCCATCGGCCGTCAGCTCGCCCTTGTAAACGAGCGGGCGCGGTGTCGAGTCGGTATCCTTCGCCCTCTGGTCTTTGACCGTGAGGCTGTACTTTCCCGAATGGTCCGATGCGGCCCATTCGTCATCACTGGGACCTTGAGTGAACAGATAGCCCTTTTGGTTATACGACGCCTTCTTGAATGCGATCTTTCCGCTGTCGAAGTTGATCTCCTCGGGGCTCGCCATGGACTCCGGCCGGTTCGAGCGTTCCCATTCCTGCGATTCAAGCAGCTCTTTGACGCGGGCGACCGCCTTGCCGGTGTAGTCCTCGTAGTACTTCTTCGCATCGTCCTCGCTCAGGAAATAGCGCTCGCCGTACTCCTCGTCGCCAGAGGGGATATAGGCATCCGCATCGTCGGCCTTCTTGAGCGTCAGGGTACCGAGCTCGCTTGAGCTCAATACGATGTTCTCGTCTTCCTGCCTCCACGTTCCCGAGGACTCGAACGACCCTGCGTAATGCCAGCCGTCCCCGTCGTCGAAGGTGATCGTCGTCTCGGAACCCAGCTTGTTATTCGTCATCTTCCCGAGGGCGACGTTGTCGCAGACCGATATGTAATAGAGCGTCTTTCCCTTCACTCCCGTCGGTCCGCATCCGCTCAAGCCGCTCAATCCGGCAATCGACATCAGTCCGACAGCGCCCAAAAAGCCGCGCCGGGATACATTCATCGCCATGGCAGTTCTCCTTTGATTCATAGATGGTACTTACGGCGATCCCTTCAACCTGGAAAAGGGCCACGTGAGCATTGTATTGCAAATTGTCACTTATATAGGTGTGACTCATATAGGTCCGACTCAAATCATTGGCACCACCAGTCGGGAGGTACCAATGACTCAGCTAGATGCAAAAAATGAAAGTCGGACTTCGCATCAAGGAATTGAGAAACGCTCTTGGATACAGCCAGGAAGCCCTTGCGTACTCGATAGAGATGTCTCGAACCTATTTTGCCGAGGTCGAAACCGGGAAACGGAACATCTCGATCGAGAACATAGAGCGCATAGCAAGGGGCCTTGGTGTTTCTCTAAGGGAGTTTTTCGATTCCGACCTGTTTACGGGGTGACTCGGTGACGGATCGCTGAAAAAATCTGTGGATGCGCGGTGCTGCTTCTCTTTATGCTATTCGAATATCGCGAGACCTGTTGACTTCTATTTCCGCCACGAATCGGCGGTGCAGGATAAGGCTCCACTACGTTTCGCCGGAGGCAAACGGCGCAACTCGGCGAGCCGAGTTCGAAAGCGCAGGTAGATGCCTGCGCCTAAAACGAAAAACACCCGCATCCACGTGTAGCGCGCGGGCGCGGGTGCGTAGTTGATTGGGGCGTTTCCGCTGGATATGGGCGATTACGCGGCTAGAAGCCCTCGGGAACGTAACCTGCGGCCGTTTTCGGCTTCGTCGGCGCTGTCGACGTGGCGTCGGGGGCGGTCGGGCCCCGCCAAACCCTCGGTGCCGTCTCGTTCCTGATCTTGCGGCGAGCGGTTGATCGCTCCATGAGTGTTCGTTCGGCATCGGGTGACGTCATCCCGAGCATGGGTCCCACGAAAGTCTCGGTAACGTCCCTGCTGGGGAAGGCCATGGGTACGCCGTCGTGGATCACGAGGGCTCCCGTCTCGCGGCCGGTCCAACGCTGGAGCTCGTCGGGCGTGATGAGCGGCCTGCGCACGAGTCCCTCGCTCGTGCCCGTCGAGCCGGTGTTCGTTCCCTTAGTTCGGCTCGTGGACTGCGCGACCGCCGTGTAGGAGCCCATCGACTCCGAGAGCTTGCGCGCGGTGTCGAGGTTGGAGCAGGAGAGAACGACCTTGTCCTTGAGGAGGTCGAGAATCGTCTCGGCCTCTTCTCGGCTGTAGCCGGAGACGGACTGGAGCTGGAGGAGCGACTGACAGAACCAGAGAACATGGACGCCTTCCGAGCGCATCTCTCCCAGGTCCTGGACGATCCTCTCGTTGCGGCCGAGGGAGGCCGCCTCATCGAGGAGGAGGACGGTCTCGACGGGGCAGCGCCCGGCATGGCCCGCGGCGCAGGAGCGCAGCGCCGAGAGCGCTTGGGAAACGAACGTCTGGACGAGTCGCTTGTAGTTGCCCGTTGCAGAGGATGATGAGATGAAGACCACCGTGGGCTCCTCGCCGATGCCCCCGAGGCCGCACTCGTCATCGTGGAGCATCCGAGCCACGTTGCCGTCGACGTACTCGGTGAGGCAGTTGCTCAAGGTCGAGACGATGCCGGGCCCGCCCCCGTGCTCACCGTTGAGCCCGCCGAGGAAGGGGAGCGCGGGGTCTTCCGCGGGCAAAGACGCCGCCAGGGCGGCGATGCGGTCAAGCGGTCCCTGGTCGCCCGACGGCGAGATCGCGGCAGCGACGGACATGACGGTCTTCTCGTCTTCCGGGATGGACGCGTCCTCGATGAGGGCGAGGGAGATACCGACGAAGAGGTTCCGAGCGCCGTCGTAGAAGAACGGTTGGCTTTTCGACGGCGCGGGCACGATGCAGCGTGCGAGCTCACGCAGCTCCCGTGCACAGCCGCCGGCCCCCTCCGCCCCAAAGGCCTCCTTTGCCCTCTCGAGCGGATCGAATCGTACTGAGGATGCAGGCGCGTCGAACATCACGTCGACGATGCGGTGAGTGCCCGTCTTCTCGAACACAGGCTCAAGGAAGGCCCTGAGCTCGCCCTTGATGTCGTTGATGATGAGGGAGCGGCCTTGCTCAAAGTTTGCCAAGGCTGACAAAATGGCGACGCGGCGGCTCTTGCCCTCGCCGCTCTCGGCGAGGACGCAGGCATGGACCGAGTCGATGAGCCTGACGCTCCTCCCGATCTCGCCCACGACCAACGTGCCGCCCGAGGGCTTGCCGCCCTCCTGCCATGACTCGCTCCTGCGCTTAAGCTCGCTGTGCGCCGAGACGAGCCTCGCGTCGCCGTGGATGGGCGCGCCCGGCGCACGACGCCCGCCGACCCAGGTCCCGTCGTGGAACCAACGCGACCAGTCGAGATGGCTCCAGATGCCGACGGCTATTGAGACAGTGAGGGTTGCCGCGCACCCCACGAGGAAGACATCGTCCCGGATCAGCTCCGGCAGGACTTCGAGCGGGTTTTGGAACATGGTGCCGGGGAGTTCGGGCACTGCGGCCATCCCGAAGCTCGTGAGCGTCGCGGCGATGCCGACGACCCATGCTTCCAGCCAGCGCCATGCCGCCGGCAGCAGGACGAGCGCGATCGCGGCCCCAGCGGCCGCGCCGGCGGCGACACAGCGCTTGAGGTGCGCGCCCTCGTCGACGTTGAAGCTCTTCTGCTTGCTCATAGAATCATTCCCTTCACTATTGTTTTCGCTGAGTCGAGCACGATGCCCGCCGCATCGCCCCTGATCGCGGCCGATACGGCGGCTGCGAGCGCCCTCGCGAGCGCGCGCTCGGCCTTCTGGCCGACTTCGTCTGACAGGTCCTTCTTGCCTTTGGGACCCTCTGTTGCGGACGCGAGCGCTTTGGCAAGGGCCCTGCCCACAGCAACGGGGGCTTTTGCCATGGAAAGCGCGTAGGACGGGCACGACCGGAGGCATCTCTCCGGGATGGGCCCGCGCTCGCGGACGGCTTCTCGCGCGCCCTCCAGGTCTTTTCCGGTGACGCAGGCGCGGACCTCGCCGACGAGTGGCCTCATGCGCTTGCGCTCCGTTGCGGGCCCGTCGTCCGGCCTTGCGGACCTTATCGGTTCCCTTTCGGGGTCCGTTGCCCGGTCGGGTGCGATGACCCTCAGCAGGGCGTTGCCCTGGCGCGCGCGTAGCTCGTGCATGGCGTCGTTCAAGTAGCGGTCCTGCGCAACACCTTCGAGCCCCTTGAGGCCGGCGCAGCGCTCCACGGACTCGCGGTAAGCCGCGCTCGCCTCCTTGATTTCAGGGTGCCTCGACCCTGCTTCCTCGATTGCGGCATCGACGGCCTTGGCGACATCTGGGTGCCAGCGGCGGAGGTGCGCGTAGGAGATGCGGCCGTCCGCAGGCAGCGTGACGCCAATCTCATCGGCGGGGATATGGCGGACGGCGTCGACCGCCCGCGACCTCGCGAGGTCGCGGGCCTCGTGCTCGGCCGCGAGCGCCGGGACCAGGGCCGCGTCGGTGAGCGCGTTCCTTGCCCGGTCGAGCCTGTTGCGGGCCATGAGCGAATCGAACGAGCCGTCGGACGACCAGGCAATAACGTGCACGTGCTTGGAATTCGGGTGGTTCTCGTGCTCGGCGGCTACCCAACGGACGCTGGACTCGGGGATGCCCATTGCCTCGGCAAGCGCCGGCGTGAGGTTTCGGCGGCAGAAGCGCTGCCAGTCCTCCTTGCATGCGAGATCGAGCTCGCACGCCTCGTCCCTGCGGACGCTGAGCACAACGGTGGCAATCGCACCGTCGGCCTTTTCGAGCTCCCTGCGGGCCGTGCGGAGCTGGACGGCCCCGTTCTGGTCGAAGAGCGCGGTCGACCCGGGCCTCTCGGCGCAGTAGCCGACGATCCCCATCCTCTCGGCGAGCTCGGAGCGCCTGAGATCGTCGACGGTGGCGGATTTGTCGGCCCCCTCGCGCGTGGCGACGTACTCGACGTTGTTGGTGATGACGGCGGAACGCCCGCGCGACCCGGAGAGGTGCACACGGGCGTTCACAACGAGGCTGCTACGACTTGCCATCTGAAAGGCGCTCCCTCGCCTCCGAGAGCGTCATGCCGCGCTGCATGAGGCCGGCCTGCTTGTCGTAGGCGGCGTAGATGTCCGAGGCGCTCACGCCGTCCAGGCCATTGAACGTGCCCTTCTCGATCTCGACGGCGGCGATTGCTGCGACGATCGAGGCACGCGTGGCGCGGTGCACAACGCGCGCGATGCGGTCCTCCTGCTCGGCGTTGCGCTCGCCGAGCGTGCGGTCGAGTTGCTCCAGCAGTGGCTGCATGACGCCGCGCAGATAGGTTCCGAGCTCGGTGGAGTAGAGCGCCAGGCCGTCGGAGGCGAGCCCAGCGGCGATGAGCTCGCGGGCGGCTGCACTGTCGCTAAGATCCTTTGAAACCCCGTAGGCGTGGAGGCGGCGATACGCCTTGTTAGGGAGTCGGAGGCTCATGACCTTCGACCCGTCTTTTCCGATGGCCATCTTAGAGTCCCTCGTTCGGGAGGGGCGCGCCGACAGCGCGGAGGGCGGCGATGTTCTCGGGCGTGCGCTCGTAGGTCTTAGGCCAGAAGGTGACGGGCATCATGGCGAGGTCATCGCGGGGGATGCCGTAGGCGAAGAGGTAGGCCTCGATGGCGTCGCCGTATTCTGCATCGTTGACGCGGTAGGCATCGGTGAAGAAGATGCCGGTCGGGTCGTTGTTGCTGCCTTTGACGAAGTAGACGCCGTTCCCGCCTTCCTTGAACGGGTTCAGAATCTTGAAATCAGGCTTCGCGTAGTAGGCGATTCCTGCACGGACGATGCGCGTGAAGCCCGGATGCTCGACGGGCCGCGCCGCGCGTGCGAAGCCCAGGTCGGGGTCGGACTCCAGCAGATGGGAGAGCACGGAGCCGACGGCGTCGTCCTTGTGCTTGGGGACGGTCCCGAGGAGGTCGTCGAGATGCGATTTGGTTTTCTTGACAAGTTCCATCATGGTTTTCCTCTCTGCCGGTGCCGTATGGGTACCGGTGGTTCATTTGAGGGTCTTTGCTGATGATGCTTCTAGCTGCGGCGAAACGTTGCGGTGCCGAAGGTGCCAAAGAACAGGAAAGAGTTTCTGGGCCTATGGCACCTTTGGCACCATCGAGAGACTTTGCAGGTGAGGGGGGCGACCGAGGTGCCGCAACGGCATGTTGCGGCACCTCTATCGGCCCTAATCCGTCTCCCGGTACACCCAACAGCGCTGCTTTCCGTACGGGGGGCAGAGGCGCTTGTTGCCCGGGGCCCATCCCGGGCACTGCGACGACAGGATGCGGCTGACCATTTTGCAGTTGGCCTTGGTCTTCTCGAGGTGGAGGGCCTTGTCGAGAATCTCGAACGTGCACATGGGACGGTCGGTGTTGCCGGGGAGATACGCGAGGACCTTCTGCACGCAGGGGTCCTCCTCGACGAAGCGTCCGCGCTGTGCGGCCGCCTCGGTCTCCATCTCAGGTGTTAGGACGGTCGAAAAGCGGACATCGCCCGTCCTCATCCACGTGCGGGCCTCTGCCCATGCCTGGCGGATTGCGGCCGGGAAGTCCTCATCGAAGACGGACTTCTCAGTGCGCTCGATGCCGCAGAGCAACGGGAGGAAGCGCCTTGCGCCGCTTGAGCGCTCGCGTATAAAGTCTGCCTCGTTCGTGGTACCGACGAAGACCACGCGCCGGGGAAACGCCTCCGTCCTGCGGCAATAGGCCCCTCGGAACTCATCGACCTGACGGGTGACCCCAGCCTTCACGCTCTCGATAGAGCGCTCGGACATCCCGTTGAGCTCGGGGACCTCGACGATCCATTTGCCCCGGTTCTGCTCGCCCGTGAGCTTGACGTCGCCGAGGTTGATCACGGAGTCCGTGAAGTACTCGTCGCGGATGGCGAGGCCTCGGGCGAAGGACGACTTGCCGATACCCCCGGCGCCGCACAGGATGGGCATGTAATCGGCCTTGCAGCCCGGGCTGTAGGCGCGGGCGATGCCCTCGCAGAACAAGATGCGCTCGACCTCCGAGACGTATACGCTCCTCTCCGCACCAAGGTAGACATTGAGGAGCGTCCCTACGCGCGGGATGCCGTCCCAGGTGAGGGCGTCGAGCATGGCGACGAGCGGATCGTAGGCATTGTCCTCGGCGACGATGGTCAATGCGAGCAACATGAACTTCTCCTTCTGGAGGGAGATGGTCTGCTGGAGGAGGGCGAAGAGCCGCGCGTCGTCGCTGTCGCGCCACCGGCGTTCCCTCGCATCCGCGTCCCAGGGCAGAGGGCCGGTCTTGAAAAGCTCGTTTGCGAGCCGGTTGTAGCCGACGTTCAAGGGGAGGGACTTGAGCTCCTCGACGATCTCGTTGACCGTCGGCGGGGAGCGGCGCTCTGGAGGCTGCGGCCCAAGGACGTCGTCGTGCTTCTGCGCACCCATCAGGCCACCTCCTCGCGAGACTGGGGGCGTCGTGGGCCGTTGATGGGGCAGGCACTGCCGAAGACGAGCACTTCGAGCCGGCTAAGGCGAAGCTCCGTGTCGACCAGACGCTCGACCAGCTCTTCCTCTGTCAGGGGATGGTCGAGGCCGTGGTCGCGCAGGATGGTGCGGCGCCGGGCGGAATTCATCATGCTAAGATTCATCGATGGGGTCCTCCTTATGTGTGGACTCATGATTTTGGGCGACGGCCGAGCTTTGGTCGGGGAGGCCGTCGTCTATCCCGAGGTTTGCGATAAGTGCGTCTTCGAGTTCCACGGGGGAGCGCTCGGGCGCGAACGATTCGGCGAAGGCGGCAAGCGTCTCAAGCGACTCGACGAGCTCGTCGTCCATGTCTGCCGCGCGCCGGATACGCCGGAGTTCCGTTACGACGGGCCCCACGCGCTCCTTGACCGCCTTGCGCATGCGGGTGGTCGCGACCACGGTGAAAGTGCCCTCAAGCAAGCATTTCGTGATGTACTCCTGCTTTGACAGGCTACTCAGGGCGACGCGGAGGTCGAGCTGGTCCGCCTCTGCGGGCGACATGCGGAAGGCGATGGTCTTGCAGCGGCGGCGCCCCTTGGCGTCCATAATCGGCTTAGACATCCGACATCATCCCATCAAGGGCCTCCACTAGATCGTGCTGCGTCGAGGGGAAGAGATGCGAGTACATCTCCGTGACCTCGGCGGTCTCGTGGCCCATGCGATCGGCGATCGCCGTGGGCGAGTAGCCGCTGTTGACGAGGGCGCTCACGTGGGAGTGGCGGATGTCGTGGATACGGATGCGCTTCACGCCCGAGAGCTCGCAACCCCTCTTCATCTCATGCGACAACGCATGTTTTGTGATGGGGAAGAGTCGGTCGGTAGGAACGATTTCGGGATGTGCTGCCAGATAGTCGCGCAGTTCCTCGCGAAGGAGGCTCGGCATGACAATGTCGCGCTTCGAGGCTCGCGTCTTGGGTGGGCCGATAACGTCCTCGCCCTTGACGCGGGCATAGGAGCGGCGGATGCGGATGACGTTGAGCCCGAAGTCGATGTCCTCCGGACGAAGGGCAAGGAGCTCGCCCTCGCGGCAACCCGACAGATAGAGCGTCAGGAAAGCGAGGTAGATGAGGGGCTTATCCTCGATGGCCTGGGAGAAGAGCTTGAACTCGGTAGGGGTCCAGTAGAGCATCTCCTTCTCGGGACGCTTGGAGCCGACCTTTCCCGCCGCCAGCATGGGGTTCTGGGGCAAGCGGTAGAAGCGGACGGCGTGGTTGAAAATGGCTGAGAACTGGTTGCAGATGGTGTGGAGATAGCTCTGCGACAGGCCCTGCTCAAGGAGCCAATTCTCCCAACGCACAACGTCTGCGGCCTTGACGTCGCAAAGGCGCATCTTACCGAAGACCGGGAGGATGTACTTGTCGATGATGGCATCCTTGGTGAGCTTGGTTCCAACGCGCAGCCGAGGGTAGACGTCGCGGGTGTACATGGTCTTGACGAAGGCCTCGACGGTGATCTCGACGCGCTCGTTGCAGGACGCGAGGAAGTTGCGCTCCCAAGCGACGGCCTCCTTCTTGGAAACGAATCCGCGCTTCGTCTTTTTGTGGCGCTCGCCTAAAGAGTTGCGGTACCAAGCCTCGACCGTCCAGGTCCCGCGCTTCTTGTCTCGGTTAACTGACATGGGCCATCGCCGCCCTCTGCTTGGAAGGGGCGGAGAGAAGCCGTGCCTCGAAGTACGAGCGCTGAACCTTCCCGGGGATGGTCATGATTCCCTGAGCTGCAAGTTCTGCATTCAAGGTCTTAATCAGCTTGAACGCATAAGACTTGCTCATGCCCGTGATCTCGGCAACCTCCTCCGCGCCGATAAGCTGACGTGTCATATGTAGTCTCCTTTCCAGAGCGGGGCACCGATTGCCCCTCGTCTTGATTATGTCCAAAAAACGTATGACCTACTACGGAAAGTGTAATTTTGCAGATTAAGTCACATCTCCTACATTTTTTGTATGCATGAGATTTCGCATGTAGACTTGAGAACAGTATTTCTTCGGAGGTGTATCTGGATGACTGCCGTCGATCGCATCGGTGCTGCCAAAGAGACCCTGACGTCATTTGTGGCCGATAGGGAGTGGGAACAAACGAGCAAGCGCTGGGGAAGGCTACGGCTGTCCGAGAAACTGCTCCGCCTCCGTTCGGCGCGAAAATGGACACGAAAGGTCGCCGCTCAGGCGGCAGGCATTTCGGAGTCGGCCTTGAGGAACTACGAGCTCATGAAGTCTGCCCCGAAGGAAGAGCATTTGGAGGGGCTTGCGAACGCCTATGGCATACGGGCTGAGGCGCTCCATTTTTATGATTTCAACGATACTGACCTGATTGCTCAGGCTTTTTTCCAATTTGCCGCGACATATGGGTTCGAGCCTGTTGCAAACGAGCGCTATTCAGCGCTCAAGCCGACTTCGCCTTTCATGGAGTCTTTTCTAAAGAAGTGGGCAGCTCAGTATGCTCAAATTGAGAGCGACTCCGATCGAGACGACTATGAAAGATGGAAGGACAACTTCTCAGCCGACTTTGATCCGTCCCAGTTCCCCCTCCGATACGAATATGATCCACGAGATTCTTGGGTGCCGATTACGCCTTGGCAAAATAGGATGCAGTCCAAGAAGCTGCCCGAGCTAAGGGCGCGGTGTACCCCTGCAAAGACCCAGCTGGATTTGGCCCGAGAGGCTGATCTCTCCCTCGCAACGCTACGTTCGTATGAACAGGGGGCTAGGGTGCCGAAATATGCGGCGCTTCAAAAACTGTCCAGCGCTCTTGAGGTGAAGAGGGGAGCGCTTGTATTTACCGATTTCGGTAGTCCTGTTCAAGCTGCTCATGCGCTATTTCAGCTCTCGGCTTCATATGGATTGATTCCGCTTCAACTGGAAGAGGGGCCGGCGCTTCTAGCGAGAGCGCCTGTTCCCGACTCTTTTCTTTTTGAATGGGCGAAGAGGTACGAAACGCGCGTGAAGCAGGCCGATGAATACGACGAGTGGCTTGATCAGTTCGACTATTTCGAGCACGATAAGTCCGATGGCTATGTCGAGAAGTTCCGGCAGCATGAGATACGCCAACCGAACGGTTCATCGCTTATTGACGGCTATGTCTATAGCGATTTCTGTCCCTTTGACGAGCGATTTAAGAAGGGGTATGCCCTGCCCTAATTGTGGTCAGATTAGCCGGCGTGAGGACCAAATGAGTATCAAACGGCGATGGGAGAATGCCTGATAGAACGGACTGAGGTAAAACGAGCGCCTCATTTACCTGCGGCACCCGTTATCGAGTGGGAGTAGGCTGATAGGGTTCTGACCTGCACTTTTGAGTGCCGCACTGTGCCGCTGAGTTTCGTTTCGTACGAGAGTCATGGCAAAGCCGTCAGCGACGGCGGTGAGTAAATACGAAAATTGAGCCTCCGTTCCCGTGCTGGGACGGAGGCTTTTTCTTTGCCTTTTTACTCCCTTTCACCTGCGATTTTGCTATTTACTCCCCGTATTTCAAGACGACAAGGCACGGGGCGGTATTCGGAGGAATGGGAGTAAGAATTTATCCCAAGTGAGTAGACGTGCGATTTTTGTCCCCGATAACGAAAAGGGGCCGTTTTAGGTCCTTTGAAACTCAAATCGAACTCAATCGGCTTTTCGGCGGTCTCTGCACGGCGTTTCCCCAGGTGGTTAATGGGGAGTAAAGAATCTCGCCGCCTCAATGAAAACGGGAGTAACCAGGGGAAATGCCGCGGCGTACTGCCGTGTGCCGCCATGTAAGCCACCGCGTCATTTACTCCCCGTTTACGCTTGAAATGCCTTTGCATGCAATGGGGAGTAAAAACTCAGCATACGCAGGTGCGAGCGGAGCTCACCGACTATCCTGGCGCCCTGATTCGGTTTTAGTGGTAGCGAAATGCGGAGAGCTGCTACAGCGAGGCTTTCCAGTCCTCGTACTCGGCGGCGTCGATCTCGCCGTTCTCGAGCCGTGCGCGCTTCTCTGCCCACAACTCGATCGCCATCGC
>UQIN01000017.1 GCA_900541035.1 uncultured Collinsella sp. | reverse complement strand
TGCGCCTATACTTCGGCGTGAACACGACGTGGTACTTGCACATCCACTTCGTGTGGGAAAGGCTGTAGGCCTTCTGGGCCATGGCGACCACCCCTTCGACTCGAATTCTTGACGGCCTGAACAATCGTCAATATCGGTCGGAGGGGTGGCTTTGTAAAGCCGTTTGTCTCCACCCGCATAGCGGGTGGGTTGAAGCTGGCCGCTGCGCGCCCAGCAGACTAAAGTCTTGAACGCAAAGGAGGCGCCAGTGGCGCCTCCGTCTTGCGCAGGACTGTTCGAAGTAGCAAGTTAAGGACCAGGGGTCCCCGTTACCCGAGCGTTTCTGTGCTAGTTGAATTTGAAGATCTTTGAGGCAAGATGGTATAGGCCGAGTGTGGTTTTGTCTCCGGCCCGTCCACGCAGGTTGGTAAAGAAGCCGACCACGCCGTAGCGAGCGCGACGATACATGCGCTCGTCGTACTCCTTCAGGTCCTTCCATAGCGTCTTCAGGCGCTCATCGGCACAATCTTCCTCGGAAAGCTTGGTGAGTACCGAGCAAATCGCCATCATCATGGTGAAGTAGCCCATCATGTACGAACGCAGACGCGAGGACTCAACGTCCTGGTACAGGTGGAACGATTCCATCATGATGCGCGTTACGCGGAACTGCTGACCCAGGCGCTTGACCATCGTGGCCTCATTGACGCTCTGGCCCTCGCGACCGATAAAGTAGCGATAGAGGTCGATGTCGGCGTAGTACATGGTCTTGCAGCGCGGCAGCGGCACGTATGCGTAGATATTATCCACGTAGAACGTGTGTGCCGGCATAGGCAGATTGGACTCGCGCAGCACATCGGTGCGATAGCACAGACTGTGCATGAGCAGGTTCTGATCGGGACGGAAGTGTCCGATCTGGTCCCAAGAGAAAATCTTTTTGCGCGGCAGGGCAAACTTGTAGCCAATAGCGGTATGCGTGCCCTCGTAAACCTTCTCGTACACGTAGTTCGAGATAAACAGGTCGACGCGCTGATCGCGCTCCTCAAAGCCACGCAGAATCGACAGCATGGTCGAAAGCGCCGCACCGTCGAGCCAGTCGTCCGAGTCAACGACCTTGTAGTAGGTGCCCTGCGCCTCGCGCAGACCAGAAAGGACGGCAATACCGTGGCCGCCGTTCTCCTGGTGTACCGCGCGGATGATACCGGGATAACGGGCCTCCCACTCGTCGGCCTTGGCGGCCGTCTCGTCCTTGGAGCCGTCGTCCACCACGATAATCTCGATATCGGTGGCGTAATTGCTTCCCTCCAAGATGGAGGTGATGCAATGGTCCATGTCCTTGGCGGCGTTATACGAGGGAATACCGAATGTTATGACTTTATGCATGGCAGGCGATAATCTCATCCGAAAGATCGAGGGCGGAATTGGTCACGGCGTCCATATCGTAGTAACGATACTCGGCCAGACGACCCACCGGGTGGAAGTTCGTCAGGTTCTGGACGCGCTCGAGATAGCGCTCGTAGAGCTCACGGTTCTCGGGCTCCAGGATAGCGTAGTACGGCGTCTCGCCCGAGCCGGGCGTATAGGCCTTGGAGTACTCTTTCATGATGGTGGTCTTGCCGGGCAGGACCTGGCCGGTCATGTTCTTGAACTCGGTGATGCGCGTATAGTCCTCGCTCGTGGTGTAGTTGACGGTGCCCACGGGCTGGAACTGGTCCATATCGAGCGTCTCGAACTTCATATCGAGCGTGCGGTACGGCAGCGCGCCCAGGTCGAGGTTGAACAGCTCGTCGAGTGGACCGGTATAGACGATCTCGCCGCCGTAGACCTTGCCGTCGATCTTGACGGTGGTCTCGTCGATCTCGAAGAGGTCGCGGGCGTCCACGTCGCAGAACACATCAATCAGATCGTGATCGAGCATATGCTCGAACAGCGCGGTATAGCCGTCCTGCGGCATGCCCTGGAAAGGAGCCTGCGGGAAGTAGCGATCGTCATCGCCCACAAAGACGGGAACGCGGCCGGTGATCGAGGGGTCGATCTGATCGGGCGTCTGGCCCCACTGCTTCATGGTGTAATGCAAAAAGACGTTCTCGTAGACGTAATCGGCGACCTCGGCAAGATCCGGGTCGTTCTTCTTGCGCAGCTCCATGATGGGCACCTTGACGTCCTTGCCAAAGGTCTCCACGAGCTTCTGATACAGCTCCTCGCCGCGCTCATCGCCAAAGGCGAGCTTGAGGCTCGCATGGTTAAAGGGCACGGGCATAAGGGTGCCGTTGATGTTGGCGAGCACCTTGTGCTGGTAGTCCGTCCACTTGGTAAAGCGCGACAGGAAATTGTGGACGCGCTCGTTAAAGGTATGGTAGATGTGCGGACCATACTCGTGGACCAGGATTCCCGCCTCGTCAGTGCAGTCGAAGGCATTGCCCGCAATGTGGCTACGGCGCTCCAAAACGGCAACACGATAGCCGATGGTTTCGGCAAGACGGCGGGCGCAAACGGCACCGGCATAACCGGCGCCGACAACGATCATGTCGTACGCACCGGCATTAAAGCCTTCAGGCAGGCCTGAGGTAATCTGCATCGATACTCCTTGTCAAAAGCCACACGCTTTTTAACTGGGCTTTTTCTCGAACATACGTCGAGACATATTTATCAGAGCGATTATAGCGCTAATGCGTCCTATAATGAGCTTGCCACACAAGGAAAGCTCAAGCACCGCGGCGTACATAATTGAAAGGTAAACCCGCTAGCAGCGGGTTTATTCGTGTACAGCCGAGGGCCTGGAGCTTAGCGAAACGCTTGTAAGGAGTAACATGAGCGATTTCCTAAACCGTATGAAGTCTGCCGCCAAGGCCGACCTTAAGACCATCGTCCTGCCCGAGGGCGAGGACCCGCGCACCATCGTCGCGGCAAACAAAATCATCGAGGAGGGCCTGGCCAACATCGTCATCCTGGGCAACCCCGACGACATCGACGTTCCCGGTGCTACCGTCATCGACCCGCGCAACGCCGAGAAGCACGAGGAGTACGCGCAGAAGTTTGCCGAGCTTCGCGCCAAGAAGGGCGTTACCATCGAGCAGGCTCGCGCCCAGGTGATGGACGCCACCTACTTTGGCACCATGATGGTCAAGATGGGCGACGCCGACGGCCTGGTCTCCGGTGCCTGCCACTCCACGGCCGACACCCTGCGCCCCGCGCTTCAGATCCTCAAGACCGCCCCGGGCACCAAGCTGGTCTCGGCCTTCTTCGTGATGTGCACCGACACCCCGCAGTTCGGCACCGACGGCACGCTGATCTTCGCCGACTGTGGCCTCAACATCAACCCGTCCTCCGATGAGCTCTCCGAGATCGCCATCGCCTCCGCTCACTCTTGGTCCACTTTCATGGGCAATGTTGAGCCGCACGTGGCCATGCTTTCCTACTCCACCATGGGCTCCGCCGGTGGCGAGGTCGCCAAGAAGGTCCAGGAGGCCGTGAAGTTCTGCAAGGAGAAGGCTCCCGAGCTCGCCATCGACGGCGACCTGCAGCTCGATGCCGCTATCGTCCCGACCGTCGCCCAGCTCAAGGCCCCCGGCTCCTCCGTTGCCGGCAAGGCCAACGTGCTCGTGTTCCCCGACCTCGAGGCCGGCAACATCGGCTACAAGTTGGTCCAGCGCTTCGCCGGCGCCGACGCTTACGGCCCCATCCTGCAGGGCATCGCCAAGCCGGTCAACGACCTGTCGCGCGGCTGCTCCGCCGACGACATCGTGGGTGTCGTGGCCATCACCGCCGTCCAGGCTCAGATGGCTGAATAGCGTACGCACTCGCCCGAAGGCCGTACGGGCTAACCCCTGAAAACGTCCTCGACCAATGAAACGCCCCCGTTCTGCTCCTTCGGAGCTACGAACGGGGGCGTTTCTGGTCTGCGGATTGTTTTCAGGGGTTAGCCCGCACGGCCTTCTACCGCTACGTAGCAATTTGGGCATCTGGAGTGGACGGCGGCTTGGCTACGAGCTGAGGCTGAAGATCTGGATGGTCGGGTGCCGTTGCTGGGAGCGCAGGCGTTACTGGCGATGGTCACTTTGGGACTGGTATTTCCGCCTGCTAGCAAATGCGCGCGTTAGTTGTTCTTGGTCAGACGCTCGACGTCGTGGGCGATCATGTATTCCTCGTCGGTGGGGATGACCATGACCGTGACGGCGGAACCGGCGGCACTGATGACCTGCGGGCCGTTGCCCACAGCCTCGCGGTTCTTGTTGTTGTCGATGCGTACGCCCAGCCACTCAAAGCAGTCGCAGAAGGCCTTGCGGATCGACCAGTCATTCTCGCCGATGCCGGCGGTAAAGGTGATGGTGTCCACGCCCGCCATGGAAGCGATCATGGAGCCGGCCTGCTGCATGGCCTTGTAGGCGAACATATCGAAGGCGAGCAGGCAGTGCTCGTCGCCCTCGGAGGCGCGCGTACGGATGTCACGGGCATCGTTGGAGATGCCAGAGATGGCAAGCAGACCAGACTGCTTGTTCATCATGTCATCGACTTCCTGGTAGCTGTAGCCGCCCTCGCGCTGCAGGTAGCACACGGTAGCCGGGTCAATGGAACCACAACGGGTGCCCATCATCAGGCCGTCGAGCGGCGTGAGGCCCATCGTGGTATCGCGGCAGACGCCGTCCTCAATGGCGGCGAGCGAAGCGCCGTTGCCCAGATGACACGAAAGCAGACGGTGGCAGCGCGAACCCAGGATCTCCTTGGCCATCATCCACTCATAGCGGTGGCTTGTGCCGTGGGCGCCGTACTTGCGCACGTGATACTTGTCACACACGTCCTTGGGCAGGGCGTAGGTGTAGGCGACCTCGGGCATAGTCATGTGGAACGAGGTGTCGAAGACGGCCACGTTGGGCAGCTCCGGATACTTCTCGCGGCAATATTCGATTGCCGCGGCCTCGCCGTAATTGTGCAGCGGGGCGAGCGGTGCCACCTCGAGGATCTTAGCCATGACCTCATCGTCGACGACCGCGGAATCATCGAAGTACCAGCCACCCTGAACGATACGGTGGCCGATGCCATCGATCGTAAAGTCGGTCTTCTCGAGCTCCTCGAGCACGCGCGCGATAGCCGAGCGGTGGTCGGGGAAAGGAATCTCCTCGGTCTGCTTGACGCCACCGTTCTCGGAATGGCCAAAGATACCCATCTCCGAGCCGATACGCTCGCAGTTACCCTTGGCGAAAACCTCGCGGGTATCGGTGTCCAAAAGCTGATATTTAAGGCTCGAGCTGCCGGCGTTGACAACAAGTACGTTCATGAGACTCCTTCGTGATTACAGTACGGTCGGCAAACCCATAAGGCGGCCGTATCCTTAATAAGAAGTTATCAGAATTCAATAAATATCTATTAAACTCTTCGCTCAAAGTGCATAAAAGGGGGCTGAACGGCACAAGGCCATCCAGTCCCCTCCCCTTGCATCAATTACTTGCCGTTAACGATGCGCTCGACGTCGGAAGCGATCATAAACTCCTCGTCCGTGGGGATGACGAAGATCTTGACCTTGGAATCCTTGGCGGACAGGCACCAAGCGCCGTCGCCGCGCAGGGCGTTGCGGGCATGGTCCATCTTGACGCCCATAAAGGCCAGACGGTCGGCCACGCCGGCGCGGACAGCCGGAGCGTGCTCGCCGATGCCGGCGGTAAAGACCAGAGTGTCCATGCCGCACATGGAAGTGGCCATCTCGGCGGCCTTGGCGGCAATCTTGTAGACGAACATATCGAAGGCGAGCTGGGCCTCGGGGTCGCCGGCAGCGGCGAGCTCCTCAACGTTGCGGCAGTCGTTGGTCTTGCCGCCGGTCACAGCCAAAAGGCCGGACTTCTTGTTCATCATCTCGTCGACCTCGTCGAAGGTGAACCCGCCTTCGCGCTGCAGGTAGCACACGGTAGCAGGGTCGATGGAGCCGCAGCGGGTGCCCATCATGACACCGTCGAGCGGCGTCAAGCCCATGGTGGTGTCCATGCACTTACCGTCCTCGATGGCGCACAGGGAAGCGCCGGAACCGATGTGGCACACGACGACCTTGCGAGCCTCGCCGTTGGTCATCTCGGCGACCTTCTTGGAGATGTAGCGGTAGCTGGTGCCGTGGGCGCCGTACTTACGGATGTGCAGCTTGTCGCAGACGTCCTTGGGCAGGGCGTAGGTCTTGGCGACCTCGGGCATATTGAAGTGGAAAGCGGTGTCATAGACCGTGACGTTGGGCAGGTCGGGATACTGCTCGAGGCAGTACTCGATAACGTTGGCCTCGGGGTTGTTGTGCAGCGGGGCGAGCGGAGCGACCTCGCGGATCTTGGCGAGGACGTCCTCGTCGACGAGGGAGGAATCGCCGAAGTACCAACCGCCCTGAACGATACGGTGGCCGATGCCCTCGATCTTGACGCCGTTGGCCTCGAGGTCCTTCAGGACGACCTCGATGGCGACCTTGTGGTCGGGGAACTCGATGTTCTCGGTCACCTTCTTGGAGCCGTTGGCAGCGTGGGTGAAGGTACCGCCGGTAAAGCAGACGCGCTCGCAGGAGCCCTTTGCGGACACCTTGTGGGACTTGGTATCGATGACCTGATACTTAAGGGTCGAAGATCCTGCGTTGACGACCAGAACGTTCATGTGTCTCCCTACTAACAGGCGGTGTGGCGCCGCCAGGTTACATACGCTTCAATAATAAACCCAAACGCTCTCGCGCTCGGGTTTATTGCGTTGATATATAAGTTATCGGTGCCCAAATACTCACGGCCTTTGACTTGTAAGACGAAAGAGCGCAGGGATATACACCAGGGCAGAAATCCCGAGCGCAACAAGCAATACGACTCGAATGCCCGCAACGCTACTCAACACAGCGTTGAGCAGATAGAAAAGGACGGCACCAACCGCCTCCATCTGGCTTTGAACCGAAATCAGCGAACAGCGCATCGATGAATCGGCAGCATTTTGGAAAACCGAGTATTTGATTGGGGCAAACAACGAGTACGCAACCGTCTGCAGCACATAGAACACGGGCAGCAAATAAGCCGGAGTAAGGGGAATCAAAAACAAAGCTGTCAATGCTAAGCGAATGATGCCGCAAATACGCGCAAAACAGCCCTTGTCGACACGAGCAATCACACTGGGCACGATAAACCCTATGGAGGCGGAGGCAAGGAGCTGGATCGCAATGGTCACGCCCGAAGCGACGGCATTCATTCCGCGACCCGCAAGCAGCAGCGAGAAAAAGTCTTCCAGGGCGACAAAAGCAAATGCCTGAGAACAGTCCATGATGAACGCCGAACGAAGAATGCCATTACACGCAATAGCGGCACCGATCATCTTCGGGCTAATTCCACGTTCAGGTGTCGCCGCAGTGCCCCCTCTTCGCATCTCAGGAATGCAGACAACAACAACCAACGTCAACACCATTGCGATGATATCTGCCGAAAGACCAATGAGATATGCACCGACAGACGAAATGAAACCGCCCACGCAAGCGGAGAGGGCATAAGAGGCATAGAAAACAAGTCGCTCAACGACATTAAGTCTTACGAGCTGGTCCTGAGAGACGCTGTCAATGTAAATCGCTTCGATGGATCCGCTCACACATGCAACGGCAAAACCCTTGAGAGCAAACGCACCGATTAAAAGCAGAGGAGATCGGACGATGAGCAGGGCGGCGTAGTACCCAAGCATTCCCACAATGCCAACGAGGCCGCTTGTCTTTCGTCCAAACCTATCAGCAATATAGCCAGTGGGAACTTCTAGGATGAACTTGCTCACTTGGTATGCAATCATCATGCTAGAAATCGCTACCATCGAAAGCCCGACGAACCCAAGGTAGACAGTTAGAAAATACAAGATGGTGCTGAAGTTCGACAGAAAAACGAATGTCATATAAAGCAAAACCGTACGGTTTTTCATGCTCCGCCCTCCAAGAGCCAGCAATCTAAATCGGATTCTTGGAAAAGCATGAGGGCAAAGCTGTCAGCTATGTGTTACAAGGCGTCAATAATCACTTGACGTCTCGAAGCCAATTAATCTCACGAAGCAAGATGACGCAATAGGTGCAGAAAAACCGTCTGGTGTCGATCAGTCCAGGAATTTTGCCGATAGCAAAAGTAGATAGGCAAGGTTACATCACGCGAGCCTTCAATGGAGCACTCACTCACTTCTGATCCATCCGACGCAAGAGAGGACCCAGACAAACTCAATATCAATCCCCCGGCTTGAAGAAACTCGGTCTGAGCCCTGCTTCCGTATTCAACATCACGGAAGCGAAAATTGACGAGCTGGGCTTCAGGGCATTGATTGATTGCATTGAGACAGGGTGACAAATTAATGGGAACAGCGAGCCTGCCGCCCAGTAACTCGCGAATGGTCATGGCGCCCACAGATTGATGACCCGCTGGACACGAAAGAACCTTGAGCTCCTTTTCACCCAGGTATTTCGAACAAAGGGCGCTGCCCCGTGGCTTCTCGAATGAAATAGCCGCATCCGATATCCCGAGCAAAAGAGACTCAAAACACGTAGCCGTTGGCTGATGCCACACATCAAGATGAATCTGAGGGTGCGAGCGTCCAAACGAGTCATACCAGTTTTCGGCAAAAAGGCGCCCCCGCCCATGAAGGCAGGGGGCGTAAAGACGAAAGTGGCCATCGGGCGAGACGCCGTCGCCCCTCGATTGAGCGTACTTTTTGAGATCGTCGACTTGTGCCAGGATCACGCGTGCACGACGCGCAAATTCTCTGCCCGCCGGAGACAAAACAGCCTCCCCCGCCGATCGGTCGAGCAAAACAATCTGATACTCAGATTCCAACTTTTTGATTGCCGACGAAACGGCCTGCGGACTCACATGAACCGCGCGAGCTGCTTTGCGCACGCCGCCATGGTTCGCTACCGCTTGAAGGTATTCGAGTTGAGAAAGCTGCATAGGTTACTCCAAAGGCAGCCAAGTCGACGGGCTACGCGCCCTCAGATGAGGTTCTCGCCCAGGTTCTTGCCGCCGAGGACGTGCATGTGGAAGTGCATGACGGTCTGGCCGGCGTTGACGCCCTTGTTGGAGATGACGCGGAAACCGTCCTCCAAGCCCTTGGCCTTGGCGACCTCCTGGATGGCGTGAGCCATGGCGCCCATGGTCTCGGCCGGCACGTTGTCGGCGATGTCACTGTAGTGCTTCTTGGGGATTACGAGCGTGTGGACCGGCGCCTGGGGGTTGAGGTCGTCGAACGCGATGACCTGATCGTCCTCATAGACAACGGTCGAGGGGATCTCGTGGTTGGCGATTTTACAGAAGATGCAATCACACATGGCTGGTTCCTTTCTAACGACAACGCAACAGAAGGTGGCGTTGTTCAGTGAAACACCAAGACAGTTTAGCCCACTTCAAAGATCCGAATTGAGCGAAATCCATTCCTCGGCAATCGCAATGGCCAGAGGGCTTTATCCATCCATATGCTCGCGCCTATTTAAAGTGTTTGACCTCGGGAACGATCAACACCGGAAGGACGGATAGACCGTAAAGCAGAGTAATAAGCATCATTTGTTTGTCGTAATCTGAACCGGAAATAGCCGCAATCCCAATAGGAAGCATATAAGAGCCCAAAAGGCTAACTTCGGCCATAATGCCGCCAGCGCTGCCAGCATAACGAGTGCCGATTTCAACAAATGAAACTGGCAGAGCTTGAACAACTGGACCCATCATGCTCGTAACGATGCCGCACACTGCAAGCAATACCCCCATGGACTTCAAGCCCGAGGCAAACCACGCAACTGCAATTGAAATAGAGCCAAGAAGCCCGACAATCACAAGATACGGTCGCGCAAGGCGGCATTTACCGTAAAGCATCGGAGCAATCAAGCAGCCGATAATCCCAGCAGCGGTTGTCAGCGCCGCCATTTCGCCGGCCGTCGAAGCATCGGTGCCTCGCACAAGCTCAAGAGCCTGAGGTAGCACACCGGAAAAGGCGGTCGTGGCGGCAAGTGAGAAAGCGGCGCAAATCGCGCAAAGCCAAACGTTACGCGAACGAAAAGCAGTCAGAAGGGCTTGGTCGTGCTTAACGCCATCAGGAATAAGTGAGTCATGCTGTGCGTTCTTACCAAATAAACCCCAGAAGATAGTCAGAACGACCAACAACGCTTCTGCAACTGTATAGCCCATTAGCACGGAAGACATAAACGCCGATGACGCTTGCGCCGCCGCAATGCCAAAGCAAGTCGCCGCATAGTAAATGCCCATCGCAACATCCGTCTTATCTGCAAACCAAAGTCCAAGCGTCTTTGCATTATTGGCAGTCAATGCCGCCATCCCCACGCCGATGCAAAACATCGAGACAAGTTGAGCAGGATAGTTCGATAGGGTGAAAATTCTGATAGCGCCGCCGACTAAAGAAACACAGAACCCGCCAAGTATCACTACTTTGGGCCCAAGCCTATCTCCAAGTGATCCGAACGGGAGACTAAAGAAAACCGCCGCAAGCATTGGCGCCAGAAAGAGAGATGAGAATCCGACAGGGTCGATATTCATCTGAGGCATGATGACCGTAGCATAGGCAGCGACCTGATACTGCATGAAGTTGCCCAAAAAACAGAGACCACACGTCAACAGCAATATTAACCAGCGGTAACCACTCGAAGCCCGCTTTTGCTCAACTTTGTGCGCAACTTCGCACGCTTCACCATCCATTGCACCAACCTCACATTAAAAATGGTCGCGACCCCCATTTCAACTGGAGGTCGCGACCAGGCAAAACACCGATTAATTATAATTCAGAAGTCTCAGGCATCTCGGCTTTTGCCGCCGCACCAGTCTCGGGCAACATCGCAATAGGCAAAACGCTCGCAAGGAAAAGAATCGATTCGATCGTAAAGTTCAACGTCCAATTGTCACCAGAAATAGACGAAACAATAACGGGAACAAAATAGGAGCAGAGAAGGCCGACAGTACCGATTATTCCACCAGCGCTACCGGCATATTTCGCGCCAATCTCAGGAAGATCAGGAGTCATTGCCTGAATAATGGGGCCAGAAAGAGCGGTCATAAAACCATTGAGGACGAGAGCAACCCACATGACAGTGCCAAGCGGCAAAAACCAGTTTGCAACCATTACAACGGCGGCAATCACCGTGGTTACAATGAGAAACGGTTTATTCTTACCGAGCTTGAGGACGGCAGCCGGTCCCGCAAAACAAGCAAAGAAGCTACCAACTGTAATAATTGCTGCCATAGATCCAGCGGTGGCAGTATCAACGCCGCGAACGAGCTCAAGCGCAGACGGCAGAATTGCGCAATATGCCGTGGTTGAAGCGAGGGTAAGACCATAAGCCAAGGCAATGCACCAAACGCCGCGCGACTTAGCGGCAATCTTAATGTACTTCATAACCGGCTCGGGCTCGGGCATGGGCTCGCCCTCCGGGACGTTCCTCATAAAGAAGATCCACAGCGCAGCAGTTACAGCTTCGGCAATAGCAGCGACCAGATAAGACACGTCAAGCGTAGGAAAATAAGTGCTGAATGCCTGGGCTATCACGATGGACACACATGAAGCAGCATAGAAAACTCCCACGGCAAGGGAGGTCTGCTGTTTAAACCAGGAACCCAGCACCTTTGCCAGATTGGCATTGAGCGCCGCAATGCCAAAGCCGATCATAAACATCGAAACGATCTGCACGGTAAAGTCATTAATCATGAAATAACGCAGAAAGCCGCCTACAGCAGAAAGCACCATGCCAATTGACACGACAAGCTTAACGCCGTAGCGATCAGCAAGAGATCCTGCAGGAATCGACAAAATCACAGCGGTGAGCATCGGCATCAACATGAGATTGGTAAGCCCACCGGCATCGATGCCGAGAGTCGTCATCACGACGACACCCCATGCTGAAACCTGATATTGCATGAAGTTTGCCATGAAGCAAATGAGGCAAACTACGAATAAGATCATCCACCGATAACCCGATAGCTTTTCTTCTTGAGCCATTTCTTTCTCCTTACGCAGGGATAGTTCAAGCTGAATTCAATGGGGCTAATTTGCCCACTCCATTGCGGCTTCTTTCACTAATCGTTGAGTAGTACCTCGTACATAGGACGGAACACCGAATCTTCTTTGGCATGCAGCGAATGCACCGGCTTCCACTCGTTTTCGTCAATTACCATATGAATGTGGTTCTCAGCGGTATAGGGGTCCCATGGTGCCTTGCCCTCAACAAACGGTTTGCCCGTCTTCGCAAAGCTGAACCACGCATCGTTCATTTCATCCGCGAGATGCGCTGGAGGATTGTCACCCGTAAACATCAGACCACTCGCGGTATCAAGATTCTTGAAAACGAACGGCACCTCGATTGCGTGGCAAGAACCCATTCCCTCGACACGAGATTTATAACGGAACAAATAGTTGTACACGGGCTTAAACGCCGACTGCTCTTCAGCCATAAGGTCGGTGCCGACAAAGAAACCGGTTGAGTTCATAAAATTGGTGTAATTCTCGGCAAAATCGCGCTCAGGCCATGCCTTTCGATATGCTTGCTCCCAGTAATCGATATCAATCTGATCATCAAAATGAATCGGGAATTGGCCGTGCCAGAATCCGGGAAGGTCATCGAAATAGAAATGGAAATAAGTAAACTCGTCCTCGGTACATCCAATCATGATATCGATATCCTTGGCTGCGCCCTCCGCCCAGGCCTTCATCGGCTTCTTGGGAAGAAAAGACCCGTCGCAAACCGGCGAGAAAATTAGCGACACTTCGTAGGTATGACGATCGCACCACACCTGCATGCCCTCAATGAGCTCGTCTGCCGACTTCGCTAAGAGCTCTTGGGCGGTTTTGCATCCCATGATTTCGGCGAACTCCCGAGCAAAGTACTCGCCGCGCTCGCGGGTCTTATAAAGCTGGATAGGGCCGGACTCCAAAATCGCACGTTGGAAATACTTATTTGCCTCTGGCAATATGGAAAGAAGAGCCTGGCTGGAAGAGCCTGCCGACTCACCGAAAAGCGTGACACAATTGGGGTCACCGCCGAAGGCCGAAATATTCTCATGCACCCACTCGAGCGCACGGATTTGATCAAGAATGGCAAGATAGCCGGCGTCTTTGTAGTCCTCTCCGCCCGGCAGGCAATCGAGCAGCAGCGACCCAAACAAGTTCAGACGGTAGTTAATCGAAACAATAACGACATCCTTCGCTGCCGCAAAATTGGAGCCGTTATATAGCGGGTCGGCAGATCCACCTGAGAAGTAGGCACCACCATGGATATATACCATGACAGGAAGGTTCTTGCGTGCGTGTCCCCTGACCCACACGTTAAGGCTCAGGCAATCCTCCCCTTGCTCATGAAGCGAAGCGAGTTCAACTTCATCGATAAATTGCCTGGCAGAATGCCCGAATTCCACGCATTCAATTTCCTCATCGCAATCATCAAGGCGCTCAGGGGCACGCCAACGAAGATCACCTACCGGCTGCTTTGCATAGGGAATGCCCAAAAAAGCTTCAACCCCGTTTTCGAGCGTCTTGCCCGAAACTATACCCGTCCTAGTCTTGACCTTCATTGCTTGTCCTTCCTCACAATTAAGATGCTAGATCGATATGATTTAAGCTAGCTGGCTTGAAACCATCTTAGAATTTGGAGAAAGTCAAAGGTCAACGACGTGTTTCGATGGAATACCAGCTGGATACCAAGCGCTTAAGACCGTTCACCTCGTCAAAACGACCGCTTGCCCGACAATGACGGAGTAACAAACATTAGAATGGCTCCAAGGTTTTGAGTGGCCCTAGGGCAGTCGGAAGGTGTGACATGGAACGCGAGTTTTCCCTTAATATCAAGCAGACGGCCGGCCTCTACGGCGTAAGCGCAGACACTCTTCGCTATTACGAGGCAATTGGTTTAGTTGCCCCAAAGCGCGGGGCGAATGCCTACCGTGAATACAGGAAGGACGATTTCGGCAGACTCAACATCATCATGTCAATGCTCAATATGAACTACACGCTTAGCGAAATCAGATCTTTCCTAGATAGCCATTCACTCGAAACGAGCTTTGAACTGTTCAGCAACGAACTTGATAGCATCGACGCAGCCATAGCAAAACTATCGCAACGGCGCCGAAAAATCGAGCATTGCATGCAGAACATATCCATGTCGTTAAGAGCACGCGAGGAAAAACAGTCGAGGGTGGTTCATAAGGGACCCCGAGGATATGTCATCGTAAGCGAGGATGAGCTAAGCGGCGACATAATTCCCTACGCCACCATTAAGCGCATGAAAGAACTCGGGATGGAAATCGATTCGATACACACGGTTCCATGCTTCATCCTTGACCCATCGCGCAGAAGCGCCGACGGTTGCCTGGTAGCAGAGAAGACGCTGCTTTCACTCGGATCAATCGACGATAAAGGGTGCGAGATTTTCCCAGAAGGCGACTATCTTTGCAGGACAACCACCGGACCTGCAGAAATAACGCCGACAATATGGAGGGAAATGAATGAATTCATGGACCAGAATCATCTCATTGCCGCAGGGCCTCTTCTAGAATTCTGGTATGTAAGCGAATACATATCTGACAATCAAGATGAATATTTACACACGCTAGAAATAATGGTTGAACCCGGTGAAATCGACCAGCGATAGCGCCTCAACTCACCTAACACGCCAAAAGGCAAGCAACATTCACCTCCAATGGCCAAGCCACCAGGGTAGTCTTTTTGCGACGGGGCTTTTTTGACTACTTTTTCGCAAACGCAAGTGCTCGGCGAGGCAGCCGACAAGAGGTAGTCAAAAAAGCCCCGTCCCAAAAAGACTACCCCAAAGTGGACTGCGAGATGGTTAGAACGAGAGGTTGTCGTCGGTGTTGGCGGCTTCGCCGTCGGCGAGCACGTCGTTGCCGTCGACGTCCTTAAGGAGCACCGAGACCTTCTGCTCGGCATCGGCCAGGCGGGTACGCAGGCTCTTGAGAAGCTCAACGCCGCGGGTGTAGCTCTCGAGCGATTCCTCGAGCTCCATGTCGCCCGACTCCAGGCTGCGGATAATGAGCTCCAGCTCCTGCGAGGCCTGCTTATACGTAAGCTGCTCGACCGGGGTCTTCTCTGCCATATCTGTTTCCTTTCCTAAAGGTCTATCACTGTGAAACGCGGTCTATTCGACCGTATTGACGGTTGCCGACACGTTGCCGTCCGCCATGCGCACGCGGATGGCATCGCCGGGCTTAAAGGTCTTAGCGCTCGTGGCAACGCCGTCATCGCTGTATGCGATGGAATAGCCACGAGCAAGTACCTTAAGCGGCGACAAGGCGTCGAGCGAGGCTGCCGCACGGCCCAAGTCGGACGCGGGCTTGTTCAACATCGTGCGCCCCCGATGCTCCAGGCGGGAGCTCGCGAGCGTGAGTGCATGACGCTTGCCATCGAGCCCCGAGGTGCTTGCGACCAAGCGCTCGGGCAGACGCTCGAAGTTGGAGCGGAAGGCACCGACCGAGCGCGTTATAGCGCCGGACAGACGATCGGCCGTCAGGGCAAGCTCCGACTCGCGACGCTCGACCATAAACGTTGGATCGTTGAGGCACGGGCGACACGCGGCTGCATCGAGCGCATCGCCCAAGCGTGCCATATAGGTATCCCAGGCACGCCGACCGCGCTGGTCGAGCATCTCCAGATCGACCTGATCCGACCCGATCATCGAAGCCATCGCAGCACCTAGACGCTGATGACGCGTCTCGAGTACATCCGCCAGCTCTGTCATGGCCGGCGCCACGGATTCTGCCGCCGCCGTTGGCGTGGAAGCGCGACGGTCACTCACCATGTCGCAGATCGAGGTATCGGGCTCATGGCCAATGCCCGTCACCACAGGAACAGGACAGGCCGCCACCGCGCGGGCAAGTTCCTCGTCGTTGAAGGTCATGAGGTCCTCAAAGGAGCCGCCGCCGCGCACCAGCAAAATACAGTCGGGCGCCGGCGTAATGGCAGCAGCGCGGCGCAAGCCTTCAATAAGCTCTGCCGGCGCACCCTCGCCCTGGACCTTTGCGCCCACGCAGACGAGCTCGACGAGCGGGTTGCGTCGGCGCAGCGTACGCTTGACGTCGTCGATTACCGCACCGGAAAGCGAGGTGACGACCGCCACGCGGGAGCAGAACACCGGGATGTGGCGCTTGCGCGCTTCGTCCATTAGGCCCTCGCGGCGTAGCTTTTCGGCCAGTTGCGCCACTTGTTGACGCAGCAGACCCTCCCCCGCCAGCGAAAACGAGCGAGCGACAAAGCTCATACGACCCGTGGGCTTATAGAGGTTGAAGCTGCCCTTAAAGCTCACCTGCATGCCGTCACGCAGATCGAAGGTACGCTTGAGATAGGCGCCCTTCCAGATGATGCAGTCGACGGCGGCCGAGTCGTCTTTAATCTGGAAGTAGCAGTGGCCGCTTCGGGCGTTGGGACCACGGAAACCCGTGACCTCGCCCAAAACGCTCAGCTGCGGAATGGCATCGAGCGCACCGGCAGCGATTTCTACCGCCTGGCTCACGCTGAGCTCCTTGCGCTCCTGCTCATCCGAACCGTCAAACTCGGCGGAAACGGCATTGCCGGTTAGATTCCAGCCTGCCACGCAGCCTCCTTTCGTCATCGTGCACAAGGGCTTCGGCCCTGCGCAAATTCAAGTCCAACACATAGTACAGCGCCGCGGGGACACGAATCCCCGCGGCGCCCAGCGACCCTATTTGTTATCGGTTGGAGTTTCTGTTGTAGCGAGCCATAAGATAGAGCAGCTGAATAATCGAGGTGAGCGCAGCAGCAACATAGGTAAGCGCGGCGGCCGTCAGCACCTTCTTGGCGCCGTTGACCTGCTTGGAACTCATACCCGACTGCTCGATGTACGCCACGGCGCGTCGGCTGGCGTCAATCTCGACAGGCAGCGTAACGAGTTGAAACAGTACACTAAACGAGAAGAAGATCAACGCGAGGGATGTGAGCCCGGCAATGTTCATAAACAGGCCCAAGAGCAACACGATGGTCCAAGTGTTCTGGGTAAAGTTGACAACCGGAACCAGGGCGGTACGCACTTTCATCATGGCGTAGCCGCTTTGACGCTGGGCGGCGTGGCCCGCCTCGTGACAGGCGACGGCAACGCTTGCGACCGACCCGCCCGAACGGTTGGCATCCGACAGATACAGGTTGTTGTCCTGCGGGTTGTAATGATCGGTGAGCTCGCCAGCGACACCCTTGATACCCACGGCGCTACAACCGTTGGCATCGAGCATGCGGCGAGCGACCGTGGCACCCGTATCGCCGTCCGAGCGAACCTTGGACCAGGTTTTGTACGTCGAGTTGATATAGTTCTGTGCGACAAGGCCAAGCACCGTGCAGACAAGAACAACCAGCAGGTACAGCGGGTCAATGCCAAAGCCGTATCCATAGTAATAGGGCATGCGAATTCCTCCGAATCGAGTTACACGTTGGAGGCATTCTACCCACTCGCCCAGCCAACGAGACGCCATCGATGTTTTGGCATTGCTGCTCTAGAACGTTTGCAGCGTTTGGTAAAACCGCGTAACTATAAAAGCTCGATTTTGCCGTCCTTCACCGTCAACCCCATATTGCCGGAAAGCAGATCGTCCAGGCGCGAGCCCACAAGCTCAAAACGCCAGCCTTCGCGCAGGGGGCTCTGCTCGGGATGCTCAATGTAGTCGGCCAAGTCATCGCGCGAGGCAATGACCGAGGTCGCCACGCCCGAGCGCTCGGCAACCAGGCGAATGAGCGCATACATCAGATCCGTCACGCTCTCCAGCTCCGGCGAGATCTGGCGGTGTCCGCGCACCATGAGCGGCAGGCGATCGTGCGGGCAACTCGCGCCGCGCTTGATGGCCATGAGCGCGCCGTCCACGTCGCGCTCCCCCAGCTGATCGGTGCCGCGGATACTGCGGAACTCCTCGACACGCACGGGATTGCGCTTGACGAGCGCCAGCAGCGTATCGTCGGACATGACCCACTTGCGCGGGATGTTGCGGCGCTCGGCGCGGTCCTCGCGCCAGGCGGCGAGCTCGCGCGCGATGCCCAGCTGATGGCGGCTGCAGGAGTTGATGCGCTTGACCTTACGGAATGCCTCGTGACGGTCGGCGCGATAATGCGACTCGTCGGCCAGCGGGCGTAGCTCGTCGAGCACCCAGTCCACGCGGCCCAGCTCGCGCAGGCGGCTCATCATCTCGGTATAGGCCACGATTAAGTACTTGACGTCATCGATCGCGTACTCAATTTGTTTGTCGGTCAGCGGGCGGCGCGACCAATCGGTCAGCGACTCAGTCTTGGGCAGCGAGACGCCGCAAAACGTCTGCACGAGCGCGCCGTAGGAAATCTGCTGGCGCTCACCCAAAAAGGCGGCGGCCACCTGCGTATCAAAAATAGGACGCGGCAGCACGCCCACAGTATGGAGCATGACCTCCATATCCTGCGAGCAGGCGTGGAACACCTTGGTTACGCTCTCGTCGGCCATAAGCTCGGCGAGCGGCGACAGGTCGTCGATCACCAGGGGGTCGACCGCGACGCTCTCGGCAGGGGTGGCAATCTGAACCAGGCACAGACGCGGATGGAACGTGCGCTCGCGCAAAAACTCGGTATCGACGGCAATCGCGTCGAACTCGCGGGCGCGCTGGCAAAAGTCGAGTAGAGCCTGATGTGTGGAAATGTACATATCAACCCATCGAATAAGGTTAGGCCCGAAAAACACGGGTAGGATATCGGCATTGCCTTACAACTATACTCGGTTAGTCACAGAACGGGAACGTAAGTATGCGCTGCCTTATCATCCACAACCCGGCATCGGGCCCCAGCTCAGATGAAATCTTCGCATTCACGCACGCCCTCGCGCAGGGCGGCGACGAGGTCGTGATGCGTTTTATCGGCGATGGCATGGAGCCCGAGGATGCCGTGGCAGACGTGCGCGAGTTTGATCGCGTGGTCGTTTCGGGCGGCGACGGCACCGTCTCCAACGTGCTCGACCAGATGCGCGGGTGCGGTGTCCCCACGCTCGTCTTCCCCTCCGGCACAGCCTGCCTGTTCTTCAACAACATCGGCAATGCCCCCGAGGCAGCGGCGCTCGCCAAGGCCTGCCGTGCCGGTCGCACGGTCAAAGTCGACATGGGTGAGCTCTTTTGGCTCGACGAGAACGGCAACGAGAAGCGCCACGGCTTTATCATCATCGCCGGCTCGGGCTTCGACGCCGAGATCATGATGAAGGCCGCCCCCACCAAAAACGACATCGGCGAGATCGCCTACTTCCTCTCCGCGCTCGCCACGCCCAATCCCACGGTGGCGCACTTTACGATTGAGCATGACGGCATTGTCGAGGAGCTCGACGGCATCTGCTGCATGGCCGGCAACACCTCGGTCATCCAAAACGACATCAACCTGTTCCCCGACTGCCGTATGAACGATGGCATGGTCGACATTGCGGTCATCGAACCCGTAAAAACTGTGCAGCTTCTACCGACTGTGATCACCGCCGCACTCGACCCCGCCGGCAAGGTACTCGGCCGCCCGCAGTTCAAGATCATCCAGACCAAGGAAGCCAAGATCACCTGCACCCCGTCGCTGGGCATGCAGTTCGATGGCGAGATTATCTCCAGCAATTCGGGCGTCTTTGGAGCCCGCGCGCTTCCGCAATGCCTCGACCTCATCGTCGACGAATTCTCCCCGCTCGGAAAATAGGAGGACCCTATGAACGACAATCCCCTGCTCGGCTTTATCATCATCGTTTTGGCCATGCTCGTCGGCTATGCGATCAACGTGATCCACCGCCGGAAGAAGTAATTCCACATTGGTATGATATTCATCCAATTATCGTCTCCCCTGCTGTTTATGCATTTGCCAAACAGCGGGGGATTTTCTTTGCGCCCCGTGCAAGGCGCTTTATTCAGGTACGGTAATTGCAGGACGTCTTTATTAAAGTAAAGCTACAAACCGAGTATAATTAACCACTCATCGCATATTTCATTACGATTATCGAGTAAGTTTCTTTCATAGATGAATATTGTTTCCAGTTCGTTACGCTAATGGGGTGTCTTTATTGGCTGAAGCTCTCTGGCAACGGAGAGCTTTCGCACGCTGGGAGGGAAAATGAGGAAAACTCACCCCGTCAACGCGCTCAAAAAGCTTGGCATAGGCCTCGCCTTTGGAGCTGCAACCATCATGTCCATGCCGACGTCTGCGCTCGCCTGCACGCAGATCTACATGGGCAGCAAGCTCACGGCGGACGGCAACACGTACTACGGCCGCGCCGAGGACTTTGGCAAGCGCTATCTTAAGCACTACGGCATCGAACCTGCCCACGAACCCGGCTTTAAGTACAGCTCGATTGAATCTGCTTTTGAATACACTTCGAACAAGCCCACCTATCGCTACAGCTATGTACGCGACCACCCCTCCAACTGGATGGGTCGCACCGACGCCTACTCCGAGGCCGGCATCAACGAGAAGGGCGTCTCCTGCTCCGCCACGCTAAGCACCTCCTATAACGAAGAGGCCGCTGCAGCAGACCTCATCGATGAGGAAGTGGGGCTGGGCGAGTACAGTTACGGCAGCATCATCCTGGGCGAGAGCGCCACGGCCCGCGAGGGCGTCGAGCTTCTCGGCAGCCTGATCGATGATCAAGGCGTCTGCACCAACGACCAGATCATCATCGCCGACAACAACGAGACCTGGCTGTTCGCCACACTTTCCGCCCATCAGTGGATCGCCATGAAGCTCGCTGACGACGTCGCGTCGCTCAACCCTAATATCGGGAGCCTCAACTACGATGTCGACCTCAATGACACCGAGAATTGCCTCCACTCTGAAAAGATCCAATCCATGCCCGAAGAAAAGGGTTTCGCCAAATACTCCGCTGACGGCAAATTCGATGTCGCCCAAACGTATGGCGAAAGCCTCGCCGATTCCGGCGTAAACCAGTGGTCCCGCTATGTGCAAGGCCGCGATTATTTTGGTAGTCAGCTGACCGAAGGCACAGATTACGACATTATCGCAGTAAAGGAGAAAGGAAAACCTGACCAAAAGGGAGCCATGGTCAGCGAAATCCAGCCCCTGTTCTTCAAGCCTGGCAAGTCTGGTTGGAGCACTTTCGAGTTGATTCGCGCCTTCGGCAACCGCGGCGAGAACGTCCCTGGCCTCAACGCGAACACTGATGGTGTTTATTGCATCGGCAGCGAGCGCAACACCGAGATCAACCTCTTCCAGATTCGTCGCGGGTATGACCCCGAAGTCGCTACCATCCAGTGGGAAATGCTCTCCCGCGCCGCGTACTCCGTCGCCATCCCGTTGTACTCCGCTCTGATAACTGAGGCCAGCCCGTACTTCAGCGATCAGACCGTCTCCTTCGATCACTGCAAACAGACTGACGTCGTGTACAACGAGGAGCCCGAGAACTCAATCAACTACGTCCTCATGGACATCAGCTCGCTCTGCTTTGAGAACCCTGACACCCTTGGTATCAGCGTCCGTGCCTACCTCGATGCGCTCCAGAACGAGCTCATCGAGCAGAACAAGGAAGTTGACGCCGCCATGCTAGCCAAGACGACCACCGAGGACCGCACTGCCCTGGCCAACAAGGCCGGCAAGGCTGCTACCGAGAACACCTACAAGAAGTGCAAGGCCCTGCTCCAGGAGATGCGCGCCTATCAGAAGGCCGAAAACTTCGACCAGCCCTTCACCCCGAGCGACCTGAACACCGAGACCAACGGCCTCAAGGTGTCCATCACCTACGCCAAGGACGCTCTTGCCACCGACCCGGTAACCCCGGATCAGCCTGGCACTCCCGAGCAGCCTGGTACTCCTGAGCAGCCCGGTACCCCCGAGCAGCCCGCTAAGCCCGAGCAGCCCACCACCAAGCCCGAGAAGCCTGGCAAGTCGGACACCACGACCACGGTAACCACCAACAAGGCGAACACCAAGGGCGGCCTGCCCACCACCGGTGATCGTTTTGATGGCCGCGTGGTGGCTGCATTCGCCATCGCTGGCGTTGCCGTCATCTCCGCGGGCGGTTACTTCCTCTACCGTCGCAATAAGGAGTAACGTCCTAGCTGAGCGGGCAAGGCAGCAATGGCAGCCTCGCCCGCTCAGCCCGCTCTTTTGGCCGGTGGGAAACCCGCCTGAAATCTTTTTAAAAAAGATTTCCCCGCACACACTTCGCTGTGCTATAGTGCAGCGCAACAGCAACTAGGTGCGACCGCGCCACGGCATCACGAAAGGAGCCACCAACATGAAGAACACGATGAAGTCTCTCAACAACTGGTGGTGGCGTGATGCGAATACGATCGGTCGACAGTGAGTCCCTCACGCCTGTTTTTGCGCTCTAGGTGATTGGAAGGCCTCCGGTTTCGACCGGGGGCCTTTTTCTATCTCGAGCCCGATCGCATTCGCATCACGCGCCTCCGCTTTTCTCTTGCACTCCCATTCCGAAAGGATTTTCACCATGTCTCAGAACACCACCGCCACCCAGCCCCGCACCGTCCAGACCGCCGACCGTGGCAAACTCGATGTCCGCGCCCTCGTCCTGCTTGCCATCCTGCTCGCCGCCGGCTTCATCCTCAACTTCACCGTCGGCAAGGCCATCTCGGGCATCTCGGGCGGCATGATCAGCCCCGAGTTCATCATCTCGGCCTTCTGCCTCACCATCCTGGTCGTTCGTCCCAACATCGGCCAGGCGCTCGTCATTGGCCTCATCTCGGCTGCCGTGATCCAGATCACCGCCACTTCGCCGTTCGTCGATTTTGCCGCCGAGGGCATCGCCGCCATGCTCATGGCCGGCATCGTCAACGCCGCCGGCAAGAACGGTCAGGTCAAGCCCGCCATCGCCATTGTCGCAACCTTCCTGACCACCTTTGTCTCCGGCGTCATCTTCATGATCATCAAGATGGCCATGCTCGGCGTGGTCGGCGAGCTCGCCGCCGCCATGCTGCCCGTCGTTGCCATGACCGCCGTCTTTAACGCCATTCTGGTCGGCGCCCTCTACCTGCCCATTCAGAAGGCCCTGAAGCTCAACTAACCCGCTCGGCTTTACGAGCCACCCCATCTTGGCGTTCATTCGTCGCTCGCGTACCCAAGTACGCTTCGCTCCTCTTTCACGCCAACCTGAGGCCCCTCGTAAAGCCGTCTCCGTGCTTCACCACCAAAGACCGTCCCAAACAACGAACTTTTTTGGGACGGTCTTAAACAACTGGTCATTTAAGACTGTCCCCAATGACTATGAAAGGTATCCATGGAAACGATCATCAACGTCGACGATGTCTCGTTCTCCTATGGCACGCAGACCGAGCAGGCGCTCAGCCACATCTCGCTCAGCGTGAACAAGGGAGATTTCATCGGCATCATCGGGCCCTCGGGCGCCGGCAAGTCCACGCTTGCCGCCTGCCTGTCGGGTGCCGTGCCCCACCACTACACCGGCACGTTCTTTGGGTCCGTCATGGTCGACGGCCACGACACCTGCGAAGTCTCGCTCACCGACGTCTCGCAAATCGTCGGCAGTGTGCTGCAGGATATCGACACGCAGATGGTCGCTTCGGTCGTCGAGGACGAGATGCTCTTTGGCCTCGAGAACTTTGGCGTTCCCCACGACCAGATCGAGCAGCGCGTGAGCGAAACGCTCGAGACCGTCGGCATCAGCGACCTGCGCGACCGCGAGATCGCCACCCTCTCGGGCGGACAGAAGCAAAAAGTGGCCATCGCCGCCATCCTCGCCATGCGTCCGCGCGTCTTGGTTCTCGACGAGCCCACCGCGGCACTCGACCCCGCCAGCTCCACGCTGGTTTTCGAGACCCTGCGTGAGGCCAACCGTGCACTCTGCATCACCATCGTCGTCGTTGAGCAAAAGGTCGCCCTGCTTTCGGAGTACTGCAACCGCGTGCTCGTGCTCAATCATGGCGAAATCGCGCTGCAGGGCGAGCCACACGAGGTCTTCGCGCATACCGACGAGCTCCGTGCCATCGGCGTCGACTGCCCTCGCGTCACGCGTATCTTCAATAGCCTCGAAACCGATGGCCTGGTAAGCGGCACCCCCTGCTTGGATGTCGATGAGGCCGAGCGCCTGATTTCGGGCATCGTCGACCCCGCACACGCGGCTATCGAAGCCCAGGCGCCCGCCGGTTCCCCGCATGCACCGTCGTTGCGTCCTCATGCCAAGGACGCCGAACCCGTACTCACCTTCGACCATGTTGAGTTTGCCTATCCCAATGGCGGAGCCGCCGTACACGACCTTAGCCTGACGCTCTATCCTGGCGAGCTCGTGGGCATCGTCGGCCAAAACGGCGCCGGCAAGACCACGCTCACCAAACTGCTCACAGGCCTGCTTAAGCCCGCCTCGGGCAGCGTGCGCGTCACGGGACTGGATACCGCAGCCGTTCCCACGAGCCGCATCGCTCGCGAGGTCGCGACCCTCTTCCAAAACCCCGACCGCCAGATCTGCAAGGACACCGTGCTCGACGAGGTCGCCTTTGGCTTGGAGCTTGGCGGCATGGACCGTGCCGAGGCTCTGCGTCGTGCCCAACTCGTCATCGACCGCTTTGGCTTGCCGGCCGACGAGGCGCCCTTCTCGCTCTCGCGCGGTCAGCGACAAATGGTGGCGCTTGCCTCCGTCGTAGTGGTTGAGCCCAAGATCGTCGTGCTCGACGAGCCCACGAGCGGCCTTGATTACCGCGAGTGCATGACCGTCATGGAAACGGTGCGTACCATGGCCGAGCGTGGCTGCGCCGTAATCATGGTCTGCCACGATATGGAAGTCGTCTCGGATTTTGCCGAGCGCATTGTGGTAATGGCCGACGGTCGCATCCTCGACCGCGGCCGCACGCACGAGCTGTTCTCGAACATCGATCTCATGCGGCGTGCCTACGTTGAGCCGCCCCAGGTCATCGAACTCTCGCGCCGTCTGGCATCCAACGTCTCACCCGCCTTTACACAGGTGAGCGAGGTCTCCGATGTCGTTCGAATTACCAAGGAGATGGTCCACCGTGGTTAACGTCATCGACTACATGCCGGGTGACACGCTGCTGCATCGCCTGAACCCCGTCGTCAAACTGGGCCTCGCCGCCGCCATCATCGTCGGCATCTTCTTGTCCGACACCTACGTGGCGCTGCTGGGCTTTTTGGCACTCACCCTTGCGCTGGGTGCCTATGCCGGCGTCGTCGACCGTCTGTTCTCGCTGCTCAAGTTGCTGGTCCCGCTCGCGCTTATCATGCTGGTGCTCCAGCTGGCCTTTATGCGCGATGGCAACGTGGTGTGGGGCTTTATCACCGACACGGGCCTCATCACGGGATCGAAGGCCTGTCTGCGCCTACTGGGCGTGGCGTTACCACTCATCCTCATGCTCATGGTGACCAAACTCAACGACCTTGCCAACGCCTGCGTCGAGGTGCTGCACGTGCCGTATCGCTATGCCTTCACCTTTACCACGGCGTTGCGCTTTGTGCCGGTGTTTGGTCAGGAGATGAACGCCATCATGGAGGCGCAGACCGCACGCGGCGTCGAGTACGACACCAAGAACCCCATCAAGAAGCTTAAGCTCATGCTGCCACTGTGCGTGCCACTGCTCATCTCGAGCGTGGGCAAGACCGATGCCACAGCCTTGGCGGCAGAACAGCGCGGCTTCTACCTGCGTACGCGCGCCAGCTCGTACAAGCGCTACCCCATCAAGGGCCTGGACATCGCCGCGCTCATCGTCAGCATCGCCCTCATCGCCATCGGTTTCCTGTTCTAGTTCACCACCGACAGCAACCGCCCAACGCAAAAGGCCTCGGCTCGCACCAAACGAGCCGAGGCCTTTACTGTTTCACCAGATAAAACCTACCAAAATAAACCTGTCTCTTTTTGGCAGGTATGGGGCTATTGGCGATAGGGGGCGCCGCTGCGAATGATGGACTCGCGCACCAGGACGTCCATGGCGTCTAGGGTAATCTCGGGCATCTCGCGGTACTTCTGCAACACGGAGAGCTCCGTGCAGGCCAGAATGACGCGGTCGCAGCCGCTGCGGGCAAACTCCCACATCACGCGGTCGAACTTATCCATATCGGGCTCACGTCCGGCCTTCACGTCGTCGTAGATGAGCGACATCACGTCGGCCTGGCGCTTCTCGCTGGGATAGACGACCTCAACGCCCGCCGCCTCACACTCGCGCCCATAGACGCCCGCACCCACGGTGCCATCGGTACCCATGATGCCGATCTTGCGCACCGGCTCGGCCGGCATGCTCAGGTTGGGATCGAACTCGCACTCCCCCATCACCGCGCCCGCTAGGGCATAGCGCACCGACTCGCGCGGCATGTGGATAATCGGCACCTTCGTAAACGACTGGATCTGGTCGTAGAAGTAATGCGACGTGTTGCAGGGAATCGCGATGTGCGCACAGCCCAGCGACTCGAGCGCCTGGGCGCACTCCTTCATGGTCGCCAGCAGCTCGGCATGCTCACCGGTCTTGATGGCCAGCGTGCGGTCGGGCATGGTCGACTTGGAAAGCACCACCATGTCGATATGCTCTTGGTCGCAGGCAGCAGCCGTATGGCGCACCACCTGGTCGTAGTAATACGACGTGGCCTCGGCGCCCATGCCGCCGATAACTCCCAGCTTTTCCATCGCCGCCTCCTTGGTGACGCCCACGCAATTGCGCGTATCATACCCGCGCCCGCCCGATGCAAACCGGACGGGCGCCGCACTCATCTACTTGTAATACGTCTTGAACAGTTTAAAGTGGCGCAGCTTGGTGTGCCACATGCGCAGCCAGCGGTTAAAGACAAAGTCGCCCTTCATAAACGAGGGGTCGGCGCCCTTGCCTTCCTTATCCAGGCGATGCACCTTAGCGCGCAACTCGGGATCCTTAACGTACTTGTCGACGACGCCCATGGGGACGACCATCCACAGCGCCTCGTCCTGCGCCGTCACAAACTCCGGCTCAAACGGGCGGTTGAACACATACTCATCCACCACATACTTGGCAACGTTAAAACCGCTGTTGGTAACATAGTAGTTGCTGCGGCCCTGGCGGGTATTGAAGTCGAAGAACTTAAACGAGCCATCGCGTTCGTCATACTTAACGTCAAAGTTGGAATAGCCCACAAAGTGAAGGTCCTCGAGCAGCTTGCGCACGCCGCCCATGAGCTCGTCGTTGGGTTCGGTGATGATACAGGCATGGTTGCCAACGCCATGGGGCTGATGCTCCTCGAGCAGTACGTGGCCCAGGCACATCATGCGTACCTTACCGTTGCGATCGGAATAGCTGGTGAGCACGCGCATGTACTCGTCGTTGCCGGGTACGCGGTCCTGCAAGATCAGGTCATCGGTGTAGCCGCTGGCATAGGAGTCACGGATAACCTGCTCTAGCTCGGCGCGATCGGCAATCTCATAAGCCTTCTTCTGTCCCTCAAACTCATGCTGCCACCACATGATGCCGTCGGACGGCTTCAGGATCATCGGGAACGGGAAGTCGATCTGGTCGAGCACTTCGGCCGGCGCCTCGCCTTGCGCGTTGAGCATCTGCGCAGTAAAGGTAAAGGTATGCGGATACGGCACGCCGTGCTTCTCGCACAGCTCGTAGAAGATCTCCTTCTTCTGGCACTGCTCGAGCATGCTGTAGGGTGCATAGGGCGCAACGATGTTATCCGCCAGCTCATCGGCATCCTTTGCCTGGGCCACCAGGGCAACATAGTTATCGCCGCAGCCCATCAGGACGATCGTCTTATCGGCATGCGCCTGGGCAATGCCGTTGACGGTCTCGAGCATCACGGGCATGGTATCGATGTCGACATTGGGCGTGTAGTCGATAATCTGGCTTCGATACGCAGGGCCCGTCTGATACTTGCCAAAGACCAGACTCTTGACCTGATACTCTTCGTAGAAGGCGCGCGCCACCGAATAGGCGTTGATGTCGCCACCGAGCAGCACGGGAATGAACTCGCGCTCTGTAAACTGCAATGCCATGGAAACTTCCTATCATGAACTGCCCGCACAACGGGCGGTCTTAGTGCAACCGATTCATTCTAGCGTGCCAAACCGCCAGCACCCAAAGTTCCACCGTATCTATGGCAATCGGAGAATCAGACTCGAGCAAAGACGGCGCTCACCGCTGTACGACAACGGGCAATGAACCTACCGTTGTTGTAGGATTCAACATATTGTCAATCTCATAAGCGAAAGGCGCACACGTGCCCCAAGAACATCTGACCGACAACCCCATCCTTGACGCCGCAAAACGCGAGCTAGCGGAACGTTCTCAGACGATCGCTCCCCTACGCACCGCCAGCAACGCCTACGAAGCACCCGCCCGCATCGTTTCGATTAACACGTCGGCGCACAAAGGCACACGCAAGTCACCCGTCTCCGATGGGCACGACACCGTCATTGAGCAGTTTGGCCTCGCTTCCGATGCACACGCCGGGCACTGGCACCGCCAAGTCTCGTTTTTGGCCGCAGAATCAATCCAGACTGCCCAGCATCGCGGGCTCGATGTGCACGAAGGCGACTTTGGGGAGAACTTCACCACACAAGGTATCAACCTGCTTTCGCTCCCCCTGGGCACACAGCTCAAGATCGGCAACGACGTTCTGGTCGAGATCAGCCAGATCGGCAAAGTCTGCCACACCCGCTGCGCTATCTACCATCTCGCCGGCGACTGCATCTTTCCCCACGAGGGCATTTTCGGTGTGGTGCTTCGAGGCGGAGAGGTGCATGTCGGAGACGATATCCAGACAGTCAAGCTCGGCAACGGCGCATGTTCTTTCACCCCAGCCGAGGCGCTCGAAGAAATTGAGCAGGCTCGCCGCGAGGGAACCCTATAGGTGCAAAACCCCATGTTGGAGTAGCCCTTAAGGCGTGAATCTGCGATCAGACCGAGTTCCGTAACGTTAAAGTTGAACTCTATGGTTTCTCAACAATTCACTATAACTGCAGGTCAAAGCCAAAGCCTCAAGTTCAACTTGACCCTTTGGAACCTTTAAGGTTCAAGTTGAGGTCGAAAGCAGTAGTAGAATACCGTTCGAACCATAACCTACGATTGATTGCAGAGGGATTGGATGCAGCATTCGAATCATCGCGTCGCAGCGCTCATCGCGTCGAAGCCGGCTCGTATCATCACGAGCGCCGCACTCGCTGTCGCACTGACTGCCACGCCGATGCTCTCCCCCGTTGCGGCATATGCCGCCTCGCAGGCAACGCAGGATCAGCTTTCCGCCGCGCAGCAAAAAATCGAAGCCGCCACGAGCGCCTACAACGATGCCCGCACCAAACTCGACGACCTGCAAAAGCAGATCGACTCCAATGAGGCGAGCATCGAGGAAATCGAGGCCAAGCTTCCCGAGCAGCAGGCCAAGGCAAGCTCCGCCATGCGCGATCTGTACAAGTACCAGAAGGGCACCAATCCCATCGTGAGCTTCCTGGTCAACGCGCAGAGCCTGGGTGAGTTCATCACCACCTGCAAATACACCAACCAGATCACGAGCTCGAGCGTCGATGAGATCGAAGAGCTCAACAACATGCAAACCGAACTCGAGCAGAACAAGGCCGAGCTCCAGCAGGCCAAGTCCCAGCTTGAGGCAGAACAGAAAAACGCCGAGGATTCGCTGGCGCAGGCCCAGCAGCTCCGCAGCGAGGCGCAGGCAAAAGCCGAGCAGGAAAATGCCGCCGAGCTCGCCAAGCTTGAGGCCGACAAGGCCGCTGCCGCCGAGAAGCTCTCGGGCGAGGGCGTAAGCGGCAGCAATTCCAGCAGTCAGGCCACCAACACCAACACCACCATCGACACCACGGTGAACAACGCCAATACCGGTAATTCCGATTACGATTCGTTCATTAATGAGTGGACGAGCCGCATCGATAATTATCTTGCCGGGTCCCCCATGGCAGGCCAGGGCTATAACTTTGCCGTTGCCGCTTGGAATACCGGTGTCGACCCCCGTTGGTCCCCCGCCATCGCCTGCATCGAGAGCACCAAGGGTGCTTATTGCGCCAATTCCTACAACGCCTGGGGCTGGAGTGCCCGTGGCGGCGGTTGGCGCAGCTTTGGCAGCTGGAGCGAGGGCATCTCCGCTCACGTTGCCTATCTGGGCGCCAACTACGGCTCCACCCTTACCCCGGCAGCGGCCAAAAAGTACTGCCCGCCCACGTGGCAGGACTGGTACAACAAAGTCGCCGCTCAGATGAACCGCATCTAAGCGCAACTGCAAAGGGCCCCAATGGGGTCCTTTTCTTTTAGGTAGCGGAGGTATCGACGACGCCAGTCGCATTGGCAACCGCGACTATGACGATCATGCATAGGAGCAGCACACCCAATGCCTTGAGCCAGAGTTTCGCGAGTTTCTTGCCGCGATAGCTGTCGAGCAGTGCGAATCGCCGACGAAGACGGCGCTTATCGAGCAGCGCAAAATGCATAAGCACCATAAGGCCATCGACAAAGAAAAAGTACTCGATCATAAGAAGCCACGTCGGGTAGCCTTGGTTTGCTCCCGTGGAGTGAAAGACGGCAAAGTGGCTTCCGGCAAAGAATACAAGCAGCGAGAGGCAGACAAGCGTATTCCAAATGCGCCCCAGAGGTTCCGGAATGCGAGAAAGCAGGCCGGGCATAGCAGGGGTGGCAAGCTTAGGAAGGTCTGTGGAACCCCGGGGCTCTTGAGACGTTAATACCGTCTCTGACGCCGGGGCACAGTCAGGCACAGGCACAGGCACAGGCGCAGGAGGCCGCACAGGGCAACTCAGGTCGTATGCCGCGCGCGTCGCCCGTCCCAATGCCCCCGCGCTCGCAAAACGCTTGGCCGGGTCGAGAGCCATCGCCATGCAAATGACATCGGTCAGGGAAGCGGGAATGCCGCGCATCTCGCATTGTTCGCGCATGTCGATCCCCGGTTTTGGATCGACTCCTGTCAAGCAGAAGAACAGCAGGGCGCCCAGCGCATACACATCACTTCGCACACTCGTCTGCCCAAACCCATACTGCTCGGGCGGCGCGTAGGGCCGTGTGCCAAACTTGGCGGTATCGGCATCGGCGCCTTCGCGCCAAGCGCGCGCGATTCCCAGGTCAATAATCACCAGCGACGAGAAGGTCATGCCGGCATCGGCGGCATATCTCACACCCGACACGATGATGTTCGAAGGTTTAAGGTCGCGATGGATAATCGGAGCCGGCGCTTTTCCCACCTCGCCAAATCCAGCATGGAGCTCTGCCACCGCATCACACAGGGCCGGAAACAACCCGCGCGCATAATCGGGCGTCGCACCCAAGCGCCCCACCAAGGCCTCGAGCGTCTCGCCTTCAATGTATTCCATCACCACGTCAAGTTCGTCGCCCACACGGCGGCAATCGACAATCCTAGGCAGGTGCTCAAAACGCCGTCCGGCACGCTGGGCCGAAAATAGGCGCTCATATGCCCCGCCAATCTGGGCAGAAGCATCGATGCGTTTACGGACAAAGGGGCCGAGCGATCCTCCACCAGAACCCTCAAAGCACACAAGCTCGGTTGCCTCAACGTCCGAGCGCTTCAGTACACGTTCCACGCGATAGCTGTCATCGCGGTCAAACGACGCCAGGTGCTCGGCGAGCGCGGCGGTCAGCTCATCATCGGAATATGTTGGGTTCTGAGTATCCATAGCGTCCATCATAGCGCAGGGCACGGACGCCCTGTAGCACCCGTGCCCTGCACGTTTGAAATATAGCGGACGGTCCTGCCACCAACAGTCAGCCGTTAACTCACCGTCTCCTCGCCAAAGCGATACAGCTCCTCATTGACCTTTTGCAGGCTGCAGCCACGATCGATGCAAAAGATGATAATCGCATCGCGACGGTCCTTGCAGTTGAGGACGTTTGCCCCGGCAGCCGCAAGTGCGCGGTTTGTCTCCTTCATCGATAGTGCCATCGCAAATGCAATCTGCAGCACCTTGTTTCGGCTCGGATGGCGCGTGCCGGTAAAGATCTGATAGCCAAACGTTTCGTTGAGGTCGGCCATACGCACCACGCGCGAACGCTCCAAACCCTTTTCCTGCAGCAGTTGCTTAAGGTAGTCCGAAAGCGACGGGGCGGCAAAGTCGTGTTCTTTGATATAGCCATCGATGTTTGGCGCGTCGAGAAGCTCATTGAGCAACTCGTCAGTCAGCTTTTTATCGGGCATACGACCTCACCTCCCATACGGCGCAACGGTAGCGACATGCTAGGCCAGCACCCAGCTTGCAGTGGCAGACTTATCAAACATGTTGGCAAAATACAGTGCCTTCTTGATATCGCCATCAAAGTAGATATTGCCCGCCACGGAGCCACCGGCGGAAAGGGTGCCAGACTGCAGCTCATCGGAGCCCTCGCTGTAGTAACCCTGATTCTGTTGAGCGCCGTTGGCGTCCTCGCCCTTCCAGTCGTAGATATTGTAATCTGCGCCCTCATCGCCATTGTTGACGTACGTGACGTGAATGCCCGTCATGGTCGAACCGTCATAATTTGTGAGGCCGGGCTGGACGGAATCGACAACGACGGAAAGGCCGGCAGCCGTGGTCACCGTCGTACCAACCGCCGGGTCAGTCGTAGACTGCTCTTCCTTCTTCGCCTCTTCCTTCTTGTCGCCATCGCCAGCGTCCTCGGTGACGGTCGCCTTATCGCTACCACACCCGACAAGAAGACCGGCAGTCCCCAGGGCGACGGTGGCGAATGCGCCAAGTGCAGCGCGACGGCTCAGCAGCACTTCGTTTTCGAGCTTATTCATCATGCATCCTTCCTACGATCCGGCTACCGCGCCGGCACACAGCACATCGTAGGAAGGATTGAACTTGAATTCATTAGCTGTGAGCTAAGGTTGCGGTAAACGGCCAATGCAGTTATCCAAACGCCAAGCAAACGAACTTTGCGCGACCGTCCGCTGGCAGTGCATCAACCCACCGTGACGGATTCCCCGGTAAAGGTGCTTACAAGTAACAGGATAAAGAAGGCTAAATAGCTGATGCTCAATAGGTAGGCGAAGACTAAAAAGATGGCCCATCCAACATTGGTCTTACCATCGGCACGACGCTGCTCGCGAGAACGACACAGCCAGACCGTCACGCCAATGGCCACAATCAGCAACACGAGTGCCGCTGCTGCCAACCCGGCAAGCGCAAACATCACGCCAATGCTCACAGCAATAACCGGAAGCAGTAGCAAGCCACACCCGCATCCACCCGGACTATATACGGCAGATTGTCGGCGTCGCCCCATCGTCACTCCATCACAAGCAATCGTTTGTAGACATCGAGGCCTTTGAGCAGGATTTCCTCGTCAAAGAGCATGGTATCAGTATGCAGGGCACTTGTGGCATAGGCAGGGCAGCCCTCGGCGTCGCTCGGATTATCCTGACTGGCAGGAACGCCCGTGCCCAGCAAGAAGAACACGCCCGGCAGATAGCGCTGATAGAAGGCAAAATCCTCGGCGATCAGCAGCGGCTCGTCCACAAGCTGCAGCTCGGACAAAGCAGGCGCAATGTGGGCGAACAGCTCGGGGTCGTTATCGACTGGCGGATAACCCTCGGCAAAGTCGAGATCATACGTACAGCCTGTTGCGGCGCAGGCCTCGTCCAACACGCGGCGCACGCCCTCGCGCGCACGGTCGAACATACCGTCCGTAAACACGCGCAGACTGCCAGCCACATAGGCCTCCCCCGCCACCGCATTGCAGACGGTGCCGGCCTGCAGTAGGCCGAACTTACCAATGCAGGGCTCGTCTGCACCCAACTCGTCCATGAGCTCGCGCTCGGAAACCAAGAACTTGGCAGTCGCCAATGCCGCATCGTGCGATTCCTCGACTGGAACGCCATAGGTCTTGGCGATATGGATGCTCGTGCCATGGATATGAATGTGCGTCTCGCTCGAACGCGCTAGCAGCGGACCGGGACAGCTCGCCAACGTGCCGGCGGGCAAATCGGGCCACACGTGGAAGCCAAAGATGCGATCTGCCCCATAGCGCTCGAATACGCCGCTCTCACACACCGTCTTGGCGCCACCGGTCGTTTCCTCGGCCGGCTGAAACACAAAAAGTACGTTGCGCTTGATGGCGCCCGGCTGCTCACAAATCGCTCGGTCGACAAAAGTCGCCGCCGCGAGCGCCATGGCCATGTGACCGTCGTGACCGCACGCATGCATCTTACCGGGATGCGTCGAGGCAAAGGCAACGCCCGTTACCTCCGCGATGGGCAGGGCGTCCATATCGGCGCGAATCGCCGTGGCATGCGTAGCGCCCACACCGGCATCGAAGAAGGCACAGACGCAGCTCGGACACGGATGGGTCACCTCGCAAGCGAGCGGCGCCAACACGCCCTCAATATAGGCGATAGTCTGCGGAAGATCGAAATCGAGCTCCGGAATACGATGCAGGTCGCGACGATAGCGACGAAGTTCTTGGAGCTCGGTCATAAAGGATCCTTTCATGGGGCATATCCATTCCCACAATATTGTGATGCAGAATTGTGACGCCCTTGTTTCTAGCATATCCCTGCATTTTTTAAACGTTATATACGAATACTCTTGTTTGGTAAAGCGCAACGTGGTAGGGTCGTTACCACTTGATAGAGGCGCGGGCACGAAGAACCGCGGGCGAGCCGGCAGGCTTTGACCCCGTGGGGAGGCGAAACCCGCCGAACTGGGCTTTTCGGGCACGAACAACCTGGTGGGCCTGCGGGAAACACCCACAGGACTGTCTGCAGCAATGCGGGAGCGCTATCCGGACATGGGGTCCACGCTATGCGGATTCGATGCGCAGATGGCGCCGTCTGGATAGCGAGGTTTACGGGACATGGCATTGACCCCCAACGAGGCGTATGCGGCCAAGCAGCCGTTTGTGGACAAGGAGACGCTCGAGCATATCGTCGAGCAGTTCCCCACGCCGTTTCATCTATACGACGAGGCGGGCATCCGCCGCAACATGCAAGAGGTGCGCGACGCCTTTGCTTGGAATCCGGGGTTTAAGGAGTACTTTGCCGTCAAGGCCAATCCTAACCCGGCACTCATCTCCATTCTCAACGAATACGGCTGCGGCTGCGATTGCTCGAGCTATACCGAGCTCATGATTGCCCGCTCGCTGGGTATCACCGGCCACGACATCATGTTCTCGTCCAACGACACGCCGGCGGCGGACTTTGAGCTCGCCGACAAGCTGGGTGCCATCGTCAACTTTGACGACATCAGCCACATCGAGTTCTTTGAGCGCGTCGCGGGCCCCATCCCCAAGACGGTCAGCTGCCGCTTTAATCCGGGCGGCCTGTTCCAGCTCTCTAACGGCATCATGGATAACCCCGGCGACTCCAAGTACGGCATGACCACCGAGCAGCTCTTTGAGGCCTTCCGTATGCTCAAGGCCAAAGGCGCCGAGAATTTTGGCATCCATGCCTTCCTTGCCAGTAACACCGTCACCAACGACTACTACCCCAAGCTCGCACGCATCCTCTTTGAACTTGCCGTGCGCCTGGAGCGCGAGACCGGCGCACATGTCGCCTTTATCAATCTGTCCGGCGGTGTGGGTATCCCCTACCTGCCCGAGCAGCAGGCTAACGACATCCACGCCATCGGCGAGGGCGTACACGCAGCCTACGACGAGATTCTGGTCCCCGCCGGCATGGGCGATGTGGCCATCTGCACCGAGATGGGCCGCTTTATGATGGGCCCCTACGGCTGCCTGATCACCAAGGCCATCCACGAGAAGCAGATTTACAAGGACTATATCGGCGTGGACGCAAGCGCCGTCGATCTCATTCGTCCCGCTATGTATGGTGCCTACCACCACATTACGGTGATGGGACAGCCGGGTGGCCCTGACAAGACCGCAGCACCGGTTACGAACACGTATGACATCACGGGCAACTTGTGCGAGAACAACGATAAGTTCGCTATCGACCGCGAGCTGCCGCAGATCGACATGGGTGATGTACTCGTGATCCACGATACCGGCGCGCATGGCTACTCCATGGGCTACAACTACAACGGCCGTCTGCGCTCCGCCGAGGTATTGCTGCGCCCCGACGGCTCGGCAGATCTCATTCGTCGCGCCGAGCGCCCGGGCGATTACTTTGCCACGCTCGACGTGCTGCCGTGCGGCCGCGAGCTGCTGGCAAAGTCGCGCGCCGAAAGTGCTCGTCGTCGCGCCCAAGACGAGCGCCTGGCCGTCGCCGCCCAATGGAACAAACGCATCCAGATCGCGGAAGCGAAGGAGAAGAACATGGACATCCGCAATCTCGAGGGCTCAATCGTCGCCCTCGTCACACCGTTTAAAAAGGACGGCAGCGTCGACTTCGACGCGCTCGAGCGCCTTATCGATTTCCACCTGCAAAATGGCACCGACGCCATCCTCACCCTGGGCACCACCGGCGAGAGCGCCACGATGACCGATGACGAGGACAACTCCGTCGTCGCCGCCGTGGTCAAGCATGTTGCAGGACGCGTCCCCGTCATCGCCGGCTCGGGCTCCAACTCCACGCAGACCATGCTCACCAAGTCGCTCACCTACCAGGGCTTGGGAGCCGACGGCCTGCTGCTCATCACCCCCTACTACAACAAGTCCAACGAAGAGGGTATCTACCAGCACTTTAAGACCGTCGCCGACGCCGTGGACATCCCCTGCATCCTGTACAACATCCCCGGCCGCTGCGGCTGCGGCATCAGCGAGCGCAACGTAGAGCGCTTGGCCGCGCACCCCAACATCATGGGTATTAAGGAAGCCTCGGGCAACGTCGCCTACGCGGCCAAGATTGCCCACCTGTTGTCCGACGACTTCCGCATGTACTCGGGCGAGGACGCGCTCACCGTGCCGCTCATGAGCCTGGGCGCTTCGGGCACCATCAGCGTGTGGGCCGACATTCAGCCGCAGCTCGTGCATGACATGTGCCGCGCCTATCTGGACGGTGACGTGGCACGTGCCCGCGATATCCAGATTGCCGGTCAGCCGCTCATCAACGCCCTCTTTAGCGAGGTCAACCCCATCCCCGTCAAGGAAGCGCTCGCTCAGATGGGTATGATCGAGGCAAACTACCGCATGCCGCTATGCCACATGGCCAACGACACACGCGCCGCACTTACCGATGCTCTGAAGGGAGCTGGTCTGCTTGATTAAGACCGTCATTATGGGAACGGGCCGCATGGGCTCGCTCATCCGCACCACCGCCGAGGGCGTTGTCGATGCCGCCGGTCAGCCCGTTTTTGATAACGTCGCCCAGATCGGTTTTGATCTGTCCGTGCTCGAGGGCGCCCCGGCAGCCGACGTCATCATCGACTTCTCGAACGTCGTGACCTTCGATGCCGTCGTCGCCTATGTCGAGCGCACGGGTGCCGCGTTGGTCTCGGGCACCACGGGCTACACGCCCGAGCAGATGGATCGCCTGCGCGAGCTGGGTCAGAACGCCCGTGTCATGCACTCCGGCAATTACTCCATCGGTATCGCAGCCCTGCGTCATCTGGTAGCACAGGCCACACGCGAGCTGCCCGGCTTTGACTGCGAGATTGTCGAGACGCACCACAACCAAAAGGTCGACGCCCCCAGCGGCACTGCCAAGTTGTTGCTCGACGCCGTCGTCGAAGCTGAGCCCGAGGCAGGCTACCACCCCGTCTATGGCCGCGAGGGTATGTGCGGAGCGCGTGACCCCAAGGAGATCGGCATGCACTCGCTGCGCGGCGGCACCGTCGCCGGCGTGCACGAAGTGAGTTTCTTTGGTCAGGACGAGGAGGTCACGCTCACGCACCGCGCCACGAGCCGTCAGATCTTTGTCAACGGCGCGCTGGCAGCCGCGCAGAAGCTCGTCACCCGCGAGCCTGGCTTCTATACGTTCGACCAGGTCATGTTTGCCTAACCAGGTATCAACCGGATCCACCCAAAGGAGAAACAGCAAATGAGCAATGCAGCCGAGATGGATGCACAGGAGATTATCAACTACATCGCCACCGCGCCTAAAAAGACGCCCGTCAAGCTGTATGTGCGCGAGAAGCCCGGCATAAAGGTTGCCTGGGGCAACGCGCATGTCTACGGCGGTCGTCGTGGCAAGACCGTCTTTGGCGACTGGGATGAGCTTAAGGCCATCCTGGACGCCAACGCCGATTCCATCGATTACTACGACGTCGAGAATGACTGCCGCAACTCCGCCGTGCCCATGCTCGACCTTAAGGGCATCAACGCTCGCATCGAGCCGGGCGCGATCATCCGCGACCGCGTCGAGATCGGCGACCGTGCCGTCATCATGATGGGTGCCATCATCAACATCGGCTCCGTCATCGGCGAAGGTTCCATGATCGATATGGGCGCCGTGCTGGGCGGCCGCGCCACCGTGGGCAAGAACTGCCACATCGGCGCCGGCACCGTGCTGGCAGGCGTCGTTGAGCCCGCAAGCGCCACGCCCGTCATCATCGAGGACGATGTCATGATTGGCGCCAACGCCGTGGTCCTGGAGGGCGTGCGCGTGGGCAAGGGCGCCGTCGTGGCCGCCGGTGCCGTATGCGTCGAGGACGTTCCTGCCGGCGCCGTCGTAGCCGGCGTTCCTGCCCGCGTTATCAAGATGCGCGACGAGAAGACCGACAGCAAGACCGGTCTCGAGGAAGGCCTGCGCCAGCTTTAATAGTTACGCGGTTTTGACAAACCGCGTAACAAGTCGACGCTGTAAACGCCCCAGAGCGGCAATCTGACGTTCAATCGTCGGGCATGACCAGAAGGTCAATGCCCTCCTCTTTCACGTCACCTTGCTCGCTCTGGGGCGTTTTCGCTGACATATGCTCAACCTGTAACGTAATTCAGCCCCAGGAAACTAAGGCCGAAGCCCCGCCCGGGACTTCGGCCTTCTTTATCTCAGGGTTCCGTCATATTCAACCATGGCGGGATGCTTCGACAAACGATCGGCAGCCGTCTTGTAGACCTCGAAATGATCGCGCCGTCCTATTGCCACGATCTCTGCTATCTCCACCGTTCCATCCTCTCGGATTCGGAACACCATTCGGAGTCCTGCCTTTCGCCATTTAATCTTTTTGCAGCCGGCAAGCTCACCGTGAAGCGGCGTTCCGATTTCATCGGCGCGCGTCTTTAATTTCGTCACTGCAATGCGGACGAGCCTTCGCTGAGAACCGTCTAGTTTTTGATATTCCTTCTCGACGTCTCGATTCAAAAAGCCGACGACAAAGTGCCCGCTCATTCGAAAAGATCCTCATCCGAAATCGCATCGGGATCCATCGACTCAAACTCCTCGAGTTCCTCTGGGGTCAAAGCATCTTCAAACGGAATAAACTCGTGCGGTCCGTTTTTGATTCGATCCGTCGCAATGCGATCAAGCTCAAGTTCGCGAAGGTACTGCAGTGCGCCGAACATCTCCTCATAGGCAGCGTAGTCGATAATCACAGTATCGATGTCGTTATGATCGGCGATAAACTGCGGCGCGCGCTTAGCACGCTTGCGAATGGTAGATAGGGATTTGCTCGCTTCGGTGGCAGAGACAACCTGGTCTTTTGTAAACACCGGTTTTTCCAGAACAAGTGGGGACATCTGGACCTCCAAAAAATAATCTGGATTATATTTCAAATTATACTTCAAAATATAATCCAGATTTTTCTTAGAAAGAAACTATTGCTCTATCGGTTCTCGATGCTTCCGATGTTCTTGAGCTCGATGGAGATGAGGCCGTTGGGCTCGTTGACGAACTCGATGTACTCGGAGTTCGAGCCCATCTCGGCCGGGAAGCTGATCTCGATGCCCGTATCGGTACGAATCTTGTGGTTGCGCACGGCCGCACGCTCGACCTGTTTGCGCTCCACGGGCACACGCTCGGGCACCTTTTCCTCGGTCAGTGCCGCACGAACACTCTCCTTGATGACTGGCTCATCCTCAAAGACCTCGTCAACGATATCCCAAGGCGGCAGCTCCTCGTCGTCTTCGACCTTCTCGGCAACAGCGGCTTTGACCTTAGCGAGTGCCACGGCCGTATTGGCACCGTGCTCCTCGGCAACCTCCTCGACCACACGCGTCACGGTGTCGATAATCTCCTTGCCCGACACGCCCGTATCGCACTGCAGCAGGCCGTCAGGAATAAGCATGCGCTCCTCGCCGGCAATCTTGCGTTTCTTGTCCACGTAGCCGATCTCCATGGTGCTCGCGCGCACGATGGCGTAGCTCGGCACCTTTTGGGAGGGATTCGGCAGGATAGCGTAGTGGCGTGCGATGTCGTTGCGCACCTCGCCCTCCTCGCGGCCCACCTCATGCATAAAGGCCTGCTTGGAACCAAGCAGCATCACGGCAAACCAGCGGGCATCCTCGTCGTCGTCAAAGTCTGCCACCAGCACGTCGGTGGACTCGGCCTTCTCTGCCTTGGTGAGCTCGGAGGAGATGAACTCCGCAATCTGCTGCGACAGGTCCACAAACTCGCGCTCGCCAAAGAAATAGCCCTTGAGCTCGTCGCCGAATGCGGAGTTCTCGGCAAACGTGGCGCGTTTGTTATCGGCCGAAGTGCGGGCGCGACGCAGGTGCGTGGTCACGAAGTTGCGCACGGTACGGCTCTCGATATCGAGCTCGCGCTGGCTCATAACGTTGACGGCCGAGTCAAAGTCCAGGATATGTAGAATCGCATGGTTGATTTTCATATACGGCATTCCGTTCTAGATCGATTTCAGCACGAATCAGTATAGCGGTCGAGGCCGCCCCAGGCGCATCGAAGATTGGTGCAAGGGGGCCAGGTTACTTTGCACCAATGGCTAACGCAGGAGCTCCGACTGCTATGCTTCGAGCTGCTCGGCTAAGCTCTTGCCAGCGGCGGGAACGTTGAGCTCGGGGCGCTTGGGAAGCAGCGCGCACTTAAGAATCGCCACGATGGTCTGCGAGATAAAACGGCGCGTATCCCTGTCGAAGCCCTGGGCAGCCTGAAGCATCACCGGCAGGCTCTCGCGCAAATTCCCAGCGATATCCGCAAACCGTTCGGCCCCCGTGGCCTCAAACACAGAGAACAGCGCGTCCACAAAGCGCTCGCGTTCGGTAGGCTCCACTGCGAGCAACATCTCACGAATGGAGCTATCGACATATCGAGCGCCGGCAGACAGGCGCTCACAATACACAAAGTTGCAGCCGTCAATGACCCAGCTGAAGGGATTGTGCTGCAGCAGGCTGAACTCGGTGCTCTCGACAATGGAGTAATCTTCCTGCGTCTCGAACATCATGCCGAAAATCGAAGACTGCGGCAGGGTTTTATCGATGCGACCCGACAGACCCGCAAAGGCGTCGCCACTCAGGAACTCCTCGACAAAGCCGGGGCCATCATGGGAGAAGGCCCGTTCGATCCGGTCGCGAGCAGCATCAGAGCACATCACCGCACCATACACCGCCAAGTTGCCGCCCTTGGAATGTCCTCCGCACAAGAGTGGTCCGTCTATTGCGGCTGCCACCTCGTCCACATAGCGCGCCGCAGACTCCTGGGAGGGCACGGGGCACCGGAACGCCATGTTGAAGTCCTCTTTCCAGCCCACGATCGTACTGTCGGTCCCGCGGAAGGAAAGGTAGCTAAATCCTGCCGGAAAACGGAACGTTATGGCGGCAAACTGTTCCGTCGTCTCGACGTCATTCACGGCACGATAGCCGCACACACGCACGCCGCGGTAACGTGGGCTTGCCGTCACGGCCTCCAGCAAGGCGCGGCTTCCTTCCGGATCCCACAGGTCGCCAATCATGTCCCGGTAGCACTCGGCACGCAGTAGCTCACGCACGTCCAGTCCCTGCCAGCCGACAAGCTCCGGCATATCCCCCGGCAAGCGCAAATACGACAGCCATGCAAACACCAGGCTGTCCACCGAACAGAAGGCCCGCTCGTCAAACGAATCGAACGCCGTCTGGGCATAGGTCAAAAAGTTAGGCGAATCCGGCATGCCTCTCCCATCATCAATGATGCAAAGTAACCTGACCCCCTTGCACCAAAAAGGCGCCCGGGCCGTGGAGCCCGGACGCCTTTCATTGTAGCCTGTTGCCCAAAAGAGCTTGATTTAGCAGGAAAAGTCGACGCTGTCGATGATGTCCTTGAGGGCCTTGGCGGAGGCGGTGAGCTCATGCTGCTCGTCATCGTTCAGCGGCACGGGTACGCGGCAGACGACGCCGTCGCGGCCAACGACCGTCGGCATGGAGATGGCCAGATCGGACAGGCCATACTCGCCCACCATGAGCGAGGAGACAGGCAGAACGGTCTGCTCATCGCGCATGACGGCAGTGCAGATGCGCTTGACGGCCATGGCAACGCCATAGTAGGTAGCGTGCTTCTTCTCGATGATGGTGTAGGCGGAGTTCTTGACGTCCTCGGCGATACGCTTCTCGGCAGCCTCGTGCTCCAGATGACCGTGAAGCTCGCAGAAGGTGTTCAGCGGAACGCCAGCAACCTGAGCGCTGGACCAAGCGACAAACTCGGAGTCGCCGTGCTCGCCCATGACATAGGCCTGGACATCGCGCGGGTCAACCTCGACGTGGGCACCAAGCATCTGCTGCAGACGGCCAGTGTCGAGCACGGTGCCGGAGCCGATGACATGGCCCTCGGGCAGGCCGGACATCTTGATGGCGGCATAGGTCAGAACATCGACCGGGTTGGAGACGATGAGCAGAATGCCGTCAAAGCCAGACTTCTTAATCTCGGGGATAATGGACTTAAAGATATTGACGTTCTTGTTGACCAGGTCCAGGCGGGTCTCACCGGGCTTCTGGGCAGCGCCAGCGGTGACGACGATCATGGCGGCGTCGGCGACATCGGAATAATCGCCGGCGTAGATCTTCATCGGCTCGGCAAACGTCATGCCGTGCGCGATATCCAGGGCCTCACCCTCGGCGCGGTTCTTGTCCACGTCGATGAGGACCATCTCGGAGAACAGACCGCTCTGCATCAGAGCGAACGCCGAAGACGAACCGACGAAACCGCAGCCGACAATAGCGACCTTCTTCTCGTTAACCATTAGAAACTCCCATCTCTCTCCACAAACAAGCCGCCCGGGAACGACCCGAGCGGCTTGCCGTAATCCCAATACATCCAATCGGGACTTTGATTATGCTCCTATTCGCAGCCAAAAATCGACCGTTTACCGAAATTGTTTGCAGAATTCGTAAAATAACTGCACGAAATCGGTTTCGAGCTATTGACGAGTCGAAATAGGTTTCTAATACAGGCCCGCCTCGCGAATGGCCTCGACAGCCAAAGCGATCTGATCGGGCGGCAGGACCAGCGCCATGCGCACGTGCCCCTCGCCCGAAGGGCCAAAGCTCGCGCCCGGCGTCACCACAACGCCGGCCTTCTCCATGAGCTCCTCGCAAAACGCCATGGAATCGGTGCGACCACCGGGAAGCTTGGCCCACACAAACATAGAGCCATGCGCGTTGGGACGCTCCCAGCCCAGGCCCTCAAGACCGTCGCACAGGGCATCGCGGCGCTCCTGGTACTTCAGACGCTGCGCCTCGACCTCATCGCGCGGACCGTTCAGGCAGGCGATGGCGGCCTTCTGGATCGGGAAGAACATACCAAAGTCGATCTGGCCGCGCAGCTTGGCAAAGGCCGAGACCACATCCTCGCGACCGACCAAAAAGCCGATGCGGGCACCGGTGACGTTAAACGACTTGGAAAGCGAGAAGAACTCCACGCCCACCTCGAGCGCACCGGGATACTGCAAGAAGCTGCCGCCGGGCTCGCCGTCAAACACGATGTCGGAGTACGCGTTGTCATGAACGATCAACAGATCATGCTCGCGGGCAAAGGCGATAATCTCCTCGTAGACCTCGGGCGTGCCCACCGAGCCGACCGGGTTCGCGGGCAGCGACACGATCATATACTTGGCACGATCGGCCACCTCGGGATCGATACCCGCCACATAGGGTAGGTAATTATGCTCGGCAACCAGCGGATAGTATTCGAGCTTGGCATCGGCGATCTTGGCACCCGCCTCAAAGACCGGGTAGCACGGATCGGGAACCAGAATGGTGTCACCCGGATCGAGCAGGGCCAGGCCCAAATGGCCCACGCCCTCCTGCGTGCCGTTGCACGACTGCACCATAGACGGCGTAATGCCCGAAACGCCAAAGCGACGCTCATAGTAATCGCACACGGCTTGCTTGAGTTCGGGCAGGTCGCGCAGGGCATACTTCCACATCTCGGGATCTTGGGCTGCCTGCGTAAGTGCCTCGACCACGTGGTCGTACGGCTTAAAGTCGGGCGTGCCCACGCTCATGTTGTAAATGGACTTGCCCTGAGCCTTCAGCGCGAGAAGCTTGTTGTTGAGCGAGGCGAAGACCTCCGCGCCAAAGCGGTCGAGACGCTGCGATGCCTGCATGGTGCCACCTTTCGATATAAAAAACGCGGCGCTCCGACAAGAGCGCCGCGCGATACGGGCCATCAGATTGCAAAAGTGTAACGCTTGCAACCCCCGTATTGGTTCAATTTAGCCAACCTTAGTCAACTGGATTGAGCGCGTCGATCTGCGCAAGCCACAGACGCGAGCTAGCGTCACTCGGCATACGCCAATCGCCGCGCGGGCTGAGCGTCACCGAGCCCACCTTGGGACCATCGGGCAGGCAGCTGCGCTTAAACTGCTGGGCAAAGAAGCGACGGTAGAACGTACGTAGCCACGTGTGGACGGTCTTAGCGTCGTAGACGCCCTCGAAGCTCTTGAGCGCCATGCGGTAGATCTTGCCCGGCTCAAAGCCAAAACGCAGCAGGTAGTAGAGGAAGTAGTCGTGCAGCTCGTACGGGCCCACCAAATCCTCGGTCTTCTGCGCAATCTCGCCGTCGCCCGTGGGCGGCAGAAGCTCGGGGGACACCGGCGTATCGAGGATATCGAGCAAGACCTCGGCAATACGTCCGCCAAAGACATCAGCCGCATAACGCACCAGATGGCGCACGAGCGTCTTGGGCACGCTCGCGTTGACGGCGTACATGCTCATGTGGTCACCGTTATAGGTAGCCCAGCCGAGTGCCAGCTCCGACAGGTCGCCCGTGCCGATGACAAAACCGCCAGCCTGGTTGGCCAAATCCATGAGGATCTGCGTACGCTCGCGGGCCTGGCTGTTCTCGTAGGTCACGTCCTGCACGGTCGGATCGTGCTCGATGTCCTTAAAATGCTGCTCCACGGCCGCGTGGATCGAAACCTCGCGGAAGCTCACACCCAGGTCGCGAGCGAGCGACTCGGCATTCGACTTGGTGCGATGCGTCGTGCCAAAGCCGGGCATGGAAACCGCCGTGATACCCGTGCGCGGCAGCCCCAGCGCATCGAAGGCACGCACGGTCACAAGCAGTGCCAGCGTGGAGTCCAAGCCACCCGAAAGGCCGATGACCGCAGCCTTGGTGCCCGTGTGGGCAAGGCGGGTTTTGAGGCCAGCAGTCTGCAGATTGAGAATAGTCTCACAGCGCTCGGCCAGGTCGCCGTGGTCGGCCGGCACAAAGGGCGCACGGGGGAAGACACGGTCAATGTCGAGTGCATCGCGCAGAACAGGCTCTTTGGCCAGCACGCCCTCAAACGAAAACTCAACGGTCGTGGCCTCCGGCGCATCGTCCGCGCGCGTCCACGTCGTCGAGCGACGGCGCTCGGCAACCAGGCGGTCAAGGTCAGCGTCGGCGACGGCCATATCGCAAGTGAGGAGCTTCGTCGCGGCGAGCTTCGAACCGTTTTCGTAGACGAGGTTCTCCCCCGCAAAGACCATGTCGGTCGTGGACTCGCCCTCGCTCGCATCTGCATAGGCATAGGCGCAGTACAGGCGCGCACTCTGATTGGAGATGAGGCTGCGGCGATAGTCTGCCTTGCCGATAATCTCGTCCGAGGCCGACGGGTTGAGAATCACCGTCGCACCGGCAAGCGCCATCTCGGTCGAAGGAGGTGCTGGCACCCACAGGTCCTCGCAAACCTCAACGCCCAACACCAGGTCCTCGACGCCCTCATCACAGCAACGGTAGACAAGCCCCGAACCCAGCGGAACCGGACCCTGACCGGCAAATTCAACCCACACGGGATCCGCAGGCGCCGGAGCAAACCAACGGCGCTCATAGAACTCGCCATAGTTGGGCAGATACTTCTTGGCCGTAAGACCCAAAAGCTCGCCCGCGCAGCACACGGCGGCGCAGTTGTAGATATTCTCGGCAACCGCAACGGGAAGACCGACGGTGAAGACAATCGGCAGCTCGCGGGTTTCATCGAGAATATGCACCAAAGCAGCCTCGCAGGCATGCAGTAATGTGCGGTTATGGAACAGATCGGCCGCGGTATAGCCGCACAAGTTAAGCTCGGGCAGCACCAGAGCGCGAACGCCGCGCTCGGCAGCCTCGCGAACAGCCGCCAACGCAACCTCGGCATTGCCCTCGACATCGGCAACGCGAATCTGCGGCGACGCCGCCGCCACACGCAAAAAGCCATCGTTCTTATTAGCCGAAACGCAGCATTGCCTTGTTGATCTGGACACTGGAGGCCCCTTCTACCCTGAGATTCAGTCTAACGAACGTTCACATACCTCTAACTAGCCAAAGCAACCTCCCAGTTTACTGAGAGGCCAACCTGTGCTAAGAGCATGTATTTCAAAAATATCTTTAATTAAAAAAGGAGAAATCGATAACCGACTTCTCCTTTAAGCGAGGCGAGTAAATTCCGAAACTAATGGCAGAATTTATCCATGTAGTCCTCAAAGTCGAACACTTCTACCACGACGCCCTCTTTCTGAAACTCTTTCAGTTGCTCCAAGAGATCTTTGTTAATAACGTCCATGCAGAAACCTCCTCTATCTAATCAATTGTAGTATATCTGCTTTCATGCAATTATCAACCAACTTGTTTAATTGCTCCTCGTTTGCCGATAGTCCCTCTTTTTTCAAAATGTCGCGCACCTCGTTCTTAGTAATCGGCTTTTCAAACAACGAAAGCAAAGCGAACGAAAAATCATTAACCGCACACATTCTATGGGTGGCACAACTCAGCAGTACTCTTAACCCCTCTTTTGAGCGTCCGACTTCTTTCACAAACGAACTTTTAACCAATTGAAAACCATTATCGTGCATTACATAATCGGCATCGATATTTGTATTCAGCAATCCATAATGCAACAGTTCTTCTATCGCCCTTGTCAGCTCGAGATCGCCCTGATCAAGGATAAGAGAAATGCTACAATCAACCTCCAATAAACGGGCCAACTTAAGGTATACCAACTGGGAAACAGCATAGACATGATGGTATTCAGAATTATAGAAGTAGGCAAATGGCTCAACGAGCACGACAGAGGTCTTGGAATCCAGCCAGATTCGATCAGCTGGATTTAGACTAGTTAGCCGTCGCTTTACTTTGGTCAAATGTCCCTTATACCTGACAGCGTGAATAGAATCTAGGATCCAGGTCACCTCTGAAATATGAAGCCGCTGGGGCAAGTCAATTGTGTCGCTACCGTTTATGACCTCTTGCATATAAAAATCAATATGATGCTCATCAGATAAGGATTTTGCTTCATTTGAAGTTAAACCAGTGCCTGAAACATAATCCACTTCGAGGCGCAAATCCTCATATTGGGACTTCGGCATTACAGAGACACCATACTTATCGGGATGATTCCAAACATCCGACCCCATAACGAGACCAAAATTCGTAAATCCTCTCGTGGAATATGGAACACCACATACCTGTTTTGAATAATTCAAAACATTCTCTGTATAAGCTAAGGTGTTCAGAGCCTCTTCTTTAGTTTCGGTCGGAAAGCCAATCATAAAGAATAGATGAACAGGAATACCCGCATTGAGACAATCATGGATATTGCGATCAATCCAATCAACTCTCGTGTTCTTCTTCATTAGATCAAGAACTCTTTGGTTGTATGACTCGAGGCCAAACTGAATCTGCCTACATCCACTTTGGTATATCTTGTTGAAAACGTCTGTACTTAGGGTTGGAGAGAACCTCGTTTCTCCATGCCAGAAAAACGTTTTTCCCGATGCGTTTATTTCATCCGCGAGTTGCTCCATTCTTTTGCCTTCGAATGTTTCATCCACAAAAGAGAAAACTCTCGTGCCGTATTTTTCATTTAACCGACACATTATTTCAAATACTCTCGATATGGGCATCTTTCGGTAACAACCACCGGTAGCACCGGGAATGGTGCAGAAGGCGCAATGATTAAAACACTGCCTAGAGGAATAAACCGGCAATATTAACTCAGGCATAAAGTATTTAGAAAGGGCGAAGCCATCGAAATCGGGAACTGTATCGTTGATAAATGTTTGCTCAATCCGATGGTTTTTATATATCTTTCCACCTTTAGCATGGCAAAGGTTTGGAACACAGTCGAGATTGTCATCACCAGAGTCAAGAGCCTCAAGAAGACGTGCAAGCGGCTCTTCGCCGTCATACATCATTATCGAATCAATGTATTCAAAAAAGGGATGCCATTCTTTCATGCAGTCATCTGCTAAACGAGTAATGTAATTGCCGCCCAATGAGACGTGTTTAACAGATGGACATTCTTCTTTAATCAGTTTCGCTAACGTAACTGCAGAAATCAATTGGAAACAGCCGCTCACCGAAATCCCAATAAACTCGATTTTTTCCCTCTGAATACGCTTAAGAAAGGCAGTTTCATAGAAGGAAATAAACGGATTATGCAAGGTATCCGCAAGCGATTTCATTATTTCTGGTGTCGAATAATAATCATAGGGCAGATCTATGGAGTTGAACGTGTATTTAACTCCATATGAGACGTGATTTATGATATAGAGTGCATTTCTAAAAATGTTTTCAGCATATTGTCTTTCTTTTAGATTAAAGTATCTCTTCGATCTGAAAATATCTTTTGCCTCGTCAACATTAAGTGCTGACTTTTGTATCAACTCGATTGTTAATTGAACATTCGAACTAAACGAATCCTTTGATTCCCGATACCTTTTTCAGCACTCTTCGACATGTCTAAAAGATAGGAGGTCATCGTAAAATTCCACGTTTAAGTCAACAATGTCAACTTTATATTGTTCAACCTCTTGAAGATATGACTTCAAAACAGGCAAGGCAAGATACGGCCCCACTGGACTCCATCCTGGGGGAAATACTAAAAGCGTTTTAGGCATATCAACGTCACATCTTTCGCAAATAATTCAATTGAAACACAACTACCATCATAATTGAAAATACACCAAGTCCTGTAACGAGAATTGAGAACATCGCGATGCTCGTGAACAGCGAAACAAGGAGTGTTGAAATAACAACAGCAACCGATTGCAAAGACTCCCTAATTGAAAACAGGCTTATCGATTCAGATTCGTCTCTCGCCAAATCCTGCAGCGATGTTATGAGAAGCACATCTTGAATGGCGTTTCCGGCACCGACGATAAAAAGGAAAATAAACGATATCCCAGACGCATAGCGATAGCCAAACGCCAGATACGCACCGAGCGCAAGATACGTCACAAAACAATATGATTTAACGCAATCGGAACCACTAATTAAACGACCATATATTGTATTTCCGAACAACAGTCCGATTGTAAGACTACTCTGAAGGAATCCGTATTGTATCGATGACGAGTCAAATTGCAATTGCGCAATAGCTGGCAAAAGAGAATTCAGAGAGCCGAATGCCACGCCACTAGAAATATCGATTAATAGGAAACCAATTGCCAAGTGCTTCGCGCTAAGATCACTAAATGCAGTCCTGTTTTTTTCATTTTTGCTTATCCCCTCTTTATCATTAACCTCGATAACCGACGGAACATCTCGCAGCAACCAGAACGACGCGGCAAAAGAAAGCGCGTCTAATGCAAGAACAGCCTCCGCCCCAAATTGAGCGACAACAAAACCGCCGGCAACTGGCCCCAGAACCATCATCAAATTCTGCAGAAACCCAAACGAATTATTAATTACGTCGCGATTGATACTATTCGTATTGGCTCTTAACAACGAGTAAAAGCAGGGCATTTCAACCGTTCGGCAAAGCGATACCGCGCACGTAATAGCAAACATACTCCATTTACTATCAACAAAAATATAGCAAACGAATAATCCCGCGCGAATTAAGTCTGCCAATCTCATGGCCTGCAGTGTCCCGATACCCATCTTCTGAGGCAGCTGCGCGAGCGCAACTGAAAACAGAGAGGGGGCAAATCTGCAGCAGACCATCAAAGCAGTTGCAGAAACATCGTGAGTTACCTCGTAAATCAGCATTGGCAAAGCAATATTCGCACACCAATTGCCTATTTCGCTTATCCCTCTAGCAATATATAGGACCCGAACCGGACGGCTAGCTCTCAATACCGTGAACATCACGATTAACCTCGTATTTCAGGCCTCGCTCATCCCTTAATAGGAATCCATAATCAACCAAGTACCGCCTCAACACGGCATAATCAGGATAGAGCTGTGACAGCACACGATTAACCTGAAGCTCCGTATAACTTGTATTTAATTCAAAGAAAGAGACGGTCCATAGCAGCATGATTCTTTTATAGCTTTCCTTTTTTGGAATTGAAACCAGCTCGCCATTCTTGAGAAATCGTTTTTTAAGGCTCTGTTAGACCAAGATTGACATTCAGCCCAATCGTTTTGCAATTGCACA
>UQIN01000016.1 GCA_900541035.1 uncultured Collinsella sp. | reverse complement strand
AACGATATGGCACCGTGGGGACACATGTATGTCAATCCTGGTCTAACAGAGCCTTTTTTAAAGTCTATTAGCTCATCCATTCACATCCTCCATTTCATACGCATCTAATACTAAAAATGCATACGCTTTAGGTCATCGCATTCGACTTCTATATTCGAACTAAACTCGAACTAATCTAAATGATTTGCTCAAACACTCTTCGAAAGCTCGTTTTTCACTCTGAGTAAAATGCCCTTCCCAGTCAGTCCACGAACAGGAAGGCAACTCACAACGAGCGGAGTCGAAGCCCTCTGCCGTCGGTCGTTCAAAATGCGCGATAACCTTTTCGATATCCCCATCTGTTATCAGGTCAGAATGAACGACCTCGGTACCGTCTTCGAATGTCATATACGGGTACATCACGTAAACCACCTCACAATCGTAAATCCAGTTTAGCATCAAGCTATTGCACCAAAGACAGCAAGCCCCCCTTGATGAGTTGATGGTATCTGTTAAATGTCACGTACGATTCACATCTGGTGGGTACCCTGATGGCTACATGAAACGAAGCAGATTTACACCGGGAGGACCCCGTATGACAACCAAGTACACCGACGCGCCGCGCACGCGCGTCATGACGCCGGCATCGCTCAACAACGGCGTGCACGAGAACCATTCCATCGGACAGACCATGGCCATCGCGCCCAAAAAGGGCTTGTTCGACGACATTTCCATTCCCCAGATCATCGCCGGCGCCGCAGCCGCCGCCACGAGCGTGGCGCTCGCTTCAAAGATCGGCATTGCCGGCTCGGTGATTGGTGCCGCTGTGAGCTCAGTCATCACTGTTGTGTCCTCGCAGGTCTATCGCCACTTTATCTCCGCCAGCGCCGAAGCAATCAAGGGCACGCATACCGCTGTCGACTACCCTGCCGGCGCCTACGAGCCCGTTGAGCCCGATGCCGAAGAGCACCTAGGTGGCGCCGCGACCACGCAGGAGATGCGCCAGGTTGCGGGACGCGCGACCACGGCGCGCGTCGCCCCCAACAGCCTGCGCGCCAAGGCGGCGGCTGAGCGCAGCCAGACCCAAAAGAAGGTCATCGTCTTCTCGATTGCTATCGCCATCGTCGCGGTCATCGCCTGCGCCGGCGCCATCCTTATCACCACTGCCGGTGAGGGTCTGGGCGAGCGTCCCGAGCCAATCCTGTCGTCGCGCACGACCGAGAGCGATGCAAATGGCAACACCCAGTCGCAGGATCAGCAGGCACAGACAGACGACACACAAGACAGTTCTACCTCTACCAATTCGTCCTCGAACACCCAAAACCAATCGCAGGGCACCGACTCCTCTACGGCCAACAGCGGCACGCAGTCCAGTACGACCGACTCGAGCCAGACGACTGACGGCTCTCAGCCGAGCACGGGCGACCAAACGAGCGGCAATGCATCTGGCACGGGATCTACCGACAACGGCAACACCAACAGCCCGAACAGCTCGGGCGGGACCGCGTCCGGCACGGCATCTGACAGCTCGAGCCAAGGCACGACGTCGGGCAACTAAGCACGTTTGTCTCTCATAGATAACCGACCTGCATAACGGGCGCGAACCGGCAACGGTCGCGCCCGTTTGCCTTGGGCGACGAGATGGCAAGCCCCGCGCGATGGTAAGATGCTTTGGTGTGTAAAGAGGAGATTTGCCATGAGCAAGACAATAGTTAGGCCCACGCTTTCGCTGGGCAACCACATCTATCTGTATCGCCTGCTGCGCGATGCGATTGGATGCGGCAAGCAAACGTTTATGACGCAGGTCGAGGAGGCGCTCGCCGCTGGCGACATGACCGCTTATGACCTGGGCTTCGAGTCCACGCGCGAGCTGCTCGAGGAGCTCGACGACTGCATTAAGCTGACCGTCTTTAAGGGCGGCCGCCTGTATGCCACGGTCATCGCCAACGAGGCCTGGGATGCCGCACTTGCCAAGGGCGAGGACAAGCCCAAGGCTGCCAAGGGCGCCAAGCAGTCCTACAAAAAGAAAAAGCGCGGCGAGAAGGACCTCAAGGCCGTGCGCCCCAAGCACGTTAAGCGTCCCGAGCCCGAAGTCATGGTTGAAGCCGTGCCGGAACCCGAGCCCGAGACAGAGATCGAAGCCGCTATTGAGGTAACAGCGGAAGCCGAAACCGAAATCGCCGCCACGACCGATCCCAAAGTCATGTCAGAGCAGGAAGCCACTGCGGAGCTCAACGAGGCTCCCAAGTCGACAACCGAAGAAGCCGCTATCCAACCCGAGACGTCTGCATTCCAAAACAGCGATGTCTTTGGCGACGAGGCCGAGGGCGATCAGTCCGACGAGCCCGCAAATCAAGACGCTACCGAGTCGGCGCCGGAGCCCGAGACGCCGCAGCCCGCCATCTCGCTCACGATCGTCTATGACCCCGAGAATGCCAATGCCGGCATCACCACCATGGCATCCACGCCCATCGAGGCAAAGTCGAGCGTCGAGAATGAGAGCGCGACGCAGGTTGAGGTTGAAACTGAAGCTGCAGACGCGCCCGTCACCGTGAAGCCCGCAGATTCCACAATCAAGCCGAAGACGACGCTGGAGTTCGCACCCGTCATCGAATCCGTGCCCGCCTCTGCTTGCGACCAAATTCCCGCACCGGCACCGGCTTCGGTACTCGCAGAGGCCCCAACCCCCGCACCCGTAGCGCCCGCCATCCCCGAGGACTTCCCCGTCGATTTCGCAACCGAGGTCTTCTGCCCCGGCCCGCTTCTGCACCAGCTGTCGACCTATCTCCCCTACGGCGCCGATACCCTCGGCATTGTCGGCGAGTACTACTGGATCGCCCGCGAGCGCGGTACCATCGAGGCCGCGCGAAACCGCGCAAGCTTCCCCCTGCGCTACACGCAGGCCGGCGAGCGCCGCGAGGTTGCCGTGCGCATCCGCCGCAATACCACCGGTGGCCTCGGATCCACCTGGACCATCGATAAAGTCGAAGAACCCGAGCAGTAACGACAAACGGCTCAAATCCAAATCAGGATTTGAGCCGTTTTCATTTGTTGATGTTGCGTAACCAACAGCGAGCGGGCTGCAAGTGCCCCAGGTTGCCGTGAAAGAGGAGCGACGCGTACTTCGGTACGCGAGCGACGGCTTGAACGGCAAGATGGGGTGCTTGCGACCCGCGCAGCGTCGAGCAGTTACGCGGTTTGGAAAACCGCGTAACGATCTAGTCGCGCGTCAGCTTACGGTGGATACGATGCGGCTGGGCTGCGTCCTCGCCAAGGCGCTCGATGCGGTTGGCCTGATAGGCCTCGAAGTTGCCCTCAAACCAATACCAGTTGCCCGGATTCTCGTCGGTGCCCTCCCACGCCAGAATGTGCGTGGCGACGCGGTCCAGGAACATACGGTCGTGGCTAATGACCACCGAGCAGCCCGGGAACTCGAGCAGTGCCGCTTCGAGCGAGGACAGCGTCTCGACGTCGAGGTCGTTCGTGGGCTCGTCGAGGAGCAGCAGGTTGCCGCCCTGCTTGAGCGTAAGCGCCAAGTTCAGACGGTTGCGCTCGCCACCGGAGAGTACGCCGGCGCGCTTCTGCTGGTCCTGGCCTTTAAAGCCAAAGCTCGCCACATAAGCACGGCTCGGAACCTCGGTCTCACCGACCATCATGTGGTCCAGGCCATCCGAGACGACCTCCCACAGGTTCTTATCGGGGTCGATGCCGGAACGGTTCTGATCGACATAGGAGATCTTGACGGTCTCGCCCACCTCGAGCTCGCCCGAAGTCAGCGGCTCCAGGCCCACGATGGTCTTGAACAGCGTGGTCTTGCCCACACCGTTGGGGCCGATGACACCCACGATACCGTTGCGCGGCAGGGTGAACGAAAGGTCATCGATGAGCACGCGACCGTCGAACTCCTTGTGCAGGTGATGAGCCTCGAGCACCTTGTTGCCCAGACGCGGGCCCACGGGGATGCGGATGTCGGTCCAGTCGAGCTTCTGGCTTGCGCGGGCCTCGGCCTCCATCTCCTCGTAACGAGCCAGACGGGCCTTGTTCTTGGCCTGGCGAGCCTTGGGCGAGCTGCGTACCCACTCGAGCTCGGCCTCCATGCGCTTGGCGAGCTTGGCGTCGCGGTTACCCTGCGCCTCGATACGGGCGGCCTTGGTCTCCAGATACGTGGAGTAGTTGCCCTTGTAGGGATAAAGGTGACCGCGGTCGACCTCGCAGATCCACTCGGCAACGTTATCCAGGAAGTAGCGATCGTGCGTGACGGCAAGCACCGCGCCCTGGTAGTTGTGCAGGAAGTGCTCGAGCCACAGGATCGATTCGGCGTCCAGGTGGTTCGTGGGCTCGTCGAGCAGCAGCAGGTCGGGAGCCTCGAGCAGCAGCTTGCACAGGGCCACGCGACGGCGCTCGCCGCCGGAAAGCACGTTGACCGGCATGTCGGAATCGGGCAGCTGCAGGGCGTCCATGGCCTGGCCGAGCTTGGAATCGATATCCCAGCCGTCGGCGGCGTCGATCTCGTCCTGGAGCTTGCCCATCTCGGCCATAAGGGCGTCCATGTCGCAATCCGGGTCGCACATCTCCTCGCCGATCTTATTGAAGCGATCGACCTTGGCGATCATATCGCCAAACGCCATGCGCACGTTCTCGATGACGGTCTTGTCGTCGTCGAGCGGCGGCTCCTGCTGCAGGATGCCCACAGTGTAGCCGGGGGTGAGCCTGGCATCGCCGTTGGAGACCTCCTCGATGCCGGCCATAATCTTGAGCAGGGTCGACTTACCCATGCCGTTGGGACCCACGACGCCGATCTTGGCACCGGGGTAGAAGCTCAGGGTCACGTCGTCAAGGATTACCTTGTCGCCATGGGCCTTGCGAGCCTGATACATCTGGTAGATAAACTCTGCCATTTGCCTGTTCTATCCTTTCTACCTGCTGTTTCCCTATTCTTGATTCGCTTTAGTGGAAACGAAATGAGGGAACCAGCTCTGAAACGTAACGAAAAAGGGGCATGGTTGCCCACACCCCCTAATACTACCTGGGAAAAGTCCCCCGGAACATACTATGAACTGCGTACGCTAGTTTTCCGCAACCTTAACGAGCGGCTCGCTGCGATTTGCGCCACAACAGATACGAGTAGACGTAAACGGCTCCAACCGAACCAAACGCCAGAGCCGCAATCACCGCGGCGACGACTTCACTCGAAAGCACGCTGCCTGCCACGCCCATCACAATCAGGCCAATACCCAGCACCATAAAGCAGGCGCCGCCAAAACGCTGCGTACGGCGCCAGTTCTCGGGATCGGCAAGCGCCCAGGGTGTCTTGATACCGAGCGTATAGTTCTGCTTCACACGCGGCAAGTAGTTGCCTACGCCGATGAACAGCAAACCGACAGCACCGGAAATCAGCACGTTAACCGAACCGACCGCCGGCACCACGCCCCAGACCGTAAGCTCTCCCAGCCAGCTTATGGCGCACATGAACAAGGTGAAGGCGATTACGAAGCCCTGGTAGAACTTGCCCGAGGTTCGATATGCCTCACCTTTGGGGTCGATGCGCGGCACCATGCAGAACATTGCGAGAAGCGCCAGAGGCAGCACGCCGAGCGCGGAGGCCATCCAGCTAGGACCCCAACCGTCGACGGCGCCGTTCGCGCCCCAGTGCGTGGGAATCTGCGCAGGCAAGCTCGGCATCACCATGAGGTGTGCTACGACATTGGCGACGCACAGAGCGACCAGCGCAATCCACACGCGCGACGATACCCCCGTGGGGTGAATGCCCTTGTTTTCGTTATTCATCCTTATCACCTTCAGTGTTTGTAAAGCCCATAAACCAGCCAATTAAATCCTGCATGACGGTGGTGTTTAAGCTGTATACGATGTTTTGGCCATGGCGCTCGTCGGTCACCAACCCGGCGTTTTTGAGCGTCGCCAAGTGATGGCTCAGCGACGGCTTACTGATATCGAAATGCTCGGCAAGCTCCCCCGCCGTGCAATTGCCCTCGCGCAGCAACTCCAAAATGCGCCGTCGCGTTGGATCGGCAAGCGCCTTAAAACCCTCTCCCGGCATAAGACCTCCTCTCATCATCTCTCATGACGTGCACACTATACTCGATATTTAGATGTTTGTCTAACTATCTAATCGCAATGCTTCAAACCACATCAAAGCAAACGCCATCGCAACCTATGGGCGATTACCTATAATGGCGATAGCTAAAACACGACCTGCTTCCCCATCGGAGGATATTTATGACCGAAACCACAGCCGCAACTCCCATCGAGACACGCGACACCAAGCTCGAGATTATCATGGGCCGCGAGGCACTCGATAAGCTCGCCGATGCTACGGTGCTAGTGCTCGGCTGCGGAGGCGTGGGCTCCAACTGCTGCGAGGCACTCGCCCGCGGCGGCATCGGTCATTTCGTCATTCTGGACAAGGACATCATCGCGCCCAGCAATATCAATCGCCAGGCCATCGCCTTTCACAGCACCGTCGGCAAGCGCAAGGTTGACGTGATGGAAGCCATGATCCACGACATCAATCCCGCCGCTGCCGTCATCAAGCGAACTGAATACTTGCTGAGCGACAACATCGATGATTTCTTCGCGAGCGTTTTGGAGCAGACGGACGGCAAGCTCGACTACGTCGTCGACGCCATCGACACCATCTCGGCCAAGCTCACCATTGCCAAATATGCTCAGGACCACGACATTCGTTTGGTTAGCTCCATGGGCGGGGCCAACAAGCTCCATCCCGAGTGCCTCCGCTTTGCCGACATTTTCGATACGGTACGTGACCCCATGAGCCGCATCATGCGCAAAGAATGCAAGAAGCGCGGAATCAAGAGCCTGCATGTACTGTTTAGCTGCGAGGAATCGGTTAAGACACAGCCCCGCGACCCTTCCAACATCCACGAGCGCACCGAGCTGGGAACCGCCAGCTTTATGCCGCCCATCATGGGCCAGATGATTGCCGGCGAGGTTATCCGCCAGATCAGCGGCCGCGGCACTGAGCGCGTACGCTCCGATGGCCAACGTCTGGACTAGCGGAGCGCACCGAGATGGAGCCCCGGTTATTTGATGCACACTGCCATCTTGATTTAATGGCTCACCCGGACGCCGTTGCCGATGAGGCGACGGCGCTGGGCTTGGGTCTATTTGACTGCGGCGTCAATCCGCGCGACTTTTCGGCCGCAAACGAGCGCGCCTGTCGCCAACCAGGCATCATCGCCGGCGTTGGGCTTCACCCCTGGTGGTTCGCCGATGGCCACTGCGGTTTTGTCGAAGTCAATCTGCTTTGCGAAGTTGCTGCCCAAGAACGCTACATCGGCGAAGTCGGACTCGACTTTTCCGCGCGCTTTGCTGGAAGTGAGCCGCTACAAATACAGGCACTTAACCGGCTCTGCGATGCGCTCGTGCAGCATCCTCTTACCGGGCGCGTGATATCAATTCACGCCGTTCGTTCGGCAGGAGCCGTACTGGACGTCCTCGAATCGCATGGACTACTCATCCCAAACCCCGACTCCCCCGTTATCATCTTCCACTGGTTTAGCGGTACTTCGGACGAACTCGTCCGCGCGCGTAATGCGGGCTGTTATTTTTCCGTCAACGAACGCATGCTCGCGACCAAGCGCGGTCGCGAATACGCACGACAGATTCCACTCGACCGCCTACTGCTCGAGACCGATGCGCCGGCCGAACCAAACACAGAAACAAGCGCGCAGTCGCTCATCAAATCGCTCACAAGGACTTCGATGCGCATTGCCTCACTCAAAAACTGTGACGCAAAGCGCATCGAGTCGGCAGTTTTAACAAATGCGCACTCTGTTTTTGACCTTCGCTAACCCCTGTGGGCAAAAAATGCCAAGGGACATGCGAATCGCACAACGCAGTCCCTATTGGTAGGCAGTACAATTCGGCAGCTTTACACCAATTCGTGCATGAGATCACGGTTGCGTGCATACAATTCGTCAAAGATATGACGACGCGACGCATATAACTCGTGGGCAGCCATATCGGGCTCGATTGTTTGCGCAACGCCAAGGACTTGGGCGAGTTCATCCCATGATGCGTAGGCGCCACCTGCGAGAGCTGCCATGATGGCATCACCGAAGCATGCACCCACCGTAACCTTGGCAACCGAGACCTCGCGCCCGCATACGTCGGCGATAGTCTGCATCCAAACTGGATTCTTGGTTCCGCCTCCGACAAGCATAATGCGCCCAATTGGCAGTCCATGCTCTCGCTCGATAATGTCGACATGGGATGCAACGGTATACGCGACGCCTTCCAAGGCGGCGCGAACCATATGGGCTCGCGTATGCCTTCCGGTCAGGCCAAAGAAGACGCCACGCGCCTCGGGATCGTTGAGCGGAGTACGCTCCCCCGCAAAGTACGGCAGGCACAGGAGCCCATCGGCACCCGACGCCACATCGGCGGCATCATGCGCCATAACCGAATATGCATCGGGGCCACCGTGGCCCTCGGCCTCTACGGCGTCGCGATACAGCTCTTGGCGCAGCCACGATGTGAGTGCACCCGCCGTATTGGTCCCCGCGCAAATCCCGTAAGTTCCGGGAATGATAAACGTCCCCGGCCACAGGCGGGCATCATCGACCATATGATCAGCTAGGTAGATGAAATACGCCGTGCTCCCCAACTGAACCATCATATCGCCGGGACGGAATACACCCGTCGAAATGGCCTCGGCACCAGAGTCACCCGTTCCCACTAAGACAGGTGTCCCCGCCGCGAGCCCCGTCGCCTCAGCCGCACGCTGCGTAATCACCCCGGCAATATCGGTAGCCGACATTACCTCCGCCATCTGGTCAGGCCGGCAGAAACGAGCACATTCCCGAGCATCAACCTTCCAAGTGTAGCGGTCATATAGGGGAAGAAAATCCTCCGCCAAATAACGGTCCACCGTAAAACGCCCCGTCAACTTTGCGCACAGAAACGATGACGCCGTCAGGAACTTCGCGGCACGTTCGTGCACCTCGGGCATATTCTCCTTAAACCACAAGATCTTGGGAGCAATATCTGACGAACAGGGATCGTGCCCGAAAAGCTCGCGTGCGCGATCTGACCCATATTCGAAAAGAAGCTCGTCAATCTGCGGCTTCGACCGCGCATCGACTCCATACAAAATCGCGGGCGCCAGCGCGTTGCACTCGGTATCGACCGGCACGCAGTCGCAACCCAATGCGGAAAGCCCCACGCATCCGATCTGCGCCGCGTTAACCCCCGATTGCGCCACCAGCTCGCGCGACAAGCGGCAAAAATCGCCCCACCAAACTGCCTCCGCATCATGCTGGTACCATCCATCACACGGGTTGTCCGTCTCGTGTCCACAAGAGGCTTGGCAAACGATATCGCATCGATCATCGATTAAAACGCCTTTAGAGGCGCTTGTCCCGATATCAATACCCAGATAGAACGCCATAGGTGCTTACTCCCCTCGCGCCGCACGAGCGGCAGCCATAAAACGAACCACCCGCTCAACATCAACCGGGGCATCCAGCTTTCCGTCGCGCTTTAAGCACGTGCCGACAAACGCGCCATCGTAGTGAGCAAATACGTCAGCCACGATATTTTCGCGACAACCGGTGCCGCATACCATAGGCACTTCGCCAACACGCTCGCGAACCTCATCGGCAAGCTCGCCCGAAGCGCCACGACCGGCAGCCGAACCGCCGATGACCATCGCATCCGGTAGGCAATTAAAGAGAAGCGAATCGGCAATGTCCGCAGTCGTGCGGTCGTTGAGATAAACCTCCCCCTCGCTCGTGATGAAGTGAAAAAGCTTGAGGTCGTCCAAGCGCAGCGCCGCCTTGCGACGCATGGTGTGCGCGAAATCTCGGTTAATCAGCCCGAGATCACCGGCCCAGGCACCGCAAAAATTGCAGCGCGTGAACTGTGCATCGACGGCAGCGCACAGCTCGATTGTGGCATCACCATCGTAAATAGCCTCAGCTCCCCAAGGAGTCGACAGATCATGGGATAGAGTCCCGATTACATAGCCCATCGATGCAAGGGTTGAGGGAGAAACGTGCTGCTCGTAGGGCATCGAGAGCTCATTGGTAATCAAAATGCCATCGACACCGCCCTGCTGCAACGCCTCGAGATCGCGCTTGGCGGCTTCCACGACCTGCGACACGCTTCCGCCCGGGTAATACAGTGGATCGCCCGGCAGAGGACGCAAGTGCAGCATTCCGATGACCGGCTTTTCGGTCTTGAACATCGAGGTTAGAAACGACATAACGTGCTCCTTCATAGGGTTATCGCGGGGACGTTACTCCCCCAGCACTTCGACGTACACTTTTCGCTTCTGCGGACCGTCAAACTCCGCAAGATAGATGTTCTGGGCACCTCCACACACGATGTGGCCATCTTGGACGGGAAAGAAGCAACTGTTTCCACAAATCATGCTCTTGATATGCCCACAGGAGTTGTTGCCGGTGGCTCCATAGCTCGGCAGGAAGTGTGCATGCGCATAGGGGGCATCGAGCGGGGCGATGCGATCAAGCGTCTCCATAAGATCCGTCTCCACGCAGGGCAGTCCCTCGTTTACCACGATTCCACAGGTCGTATGCGACAAAATAATCGCTGCCAAGCCATTGGTCACCGAGCTGCGTTCGATGGCAGCGTGCACGTCTTCGGTAATATCGATGAACTGGTCCGGAGCAGTCGATAGATAGCTCAATGTCTCGAGCGTCACCATGTTTACTCATCCCCTTCAAGAAAACGCAGGGCATTACCCCAGTAGAGCCTTTCTCGCGCATCATCGCGCATGGGCACGGTATCGAGCGCCCGCTTGAGTTTGAATGCACGGAAGCGCGGCGTATTGCTGGCGAACATCACTTGGTGCGATAGCGCGCGCTCATACCACAGCGGCCCCATATCGACCGTGAAAAGACGCTGCATCATCTCCTCGGGCGAATCGATGTAAGTGATAGAGGTGTCCGTGTAGCAGTTGGGATACTTGAGCAGCATCGCCACGGTCTCGCGTACCCAGGGCCAGCCAAAGTGAGTCAAACTAAAGCGCACATTTGGATGCGTTGCGATTGTGTGCTCAAATGCAAGCGGGTTACTGCGCGAGAGCTCTGCGCCAGGCTCCCAAGACATACCGGCATGGAAAACCACCGGCTTGTTATAGCGCTCGCACAGCTCGTAAAGCGGCTCGGCCACAGCATCATCGGGGGCAAAACCCTGCTTTGCAGGATGCAGGCAAAGCCCCTTTGCCCCCAACTCGGTAAAGGCGCGCTCCAGTTCGTCTGCGGCACCGCTCACCTGCGGGTCTACGCTCGCAAATCCCCACAGACGATCGGGATGCGCGGCAACCAGCATGGCAATCTGGTCGTTGGTGCCAAAGTGCCCTCCGCATGCCGTGGTTACATCGAGCGGCATGAGCAAGCTCTTCTGCACATCGCAGACGTCCATCTCGACTTGAAGCTCGTCCCAATCCATGGGACCCATATGCCCCATACCAAATTCTCGTGACCAAAAACCGAATCCATCAGGCTCATCACCCGGCGTACAGATCTCGCCGTAGAGCATGGGCTGAACCAACATGTCGATAACCATTTCGTACTCCTTTCCAGGCATTTGACCCTAGTACGGCTCAAACGAACCAATCACTCGGGACGACAGCTCAGCGCCCGCCTTCATACACGCCGGAATATCAAGGCCATCGATCACGCCCTTGGTAAACCCGGCAATATACGAGTCGCCGGCACCCACGGTATTAACGACCTTCTCCGCCGGTACGATCCCGCACTCATAGAAGCGCTCACCGTCATAGGCAATGCTTCCCTTCTCGCCAAGCGTAGCAACCGCAACGCGCGGTCCCAATTCCTGCACGTGGCGTACCCAGTCTCGCAGCTCCGGAGTGTCCTCTTCAAACGACATGAATGCATAGTCAACGTAAGGAAAATGATTCTCGCAGGCATATTCGGGATCCTGGCTGAACACCGAGAAGTCCATAACCACCGTCTTGCCCGCATCATGCCATTCGGGCAGGAGGTCCAAACAATTGCCAAACAGGTCGGTATGAATGATGTCATGCTCTAGGATAAACGCCCGGTCATCTTCATTCGGACGATATGTCTCCATTACGCCATCGATTGCCTCGAGATGCACGCGATCGACGCCGTCTTTCAATGCCATGAGCATCACCGAGGTGTCGCCATCCTCCACCCGCAGATGTGAGATATCGAGCCCCTCAGCGGCCAGCGCCTCTCTCATCTTGTCTCCGTACTTGTCCTTGCCGACAACCGACACGGCGGATACCGAAACGCCCATTCGTGCAAGATGGATACCCCAGTCAATGCCATTGCCAGTCGGATAGAACACACCGATGTTTTGATAGACGTCCGCACAGCAAAAACCAGCCGCGCACGCTTTAATACCCATGGTCTTCTCCAATGTTCAAAAGGGGACCCACCACATGGCGAGCCCCCTTTTCGCATTCCGCTTATTGTTTTGCATCGGCCGTCCAAGGCCTCGTAGCCAGACCGCCGTACGCTTTCTTAAGCTATTCGACGATTGGTGCTCCGTGGCCCCAAGAACCTTCCATACCGCACACGGTCGAGGCAAACCCGGCAGCAAAGTCGAGCGCGCGCTCGATGGCCTCGGCGCCATCCTCACCGCGCTTGGCGGAATCGAGATAGCACATCAAAAACGAGGTGAGGAACGAGTCGCCCGCCCCCATGGTGTCCTTCATGTCCGTTACCGGTTTAGCCAGCTGGCGGTAATAACGCTCGCCGTCGTAAGCAATGCAGCCCTCGGCGCCCGCCGTAGCCGACACAAAACGCGGACCCAGGCCCTTCACCCATGCCAGACGCTCGCGAATCTCGTCCTCACTCGCAGCATCCGCCGCACTAAAGAATGCGAAATCGACGTAGGGCGCAATCTGCTCGTAGTACTCGTCGGTAGAGTCGTCCGAAAAGTCAAAAGAGACCGTGACGCCCGCAGCCTTCAACTTGGGCAGCTCGCGCTCGGTAAAGCAATAGTTGCCCGAATGAACCACATCGAACTGCTTCATGTACGCAAGGTCAAAGCGATCGAGGACATAGCGCGCATCGCCACGGATACCGCCCTCGTTGGAGCCGAGGAAGACACGGTCACCGTCGACGACGGTCACGCGAGCCGCTCCGTTCTCGCCAATCATCTGCTCGCACTTGTCAAGCTCGATACCCTCATCCTCGAGGCTTGCAATGACATGCTCGGCAGCGGCATCATTGCCAAAAATGCCCATGTATGCGGAGCGTGCGGCACCGCATTTCTTGGCATAAACGGCGAAGTTCACCGCATTGCCGCCGGGATACATGGTGTGGATATGCTCGTAGCGATCGACGACGTTGTCGCCAAATCCGAGCGCGTTAACGTTAAATGCCATGGCCTTTGTCCCTTCTAGTACTCGACAACACCCATATAGCGACGGAAATCGGGATCGTGATCAAACACCTTGCCGCGTGCAGCACGCAGCTCGCAGTTCATGGCGTAGAACAGCACCGGGTCCAGATAGGCGCGGACGCTCGCCGGCACGGCTTCCATACCGTACTCCTTGGCATCGAGCACCATCAGCGTATCGGTATGCGTCTTAAGGAACGCCAGGGCGCGCTCGTCCATAGCACGGCACTCGCTGGAGCCCATCTGCAGGAAGTAAAAAACGCCATCCTGAGTAGCCTCGAAGGGGCCATGGAAGTACTCGGCAGAGTGGATGTAACTGCAGTGCTGCCACTGCATCTCCATAAGAGAGCAGATAGCGAAACCGTAGGTCTGGCTAAAGTTGGGACCGCTGCCCAGAATATAGAAGAACTCGTGCTCCTGGCAAAGCTTGGCAAAGCGATCGCCCAGCTCGGCATTTACCTTCTCGCGTGCCGGGGGAAGAATCTTATCCATCTCGGCGATACCGGCATACATATCGGCAAGATCGGCGTAGCCCTCCTGCTGATCGAGCAGCTCTGCCGCAAGCGACAGCGAAATGCCAGCGGGGACCTCGGCCTGCGGCACACCCTCACCCCATGGGTAGACCCACGTGGTCCACTTGCCGGAGTCGATCTTGGATCCAGCGTTGTCGGTCTGGGCGATCACCGTAGCGCCGGCGGCAAGGGCAATCTCGCAGCCCTCGACGACCTCCGGGGTATTGCCACTGTGGCTGCAAGCAATGACCAGGGACTTCTCGCCCAGACGACGCGGACGCATAATGTCGAATTCACGCGCGGTATAGATATACGAAGTGAAGGTGGTTGCCTCGCGCTGCAGAAGCTCATGAGCCGGGATCAAATCGATCATGGAGCCACCGCAAGCAATCCAGTAGACGCTGTCGAACTTGCCCTTCTCGGCAATTGCCTCTTTGATCAGATCGTGTGCGTTCATATCCAGTTCCTTTCTTGTTTGGCCGCAATCAATGACGTTGGCTGCGTGGCCGATAGTTGTTTTAGTCAATCAGATATTTCTCGAATGCGGCCATGTTCTTGGCATCTGCCGCCGCCGGATCATCGTAGTAACGACCGTCCGTGATTTCCTGGCCCAGCATGCCGTCGAAACCATGGGCATTGAGTGTGGCGACGAAGGCGTCCATATCGTGCTTGCCATCGCCCCACACCAGATGGCCATACGGGTCACCGTCGATAAAGTGCATCTCGTGAATTGCCCCATCACCAAAGGCGGCAAACCAGTCCTCGAGCGTCTCGCCTGCAACGCCCATCGCGGTTGTATCAACCATGGGCTGTAAGTACGGGCTCGCGACCTCGTCAATCATGCGCTTCGCATCGGAAACCGTCGTCACAAGGTTGCTCTCCTCGGGACGCAGGCTTTCCATCGTAAGCACCAGACCGTGCTCGCCGGCATACTCCGCCAGAATGGACAAGTGCTCGCGGCTGCGCTTCCAGGCTTCCTCGCGGTCCTCGTCCCAGTCGCCCCAGCCCGAGTTGATGGACATACGGTCGCACCCAAGTACCTCGGCAAGCTCAATGCCGTGCTTAAAGTACGCCAGGCTGCGCTGTTCATGCAACGGTTTGCGTGCGCAGTACTGCCAAGGATAGACAACATTCTCGGGGCACAGAGTACGATACCTAAGCCCACGGTCTGCAGCTTTTTTCGCCAGGACCTCAGCCTCAAAGTAGCCCGTGTGGTCGAGCGTCACATGCGGCTCCGCGCACCACAGCTCAATGGACTCAAAGCCCAAACGCTGCTGCACATCAAGGAAGTAATCGAGCGACCACATGATGTAGTGGATATTCATGCCCGCAATCTGTTCGCGGCGCAACGTCGGTTTGGATTCAGGCATCTTATGCCTCCTTATTTCGATCGAACACGATTTGTCCGTCCGACATCGTCATATCAACCGCAAGATCACGTGCGTCGCGATAATCAAGGTCGAACACATCCCGATCGAGCACGCAGATATCGGCAAGCTTGCCAACCTCGAGCGTACCCAGCTCGTCTTCGCGCATCAGGTCGTACGCGCCCCCGGCAGTCCAAGCGCACAAGAGCTCGACAAGCGTCAGCGTGTTGACCTCATTCACGGGCAGTCCGTCGTCGAAGTATCCGCCGCACGCACTGTAGATTGACTCGCCCAAGCTCGGAATCAACAGCGGCAAATCCGTGCCACAGCACACTGTGCATCCGGAATCTTCCATGCCGCGGCGATTCCAGCTGTGCAAAAGTCGCGTCTCGCCAATTTGTCGACGCATCATCGACAGGCAATCCTCGCGCCGGTCCAGCGTCAGAATCTGCGGATAGACCTCGCAAATTCCACCCAACTTGCCAAACTTGACAAGATCGGTCGGGTCAGAGTTCTCGAGATCGGTAATCGCATGGCGACGAAGCATCCGTCCATGCTCGTCTCGAGGCAGCGAGGCATAGAGCGCCACGGTGCGACGAACGGCGCCATCGCCCTGGCAATGCAAGGAATATCGGAAGCCGTCAGCATCAATTGCACGCAGCTCGTTCTCAATCAGATCCCACTCTGGCTCCTCGACGACCGTCTTGCCGGCAGCGCCCGCATCGGCCGAGTCCTCATAGGGGTCTATCATCTCGGCAAGCCCCGCCCATACGCCGCGATCGGTCATACGGTTGAAGCCAGAAAAACGAACGAACGGTCCCCGGAAGCGCTCTCGCGCCTCGCGGGCATATGCCAGATTTGCACCGGCGCCCACCGGCTGCGACATCATAGAGACGCGAACCGTCAGCTCACCAGATTCCTCACGGCGAGCCATTTCGTCGGCAAAGCCGTAGTAGTCATCAAACGCCATTTCCTTGATGGCGGTAACGCCGCGCTCGTTAAGCATGCTCATGTAGTCCGAATACCCGGCACGCACCTCGGGCAGCGCGAGGAAATCGCTCATCATGCGCCAGATCTTCTCGGCATAGCACGCCTGGGGTGTAAAGCCGTATCGCGCACTGGCGGCAGCATTGAGAACGCAGGTCTCCGCACCCGGTGTAAAGCATACGACGGGGATATCGCCAAAACAATCGTCAAACACAGCTGCCGTATTTGCGTTCTCGGCATCCGATGCCAACGTTTCGGGTAGGTTGTGGCCAAAAGCCGCCGCGCAATCCGGATGATCTTCTTTCCATGCACGCAAGAGCGACACGGCCTCTTTGGCATCATCGATGCCGGACAGATCAGACCCCAACGTCCGCAGCGCCCAACCTGTATAGAAGGTATGCACATCGATCAGGCCAGGCATGACAGTGCGGTCGCCCAGGTCAACTACATCGTCCGCCTGGGTCAAATACGAAGTTACCTCACACTTGGTGCCAACAGCCTCAATTCGATTGCCACGGACCGCTACGAAACCTTCAAACGGCAGGTCCCCCGTACCGGTAAAGACGCTCTTAGACGTCAGGACCGTCAAACGATCAGACATCACAACCACCTACACCGGAAGCATGCCAGAGATTGCCGTTACGATCAGGCCAAAGACGACCATGAAAATGAAGAACTTCCAAATGGTCTTCCACCATTGGCCAAACGAAATCCTAGCCACGGCAAGACCGGCGACCGTCATGCCCGCCACGGGGCTGATGGTGTTGATGGTCTGGTTGGCAAACTGGAGCGCGGTGACGGCCGCCTCGGGATTGAGGCCCATGAGCTCGGTCAGGGGGCCCATAACGGGCATGGTGAGCGCCGCCAGGCCAGAACTCGAGGGAACCAGCAAAGAGAGCAGGCCAAGGACGATATACATAAACGTGGTGTAGACGGCGGCGGGTGCACCGGCAAGCGCGGTAGCGAGCGCCTGGAGAATGGTGTCGATGATCATACCGCCCTCGGCGATGACCAGAATACCGCGAGCGATACCGATAACGATGGCAGCGTACGCAAAGTCGGCGAGACCCTTAACGAACTCCTCTGCGATCGTCTGCTGGTCAAGACCGCCCAGGATACCGGCAAGCAAGCCCATGCCAAGGAACACGGCGGAAATCTCATTCATGTACCAGCCCTGGGTAACAAGACCCCAGACGATAATGCCCATACCGCAAGCAAAATCGATAAGCACGAGCTTCTGACGGATAGTGAACTCTTCCTCGATGGAGGCATCGGTCACGGAAAACTCAATACGCTTGAGCTTATCGTCCTCGTACACAATGGACGACTCGGGGTTTTTCTTGACGCGCATGGCGTAGCGCATGGCCCATGCGATACCGACGGCAGTGAAGATGACCCAAGAAACGGCGCGCAGCCACAGTTGCGGATTACCCTCGATGCCAATGATGCCTTGGGCGATCAAAACATTAAACGGGTCGATGGTCGAAGCACAATATCCCAGGTTAGGACCAAGGAAGCAGATGATGAATGCCGTCATCGAGTCATAACCGATACCCATCATGATGGGAATGAAGATGGCATAGAACGGCAGGGCTTCCTCAGACATACCAAACGTAGTGCCGCAAATGGACAGCAATGTCATCGTGATGGGAATGATGAGGATGTCCTTGTTCTTGAGCTTTTTAATCACACGGCTCATGCCGGCATTCAAAGCGTTGGTCTTGGTGATGATCGCGAACGATCCGCCAATCAATAAGACGAACGCAACGACGTCGGCAGCCTCTTGGATACCCTTGGTGGGCGCTTGCAGGACCGCGAAGATATCCTGGCCCAGATTGATGGTCTCGCCGGTCTCGGAATCGGTGTAGTTCTTATCGACCTGTTCATAGGTTCCAGCAACGGCGACTTCACGCTCGCCCGCTGCTGTCGAAATCGTTTTGCGCTGATACTGACCAGAGGGAACGATCCAAGTCAGGACCGCAAAGACAACGATCAGCAAGAACATGATCGTATAGACATGCGGTAATTTGAACTTAAAACGTCTGTTTGTCTTCTTCGCCTTCGTATCTGACATAGATACCTCCAAAGAACTCGAGACTGCATCGCATCTCGCTTCAACGTTTGCACAATGCAAACGTTCTATGACGTCCCATAGGTTACCAGCAGCTTTTTCCTTCATCAAGATAATTTCAAGATGATTGCCGCAACGCGGTTGAACGGTTGCGTTTGCGCCGTGAACGGTATGGAAGCGCCCGGTGAGATAATCCACCGGGCGCTTCCATACGCAATGTCCTAGATGTCAAAAACGTAGCGAGACCCAACGATCCGCTGACGACCGATGATAAACGGCCGCCGCTGCTCATCGAAAAAGAAGGCTTCCATATAAAACAAGGGTTCGCCAACGGGAACTGCCAACAGCCGAGCGACCTCGGGCGATGCGCACGCGATCTCGAGCGTGCACGGGTCGGTAAACGCGGGCGTGCGGCCCGTCCGGTTGCGCACGAACTCAAAAATGGATTGGTTAGATAGAGGTGCCGTTGATAGATAGGCGTTCTCCTCGTAAACGTATATGTTGTTCTCGAGCATGACAGGGACGCCATCGGCAGTACGCACGCGCTCAACGCAAATCAAGTCAGTTCCAACGGGAACACCAAAGAACTGTGCTTCGGTGGAATCCGCCGGCAGTATCTTTCTCGAAATGACACGCGCCCCCGGTTCCATTCCGTTAACGCGGCATGCGTCCGAAAAACTCTGGACGTCATCCTTCTGGCGAATCTTGCGCTTAAGCTTGGGGGCATTGACAAACGTGCCTTTCCCCTGTCGCTTCGTTAGATAGCCCTGCTGGACGAGCTCCTCAATAGCGCGTCGCACGGTAACGCGGCCAACTTTATAGCTCTCAGCCAATTCGAATTCGTTGGGTATCCGCGCGCCTGACTTGTAGGCGCCGGAGTTGATTTCGTTTTTGATGATATCGATAACCTGTTGGTACAGCGGTATCGCTGCTTTACCGTCAGTTAGTCCTTCAGTCGGTGGCATATACCCTCTCCCAGCCCAATTAAGTCAAAAGCGGGCTTAAGGGCATTCAACAAGCCCTTAAGCCCGCATTAGCATAAAGTATGCTTGCTGCCGCACCAAAATGTCGGGTATTTACTCATCTGACCCGAAAAACGCGCAACTACCGCGCTCCTAAGAAAGCGTGAGCAGCTCCGGCAGCTGGTCGATAATCTTGTCCGCGGCATCCTGGCTAAAGCCAAAGCGCTCCTCGCGCTTGGCAATGACCGTCAGGCCGGCTCGCTTACCCGCGGTAATGCCCGGAACGGAATCCTCAACGCAGCAGCAGCGATTCGCGGGCAGCCCCAGCAGGTCCAGCGCATGCAGGTAGATGTCGGGCTCGGGTTTGCTCTCCTTAAACTGCTCGCCGCTCACCACATACTCAAAGGCATCCGACAGCCCGCATGCGTTGAGCACTTCCTCGATGCTAACCATGGGAGACGAGCTGGCAAGCGCCACGCGAACGCCACGGCGCGGCAGCTCTCGAATCGTATCCACGGCGCCTGGGTTAATCAAAGCCTGATAGTCGCGCGGACGCTCATGCGCCCACTCGTCCCAACGGGCCAACGCTTCCTCGCCAGTGAAGTGCCCCTTACCGGCGCGCTCAAACCAATCGACCAGCATATGCAGGAAGAACTGATGCGAGGTACCGACCTGCCCATTCAACTCCTCTTGAGTCAGGTTAAGCCCAAGCTCCTTGGCAAACGCGGCAGTCTCGCCCAGGTAGTAATACTCGGTATCGACAATGACGCCGTCCATGTCAAAGATAACGGCGTCGAACGGAAATGCGGACACGGCACCCTCCCTAACAAAAGGGCGCCTGCAAGCAGGCGCCCAAACCATGCATTATCGGCGATTCTAACCCAGCAGCTTATCCAGCGCCATTGCAATACCATCTTCGTTGTTATCGGCGGTCACCATCTGGGCCACAGCCTTGACCTCATCGACGGCGTTGCCCATGGCAACACCGGTTCCGGCCCACTCAATCATGGACTTGTCGTTCTGGCCGTCGCCAAACGATACGACCTCACTGGCATCGATGCCGAGCTTGGGCAGGGCACCCTCGAGCGCACGGGCCTTGTCGATACCGGGCGCCGTGTACTCAAAGTACCAGTCGGCCGTAAACATGCCCGAAAGCGTCTGCTTAAAGGGCGCATACATTTCCTCGTAATGCGCCTGCAGGTAGGCCGGATCACCCGCCGTCAGCAGCTTGTCCACGGGATAAGTGTCCACGACCTCATGCAAGCTCTCGACCTCGCGGATCTTAAGGTCGCAGGCATCGCGCTCGTATTTGACGATGTTTTTCCGCGAGCCATCCGGCAGCGTAATCATGCAGTGGTACGAGTCCTCAACATGCAAGTCGCGACCAAGCGAGATCATGGGGATCACATCATAGTTTTGCAGGTGATCAATCAGACGGTGCAGTTCGTCAGCCGGCATGGCCTGGTCAAAAAGGACCTCATCGGTCTGAGCGTCGACCACATGCGCGCCATTGAAAGCGACTAGCAGACCGTCATGGTTTTGGAGGTCGAGCTCCTGCGCCAAGGCGTGCAGTCCCCATGCGGGACGGCCCGACGCCAAGATGAGCTTAATGCCCGACTCCTGCGCCGCGAGCAGCTTCTCGCGCGTACGCGGGCTGATGACCTTTTGATCGTTGGTGAGCGTACCGTCGATATCCATTGCGATGGCTTTGATTGCCATATATGCCTCCCTGTCATTGAACAACCTTGTCTGAGCCATCATACAGAACACCCATCGCGACTCCGTTTACAACGGGCAAAAAGTCATATTGTCTCGAACATGAACGGCGCGTAGTCGTGAAGCTTTATTGCTCAGGTCAAATACGTCTGCTAGCGACGCTCATCCGTCGGTGCGCCGTCGACGATCGCGATGCCCGCCGAGGCACCCAACGCGCTGGCGCCGGCCTCGATGAATGCGCAAGCCTCTTCGTAATTATGGATACCGCCCGCCGCCTTGATTGCCACGGCATCGCCGAGCACCTCGTGCATCAGCCGCACGTCCTCGAGCTTAGCACCGCCAAAGCTTCTGCCAGTCGATGTCTTAAGGAATCCCGGCTTGGCCTCCAGCGCGATCTCGCATACACGGCGCTTGGCGGCGTCGTCGCCGTCCAGTTTGCACATCTCGACGATCACCTTGTCAGTGATGCCATGCGCGCGACAAAAATCAGCAATGGTAGTCATCTCGCGCTCGATGGCATCAAAATCGCGGTTCTCAACCGACTCCTGATTCAAAACGTAGTCAATCTCGGTAAAGCCACACGCAGCGTATTCCTCAAACCTCGCAAGCTTCTCCTCAAGCGTCATAGTGCCCTGGGGAAAGTCGATAGCGCCGGCAAGGATGATGTCAGAGTCCTCGAGCATGGCGCGGCCCGTCTCGTACTCCTGCAGGTTCGCAAATACGCAGCGAAAGTTGTACTTTAACGCCTTCTCGACATATTGCTCAAACGTGTCCTCGGGGGCATCGATATAGTCGATGTATTTGTTGATGGGTTTGGCAAGCGTCATGCTGGGCCTCCTTGTTCAGGACTGACAACCGATTCGTGGTTTCACGCGAAAAACCACGTTCAATGTACGCCCGGCATGCAAGGACAGCGTCCGCATTCCGACAAGTGGTATGAAATTAGCTGTAAACGTATATTTACAGACAGCGAATGGCACCGCACGCGGATGCCGACAGCAAGACATCCCCCCTCAATACACCCTCATGCCCATTTAAATAGCAAGGGGCCCGTATCTGTTGGGATACGGGCCCCTTTCGGCCATGACCTATCTCAGCAACAAAGACTACTTGCGGTGAGCGCGGTAGAACTCGATCGCACCATCTTATCCGAGCCGGGGCACGTTCGCATAGCGTGGCGCGTAACGGTTGCAAAACCACCCCATTTGAAACAAACGCAAAAAAGTACTTGCAAAGACGCGTTCCGACATATAAGTTGATAAAAGACCGCCGTTGCGGTTTTAAGTAGATCGAGCATATGAAGTTTGAGTTTTAGCGTGTAAGAGAAAGAAGATCGGCAAAGTACAACCCCAAACGCAATGACAACTTAATGAGGTAACTGCCACATGTGAGGCACCCAGGGCATTGCTGTCTCGATTTTGAGCACGATGCCTTCCGCCTTGCATGGGCCGTTCCATCCCGCCCCTGCAGCAACTGCCTCACGGGCTCATTGAAAACCGCATAGCACCCCAACGTCAGCACATCACCCACGGCAAGCACATCACTCACGACAACCAACACATCAACAAACAGCACGCACATCAACCGATTGGAGAAGCTATGACAAACCACCACGCTGAAGACGGCGATAAGAAAAGCATTCTGGATGCCCGCATTGAGCGAGCATATGCAAACGAATATGACGCCGCCTTTGCCGCCGCGACCATCAAGAACTACGCGTCGCTACCGCTCGCGACGATCTTGGCCGACCACCCTCAACTGCTGAAGCGCTGCACAAAGATCATGGGCGACCCCGACATTCGCAAGCTGACAGACCCCTATGCCCCAAAACGCGACAACGATTCGTACGTTCTTACCGTAGGCTGCCTAGCCCATATGCTTACGGCGCTCGACACGAAACTCAAGCTCGAATGGGAACCCGACGAGCGCCATGAACTCGAAAGCAAGCGGAACACCCTGCGCACTGCACTGTTCCTTCCGTTGGACGGCCTCAAGCGCTGCAACGTCGAGCTCAATACACAGGCGCGGCAAAAGCCCGGGACCACGGGGCAGAAAACTCCAAGACCCCATGCGGCCATCGTCGACCGCAACCGATATAACCGCATGACCGCGCACTTTCCTGCCGAGGGAGCAGCCATAAGGACGCTGATTGACCTGCTGTGCCTCCTGAGCATCAACGAGCTATTTGAGGGCTATCTCGCCCTTGTTCCCGCGACGGCACCCAAGTCGGTAGCAAAGATCATCGAGACCTGCAGACGCCAGTTTGAGCGCCATCGCAATGGCAGCGAGATGAACGCCAGCATCGCGCAGTACTACGCGGCTCATTACAAAAATGACGGATGTGCCCCTGTCGAGCATCAGCTGCGGCTCGCCTACACCACGCCCGCCGCAACGCTCCATCGCTTTGGAGCCCTTGGCGCTTGCGAACCGCACGAACAGGCAGCCTGCCCCACAACCGAGCTCGATCTCAGGCTCGGACGAACCCTGTAGCCCGCCAGCCCCTCCGCGGGCAACAATCCTATTCCACAGCACAACCAACAGAAAGGAGAGTCCTCATGGACACCAATCATTCCCCCATCATCAGCCCCCTCACCATGCGTGAATCCGCCCGAGGTATCACGCTCACCAGCATTTACGATGAGATGCTCGCCCGTCGCGAGCTCTCCGTCATGGGAAACATCGAAACCCCGATGGCCCACGACCTATGCCAGCAGATCCGCTTGCTCGAGGCCGCAGACCCCACGGCCCCCATCACGGTCTTTGTTGCCAGCCCCGGCGGCAGCGTGCGCGCCGGCCTCGCCATCTACGACACCATGCGCCTCTCGCCGTGCCCCATCCACACCGTCTGCCTGGAGTTTGCGGCCTCTATGGGCGCCATCATCTTCATGGGTGGCAACGAGCGCCGTATGGCGCCCCATGCAGAACTCATGATTCACGACCTGCTGATCCCCCAGGGAGCAGGCGGCTCGGCACTTGCGCTGCAGGAAACCAGCCGGCGTCTCATGCAGACCCGCAAGGCCCTGACGCAAATCCTGTCTGATCGCAGCGGCCTTTCGGCCAAGCGTATCCAAACACTCACGGCAAAGGATACGTACCTTTCGGCCGAGCGCGCCGTCGAGCTCGGCTTTGCCCACGAAATCCTCTCGACCACCAAGGAGGTCGCCCATGTCTAACCTCGCCAGCCGCCTCGCCGCATCTGAGTCCGCATCGTCCACCATCCTCGCCAAGGATCGAACGCTTTCCTGCGACACCCGCCAAACGGGACTCAACAACAACGCACTTGTGATCGGCCCCTCGGGAGCCGGCAAGACCCGAAACGTCCTCAAGCCCAACCTGCTGCAAATGAACGCAAGCTACATCGTGCTCGACACCAAAGGCACGCTCTGTCGCGAAGTGGGACCCGTGCTGGCAGCCCACGGTTACCGCGTGCAATGTCTCAACTTCGCCGACCTCAACACCGTCCCGGCCCCTGCGCCCGGCATCGAGCGCTGCGGCTACAACCCCCTGAGGCACATTCGCCGCAAGGCGGACGGCAGGCCCAACCACCAGGACATCCTCTCGGTGGCAAAGGCCATCTGCCCCATCGAGGACAACAACCAGCCTTTTTGGGATCATGCGGCGGCAAACCTGCTGTCGTGTCTTATCGCCTACGTCACCGAACAGCTACCCGCCGACGAGCAGACGATCAGCTCGGTCATCAAGCTGATCGAGCACCTGCAGGACGGCGCCACGGGTCGATTGTTTGACGACCTGATCACGACCGACCCCCAAAGCTATGCCCTCTCGCTATGGCGGCGCTACGCCATTACGCAAAATGCCGAGCGCATGCACGCGAGCATCGTCGGCATCCTTGCCGAAAAGGTCATGTGTCTGGGATTCGACGGTGCGGCACAGCTCTATCGTGAGTGCCATCAGGTGGACTTCGCTTCCATGGGACACACCCCCCGCGCCCTGTTTGTAACCGTGAGCGATATTGACCGCAATCTCGATCCGCTGACCGGCCTCTTTATTTCGCAGGCGTTTATGGGCCTCATTCGTGAGGCCGATAGGCAGCCCGACGGCAGCCTGCCCGTGCCCGTGCGCTTTATGCTCGATGACTTCGCAAATCTGCAGATCCCCCAGATCGACAACGTGCTCTCGATTATCCGAAGCCGCAACATCTGGGCAACGCTGCTGCTGCAGTCGACCAACCAGCTCGATGCGCTCTATGGCGAGGCACGCGCACGCTCCATCATGGGCAACTGCGACACGCATCTGGTGCTGGCGTTCCAGGATCCCGAGAGTGCCCGGGTGTTTTCCGACCGCGCCGACGCGCTGCCCAGCACGCTCATGGCGACGCCGATCGATCGCTCGTGGCTCTTTGTACGCGGTCGCACTCCCGAACAGGTCGAGCGCTTTAGGCTCGAAGACCATCCGCTCTACGGGGAGCTGCCCGAGGCGCAGCGAGGCCATGCGGAGGCCGAGATCTAGGCACAGGGTTCTCGCAGCGCGCGGCGCCCCGGCGATATTCCACAAAGGCCGTGCGCCCCGGGACCACGGCAAAGCAAAGGGGCCCGCATCCGATAGGATACGGGCCCCTGACTATAAGACGCGATGCGTTAACAGCAGCGACTACTTGCGGTGAGCGCGATAGAACTCGATGAGCGCCTGGGTCGAAGCGTCCTGCTCGGCCTTGGCAGCGTCGTCGTGGAAGGCAGGGGTGATCTGCTTGGCAAGCTGCTTGCCCAGCTCGACGCCCCACTGGTCGTAGGAATCGATGCCCCAGACCGTACCCTCGACAAACGTGATGTGCTCGTACAGGGCAATGAGCTCACCAAGGGCAAACGGAGTCAGCGTGTCGCCGAAAATCGAGGTCGTCGGACGGTTGCCCTCGAAGCAGCGGGCTGGAACGATCTGCTCGGGCGTGCCCTCGGCACGAACTTCGTCGGCCGTCTTGCCAAAGGCAAGCGCCTTGGTCTGGGCCAGGAAGTTGCCCAGGAACAGCTCGTGCACGTCCTGGCCGTTGTCGGTCGCGGGGTTGGCAGTGTTGGCAAAAGCGATAAAGTCGGCAGGAACCACCACGGTGCCCTGGTGCAGCAGCTGATAGAAGGCGTGCTGGCCGTTGGTGCCGGGCTCGCCCCAGAAGATCTCGCCGGTGTCGGAGGTCACGGCGCTGCCGTCCCAGCGGACGTGCTTGCCGTTGGACTCCATGGTGAGCTGCTGCAGGTAGGCAGGGAAACGGTGCAGGTACTGGCTGTACGGCAGCACGGCATGGCTCTTGGAACCGAAGAAGTTGACGTACCAGACATTGAGCAGGCCCATCAGCGCGACGGCGTTGTTCTCGAGCGGTGTGTTGCAGAAGTACTCGTCGATGGCATGAAAGCCCTCGAGGAACTGCTGGAAGCGCTCGGGGCCGAGCACGACGATCAGCGACAGACCCACGGCGGAATCGACGGAGTAACGGCCGCCGACCCAGTTCCAGAAACCGAAGGCGTTGGCCGGGTCGATACCGAAGGCCTCGACCTTGTCGAGCGCAGTGGAGACGGCGACGAAGTGCTTGGTCACGGCCTCGGCGTTCTGTTCATCGGAGCCATCGATGGCGCCCTGAGCCTTGAGCTGCTCGAGCATCCAGGTCTTGACCTCGCGGGCGTTGGTGAGGGTCTCGAGCGTGGTGAAGGTCTTGGAGACGATAATCACGAGCGTGGTCTCGGGATCCAGGCCCTTGAGCTTCTCGGCTTGATCGTTGGGGTCGATGTTGGAGATGTAGCGGCAGTCGATGCCGGCGTCGGCGTAGGGACGCAGGGCCTCGTAGGCCATGACCGGGCCCAGATCGGAGCCGCCGATGCCGATGGACACCAGGTGCTCGATCTTCTTACCGGTTACGCCCTTCCACTCACCGGAGCGCACACGCTCGGCGAAAGCGTACATGCGGTCGAGGACCTCGTGCACGTCGGCGACGACATCCTGGCCGTCAACGATGAGCTGGCCCTTCTCGCTTGCCGGACGGCGAAGCGCGGTGTGCAGGACGGCACGGTCCTCGGTGGTGTTGATGTGCTCGCCGGAGAACATGGCGTCGCGGCGCTCCTCGAGCTTCACCTCGCGGGCAAGATCGCACAGCAGCTTGACGGTCTCATCGGTCACCAGGTTCTTGGATAGATCGAAGTGAAGGTCGCCGGCGTCAAAGCTCAGCTTGTTCACGCGGTCGGCGTCAGCGGCGAACCAGGCCTTGAGGTCGATGCCCTCGGCCTCGAGCTTCTCCTGATGGGCCTCGAGCGCCTTCCAAGCGGCAGTCGACGTAGCGTCGATGGGTGCGGCAACAGTTGCCATAAAGTCCTCCTCAGCATACGGGCGCACGCCTCCATGCGCCCGGACATTCAGATGCCACTATTCTAGCGCAGGTCAAGACCATAATCAGCGAGCGTTGCCAATCGGCCCCCAAACGGCGACCGGCCAAAAAGGGACAGGTTTGTTTTGGCAGGTCAAACGCTTTACCTACCAAAATTAACCTGTCCCTTCCTGGCAGATATTAGGCCGCAGCGCAGACGCTACCGAGCAACTCACGCAAAGGAGACCCGATGCCCTCCAGCAGTTCGGGCGCGATAATGGCAAAAACGGGAACCTCGCCGGTGCCCACGACAGCAGGCACCTTGCCCTCCGAGACAATGCATCCATAAGGCACAAAGCCGTCTTCGCCGGCATCGAGCGCCGCCATGCGACGCGCGAGCTCGCGCGCAAAGCCGGCAGTATCGGCATCGCCAATCGCCAGGACAAAGTCCACGCCTTCGTCGGTCGCCAGGGCTACGGCCTCATCGACCAAATCGTCTCCCCCGTCGCCCCCGACCAAGCCGCAGCGAAAAAGCACGCGCTCGAGCAGGGCTCGATCAAGCGAGCCGAGCGCCGCCGAGACGAGCTCATCGTGCGTATGTTTGTCACCGCCCAACACGACCAGCGCCTTGGTGCCACCGTAGTGAGCGACCAATCGTCCGCACCAGCGAGCCACGTCTCCATCCGCAACAAGGCGCGTCGGCATACCAAACACATAATTGACCATCTTTTCCACAACCCTTCCGTGCGTATAGGCGGTATCGATCGTTAGGCTCATGCTACGAAGCGAGCTTTTCCGAGCTGTTTCGCGCTCTTTAGGGCTGCGTTAAAAACCCGATGCAGCCGCACGACCATACCCGCCAAAAAGGGACAGGTTTTGACGGTGTCTGGTCGAGCGGGTATTATCGAACAGGTATTCGATAAGAACATGTGTTTGATGGGAGGACGCGTGGCGCACGAGCAGCACACCTACATCTGCATCGACCTCAAGACGTTTTATGCCAGCGTCGAGTGCGTCGACCGTGGGCTCGATCCACTCACCACCAACCTGGTCGTTGCCGACGAATCACGCGGACGCACGACCATCTGCCTCGCCATCACACAGGCCATGAAGGACCTCGGGATACCCAATCGCTGCCGTCTGTTCGAAATTCCCGATGGCATCGACTACATCACGGCCGTACCGCGCATGCAGCATTACATGGAGGTGTCGGCGAAAATCTACGGTATCTATCTGGAATACGTCAGCCCCCAGGACGTGCACGTCTACTCCATCGATGAGTGCTTTATCGACGTGACGCCCTATCTGGACCTCTATCACACTGATGCGGAAGGGTTCGCCTGCACGCTGCGCGACGAGGTCCTCGCGCGCACCGGCATCACGGCTACGGTCGGCATCGGCCCCAACCTATTCCAGGCCAAGGTAGCGCTCGACATTACCGCCAAGCACGTACCCAGCCGCATCGGCATACTCGACGACGAGGCCTTTCGCAAGGAGATCTGGCCCCATCGTCCCATCACCGATATCTGGGGCATCGGTCCCGGCGTGGCAGCCCGCCTCGAGAAATACGGCGTCTACGATCTGATGGGCGTCGCGGCGCTCGACGAAAACCTGCTCTACGACGAGCTCGGCGTCAATGCCGAATATCTCATCGACCATGCCTTCGGGCGCGAGCCGACAACCATCGCCGACATCCAAGCCTATCACCCGCAAGCAACTTCGACCACCACAGGACAGGTGCTCTCGAAGGGTTATGCCTACGAACAGGCCTATACCGTCTTGCGCGAGATGGTCGATGCCGCCGTGCTGGATTTGATCGACAAGCACGTGGTGTGCGACAGCATCTCGCTCTTTGTGGGCTATGCAAGCGAGCGCGCCGACATCCGCAGGCTTGATGCCAGCGGCACTGCACAATATGTGGACGGATGCGGACACCTGCGCTCGAGTACGTCGAGCATCGAACCCACCGCAACCGCCGGCCCCGAGCTCGCACCCCGTGCGCCCAAGCCCGTCCAGCGCGATGACGAACGGCGTCGTCTGGTACGTGAGGCGCAGGCAATCGACGGCATCTTTGTGGGAGAGCATGGCGGCAAACCGCGCGGTGGCTATGCCGCACTCTTTGCGCACTCCAACGCCTCGCGAAAGCTGCCCGAGCGTACCAATTCGTTCAAGAAGATCATGGGCTATTTCGATGAGCTCTGGGCGCAGACTGTCGATCCCAAACGACCGGTCAAGCGCATCAATCTGGGATTTGGCAACCTCATGCCCGAGGAATTTGCCACCATCGATCTGTTCAGCGATATCGAGGCCGATGAGCGCGAGCGCGACCTGGCACGCGCCGTGCTGGCCGTGAAAGGCAAATACGGCAAGAACGCGCTGGTTAAGGGGCTGAGCTTTACCGCCGGCGCCACCGCGCGCGAACGCAACGATCAGGTAGGAGGACATCGTGCCTAAGTCCCAACAACAGCCGATGCGGCCACCGACACCTTTTGAACGCCTAGCGGACCCCGAGGGAAGACGTCGCTCCGCCGACCCAAAGCTCACCGCCAACGGCACCGTCCGTGCCGGCCGTGCCGCGCAGTTTATGCCCTTTGCCGCCCTCACGGGATACTACGAGCTCGTGCGTAAACAAGAGATCACCGCCGAGCCAAAATGCGAACTCACAGAAGAAAAAGCCCTCGAACTTTCGAAAAAGCTCGAGGGCCTCAAGCGCGGCGACTTGGTTCGTGTCACCTATTACGATGCATACGGCTATCGCAGCCGCACCGGCATCCTCGACGAGGCGCTCCCTGCTTTCAAACTCCTCAAGCTCAAAGATATCGCCATCGACTTCGACGACATCCAGGACATCGAGCTACGCGGACGAGCCTAGGCAAGGACGCGCATCCAAGGCAAGGCCTACAGCGTCATGACGTAGTAACCCGCATCTCTCACGGCAGCCTCAAGGACACCGCGATCGATCGGCCGCTTGGAGCGCACGCGCGCTGTGTGGTCCGCATACGTCACCGTTGCCCACACGCCATCCAGCGCATTGAGAGCATTGGCTACGTTCTGAGCGCAGCCGTCACAGCTCATGCCGCCGATGAGCAGCTCATCGCTATAGGGATAGTGCGATGCATCGGTATCCACCACAACAACCTTTTTGGCCTTCTTACCGCTCGCGCCATCGCTGCAGCAGCTCTTTCCGTGTGTCGAAGCGACAATGCGACGCAGTCCAAAAAACATGCCGACGGCAATGACGGCCAACACGATGAGATTCGCAGGGTTGAGCAAGTCGCTCATGCGTTCCCCTTTCAAGTAGCACTATCTAGATACCCCCATGGGGTGTCCCCATCTTAACCCAAAATCGTGTCCGTTCGGTCAATTAGTTTCCCTCTTCAAACTTTTTTGTTGACCATGACTTACTTTCGTGTATAAGTTTTCCTAGGCTAACAACTGAGGACCCGAAAGGAGCATCGTGACTCGAACCATTGACATCCCAACATACCAAACGGCTGTCGTGCGCAACTGCTCCCCTACGCTCGCAGGTATCAAGCCGGCTTCGCTCTTTACCTATCCCGGCGTTTACGCCAACCAAAACGGAAAACCCAGCGCCGCCCATATCGAAGAGCGACGCTCTCGCCTGCTCGCCGTCATAACCCAATGCAACCGCGAGCTCCAGCCACTCGGGATCCATATGAGCGTTTTGGTCTGGCGCCCCTGCGGAGCGCTCATCTATGTGTACCGCCCTGCGGACCTCATGCGATACCTCTCCGACCCCCGTGCCACGACGGCGCTAGCCGCCGAAGGTTACGATGTCCACAACCTGCCCGCATCCCTGGTGCATCTCGCCGCGCGCATCACGCTGGCAAGCAGCAATGCCGCAGAAAGCGCCTATGACGGCAGCGTCTGCGCACTCGCGCGAAATAGACACTGCGATACGGGGTGCATATGCGAGTTCCCCCACGAAATTGGCTATTTTTTGGGCTATCCCTACGAAGATGTCCATCAGTTTATCGTCCAGCACGGCGAAAACTATAAGGTCTTTGGCGCATGGAAGGTATACACAAACGTTGAGCAGGCGCTCACGACCTTCGATTCCTATCGCGCATGCACGCAATACCTTACCTACATCTATCAACAGGGCTGCACCCTGGGACAACTTGTCCAGGCAACCCGATAGAGCATACAAAACGCGGCCGCACGCCGCACAACCGAAAGGAAAACATATGAGCAAGATCGCCGTCGTCTACTGGAGCGGTACAGGCAACACCGAGGCCATGGCAAACTTCGTTGCCGAGGGCGCAACCGGTGCCGGCGCCGAGGCAGAGGTCATCTCCTGCGCCGACTTCTCCGCAGACAAGGCCGCCAGCTATGACGCCATTGCCTTCGGCTGCCCCGCCATGGGCTCCGAGGAACTCGAGTACGATGAGTTCCAGCCGATGTGGGACGAGGTCAAGGAGACTCTCGGCGACAAGAAGGTCGCCCTCTTTGGCTCCTATTCGTGGGCCGAGGGCGAGTGGATGGACAACTGGAAGGCCGACGCCGACGAGGCAGGCGTCAACGTGGTCGACTCCGTCATCTGTTACGACGCCCCCGACGACGAGGGCGAGACCGCTTGCAAGGCCCTCGGAGCCGAGCTCGCGTAACGAACCCAGGGCCTCCAAGAGAGCCTGCATCAAAGCGCATCCCTATCCCTACAAAAGAGCGGGGCTGGATTCAAGTCCAGCCCCGCTCTTTTGTAACGGCAGTTACATCAACCGGCTACGAGATATTGCCCAAGAACGCCTTGGTGCGCTCGCTCTTGGGATGGTCGAAGACCTCACTCGGCGTACCCTCTTCCACGATAACGCCGCCGTCCATAAAGACGACGCGGTCGGCGACATCGCGGGCAAAGCCCATCTCGTGCGTCACCACAATCATCGTCATACCGTCGCGCGCCAGATCGCGCATGACGCCCAAGACGTCGCGCACGAGCTCAGGGTCGAGCGCCGAGGTGGCCTCGTCAAAGAGCATGACGTGCGGGTTCATCGACAGGGCGCGGGCGATGGCAACGCGCTGCTGCTGGCCGCCCGAAAGCTGACTCGGCATAAAATCGATGCGCTCGGCCAGACCGACCTTGGTGAGTTCCTCGACGGCGATCTTCTCGGCCTCTTCCTTGCTGCGCTTGAGCACCTTTTGCTGCGCAAGCATGACGTTCTTTTTGACCGACAGGTGCGGGAACAGGTTGAACTGCTGAAACACCATGCCCAAGTGCGTACGTACCTTATTGAGGTCGACACCCTTGGCGCACACATCCACGCCCTCAACGATAATCGAGCCGCTCGTGGGATGCTCCAGACGATTGATGCAGCGAAGCATCGTCGACTTGCCCGAGCCCGAGGGGCCCAAGACCACAACGACCTCACCCTTGTGCACATCCAGATCGATATCGCGCAGGACCACGTTGTCGCCAAAGGCCTTCTGGAGGTTCTTGATGCTGACGACGACCTCGTTCGAGTTATTGGTTTCGCTCATGATAGGACCTCCTTACAGACCGGCGATGTGATCGGCAGGCGTCGCGACAACCTGTCCGGCGCTCTTGGCGGGACGCTTCTTCTTGGTCTCGGTCGTGCCCAAAAGCCTTGCCTCAAGACCGCTCACCAAGCGAGCGAGCGGCAGGGTGATGACCAGATAGAACAGGGCGGCAACCACGTACGGTGTAATGGAGCCCGTCGTGGCCACGATGGTACGGGCGTTCATGACGATCTCGACCACACCCACGGCGGCAAGCAGCGACGTATCCTTGTAAAGCAAGATAAACTCGCTGGTCAGCGTAGGCAAAACATTGCGGAACGTCTGCGGAATCATAACGTAGAGCAGCGTCTGGAAGGCATTCATGCCCAGAGAGCGAGCAGCCTCGTTTTGGCCCTTGGGGATCGATTGAATACCGGCACGAAAGATCTCGCACAGGTACGCAGACGAGTTCATGGCCATGACGATAACGCCCAAAACATAGTCGTCCACCTTGACGCCGGCCAACGGCAGACCGAAGAACGCGATATAGATCTGCAGGAACGCCGGCGTACCGCGAATGATATTCACGTAGATGCCGGCGAGGCAGCGCAGGATGCGCGACTTGGAGATGCGCATAAGCGACAGGGCAAAGCCAAAGGGAATTGCCAGCGGAAACGCCACGAGCACGATCGAAAGCGACATAAGGAAGCCCTTGAAGACGATCGGCAGGCTCTGGACCAAAATGACCGGGTTCAGGAACAAGCGCAGGAACATATTGGAGTTCCACGCCTCGACCCACGGCTGCTCCTTAAGGTCGGCCAGGAAGTTATCGAAGACCGTCACGCCCTTGATCTCCACCGACGGAATCTTGGAGATCTTCTTGGTCGAACCGTCGGCGAGCGTATAGGTGCCGCTAAAGGCCTCATCGCCGCCCTCGACGGGAAACGTCACACCGTAAACCTCGACGCGGAAATAGCCGCCGGCAGGCGCCGTCTCGCCAAAGTCAATCTTGAGCGTCTGGCCGTCAGCCTTGCACGTGGGCTTCATGGGCGTACGATCCATGAGGTCCTCGCCCGAGAGCATCGTCAATCGCGTGTCATCGGTACCAAACGTCGTGCCGTCGACAAACGTCAGCGAAAGACCGCTCAGCTCCTCGTCGGCATCGGCCTGGACCTCCCAGGTGATGCGCGTCTCGGTGCCGCCGACCACATCGCTACCCGAACCGGTATTGGGTCGGGCGGTAATCTTTGCGGTCTCAAGCGCCTGGGCGGTCGTGGGCACGCAGGCCCCCGCGCATACCAGGGCGAGCGCCACAGCCAGGGCACAGGCCAGCTTTTGGAGCATCGAGGGCAGTGGAAAACGCTGCTCCGCGGCCCCTTTGTTCAGTCGAGACAAGGTGGCTCCTATCGTAGAAGTTGCCGGCAAAACGAGACGGAAACGCTCTCCGTCAAGAGAAGCGCAAAGGCCCTTTCCGCCAAAACGGAAAGGGCCCGCGCGCAATCAAGTAGTTATTTTACTTGATATTGTACTTAGCCATGAGGGCGTCGACGGTACCGTCGTCGGTCAGGTCCTTGATAGCCTGGTTGATGTCGTCCTTGAGCTTGGTGTTGCCCTGGTTGATGGCGATGGCGTACTCCTCGCCGGTGCTGATCTGCTTGATGGTCTGGCAGGTGTTGAACTGCTCGGCGGTCAGCTGGCTGGCAACGGAGCGGTTGGTGACTACGGCGTCGCCCTTATCGGACTGCAGGGCGCTGAAGCACTCGGTGGCGTCCTTGTAGGGGACGATCTTGGCCTTGGGGAAGTTCTCCTGGGCAAAGGCCTCGGCGGTCGAGCCAGACTGGACGATGATGGTAGCGTCGGCGTTGTTGAGCTTCTCGCTGTAGTTGTCGGCCGTGATGTCGGTGTTATCGACCTTGGTCACGATAGCCTGATCGTCCATGTAGTAGGAATCAGAGAAAGTGACTTCCTTCTCACGCTCGGGCGTGTCGGTGATAGCCGCGATGGAAACGTCATACTTGGCGCCCGAAGCGACGCCCGGAACCAGCGTGTCAAAGTCATTGTTGACGTACTCGACATCCAGACCCAGCTTGTCACCGATAGCCTTGATGAGCTCAAGGTCAAAGCCCTGGTAGTCGCCGTTGTCATCCTTGTACTCAAACGGCGCGTACTCGGCAGAGGTGCCGACGGTCAGCGTGCCGTCCTTGACGAGCGCGTACTCCTTGGAGCCGTCGACCTTCTCGACCTTAGCGTCGTCAGAGCTGCTGGGACCGGCATCAGAACCAGAGGTGGCGTTGGACGAACCGCAGCCCGTCAGAGCAAGGGCGAGTGCCATAGCACCCGTGGCGGCAAATGCGCCAAGCTTCTTCAGCTTCATAATCAGTCTCCTTCCGGTGACCTCGTTTGATTCAGAGGTCTGCAAAAACTGTTGGCTATTATGCACCCGGAATTACGAATCTGCAATGAGAAAACTGATTGAAACAAACCCATAACGTGAATGGAATACTCTACTTTGTGACAGTCATTACTGCTGCAATGACCTTAATAGTCTAATTTCAGCTGCATAACCTGCAAGTTCGTTCGGAGTCTCCAAAATAAACGGCAGCGAACGCAAGTGGCCATTCGATACAATATTCTGCATAACCTGCATACCGCCACCAAATTCCTCGCTGCCAAGGTATCCCTTGCCGATGCACTCGTGACGATCTTTATGGGCGCCACAAGGGTTCTTCGAATCGTTGATGTGTACGGCATGCAAGCGATCGATACCCACCACGCGGTCGAACTCGTCGAGTACGCCGTCCAGATCATGGATGATGTCGTAGCCGGCATCGCTCACATGGCAGGTGTCTAGGCAAACGCCCAGCTTGGCCGACAGCTCGGGGCGTTTGCCGGCAACACCCTCAATGATGAGCGCCAGTTCCTCAAAGCTGCGGCCCACCTCGGTGCCCTTGCCCGACATGGTCTCGAGCAGCACCGTCGTCTGCTGGCCCTCAAACATCACCTGACACAGGGCATCGACAATCATCTGAATGCCGGCGTCGGAGCCCTGCCCCACATGCGCACCGGGATGGAAGTTGTAGTAGTTGCCGGGCAGCGCCTCCATGCGCCGCAGGTCCTCTGCCATAGCCTCCAAGGCGAACTCGCGCGCCCGCTCTTTGGCAGAACAGGGGTTGTAGGTATACGGGGCATGCGCCACCAGCGGTCCAAAGTCGTTTTGCGACATAAGCTCGCGCAGAGCCGCCACGTCATCCATGTCAAGGTCTTTTGCCTTGCCACCGCGCGGGTTGCGCGTAAAGAACGCAAAGGTATTGGCGCCAATGGACAACGCCGTCTCCCCCATTGCCCGATAGCCCTTCGTCGTCGAAAGATGACATCCGATCGTCAGCATCTCCAACTCCCCTTCATCAGTTGCGGTGAAATACGGTCTATTGGTGCCTTATTTTGGCGCAAACAGACCGTATTCCACCGCAAGTTATAAAAGGGGCATCAGGAGCAAAGGCCTCCAGGCATTCCAAGCGCTGGCGCCATGCCCCCACGCCCTAAAGTTTCAAGCGAATCGCATCGATGATGTGCGCACAGCGCTGTGTGGCGGCAAGGGGCATGACGGGACTCTCGAGTTTCCCCGCCCGGATGAGCTGGGTCGCATGCTGGATTTCGCCGTAGAAATCATCGACCTCAAACGGGGCATTTATTTCGAGCATTCGTCCGTCGGAGTACTTCACATAGGCGAGCTCGGGACGATGGAGGCGCTCGATTTCCAACGAGCCTCGCTCGCAGTCAATCGTTAAGCGGCTTTCATATGCAGCTTTGCCGTCGCACGCCATATGAATGGGTATGCCGCCGACGCTCATACGAATCTCGTCGACCCAATCAACGCGGCCGTCCGATACGTCACGCCAGCAAACTTCACGAGACGAAACATCGCACGCACCCGCAAGCAGATCATCAAACCACCCGACCGCATAGCAGCCCATGTCATATAGACAGCCACCCTGCAACGGGTCGAGCAGATAACTCGAAGGGGGCTCACCATAATCAAGTTTTTGCACGCTTTCGATCGAAACGATACGGCCGAGCTCACCCGACGCAAGCAAGTCCTTCACGCGAGTGCGCATCGGGCAAAACCGATTCTTCATCGCCTCCATAAACAGCACGCCGCGCTCACGGGAAACGGAGGCGATCGCATGGGCCTCTTCTTCATTCAAAACGGCCGGCTTTTCGCACAGCACGGCCTTTCCCGCGCGTAGTGCCCGACAGACCCAATGCGCATGCATGCCATGCGGAAGAGCCAAGTAGATTACGTCGACATCGGGGTCGGCAATCAACGCATCATAAGCCGCATCGCCGTTATCGTCAGCTGTGGCATAACTGTGCACGGCATCAATCGAAAACGCCCTGCAAAACTCCTCAACATGCGAAGGAGTGCGACCGGCGGCAGCCACAAGCCGTGCCCCGTCCACCTCCTTGAGCGACGATGCAAATCGATGCGAAATGCGCCCAGCGCCCAAAACGCCCCAACGAACCTCACGCAAATCATCACATGAATCTCGATGACCCACGACAGCCCCCTTCAGTTGCGGTGAAATAGTTCCTGTTTGGCCCCTATTCTGCCGCAAACAGGAACTATTCCACCGCAAGTTATAAAAGGGTCATGAGGAGCGCGTTTTGCCGAAGGCCTTAAGCACCGCCGTCACGGGACCAGGCTGGAAACGTCGGCGCACATCGTCGAGACGCTCGGGAATATCGATGTGCTGCGGGCAGTGCCGCGCGCATTTGCCGCATTTGACGCAATTGCTCACCAACTTGGGCTCGCTTGTGCGCACCGCGCTCGCCGTAAAGTATTGAGACAGCCCCGTAAACCAGCTGTGCGCATAGCTTGCGTTGTAGGCGGCAAAACATCCAGGGATATTGATGCCTTTAGGGCACGGCATGCAATAGCCGCATCCCGTGCAGGGCACACGGTTCGATTTCTCAAACTCCATCAACACGCGCGCAATCGTGTCGAGCTGGTTGGCCGTCATCGAATTCGGCAACGCGAGGTCTGCCAGTGACGAATTCTCGTCCACCTGCGCGGTATCGGTCATACCCGAAAGCAACATGGTCACCTGGGGATGATTCCACACCCACGAGAGCCCCCAAGCGGCAGGCGTATGCAAATGCCGATCGCATGCACCATCGAGAACAGCGCGCGCCCGCGGAGGCAATTTGCCTGCCAAGCGTCCGCCCAAAAGCGGCTCCATCACAAACACCGCGAGCCCGCGCTCGGCGGCGGCCATGAGCCCCGCCGTTCCCGCCTGATATCGTTCTCCAGCGTAGTTGTACTGGATCTGGCAAAAGTCCCACTCATACGCATCGAGCATCGTAAGGAAGTCCGCCGCGCTGCCGTGGTACGAAAAGCCTATCTGACGAATACGCCCTGCAGCCTTTTGCTGCGCGATCCAGTCCTCGATGCCCAACGCCACCACACGTTCCCACTGGGCGGGCGAGGTAATGTTGTGCATGAGGTAATAGTCGATATGGTCAGTCCGTAGGCGGCGCAGTTGCTCGTCGAAGAACCGGTCGAAATCCTCCGCGCATTTGCACGAAGCATGCGGCAGCTTGGTTGCGAGCAAAACCTGGTCGCGCAAGCCCAGGCGCTCAAGCGACGCACCCACGCACGCCTCGTTGCCGGGATAGAGATAGGCCGTGTCCAGGTAGTTAATCCCCTGCTCCACCGCACGGGAAATGATGGCATCGGCTGTCTTCGCATCCGGACGTCCCGGCGCACCGGGAAACCTCATGCAGCCCAGACCCAGAGCGGATATTCGGTTACCACTTTTAGGGTCAACGCGGTATTGCACGGCCCCTCCCCTCCCATCGAAGCCCTGACAAGGCGAAACAAACCCGTCACGTCATCGAAACACATCGGAATCGCAATTGAGAACGTATCGTAACGCAGCAGAAATCGAGCCGTCACGGCACCGCTTTAACATCAGCAAAAAGCCCGATGAAAGGAGCCGGGCATGACCACGCGCATGTCTTTGCGGTCTGCCCTGCAGCGTAGCGTCCAGGCAAACGTTTCTTTTTTATAACAGCCGCCCCGCGCACCCACCAATCACCCTGGCAGCATACAATCCATCAGGCGCCCCTTACGCGGGCGCCTTTTACATGGGGAGATGATTCACATGCAGATCAACAAGGTCGCCTTTATCGGCAAGGGCGGCGTCGGCCTGCTCTACGGCAGCATGATTGCCAAGGCCCTCGGCAATGACGCCGTCGAATACGTTATGGATGACACCCGTTTTGAGCGTCACGCGAACGACGCGCTCACCGTCAACGGCAAGCCCTGCGATCTCACGTCCGTCCGTGCCAGCGAGGCGACGCCCGCCGATCTGGTCATCCTGACAGTCAAGACCACCGGTCTCGACCAAGCACTCAAGACTATGGAGCGCGTCGTGGGACCCAACACGCTCATCGCCTCGCTGTGCAACGGCATTACGAGCGAGCAAAAGATTGCCGAACGCTTTGGCTGGGAGCATACCGTTCTTGGTATCTGCCAGGGCATGGACGCCGTGTTTCTCAACGGCGCGCTCACCTTTACCAATGCGGGCGAAATCCGCTTTGGCGCGGCGGCCGGCACGAACCCCGCAACCATCACCGCAATCGACGAGCTCTATACGCGCTGCGGCATCGCCCATACCGTCGAGGACGACATCGCCCACCGCATGTGGGCCAAACTCATGCTCAACGACGGCATCAACCAGACCTGCATGGCCTACGGCGGGACCTACGGAAGCGCCACGGAGCCGGGCTCCGAGCAGCGTCGCTGCTTTGTTTCCGCCATGCGCGAAACGCTTGCGGTCGCCAACGCCGAGGGCGTTGAACTGACCGAGGCAGACCTGACGCAAATGGTGCACCTCATCGAGGGAATCGACCCCGCCGGTATGCCCTCGATGTCTCAAGACCGCATCGCAAGGCGCAAAACCGAGGTTGATGAGTTCGCGGGCACCATCTGCCGCCTCGCAGCCAAACACGATATCCAGGCACCGCAAAACGAGTGGCTCTATCGGCGCATCCGCGATATCGAGAAAAGCTGGTAGCGCCGACGCGCCGCATTCAACAGCCTTAACAGCAAAACCGCCGCAAGGGAACCTTTCCCCTGCGGCGGCCTTCATCTTCGTCTATGACCGGCGGCCGATCTCACAACAGTTAGCGTTGCGACCCCGGCACCTCGTCCTCATCGTCGCGGCAAAGAACCACGCCTGCACTTCCCAGCAGCGTGGCCGCGATCAGCGCGCCGACCACGATAGGAGCAGCCCCGCATGTCCCCTGAATGCCCGCGACGAGCGCGGCCGTGGGACCAAGGCAGCCAAGCATCAACGCGACGGCGGCAACGGCGATATCTCGAGCATTCACAAGACCACTTCCTCCAAGAGAAAGACCTTATTTCTCAAGAACCAGTGTGCCCCGCATCCATACGCCCAGCGTACCGCCACGGTAAGGGCTCTGTTAACTCAAACGCATACATAGAACGGACGTCCTTACGTTGCCCTAAAGCTCGGTAAAGACGCCCGTCCGCCAAATATCCGTGATGCAGAAAAATTACCAACCAGTGTAGTAATCGGTGGTTCCGGCAGCGCAGCCGGAGTCATAGACCTTGCAATCACCCTTGGAGCCCGTAAAGGTCGAGCCCTGGGCCATATCGCCCGCGGCAACAACGTAATAGCCGTCGGAATCGCGCCAGAAGCCCTCAGAATCCTGAGTCCATTCGCCCGTGCGATAGTGATAAAGCACATTGCTGCTGTAATAGGTCTCACGGCGCCCGTTGTAGTTATTGACACCCGCAGAGCGCGTCAGGCCCGATCTGTTCGCGTAGGACGCGGCAGACGCGTAGGACGGAGTGTAACCGGCGTTGTAGTACGAAGCCTGGGCGGCCTCGGCAGCCTCCGCCTCGGCGGCAGCGGCCTCGAGCGCTTCGCGTTTGGCATTCTCAAGCGCAGTGCGCAGCTCATCGAGCTCGGTCGACTTCGCGTCGACCTCCCCCATCGTCAAAAGGCTGCCCGCACCATCGATACAACCCTGCAGCACAGCGCGCTCGTCATCGGTGGCATAGTCACCATACATGTTTAGGATAATCTGAGCGCGCATTTCAAGGGAATCGCGCTTGGTCTCCATCGAGGCGTTCCACTCCTGCATAGAGCCATAACCATCGCCGCGATAATCAACGGGCTGTACCAGCGTCGTCTCGGAGGGCGTTGATCCGACTGTATCGGACAGTGTTGCCGCGTGGGCATCAGTTGCGCCGGCGCCCACCAAAAGTGCCACGGTCAGAGCGGCAGAAAGGGCAGCGGCTTTCGGTTTTCGTGAATCGATCCTCATGTAGCTGGAAACCTCCGTAGTGCGTTTTTGCTGCGTTTGAGCTGCGTGTGATTCGATCGCGCTGCATAGTACCCCGAGCAAATCGCGACCTGCGGTTTTACTCAAAAGGCGCACGTCAATTGCGTAAAACTCACATCCTCTCAACAGGAGTTTTCCACAACTCGAATGCATAAAGCATGTCAAAAACCCTGTTTTTGCGCCCTGCCTATGCAAAAAAGGCGCCTGCGCAACCATTGTTCGCACAGGCGCCTTGAGCAGGCATTTTATGCAGTTATACCTATCGAATCGCAAGGGGTCCTTGCACAAGTCGCCTTACTCGTCCAGCGCGGCGAAGGCCTGCTTCAGATCCCAAATGATGTCCTCGGCGTTCTCGGTACCGATGGAAAGACGGATCGTGGAGGACGTAATGTTCTGCTCGGCGAGCTCCTCGGCAGAGAGCTGGGAGTGCGTAGTCGTAGCCGGGTGCACGACGAGCGACTTGACGTCGGCCACGTTGGCGAGCAGCGAGAAGACCTGCAGATGATCGATGAACTTCCAAGCTGCCTCCTGGCCACCCTTAATCTCAAAGGTAAAGATCGAGGCACCACCGTTGGAGAAGTACTTCTGATAGAGCTCGTGATCGGGGTGCTCAGACAGGCTCGGGTGGTTCACCTTGGCGACGTGGCTGTCGCCAACCAGGAACTCAACGACCTTCTTGGTGTTCTCGACATGGCGGTCGACACGCAGCGACAGGGTCTCGGTGCCCTGGAGCAAGATCCAGGCGTTAAACGGGCTGATGCAAGCGCCCTCGTCACGCAGCAGGATGGCGCGGACATAGGTCGCGAAGGCGGCAGGGCCGGCGGCCTCGGCAAACGAGACGCCATGGTAGGAGGGGTTGGGCTCGGCGATCTGCGCATACTTGCCGCTCGCCTTCCAATCGAAGTTGCCGCCATCGACAATCACACCGCCCAGCGAGGTACCGTGGCCGCCAATGAACTTAGTTGCGGAGTGAACGACGATGTTGGCGCCATGCTCCAGCGGACGGAACAGATACGGAGTGCCGAAGGTGTTATCGACGACGACCGGCAGGCCATGCTTCTTGGCGACCTCGGAGATGGCGTCGATGTTGGGAATATCGGAGTTGGGGTTACCGAGCGTCTCGAGATAGATGACTGTGGTGTTGTCCTTGATGGCGCCCTCGACCTCGTCCAGGTTGTGGGCATCGACGAAGGTGGTCTCGACACCAAACTGGGAGAGTGTGTGCTCCAGCAGGTTGTAGGAACCGCCGTAGATGGTCTTTTGAGCCACCACGTGGTCACCGGCCTGGGCAAGAGCCTGCAGGGTATAGGTGATAGCAGCAGCACCGGAGGCGACGGCGAGACCTGCCACGCCACCCTCGAGTGCGGCGATACGGTCCTCGAAGACGCCCTGGGTGGAGTTGGTCAGACGGCCGTAGATGTTACCGGCGTCGGCAAGACCAAAGCGGTCGGCGGCGTGCTGGGAGTTGCGGAACACATAGCTCGTGGTCTGGTAGATAGGCACGGCGCGGGAGTCGGATGCAGGATCGGCACTCTCCTGGCCAACGTGAAGCTGCAGGGTATCGAAACCAAAGGTGTGCTCGGGGTTGTTGATAAACTGGCTCATGATGATCTCCTTGATCGAACAAAAGTTAATAAATTAGAGAGAAGTAAGTCGCTGTCTCCTGATCACGCCGACGGGCGCAAACAGGAGCCCGGCATTCGTCTTGGTAAGCAATTCATATGCGGGCCTCCTTTCGCATCCCGGTTCTGTGGTTGGTTTAATTACCTACCGCCTTTGTGTGTTTTGAATAGTACGAGCATTGTTTCGCTCGGTCAATCACTTAAAAGCGCTAACCTGTTATCGGTTTTATAGATAGCAATCGAAAGGATGGCGTCGATGACCCTTCAGCAGCTTCGTTTTCTGATTGCCGTGGCAGAGTCCGGCTCAATTAACGCCGCAGCTCAGCGCCTCTATACCGCTCAGTCCAACATCTCAAACGCCGTCAAAAGCCTGGAACAGGAGCTCCACCTGGAGATCTTTACGCGCTCCAGCCGCGGCGTCACGCTCACCAACGACGGCACCGAGCTTTTGGGCTATGCGCGCCAGGTCGTAGAGCAGGCCGACATGCTCGAGGCGCGCTACGAGGACGGCGGCACCCCGCAAGCCCGCCTCGCCATCTCCGCCCAGCACTACGCCTTTTCGGTCGAGGCCTTTGTCAACGTGGTCGAGCGCTGCCGCGACAGCAAGTTCGAGTTCATCATGCGCGAGACCACCACATCGCAGATCATCGATGACGTCCGCGCGTTTCGCAGCGACATCGGCATCCTCTATCTGGATGACTTTAACGTCCGCGTTCTGCAGAAGGCTTTTGCCGATGCGCGCGCGAGCTTCCATCCCCTATTCGACGCGACGGTCCACGTCTTCGTTAGCGAGCGCCACCCGCTTGCCCGCCGCCCGCAGCTGTCCCTTGCCGACCTCACACCATATACGCGCTACAGCTTTGAGCAAGGCACCTCGAACTCCTTCTATTACGCCGAGGAACCTTTTAGCTATATCCCTTGCGACCGCAACATACGAATCTCGGACCGCGGAACACTTACTAACTTACTTATCACGTCGAACGGTTACACCCTGTCGACCGGTGTCCTCTCCAATGAAATGCAATGGGGTATGGCATCGATCCCGTTAGCAGACGCCCCAACGATGCACATAGGCTACATCATGCATAACGATCGCAAGCCCTCTCCCCTCTTGCAGCAATACCTCGACGAGCTCAACCGCATCATCCATGCCAACTAACTGTCGGAAGACGGGGTAGAAATCGTAGATTGCTAGCCCCCGGCGGGCATGGCGCTACAATGGTCACTCACACGAAACGTACCCAACGAAAGGAAGCCCGTGAAGGTCATCATCTATACCGACGGCTCGGCCCGATCAAATCCGGGACGCGGCGGCTACGGCGCCGTGCTCAAATACACCAACCCCGCCGGCAAGACCTTTACCTCCGAGCTTTCGCGCGGCTACGCCAAGACCACCAACAACCGCATGGAGCTCATGGCCGTTATCGTGGCGCTCGAGGCACTTAACCGCCCCTGCGAGGTCGAGGTCCATTCCGATTCGCAGTACGTCGTCAACGCCTTTAACAAGCACTGGATCGACGGCTGGAAAAAGCGCGGATGGAAAACCGCCAACAAGCAGCCCGTCAAGAACCGCGACCTGTGGGAGCGCCTACTCACTGCCAAAAGCAAGCACAAGGTTGAGTTCATCTGGGTTAAGGGTCACGCCGGTCACGAGCTCAACGAACGCTGCGATGAGCTCGCCACCACGGCAGCCGACGGCAGTAACCTCGATATCGACACCGGCTTTAACGAGAGCGACCTGTAACGGCGTTTTCGCGCAGCTTTATATCCCCACGCGCTACACTCATCCTGTAGACCAAACAACGCAAGGGGGACGTATGCTGCGCATCGCGACCATCGGCACATCCATGATCACCGACGACTTTATCCAAGTCGTCAACGCCAACGACCAAGCCGCGTTTGTGGGCACGCTTTCACGCGACGCCAATCGCGGTACTGCCTTTACCGCCGAGCGCGGTGGTGAGCGAAACTTTACGTCACTCGATGAGCTTGCGGTAGCCGCCGACGTCGACGCCGTCTATATCGGCAGCCCTAACGCACTTCACTACGAGCAGGCCCTTGCCTGCATCGCCGGTGGCAAGCATGTCATCGTCGAGAAGCCCTTCTGCGCCACCGAAGCGCAGGCGCTGGAAGTCTTCCGCGCTGCCGAGGTAGCAGGTGTCGTGGCCCTCGAGGCCATGCGTCCCCTCCACGACCCCGCTTTCCACGCCATCGAGGACGCCCTGGGCGAGATCGCCCCCATCCGCCGCGCCTCATTGCGCTTTGGCAAATATTCCTCGCGCTACAACGAGATTCTCGCGGGACGCGCCACCAATATCTTCGACTGCAATATGGCATCGGGTTCCCTCATGGACATTGGCGTCTACACCGTCGAGCCCATGGTCGAGATTTTCGGCATGCCCTCCGGCCTTACGAGCATGACTACTCTACTCGACCCCACCACGCGACAGCTCACGCACGGCCCCATCGACGGCTGCGGTTCCATCCTCGCCAGCTACGGCGGTGGCCGGATCTCCGTCGAGCTCGCGCACTCCAAAATTACGAATGACCTGCTGTCCTCGCAAATCGAAGGCGAGCGTGGCACTATCCAGATCGACCATCTGTCCACGCCCCGCAACGTCCGCATCGACTATCGCGGCGACGTCGTACGCGGCTCGGCGACCGAGGCACCGCGCGAACAGGGCGACAACGGCCGCGTGCTCGACCTGCCCAAATCGAGCAACACTATGGAATACGAACTCACAGACTTTATCACCGCCATCGGCGGCATCGATAACGTTAAGGAAGAGATTTGGGAGACCCCGGCGGGACGTCACGAGCTTGGCCACTACCGCGATGTCACACTCGTCTCGCTGCGCATCATGGATGCCGTGCGCCAGCAGGCCGGCATTACCTTCCCGGCCGACGCAGGCAAGCAGGCATAGCGATGGGCCTCTTCGATACGTTCTTCTCCAGCGTCACCGGCGGCAGTCGAGAACCTCAAAAACCATCAAACGTCGAGCTCGAGCTGCGCCGCAGACTTACTGTGCTCGCAAGCGACGAGGCCACTCAAGACACTCCCCTGCGCTATTTCCTGCGCTGGGCGGGGCAAGTCCAAGGCGTTGGTTTTCGCTTTACCAACACCAACCTCGCGCAGGCACGCTCCCTCACCGGCTGGGTGCGTAACATGGAAGACGGCTCAGTCGAGATGGGGATACAGGGAGCTCCGGCAAATATCCTATCTCATCTCGAGGCGCTTCATGCCTCCTACGAGCGCATGGGAACGCGTTTTCGCCTCGTAGACGCCCAGGCCCGAACCCCACTTGCCAATGAAGACGGTTTCACGCCTCGTTATTAGTATTGTGTGCTAAATACGGTATCATTTACCTACGACCGTTGATAGAAAAGAGGCGAGGCGCATGGCGGTGCAAAGAAGGAATACCAGGCAGCGAAAGCTGGTTCTTGACGCCGTGCGCCAAAGCTATAACCATCCCACCGCCGACGAAATCTACAACGTCGTGCGCGCGCAGGATGACAAAATCAGCCGCGGCACGGTCTACCGCAACCTCAATCTCTTGGCCGACGCCGGCGAGATTCTCTCCATCAAGACGCCGGGCGGCAGCCGCTTCGATCGCACGATCGAGCCGCATGCGCATATCATCTGCACCTCGTGCAGCCGCGTCATCGACGTACCGCTCCCCTTCGATGCCCAGCTCGACGCCAAGGCGTCCGAGCAAATCGGCTGGCACGTCACGTCGCACTACACCATCTTCGAGGGTCTCTGCCCCGACTGTAGGTAGATTTCTAGGTATGTCGCGAAAACCTACTCGGCGAGCAGACGGCGCAGTTCTTCTTCGACCGTGCGCACGTAACGGACGCGGTCGTTGATGCCGCGCATTGTGGGGTTGCAGTTCTCCATCAGATAGGGATGGCCCACGACGTTGAGCATGTCGCGATCGTTTTCGTTATCGCCAAATGCCATCATCTCATCGGGCGAAATACCCAAGGCACGACCGTAATCGGCAAGCGCGGAACCCTTACCCGAATCAAAGCCGATAAAGTCCGTCCATTCGGTTCCCGACGTCATCACGTCGACACGGTCGCTAAAGAGGCGCTCGAAATACTCCAGCGCCGCCGGCTGATTCACCTCGGGCGTCTGGAAGGCAATCTTAATGACGTCCTCGTCGATGTCCTCGGGGCGGTCGACCACCGCCACATCGCAGTGGACCTCATAGCGCAAATGGTCGACGAACGCATCGTTGCCGCTCATGGTGTAGAGGTGTCCCTCACACGAAAGGGTCACGTCGGCATGGGGATACGCAACCACGGCATTCGCGATATCCATAGCAAGGCTACGCTCCATGGAACGCTTGACAACGGCACGCCCCTCGCTCATCACTAGGGCTCCGTTTTCGCATACATAGGCGAGCTCATCGGCCACCGGGGCAAACAGGTAGCGCAAGCTCGCATATTGACGACCGCTCGCCGGCATAAACACGATGCCGCGACGATGCAGCTCGTCGATGAGCTTAAAAGCCTCGGAACGCGGCTCGCGCTCCCCCGGATGCAGCAACGTGCCGTCCAAATCGCATGCAATCAGCTTGATTCCCTCAAGACCCATATGTTCCCCCAAAGCCTCCTATCAACAGCAAGACGGACCTTGATTGGTCGCCCCTCAAAGCCCGTCTTGCGCATATGCGTGCTTAGCCGCGCGCCTTCTTTACGATCGTAAAGTCTGGAGCCATACTCACAACGGCATCCGCCGCACTCGACGCAAAGCGTCGGCTGGCATCGAGCTCACGTGTGACCACCGAGAGCCGAACACCCTCGACACCCCGGAGCATGCGGCCCAAAACAGGCTGCACCGGCGTATACATGCGCACGGTATGCTCGTCCGAATCGCCCCGGAAGAGCGGCGCATGCATGTTGCCGATCTCCCAGCACGCATGCGCGAGCGCGATCGGATCCATGCGGTCGACTTCGACCAAATAAACCTCGGCGCTGCGCAGGCGCACGACAACCGCCACAGGCACCACGCCCGAACGGTCAATGGCGAGCACGTCGCCATCGGCAAGACGACCGCCGTCGGCAGCATCCAGCCGAACATCGACCGTGCGCCCCAGCTCCGTCGCGCCCACAAACGCACATACATCGGCCTGGTCCCAATCGAGCAGTAGCTCATCGACCTCAAAGACACCGCCCAGCTCCCGGCGAAGCAGGAGTTCATAGGACGGATCGTTGAGATTTCCCAAACATGTCGTCGAAACCAAGCGTTCAGGCATACTCTAACCCTCGACCTCGACGAGCTCGATATCAAAGTTGAGGTCCTTGCCGGCCAGCTCGTGGTTGGCGTCGAGCGTCACGGCCTCGGGCGTCACGTCAATGACGACGGCGGGGACGGGCATACCGCTCGGCGTGGACAGGAAGAGCTTCATGCCCTTCTCGATCTGCTCGATGTTGGGAACCTGCTCGGCCGGGAAGGTCAGAACCATCTCGGGATTGTGCTCGCCGTAGGCATCGGCAGCAGGAATGTGCACGGTCTTCTTCTCGCCCACCTGCATGTCGACAACAGCGGCGTCGAAGCCCTTGATCATCTGACCGGCACCGCAGGTGAACTCCAGCGGCTCGCCGCGATCGTAGGAGCTATCGAACTGCGTGCCGTCGTCGAGCGTGCCGCGATAATGGGTCTTGACCTTCTTGCCCTGGTTGGACATGGTAACCTCCGTGATAAGGGCGGCGCACAACGCAGGCCGCCGTGAACATATGGCGCTAACTATACCCTAGTCATACAATTCAATGACAGTTTGCAAAGAAACGCTGCAACCGGAGGAACCATGGCATATCCCGTATTTGACCTACACTGCGACACCGCCGACCGCATCGGCTGGGCCACGCTCGATCTCGACCTGCGCTTTACCGCCGGCACCGACGGTTATTTCCCCGGCGACGAAACGCATCCGCAAGATTTCGACCTCATCGAGGGCAACGCCTGCGCCATCTCGCTCGCAAAGATCGGCAACACGCCGTGGGCACAGTGCTTCGCCACGTTTGTCCCCGACGAGATTCCCACCGCCCACGCCGCGCGCTTCCAGGCGCAAATCATGGCGCATATGAGCGGCCAGGCAATGCTCAACCACGACCGCATGGTCAACGTACGCAGCGCCGCAGACATTCGCCCCGCGCTCAAGGACGGTAAAGTCGCTTGCATCCACACCATCGAAAACGCCACGTTCTTTGCCGAGGACCCCGCACTGATCGAGGTGCTCAAGAGCTTGGGCGTGCTTATGTCGTCACTCAGCTGGAACGCGCAGGGACCGCTCGCGAGCGGACACGATACCCACGCCGGCCTCACCGCCGCCGGCATCGAGGCGCTTGCGCAGATGGAGCACGCCGGCATGGTACTCGACGTCTCCCACCTCAACGATGAGTGCTTTGACGAGGTTGTCGCCCACGCCACGCGTCCCTTCGTCGCCAGCCACTCCAACTCCCGCACCGTCTGCAGCGTCAAGCGCAACCTCACCGACGACCAGTTCCGCACCATTCGCGACATGGGCGGTATCGTCGGCCTCAACTACTGCAGCGAGTTCCTATCCAACGACGCAACCGACAAGACCGCCGCAGACGTCACCTTCGACCAGCTGGCGGCACATATCGAGCACTGGCTCGACCTGGGCGGCGAGGACGTCATCGCGCTCGGCGGCGACTGGGACGGTGCCACGGTGCCCGCTTTCCTCTCCGATGCCAGCATGATGCCCGAGTTCCAGAACATGCTTTCCAAGCATTTTGGCAAGACCGTGATGCAGAAGCTCTGTAGCGACAACGCGCTTGCCTTCTTTGAGCGTTATTAATTTCACATCCCTTGAGCGGGCCGGCATGCCGAACGGTCGACATGCCGGCCCGTCCCCAATCTGAAGGACCGCTTTTGACGCAGCAATTTACGATTTCCATATCCCGACCGGATGGGACGCCCATCTCCGTCGTCGTTACCAAAAAGCGCGTCAAAAACTTCAACCTACGCGTCACATCAAGCGGTGAGGTCCACGCCAGCGCACCGCTCGGCGCCAGCCGCGAGCGCATCGAGGCATTTGTGAAGCGCAACAGCACCTGGATTGTCAGCCGACTTGCCAAGCGCGAGCAACATCAGGCGACGGCGCGAGAGCCGCTCAGCACCTCGTCCGTCATTGCACTTTGGGGCAAGCCCATCACGGTACAGGATGCACTCGATCACAACTTTGCATCACCCGCGCCGCGGCCCAAGCAGGCCACCTTCGCAAGCTTTATGGGTACCGACGAATCGGACGAAGGCCCACAGGCCAAGCGGCGCGCAATCCTCGACGGCCTAACGTCCGACGAGCTCCAAGCCCACATCAGCCAGCTTTATACGACCGAGGTCACCGCAGCGCTGCGCGACATCGTGCACGCATACGAAATCACAATGAGTGTCGCCGTTTCCCGCGTCTCCGTGCGCAGCATGAAAACGCGCTGGGGATCATGCACGCCCAAGACCGGAGCCATTCGCATCGCACGCGAACTTGCCGCTTATCCCATCGAGTGTCTCGACGTGGTTGTCGCCCACGAGCTCGTCCACTTGCTCGAGCCAAGCCACAATCAGCGGTTTCACGCCCTGCTCGACAGGTACTGCCCCAACAATAGAGCGCTGTCGCAGCGGCTCAAGCAGCCACCCATAGAGACGTATTAGAACCGGTTAGCGCACGCGCTCGATCTCGACGCCGCAGCTTGCCAGGGGAAGACCGACGGGCGCCCAAGGCTTATCGAGCTTAACACGCACGCCAAGCAGCAAGGGGTAACGACGCAGCAGCATCTGGGCCACACCCTCGGCTGCCGCCTCGATGAGTTTAAACGTATGCTCGCGCAGATAGCCATCGACATCGTGGCACACCGAGCCGTAGTCAATCGAGGCGTCCAGGTTATCGTGCTCCCCCGCTGCACGCAGGTCGGCATAGAGCACCAAGGACACGATGAACTTCTGGCCCAGCGCGTTCTCTTCGGGATACACGCCGTGGTTGGCAAAGACCTCGAGACCGTCGATAGCAATGCGATCGGCATGGCGCAGATCGTCATAGCTCACGTGGGGCACCGCCGTTGCGGTGGATATTTCGCCCCTTCCACGGCGTGCGAGCTCGGCACCTTCAGTCTTGGTTGCATTCTCGGGCAGTTTTTTGTTACTCATCGCGATCGTCTCCTTCGTTTAGAACCCCGACCGCGCAAACTAACTACACGCGAATCGACAGGTTCTTTTTATCATCGCTCCAGTTGCAAGCATTGCGCGCGGGGCATGCAAAGCAGGCGCGCGACGCTTTGTCGGCTGCATAGAGCAGACGCTCAAGCGGTTGGCTGTTCACGCGCAGCTTTCGATGGCCCAGAATGGCCGTCTTAATGGCTGCGGCATCGGCCGGCTCAAACGCCACGTCATCAGGCATGCCGCCGAGAATTGCATCAGCGACGCGTTCGCTTGCAACATCATGGGATATACCCGATTCATACTGTTCATCTTTGCCGATATCGTGAAGAAGTGCCGTGGCGTAGATGACCTCGCGGTCAAACTCGAGATCTTCCTCGAGATTCTTAATCCACATAATGCGAGCGACATCGAGCAGATGGTCGATACCGTGGCGGCAGAAGATGCGCCCCGATTCCAGCTGAGCAATGTTGCCCAGGTGGCGCCGGAACAGGCCGTTGGCACAGATGTAATCGATACGAGGCATGACGCCAAAAGGCGCCAGGCCCGAAGCCATAAAACCGCGACGCGGCGTTCCCTCGTCAGTATTCGATGTAAAGTCGTTGACGACTCTCATAGTTAGCGTCCCAGCATCCTAAAGAAACGCTCTTCGAGCGCGGGGTCGGTCTCAAAGACGCCGCGGCGAGCGAGCGTCACGGTCTTGGTGCCGGGCTTTTGCACGCCGCGCATGGTCATGCACATATGCTCAGCTTCCATGAGCACAATCGCTCCCTGGGGAGCGAGATAATCCATGAGGGCATCGGCAACTTGTGCGCACAACTGCTCCTGCAGCTGCAGACGACGGGCATAGACTTCTACCGTGCGGGCAAGCTTAGAAAGCCCCGCGACACGGCCGTTGGGGATATAACCAATGGCAGCCTTGCCGTAAAACGGCAGCAGATGATGCTCGCACAGCGAGTAAAACGTGATGTCGCGCTCGATAACCAAATCGTTCGAAGCGACGGCAAAGGTTTTGGACAGGTGCTCCTCAGCACTCTGGTCCATACCGCCGGCGATCTCACCATACATACGGGCAACGCGCGCCGGGGTCTCCAGCAGGCCCTCACGAGTTGGGTCCTCGCCTATGCCCTCAAGCAACAGCTTAATAGCGGCCTCGACTTTTTCCTGATCGACCATCTGGGCCTCACTTTTCCGATTTTGCGTTCGCGCTATGGTACCACGCCCTCCGGCATCGGCCACAAGCTACATAGTATGGGTCGAATAGACCGGATCATCACGCCAAAGCTCCACGGCGTCGCAAAGCGCAACGTTCTCACGCTCGGCACGGGCACGCGTGGCGTTCATATCGATCACGCGCTGATTGCTCGAGCCCCTAAAGCGCAACGAGATATCGTACAGATCCTGAACGAACGGACCGTCCACCAACATGTCGAGGCAGGCCAGGATACGGTCCGTCACCTCGGTATGATGACGGCCGCCCGGCATAAGCTCCTCGAGTACGTCGCCAGTAAAGCACCAAATGGTCTTGCCCGACCCCGCAGGATAGGCCGCGCGAACACGCTCGACAAAATCAACGAGTCCCGCCTGATTCTCGGGCTCCATAGGCTCGCCACCCAGAATCGTCAGGCCATCGATAAAGGGATGGTCGAGGCTCTCGATAATCTTGTCCTCGACGGCGCGATCAAAGGGCTCGCCCGCAGCAAAGTCCCACGCAACAGAGTTAAAGCAATTCTTGCACCCACGACGGCACCCGCTCACAAACAGAGAAGTACGGACGCCTTCCCCATCAGCAATGTCGAAATACTTAATGTTCGCGTAGTTCATAGGTAACTCTCCCGGGAGGCCGGGACATATCATCCCGTCCTCAAACATTCTCGGCCTTCGGCCTGCGAAACTGCGGGCGGGACGATATGTCCCGGCCTCATGCAAAGGGTAACTCAATGAACGAAGCGAACATCGAGCATAGGGTTCGAGGTCCAATAAAAACTGGGTTGCGGCTCAACCGCCATCGCAAGTAAATCGCAGCTGCAGCTCAAATTATTTCCGCTAAGAACTTCGAGGAGTGAGCAGACCGCGCGCTGCATCTCAGCTACGTTAACTTGGCTGAACCGAGAGGGCCGCTTGGGCTTTTGCTCGATATGAGTTCCGCACGCAAAGAAGGCCACTTAATGTGGCCTTCGTCTTGCGCAGGACTGTCCGAAATAGCGAGCAAATGCCCAAGCGGCCCTCTCGGTTCAGCCCCGGAGCGGTATTAGAGATGCAGCACGCGGTCGCGGATCTCCTCGGTTCGACCCTGGTTCCAGAACTGGGTACCGATGTAGCCGCACGTACGACGAGCGACGTTCATCTTCTCCTGATCGCGGTTGCCGCAGTTGGGGCACTCCCACACCAGCTTGCCGTCATCCTCGACAATCTTGATCTCACCGTCGTAGCCGCACACCTGGCAGTAGTCGCTCTTGGTGTTGAGCTCGGCGTACATGATGTTGTCGTAGATGTACTGCATCACGCGAATGACAGCCTTGAGGTTGTCCTGCATGTTGGGAACCTCAACGTAGGAGATAGCACCGCCCGGCGAAAGCTGCTGGAACATGCCCTCAAACTTAAGCTTGTCGAAGGCATCGATCTCCTCGGAAACGTGGACATGATAGCTGTTAGTAATGTAGCCCTTGTCCGTCACGCCCGGGATAATGCCAAAACGGCGCTGCAGGCACTTGGCGAACTTGTAGGTCGTCGACTCCAACGGCGTGCCGTACAGCGAGAAGTCGATATCGCTTTCGGCCTTCCACTCGGCGCACTTGTCGTTCATGCGCTGCATGACGGCCATGGCAAAGGGCGTGCCCTCCTTCTCGGTGTGGCTGTGGCCCGTCATGTACTTGACGCACTCATACAGGCCGGCATACCCCAGGCTGATGGTGGAATAGCCGCCCACGAGCAGCTTATCGATCGTCTCGCCCTTCTTCAGACGCGCCAGGGCGCCGTACTGCCAAAGAATCGGCGCGGCATCCGAAAGCGTGCCCATCAGGCGCTCATGACGGCACAGCAGGGCACGATGGCACAGCTCAAGGCGCTCATCGAAGATCTTCCAGAACTTGTCCATGTCCTGATGCGAGCTCAGCGCGACATCGGGCAGGTTGATGGTCACAACACCCTGGTTAAAGCGACCATAGTACTTAGGCTTGGTCGGGTCATAGTTCAGCGCGTTGGCGACATTGTTAAAGCCGTTGCCCGAACGGTCGGGCGTCAGGAAACTACGGCAACCCATGCAGGTGTAGCAATCGCCGTTGCCGGCGGTCTCGCCCTTAGACAGCTTGAGCTCGCGCATCTTCTTCTCGGAGATGTAGTCGGGCACCATGCGCTTGGCGGTGCACTTGGCAGCCAGCTGGGTCAGGTAGAAGTACGGGGAATTCTCGTGAACGTTATCGTCCTCGAGTACATAGATAAGCTTGGGGAATGCCGGGGTAATCCACACACCGGCTTCGTTCTTAACGCCCTCATAGCGCTGACGAAGCGTCTCCTCCACAATCATGGCAAGGTCGTGCTTCTCCTGCGCTGAGCGAGCCTCGTTGAGATACATAAAGACCGTCACAAACGGCGCCTGGCCGTTTGTGGTCATAAGGGTCACGACCTGATACTGAATCGTCTGGACGCCGCGACGGATCTCGTCACGCAGACGGTCCTCAACGACCTCACGGACCTTTTCGGCAGATGCCGAAACACCGAGCTCCTCGAGCTCGCGGGCAACCTCGCCGCGAATCTTTTGACGGCTCACCTCAACAAAGGGGGCGAGATGGGTCAGCGAAATAGACTGGCCGCCGTACTGGGAGGAAGCAACCTGGGCGATAATCTGCGTCGCGATGTTGCAGGCAGTCGAGAAGCTGTGCGGCTTCTCGATCAGCGTGCCCGAGATAACGGTGCCGTTCTGGAGCATGTCCTCCAGGTTCACCAGGTCGCAGTTATGCATGTGCTGGGCAAAGTAGTCGGAATCGTGGAAGTGGATCAGGCCCTCATTGTGGGCATCCACGATCTCCTGGGGCAGCAGCACACGCTGAGTCAGGTCCTTGGAAATCTCGCCGGCCATATAGTCACGCTGGACGGAATTGACGGTCGGGTTCTTGTTAGAGTTCTCCTGCTTGACCTCTTCGTTATTGCACTCGATCAGCGACAAAATCTTGTCGTCGGTCGTGTTCTTCTGGCGCTTCAGGCTCTGAACATAGCGATAGATGATGTAGTGGCGGGCAACCTCGTAGCAGTCGAGACGCATGATCTCGTCCTCGACCAAATCCTGGATCTCCTCGACCGAAACGGTGTGGCCCGCGTTCTCGCATGCCTCGGCGACGTTTTGTGCCGCGTAAACCACCTGGCGGTCGGTTAGACGAGAGCTCTCCTCGACCTCCAAGTTGGCGGCGCGGATGGCATTGACGATCTTATCGATGTCAAAGACAACCTCGGTGCCGCTGCGCTTGATGATCTTCATCCTCTTGCCTCTTTCGCATCGTAGCCTCATTGCGCTTCAGAGCCAAACGATGCCCGGCAGGGCCTGTCCCTGTCTTGCGGCGCCGTCGCGCAATCTGTGTTCTCGATAAACCATAAGCCTCCATGCGGACATTCCCAGAAGCCGATCAAGCGGCTCAAGGACACGTTCAAAAGAGGCAGTTAAGGTCTTCGTTCTCTGTCCGCCATCTATCATACGACAAAGAGGCATCTATATCCTGTATTCTTTTTTTAGGTCAAACACAACATATAGTGTTTCAGCAGGTCAAAGCAATTAGTCATTTTGCAAACGCATTAAAAATGAAGGGCTCTTGGCAGAGTGCTAAAACGTTATCAGCTCGACTACCTGCACGGCAGTTTTGAAACCCCCTCAACCGCGCCGCTGACAAATCCTACCAAAACCAAGCCGCTCACGCCAAAAGAATCCAAAAGATTATGCTTGACCAACATGTTGCGGTCACGATCGGCCAGGACGTATGCAGTCTGCCGGCACCTCTACGGGATGCGAAGACCATCGCGTACAGACCTTGGATCAATATTTGGCGGCTTATTTGGCGGCGTGCTTGGTGGCAAAACAAAACAGCCCAGAGGACATAGCCTCTGAGCTGCGAACATTTGGTGGGCGTTAGAAGATTTGAACTTCTGACCTCTTCCGTGTCAGCGCCCTGCCGCTCCGCCAACAGGCGTTTCCCAGTGAGTCAATCTTCACACTTCATGCATCCAGAGCGTCCGATTGGTCCGTCTATCTCGGCTTTTCTGATTCCCTATGATTCCAGACAGGCCGTCCGTTACGGTGAGTCCAAACCTATTTTGGACAGCGTTTGGACAGCAGACATCATTCATTTGGACAGACATTCGGAAGCTGGTCTCAGTGGCAACTTACTCGAAAGGAAGCCTGCGCGAGCGAAGCAAGGGGCACTGGCAGGCACGCTTCTGCCGGACCGACAGAAACGGCTCGAGCATCGTAACCAGATCGTTCGAAGCGACCTCTCGCCGAGCCGCGACCCTCATCATGGAGGACATCAGAAGGGAGCTGATCGAGCAGGACGGCGACGGCGCCTCAAGTTGCGAGCTCATTGCGTACATGTTGGATTACGCTGACGAGCTCGAGCGCTCCCAGCAGATAGAGGCGAGCACCGCAACCAACTACCGCAGTTCCATCAAGCATCTCGCACGCTATCTCGAGGGTTACTCAATCGAAGAGATAGCGCCGGAGAACGTCATGGACGTGCAGGTGGCCCTGCTCGCGGACGGCCTCGTCGTCGACACCGTTGCAAAGGACCATCGCTTCTTCAAGCAGGTTATGGACTACGCCTGCGAGATGGGCCATATCCATCGCAGCCCCTTCAACAAGGCGACCAAGCCGCCGAAGCGTCGGAAGCCTCGTCCGAACGCGCTCGACGAGAGGAGCCGTTCGATGCTTTTATCCGTCCTGGACGCGTCCCCCACGACCAAGCAGAGCGTTGCGGCGCGCCTCGGGCTGCTCGCCGGGCTCAGAAGGGAGGAGGTCGCTGGCCTCAGGTGGGGCGACGTTGACCTCGTCGCCAACAGAATCAGAGTCGGTCGCGCCGTCGGGGTGTAGAATGGCAGGCCCTATCTCAAGGGCACGAAGACCGAGGCGGGCGAACGGGAGGCCGTCCTCGAGAAGGGGCTCGCCGATACTCTGCGCTCCCTCAGGAGCTCTCTCGGGGTAAGCGCGCGAGAGGACCGCTATGTCCTCGGAGACGGAGATTCGTTCTACACGCCCGACCGCATCACGAAAGACTTCACGTCGCTCGCCAAGGCGATGAACCTCATCGGGGTTGCCGGAAAGCGAGCCACGTTCCACGACCTCCGCGACACGTTCGCCACGCGCCTTATCTCCCAAGGGGTGAACGTGAAGACCGTCTCCTATCTTCTCGGTCACGCAAATGCGGCCATGACCCTCAACGTCTATACGTCCACCGGGACCCCGTAAAGGCGGAGGGGCATGGCTGTCGTCATTGCGTTCCTTTCTCCTCGGACGGATTTTGGGTATGCGTCACGGGCCCCGCGTAGGGCGGGGAGCGAATCGACGCAGGCTTGAGGCCGGTTGGGTTGAGGTTGAGGTTCGGGTTCCACAGGCTTGAACAGCCCCACGGACGGGGCGTCCGGGCGCGCTATGCCTAGGGAGCGGTGGGTGCCCCCGGGGCAGCAGGGGACTCGGACGCGGTGGTGCCGGAAGTGTCGACCTCGCCCAAATCTGCGAGCTGGCCGATGAACGGGATGCCCTCGGGGTCGCCCACCTCGACGCCGCCGAGGACGACGGTGTCGTCACGCATGTCGATTTGGGTCGTGAATACGGCCGGGTCGAAGCCCGAGGCGATAAAGCCAATGCCCGCGAGGACGACGCCCGCGGCAACGAGTCCGCCCGCCACGGCGAGGTAGATCTTCTTCGCGCTGGTCATGGTACTCGCTCCTTTCTACGCCGCGAGGTACGCGGCAGTGTCGTCCTTCTCGCCCTTGACCTTCCAGAAGGGCGAGGCGACCTTCCTCGCCCAGAGCGCCGAGAGGCGCGCAATCTGCTTGGAGGCCGCCCAGGCCCCCGCGCCCACGAGGAGTGCCGCCCCGATAAAGGCAAGGCCGCAGCCCAGCATCGCGAGCACATAGGGCACGTGGCCGACGGTCACGCCCGCCGCCGCGAGCGCGAGCGCCGCCGCGCCCACGGCGCCGAGCGCCACGGCGATGACCCACACGCAGAATGCCAGCACCCAGATGCAGACGTAGACGCTGAGAGCCACGGCGGCGAAGGCGACGAGCAGCGGCGCCCACACCGGCGACCCCACGATGGCGAGCACCCACAGCAGCGCGGTGCTGCGCCGGCGCGTCCTCGCGATCGCGCGCGGCACGGCGGGCAGGTCGTCGAGCGTGGCC
>UQIN01000015.1 GCA_900541035.1 uncultured Collinsella sp. | reverse complement strand
ACAGGAAGTTCTGGGCCGAGGGCTACTACGTGTCCACGGTCGGCCTGAACGAGGCGACGATCGCGAAGTACATCAGGGAGCAGGAGTCCCACGACATCGCGCTGGACAAGCTGAGCGTGAAGGAGTACGAGGACCCCTTCAAGAGGAGGTGACCCCGCCGGTTCGACCGGCGCGCCACGGGTCAAGATGCACTAGGCCTGGACGAAGTCCGGGCCCGCGCCTTTAGACGCGAGCCCGGGGCCCGTGGGTTATACCCTAAGAGCAAACCACCCTTTTTAAGGGTGGTTCTGATTTTTGGGGCATGGTTTTGGACCCCGTGGTCAAAAAATGCTAAATATGAGTACTGTTGCAAAAGAGGTGTCATATTTTTCGGCCTGCTCTGAGCGAAAATGGGCTCAAAATCGATTTATCTAACTCCCTTTAAAGGGCGTTTGACGGCTTTCAACCTCTTCGAATCGCTCAAGCTAGGCAATTTGCTCTCGATTTTGCTGCTACTAAATTGGTGACAGTACTCATATTTGCCACTTTTTGACCACGAGGTGTTCAGAGGAGCTCTCGAGAAGCATCTAACGGTACAATAGCTACCACGTGGCTGGGTTTTGCCGGCCGAATGTACGATGTCGTGGGAGGGGACATGGTCGAGTTTACAAAGACGATTAAAGATCCGTTGGGATTGCATGCCCGCCCGGTTGCGCTGCTCTATGACATTATCGCCAAGCATCGTAGTGACGTGTCGGTCAGTATCGGCGATCGCCGCACGGATGGACGCGATGTCATGGGGCTCATGGCTCTCTACGGTGAGTGCGGCGAGGACATCGTGTTCCGCGTTTCGGGCGTGGATGAGGCCTCCTGCGTCACGTCGATCAGAAACCTCTCGCTCTAATCTCAACAATGCAACAAAGGGGACTGTCCCCTTTGTTGCATAAATTGGTATGACAAGGCACCGCAAAGAGATGGTCTTTGCGGTGCCTCTTTTGTTTCGTATAGGAAACTTTTTCGAAAACTGAATAGAGACCCTTTCCAAAAAGTTAACCACGTGCTAGTTTACTAAAGCGAACATAGACGTGGTTAACTTTTATCGCGTCGATGTTGAGGACGAACTGACGTTAGGAGCCACTCATGTCTTGCGGACCGCAGATGCCGGCCATGCCGCTTTCGATGGTAAAAGCGGGCGAAACCGTGCTCGTGTCTCGTGTAAAGGGCAATGAGGACATGAAGCACCACCTCAAGGACCTCGGCTTTGTCGAGGGCAACGAAATCCACGTGGTGAGCTCGAGTGGCGCCAATATCATCGTCACGGTGCTGGGCGCACGCTTTGGCATCGATTCCAAGGTTGCCATGCACATCATGACCGTCGGTTAGTCTGCAGCATTTCATAAAAACCGAAAGGGGGACAAGAGGATGAAGACGTTGGGTGACGTTAAGGTGGGCGAGAGCTCCACCATCGTCAAGCTTCACGGTGAGGGTGCGCTTCGCCGCCACCTTATGGACCTGGGGCTCATCAAGGGCACTTCGTTCAAGGTCGTGAAGGTTGCACCGCTCGGTGATCCGGTCGAGATCAACGTGCGCGGCTACGAGCTTTCCATCCGCAAGGAGGAGGCGGCCGTCGTCGAGGTCCAGTAAGGGCTCGCGACGTGTATTTCTGCAGATAAAGTTAGGTATTTCTAACTTAATGCTGCAACTTTGAAGCACATCATCCAGCTTGCGCGGAGAAAGCAGCGCAGGCACACAAGGAAGAAGGATTGAATGGCGGATTCTCAGATCCATGTCGCGCTGGCGGGTAACCCCAACTGCGGCAAGACCACGCTTTTCAACCTGATCACCGGCGCCAACGGCTACGTTGGCAACTGGCCCGGCGTCACGGTTGAGAAAAAGGAAGCCAAGCTCCTAAGCGACAAGAACGTTACCATCACGGACCTCCCTGGCATCTACTCGCTTTCCCCCTACAGCCCCGAGGAGCAGTGCTCGCGCGATTACCTCATGAGTGGCGAGCCCGATGTCGTCGTCCAGGTTGTCGATGCCACCAACCTCGAGCGTAACCTGTACCTGGCGCTTCAGGTTATCGAGACCGGCCTGTCCGTGGTCGTTGCCCTCAACATGGCCGACTTGGTCGAGAAGAACGGCGATAAGATCGACACGGACAAGCTCTCTAAGAAGCTCGGTTGCCCGGTCATGATGATCTCGGCCCTTAAGAACAAGGGTATCAAGGAGCTCTTCGAGCAGGTCAAGAAGTCCGCTGCTTCCAAGGGCCAGGTGCCGGAGCACAAGTTCGATTCCTCCATCGAGGACGTTCTGGGCCACATCGAAAACAACCTGCCGGCGAGTGTTCCCGCCAACAAGCGTCGCTACTACGCTGTCAAGCTGTTTGAGCGTGATGCGGACGCCTGCAAGCTCATCAACCTCACCAAGGAGAAGGCCGCTCGCGTTGAGCAACTGGTCGCCCAGTGCGAGCAGGACTGCGACGACGACGCCGAGTCCATCATCACCGGCGAGCGTTACGGCGTGATTGCCCACATCATTGACGAGTGCCTCACCAAGGCTCCGGCAAAGATGAGCACCTCCGAGAAGATCGACCGCGTGGTTACCAACCGTATCCTGGGCCTGCCGATCTTTGTGGTCATCATGTTCTGCGTGTACTACATCGCCGTTTCTACCTTGGGCGGCACGGTGACCGACTTCACCAACGACCAGCTCTTTGGTACCGACGGTTGGTATGTGCTCGGCCAGGGTCGCGACGCCTACGACGCAGCTGTCGAGGCCGCGGGCGATGCTGCCGATTCGGTTGATCCGGCGGAGTATGGCCCGTATGTTCCGGGTATTACCACCATGGTCCACGACGCACTTGTGGCGGGTGGCACCGAGGACGGCGGTCTGGTCGATTCGCTGGCCTGCGACGGCATCGTCGGCGGCCTGGGCGCCATCTTCGGCTTTGTGCCGCAGATGTTCCTGCTGTTCGTCATGCTGTCCTTCCTGGAGGACTGCGGCTACATGGCCCGCGTCGCCTTCATCATGGACCGCGTGTTCCGCCGCTTCGGCCTGTCCGGTAAGTCCTTCATCCCCATGCTCGTGTCCTCGGGCTGCGGCGTCCCCGGCGTCATGGCCACCAAGACCATCGAGAACGAGAAGGACCGCCGCATGACGGTCATGACCACCACGTTCATCCCCTGCGGCGCCAAGCTGCCGATTATCGCCCTGCTCATGGGTTCCATCATCGGCGATTCTTCCACCACCGCCGCGTGGATCAGCCCGCTCTTCTACTTCCTGGGTGTCTTTGCCGTCATTGCTTCGGGCCTCATGCTCAAGAAGACCAAGCTCTTCGCCGGTCGCCCGACGCCGTTTGTTATGGAGCTTCCTGCCTACCACTTCCCGGCGATTCGCTCTTGGGCGTTGCATGTGTGGGAGCGCTGCTGGGCCTTTATCAAGAAGGCCGGCACGGTCATCTTCGCGTCCACTGTCGTGGTTTGGTTCCTGTCCAACTTTGGTAGCTACAACGGTTCCTTTGGCTTCCTGCCTGCGATGGACGGCATCCCCGAGGAGTTCATGGACTACTCCGTGCTTGCCATGCTGGGCAACCTGGTCGCCTGGATCTTCGCCCCGCTCGGCTTTAGCACCTGGCAGGCAACCGCGCTGACCGTCTCGGGCCTTGTGGCTAAGGAGAACGTCGTCGCAACCGCCGGTTCGCTGCTGTCCGTCGCCGACGCCGGCGAGACTGACCCGAGCCTGTGGACCGCGTTCGCCGGCATGTTCCCGACCATGGGCGCTTGCGTTGCCTTTGGCGCTTTCAATCTGCTGTGCGCTCCGTGCTTTGCCGCCATAGGTACTATTCGCAACCAGATGGATTCCGGCAAGTGGACTGCGATTGCCATCGGCTATGAGTGCGCCTTTGCTTGGGTAATCGGCCTGTTCATCAACCAGTTCTACAACCTGTTTGTGTTGGGACAGTTTGGTATCTGGACGATTGTGGCCATCGTGCTGCTGGTTGCGATGCTCTTCCAGATCTTCCGTCCCATGCCCAAGCATGCATGGACCGACGAGGACGAGACCAACGCTGCCTCCGCCGCAGTTTCCGCTTAAGTCCGAATAAGGATTAACCCCTTTCCACGAGCCCGGGTGTCCCAGCGACACTCGGGCTTTTTGATGGGGGAGATGTGGCGTTTCCGCAGATAAAACCGACCAAAATAAACCTGTCCCTTTTTGGTAGGTGGAGAATGGGGTAAAGTAAGTGATGGCTAACTAGAGGAGGCTTGCTATGGCACCTATCGATATTGTTGTACTGGCTGTTATCGGTATTGCGTTTGTCGCGGTATGCGTGCGCATTTACCGCAAGGGCACCTGCGCCGACTGCGCTCAGGGTGGCGTTTGCACGGGGCATTGCTCCAACAAAAAGACGTGCGCCGCACTTAAGGGCGTGGACAAAATCGCCGAAGACTTGGGTCGCGGTATTCATTAGCCGACCGGCGTTTGAGCATGTTTGACTGCGGATGCGGCAGTTGCTGATACGATAGGTGTGTTAGCAACTGCCGCCGAGCGGCTCAAACGAAAGGAAGCCTGTATGGAGTCCTCCGCCTACCCGATGCTCTTTAGCCCGATCAAGGTCGGTACGACCGAGGTCAAGAACCGCGTCTTTATGCCGCCGGTGTCTACCAACCTTGCCGATCATGGCTATGTGACCGACGATCTGGTCGATCATTATCGTGCCCGCGCCAAGGGCGGCGTGGGCCTGATCATCACCGAGGTCGTGACGGTCGAGCCCACCTATACCTATCTGCCGGGTGACATGTGCTGCTACGATGACACGTTTATCCCCGGCTGGGAAAAACTCGCCGCGGCCGTCCACGAGTATGGCTGCAAGATCATGCCGCAGCTCTTCCACCCCGCCTACATGGCCTTTAACATTCCGGGCACGCCGCGCCTGATCGCTCCGTCCTTTGTGGGTCCGTCCTATGCCCGCGAGGCGCCGCGCCCCATTACGGTGGATGAGATCCACGAGCTCACGCATCAGTTCGGTGACGCTGCCGTGCGTATGCAGAAGGCCGGTGTCGATGGCGTCGAGGTTCATGCGGCACACGCCCACGGCATGCTCGGCGGCTTTTTGACCCCGCTCTATAACAAGCGTACCGATGAGTACGGCGGCTCGCTCGACGCCCGTATGCGCTTCTTGCTCGAGGTCATCGCCGAGATTCGCGAGCGCTGCGGCAAGGACTTTATCATCGACGTCCGTATCTCGGGCGACGAGTACACCGATGGCGGCCTGACCCTCAACGACATGATCTACGTTTCGCGCCGCCTGGAGAAGGCCGGCGTCGACATGATTCATGTCTCGGGCGGCACCACCATCAAGCGCGGCTCCGCCATTCCCGCCGCCGGTACCCAGCAGGCCTCGCACGCTGCCTGCTCGCGCGAGATCAAAAAGCACGTCAACATTCCCGTCGCCACCGTCGGCCGCATCAACGAGGCCTGGATCGCCGAGGAGCTGATCGAGGACGGCGCTGCCGATATCTGCATGATGGGCCGCGCCAATCTGTGCGATGCCGAGTTCTGCAATAAGGCCGCATCTGGTAATGCCGACGATATCCGCCCCTGCATTGGCTGCCTGCGCTGCCTGAACGGCATTATGTTTGGCAAGCGCATCTCCTGCACCGTTAACCCGGACGTGGAGCGCGACGAGGCCGGCTACGAGCCTGCCGCCGAGGCTAAGAACGTGCTGGTTGTGGGTGCCGGTCCTGCGGGCATGGAGGCTGCCTACATTGCCGCCAAGCGCGGCCACAACGTGGTGCTCGTGGACAAGCAGGATGAGCCGGGTGGCGAGATGCGCATCGCAGCCGTTCCGCCGGCAAAGCAGGAACTCACCCGCGTGATCAAGTATCAGTACCGTCGTCTGGCCGAGGCCGGCGTGAAGTGCGTCTTTGGCACCGAGCTTACTGCCGAGGACATTCAGCGTGACTACGCCGGCTACGAGGTTGTCCTGGCTTATGGCGCCGAGCCCATCGCTCCGGCTTTCATGCAGGGCTTTAAGCAGGTTATGACGGCTGACGACCTGCTGGGTGGCAAGGCTTTCCCGGGCAAGAAGATCGTCATCGTGGGCGGCGGCACCGTTGGCTGCGAGACGGCCGATTACCTGGCCCCGCTGGTCAACGACCTGTCGCCGGCCAATCGCGATGTCACCGTCATCGAGATGACCAAGACGCTCGCCGCCAACGAGGGCGGTGCCGGTCGCGCGGTGCTCATCACGCGCATGCTCTCCAAGGGCGTTCACGTGCTGACCGAGGCCAAGGTGACCGAGATTACCGAGGACACTATCAGCTACGAAAAGGACGGCGAGGTCCACACCATCACCGGTGCCGATACGCTGGTGCTTGCCATGGGCTATCGTCCCAATACCAAGCTGGCCGACGACCTGGCTGCAGCCGGTGTTGCCACCCACGTGCTGGGCGACGCCAACAAGTGCGGCAACATCCGCGACGCCATCGGCGATGGCTACAAGGTCGCCTGCGAGCTCTAGTCGCTCCCTTGGTGCATGGGAGTCAGGTTAGTTTGCACCAAGTTGATGCATGTAAACCTGATTCCATTGCGCCAGTCGATAGCAAAACACGGCGGCCGCCCCGTTTTGGGACGGCCGCCGCTTGCGTTTTATCAAAGAAAGATCATTGTCGAGCCTTAAATGTCTTTTGTCTGTGCGACTTCCGCAATCATGTTGCGGTTGTACACCAGATGCAAATACATCGCGTCGTGCGCTACGGTGGGGTTGCGCGTGGCGATGGCGTCGGCCACGCCACGGTGAGCGCGGATGGTCTCCTCGACGAGGTTGCCGCCATCCCAGGGCGGCTTCATGGAGTAGCGCCCGTACGCATCGAATTGCTCCTCTCATAGATGTGCGGCACAAAGAGCCCCGAGTTCATGCGAGCTCGGGGCTCGTTTCGTTTGGATTGCAGATGTATTGACAGGCGAAAACAGTCTGCGTCCGATATTGAGCCATACGAAAGCGAAATTATGCGTCTTAATTCCGTACGCAAATCAAGACGAAAACCGTTTACGTCTTGGATAAATCAGTACGCAAACGGTTTTCGTCTTATAATACGGTCATGAATAGTACGAAACGAAGAGGTTGTGCATATGGTTGTTAGAGAGAGCCCTACAGTCGAATATAAGGAAAGCGTTACGCCGACGTTTCTTAAAACGGTGAGTGCCTATGCAAACTACGGGACGGGCAAGATTGAGTTTGGCGTTGATGACGAGGGCGTGGCTGTCGGCCTTGCGGATCCGGTCGCAGAGTGTCTCCGCATCGAGAACATGATTAATGACAGCTTGGACCCCGCTCCCCGTTACACGCTCGAGCCCGATGAGAAACACGGGACCGTAATCCTTACGGTTTATGAGGGCCAGGACAAACCCTATCGAAGCAAGGGAAAGGCCTACAGGCGAAACGATTCGGCAACAGTGGAGGTCGACCGGTTTGAGTATGGCAGGCTGACGCTCGAAGGCAGCAACGTAACGTTCGACGCGCTCACGTCGGCTCGCCAGGACTTGAGTTTTCATACGCTCGAGCATAAGTGTGTTGAACATCTCGGCATTTCTGAACTAACGTCGGATATTATGCGCACGCTTCGCTTGCTCGGCAAGGACGGCTATACCAACGCTGCGGCGATTTTGGCGGATAAGAATGATTTTCCGGGCATCGATTGCGTCCGTTTTGGTGATACCGAGGATGTGATCTTGGATCGCGAAGCGGCGACAAATGTATCCGCAATTGAGCAGGTGGACAGGGCGGTAGCTATGTTTGCACGCTACTACCGTTATGAGCGTATCGAAGGGATGGAGCGCGTCCAAACCGATCGAATTCCTCTCGAGGCGTTTCGCGAAGCTGTCGCAAATGCTTTGGTGCATCGGACGTGGGACGTTCGAGCGAACGTTCAAATTGCCCTGTACGATGATCGCGTCGTTGTGACCTCTCCTGGATCGCTGCCCGCCGGTTTGACGACGGAACAATACCTGTATGGGCAGATATCCGTGCTCAGAAACCCCATCGTTGCAGAGGCCTTCTTAAAGCTGGATTACATCGAGAAATTTGGTACGGGAATCGCGCGCATTAGACGTGCCTATCGCGATTCGGTCAATCAACCAATTTTTGATGTTCGCGGCGGCATGGTGGCCGTCACATTGCCCGTTACCGATGCCCTTGAAGGGTCCGAGGAAGAGGTCCAGGTTCTCAAAGCCTTGTCGGGCGGTCGAATTATGTCGCGAAGCGAGATTGAAAAACAGACGGGGCTGAGCCGCATGCGGACGTTGGCGGCACTCGAATCTCTGCTTGAACGGAATGCAATCGTAAGGCAGGGAACCGGGCGGGCCACGAAATACGAGCGCTCATAGTCAAAAAGAGCCATGGTACAAGACGGACCCCAAGCCAGCGTTGGCTTGGGGTCCGTTATATCCCGGATGGTAACGGGCCGATTATTGTCAAGTTATAGCAAAGTATAGCGACGTACAGCAAAGTATAGTGAGATATAGCAAGCCGTATAGCGCGCCTTGATTATCAACCGTCCGTATTTCACAGCAACTTACAACAGGCTCGAGGTACCAATTTGGGGTGCAGTAGTGCTGCGCCACGAAAAGGGCCTATCTACTACGTTTAAGCCGCAGGGGTCAACCATAGTCGGCTTTTTCGAAAATCGACAAGCTGTCTACCTGCGGTTTTGTTTTCACAGTTTTCGGTATGGCCGAGGCTATCCGTGTTAACGTGGTAGATGGGCCACTTTTGTGACAAGGGGGCCGATCTGCGGGCCAGGGTAGCTAAAAGAGCCCCGTCCCAAAAAGACTGATTGGGAGCCGGGGCGTGTCGATGCGATAGTATTACGTGGTGAAATTCGACAAACCGTGAGCTTCATCCGAGGGCTTTATGGAACAACACCAGCATAATCAGAGCCTGCAAGACCAGGCATACAACGCATTGCGCTCCAAGATCATCTATGCCGAGCTCAAACCCGGCACGCGCCTTTCGGCGATTGGTCTGGAAAAGGAGACGGGAATCGGGCGCACGCCCATTCGCGAATCCTTTGTGCGCCTGCGTGAGCAGGAGCTGGTGGAAACGCGTCCCAAAAGCGGCACCTATGTCTCTAAGATCAGCATGGAGCGCGCCGAGAACGCCTGTTTCTTGCGCGAGAAACTCGAGAGAAGCGTGCTTATTAAATGCTGTTCGGCCGCCTCGCCTGAGCAAAAGCATCGGCTCGAGCAGATTCTTGCCGAGTCTGAGTCACTCGACCATGGCGAAACGCGTCGCTTTTTCGATCTGGACAACCTGTTTCATGAGACGTGTTTTGAGATTGCCGGTCGTCACATGTTGTGGGATTGGATGAAGAGCGTCAACACGCATTTTGAGCGATACAACTGGTTGCGTATGGTGTCGCAGGATCTGGATTGGGAGCCGATTCGTCGGCAGCATCGCCGGATTCTCGAGGCCATTAAGAGGGGCGATACCGATGCGGCGAGTTATCTGGCAGAGACGCACTTGCACCTGATGCCCGAGGAGCAGGGCCCGGTTATCGCCTTACATCCCGACTATTTTGAGCTGCCTAAAGACTCGAATAACTAGCCCATCATCGCATCTGCTCGAGACGCAAAAACGACGCTGCTCACCTACAGCGTTTTGCAACCGAGATTTTTAAAAAAATGCCTAAAATGGCTCAGACCGCCGACAAATGGGAAACGGGGTGCGCTATGGCGCAGATGAGAATCAAGGACATTGCCGCCGAGGCGGGTGTGAGCCCGGCCACGGTCTCGCGCTACCTCAATAACCGCCCCGGGCAAATGACCGAGGAAACCCGTGCTCGCATCGCGGCGGTTATCGAGCGCACCGGCTATCGCCCGCGTGCCGCCGCGCGCAATCTGCGCAGCTCGCGCACCAACCTCATCGGCGTGATTTTGGCCGACATCGCCAACCCGTTCTCGAGCGCCATGCTCGAAGGACTTTCCGCCAGTGCCGCCGCGCGCGGCTGCTCGCTTATGACGGCCATTAGTGGCAACGACCCCGCTAAGGAAGCGGAGTCGCTCACCAGACTTATCGATGCCGGCGTGGACGGCCTGGTCGTCAACACCTGCGGAGGTAATGACGAGGCGATCGCCGCGGCAGCGGGACGTCTGCCCGTTGTGCTGCTCGACCGCGATGTTGCCGACGGCGGTGTCGATCTGGTGACATCTAACAACCGTGAGCTGGTCGCCGGGTTGGTAGACGCCCTGGCTGCTGCGGGCAGCGAGCGCCTGTGCCTGCTCACCGAGGCAAGCGACGACAGCCCCGTCCGTCGCGAGCGCGCCAAGGCCTTTACTGACGAGCTGTCGCGACGCGGCCTTGCCGGCGAGGTTGTCACCTTGGCCGATGGCGGTGCCACGGGCGTTGGTCGCTTGGACGAGACCATCCGCGACTATGCCGGCAAAAAGCTCGGCCTCATTGCCGTCAACGGCCTGGTTTTCCTGCGTCTGACCGAGGCGCTGGCACAGTTGGGACCTTCGTTGCCGGCTGGTCTCAAAATCGCGACGTTTGACGATTGCCCCTGGAACCACGTGCTCTTTGGCGGCGTCACCGCGGCCGCGCAAGACACCCTTACCATTGCCGAGTGCGTAGTCGAGCGCCTCTCCGAGCGCATCGACGTCGTTACCACCACCGTGGGCGAGGCCGCAAAGCTGGCGCCCAAACGCATCGAGATCCCCGGCCACATCGAGCACCGCGCATCGACCTCGCGCTAGTCACTCGTTCGCAACTGCCTGTTCGCGCACGTTTTTTGAGCGCTTGATACGCTTTAACCCTGCGGAAACATTTTTCTGCGATAGTATCTGCGATATAGACCAGTCGAAACCCGCCCGAAAGAAAGGGGAGCGACATGAACCAGCAGAACATCGATTACGTACTCCGCTCCGTAGAGCAGCGTGACATCCGCTTTGTGCGTCTGTGGTTTGTCGACATTCTCGGCCGCCTCAAGAACTTTGCCATTAGCCCCGAGGACCTCGAGGTCGCTTTTGAGGAGGGTATCGGCTTTGACGGCTCCGCCATCGAGGGTTTTGCCACGCCCGAGGAAGCTGACATGCTGGCGTTTCCCGATGCTTCGACCTTCCAGATTTTGCCGTGGCGCCCGAGCCACAACGGCGTCGCCCGCGTGTTCTGCGACGTGTGCACTCCCGATCGCAAGCCATTTGCCGGCGACCCGCGCGATGCCCTGCGCCGCATGTTCCACAAGGCCGAGAAGGCTGGCTATCTGCTTAACGTGGGCGCCGAGCTGGAGTACTACTACTTCCCCGACGAGCACACCCCCGAGCCGCTCGACAACGTGGGCTACTTCGATCTTTCGGTGAGCGATGCCGCTCGCGACCTGCGCCGCAACACGGTCCTCACGCTCGAGAAGATGTCCGTGCCCGTGGAGTACACCTTCCACGCCGCCGGCCGCTCGCAGCACGGCATGAGCCTGCGCCACGCCGAGGCCCTGAGCATGTCCGACGCCATCACCACGGCCAAACTCATCATTAAGCAGCAGGCCTACGAGAGCGGTTGCCACGCCTCCTTTATGCCCAAGCCGTTGGCAGGCGAGGACGGTAGTGCTATGTTCCTGTGCCAGTCGCTATTCGACCACGACGGCAACAACGTCTTTTGGGGCGAGGACGACGATAAGTACCATCTCTCCGACGTCGCCAAGCACTATATGGCCGGCATCTTGGCGCACGCACGCGAGATCAGCGCCATCACCAACCCCACGGTCAACTCCTACAAGCGCATTACTACCGGCGGCGACTCCGTGCCGCAGTACGCCACGTGGGGCCTGCGCAACCGCGCGAGTATGGTCCGCATCCCGGTCTACAAGCCCGGCAAGCAGCTGTCCACGCGCATCGAGCTTCGCAGCCCCGACCCCATGGCCAACCCGTACCTGGTCAACGCCGTCACGCTGGCGGCTGGCCTGGACGGCATCGAGCGCAAGCTGGAGCTCCCGCCCGAGGCAACGGCCGAGACGCTCAAGCTCACCGACCGTCAGATGCTCGAGGCCGGCTACACGCCGCTGCCGCGCTCGCTCAAAGAGGCACTCGACGTGTTTGAGGACTCGCAGTTTATGAAGGATGCCCTCGGCGAGCACATCCACAGCTTCTTCCTCAAAAAGAAGCGCGACGAATGGCATAAGTTTGAGTCCACGATCACCGAGTGGGAGATCAAGCACTACCTGGCGAACTCCTGATCGCGCTGGCTTGTTCCAGTACGATTGAGCTCATTTCCTTGGAGGCCGATATGTCCGAAAAGAGTGCCCTGTTCATGGCGCGCACGACGCGCTTCCACGAGTTTGCCCGCAGCTTGACGACCACCCTGGGTGTCGAGGTGAGCCTGGCTACCCCCGATTCGCCGACTGCGGCGCACGATTTTGACCTGCTGATCCTCGATTCCGATGGCATCCGCAGCGACCGCATCGATCAGATTGCCAAGTGGCTTGACGATCGCGGCGGTGTCCCCATGCTGGTGATCGTCGACGACGAGGCGCTCGGTACCTTGCGCCTGCCGAATCATTCGCATGCCGACTTTGTGTGCCCCACGGCGACGCCCAACGAGCTCAAGGCTCGCGCGCAGCGCCTGATGGGCGAGGAGGAGACCGTCACCGCCGACGATGTGCTCAATATCGATAACCTCGAGATTAACCTGGCTACCTACCAGGTGACGCTCGATAACGAGCCCATCGACCTGACGCTGATGGAGTACTCGCTGCTGAGCTTTTTGGCGACGCATCCCAACCGCGCCTACAGCCGCGAGGTGCTGCTGCACCGCGTGTGGGGCTTTGAGTACTGCGGCGGCACGCGCACCGTCGACGTGCACATTCGACGCATCCGCTCCAAGGTGGGCCCGCAGATCGCGGCACACATCACCACCGTCCGCGGCGTGGGCTATCTGTTTAAGGACTAGATTTCCACTACAAAGGGGACAGGCACCTTCGTGGTGGTTTTGACGCAGGTGCGGGTTCCTCTCGAATCTGCAACAGAACTTAAGCCTTCCTAAAAGATTGCGTTCTCATACACTTACGCCCGCATATTGGGGTACAACTCAACGTGAACAATGATGGCCCGCCACATGTTTGGCGGGCCTTTGGTTATTTGACGAAAGGATCGCAGCTATGAGCGAGTACGATTCCCAGCGTCCCCAGGATGCGGGCAACGCCGGCGAGACCCAGCAGCAGCCGCGCGTGCAGGTGGAGTCGACGCCTGCCGACAGCAACATTCCCTACGTGCAGGCCTACGACACGCAGACCGGCCAGCCGCTGGGTGGCCAGCGGGTCGTGAACAAGCACACGGTGGTCAAGACCAAGACCAAAAAGCTGCCGATCTTTATTACAGCACTCGCCGGCTGTGCCTGCGGCGCCCTGCTGGTCATTGCGCTCATTATGAGCGGCACGCTCAATATTGGCGGTGGCAAGAATGCCGTGACGGCGGGTGCTTCGGGTTCATCGACGCAAAAGATTACGATTGATTCCGAGGACACCACGCTGGCCGAGGCCGTTTCTGCCAAGGCCCTGCCCTCCGTGGTTTCCATTACCGCCACTTCGAGCGGCAGCCAGAATGGCTCGCTTTCGCAGTCTGCCGACGAGTCGGACAACTCGGGCAGCGTCGGCTCGGGCGTTGTGCTCGATACCGAGGGTCACATCCTCACCAACAACCACGTGGTCGATGGCTATGACCAGTACGTGGTGACCATGGACGACGGCACCACCTACGAGGCCGAGTTCGTGGGCAACGATGCCTCGAGCGACCTGGCCGTCATCAAGCTCAAGGACGCCGACGCCTCCAAGCTCACGCCGATCGAGATTGGTGACTCCTCCAAGCTCAACGTGGGCGAGTGGGTCATGGCGATCGGTTCGCCGTTCGGCAACGAGCAGTCTGTCTCCACGGGCATTGTGTCGGCGCTGTATCGTTCCACGGCCATGAGCTCTACCAACGGTAACACCATCTATGCCAACATGATCCAGACCGATGCCGCCATCAACCCGGGCAACTCCGGCGGCGCGCTCGTTAACGACAACGGCGAGCTCGTGGGCATCAACTCGCTCATCGAGAGCTATTCGGGCTCCAGCTCGGGCGTAGGCTTTGCCATTCCGGTTAACTACGCTAAGAACATTGCCGACCAGATCATCGACGGTAAGACGCCGGTGCACCCGTACCTGGGCGCCACGCTTTCGAGCGTCAATGCGCTCAACGCCCGCACCAACAAGCTGAGCACCGATAGCGGCGCGTACGTGGCGAGCGTCGTCGAGGACGGTCCTGCCGCCAAGGCCGGCATCCAAGAGGGCGATGTCATTACCAAGCTGAGCGACGACGAGATCACGAGCGCCGATGGCCTGATCATCGCGCTGCGCAGCCACGAGGTGGGCGAGAAGGTCGAGATCACGCTCATGCGCGGCAAGGACGAGAAGAAGGTCACCGTCGAGCTGGGCTCCGACGAGGAGCTGCAGAACCAGCAGCAGGACGACAGCGCGACCGACACCGGCAACGGCGGTATTACCGACGAGCAGCTGCGCCAGTATCTGGAGGAGCTGCTGGGCCAGCAGGGCCAGGGTCAGGGCTACGGTCAGGGTTTCTAACGAACCGTATTGCACATATCGAAGCCAGAGGGGCTGTCCCGCCAACGCGGGACAGCCCTCTTTTCTTATTGATTCGTTGGGGACGGGAAAACGGATCATGTAGAAATGGCAAGGGCACGGTTTGATCGCGCGATCCACCCCGGTTCGGCCGCTGCCGATTCGGTGCGGTTCGAAAGGGTTATTCGGCCCCATCGTGACCGGTGGTACTCTAGTATCCGTTTGAAATCGAGCGAAGGAGTGCCGCTATGGAGCAATCGAGCCTGTTTGGTGACGGCGTGGACATCGATACCGAAACGCCCGCGAGCGCGGATGCCGCCGCACCGACCGACGCCCATGCCCAGGCGGCAGCGCGCGCGGCCGAGCTGCGCCACGAGCTCGATTACCACGCCTATCGCTACTACATGCTCGATGCGCCCGAGATCACGGACGCCGCCTTTGACAAAATGCTCGTTGAGCTGCAGGAAATCGAGGCGGCCTACCCCGATCTGGTAACGCCCGACAGCTATACCCAGCGCGTGGGCGGCTACGTGAGCGAGCAGTTTACGCCGGTCACGCACATGGCACGCATGTACTCCATGGACGATGCCATGGACCTTGACGAGCTCGACGCATGGCTCCAGCGCACTGAGGATGCCCTCGGTGCCGGCAGCGTCACCTATACCTGCGAGCTTAAGATCGACGGCTTGGGCGTCGCGCTTACCTACCAAAACGGAACCTTCGTGCGCGCGGCCACACGCGGCGACGGCACCACGGGCGAGGACGTGTCTCTCAACGTGCGCACCATCAAGGATGTGCCCATGCACCTGTCCGAGCCGGCGCTCGCCCACATGGGCGCCGACCGCGAGCGCACCATCGAAGTACGCGGCGAGGTCTATATGCCCAAGGGCAGCTTTGTTCGTCTGAACGACGAGGCCGATGCCGAGGGCCGTGACCCCTTCGCCAACCCGCGTAACGCCGCCGCCGGCAGCCTGCGCCAAAAGGACCCCAAGATCACGGCGCGCCGCGATTTGGCCACCTTTATCTACGCCATCGCCGATACTGATCCGCTGCACGTCCACAGCCAGCGCGAGTTTCTGGACTGGCTGCGTAGCGCCGGCTTTAGCGTCAACCCCAACGTGGCACGCTGCGCCACGCCGGCCGAGGTCCACGAGTTCTGTGCCCAGGCGCTCGAGCATCGCGGCGACCTGGATTACGACATCGACGGTGTGGTCGTAAAGGTCGACAGCTTCCAGCAGCAGCTCGACTTGGGCTTTACCGCTCGCGCACCGCGCTGGGCTATTGCCTTTAAGTTCCCGCCCGAGGAAAAGCAGACCGTCCTGCGCGAGATTCGCATCCAGGTGGGCCGCACCGGTGTGCTCACGCCGGTCGCCGAGTTCGACCCGGTGACGGTCGCCGGCTCCACCATCGCGCGCGCCACGCTGCACAATATCGACGAGATCCGTCGCAAAAACGTGCGCGAGGGCGACACCATTATCGTGCACAAGGCGGGCGACGTGATTCCCGAGGTCGTGGGCCCGGTGCTCGATAAGCGCCCGGCCGACAGCGTTGACTGGCACATGCCCGAGGTTTGCCCCGTGTGCGGTAGCCCCGTGGTCCACGAGGACGGCGAGGTTGCCTACCGCTGCGTGTCCATCGACTGTCCCGCACAGCTCAAGGAGCGCTTGCTCCACTGGGTGAGTCGCGGCTGCATGGACGTCGACGGCCTGGGCGATGAGATCGTCGACAAGATGATCGCCGCCGGCCTGATCCACGATGTCGCGGACTTCTACCAGCTCACGGTTGACGACATCGCAGGTCTGGACACGGGCCGCGTGTACGCCAGCTCCAACAGCAAAAAGGGCGTCAAGAAGGGCGATCCCATTCCGGTGGGCCTCAAGACGGCCGAGAAAATCATCGCCGAGCTCAACAAGTCCAAGAGCCAGCCGCTCGGTCGCGTGCTGTTTGCCCTGGGTATCCGCCATGTGGGCAAGAGTGTGGGCGAGGTCATTGCCGAGAGATTCCTGTCGATTGACAAGCTTATCTTGGCAAGCGAAGAGGACATCGCCGAGTGCGAGGGCATCGGTCCCAAGATTGCGGCGAGCGTCAAGCAGTTCCTGGCCGTGCCCGAAAACCTTGCCGTGCTGGAGCGCCTGCGCCAGGCGGGCCTGTCGCTCGAGGTCGACTTGGGCGCTGCGCACGCGCAAGCCGCAGCCGACGCTGGCGTGGCAGGCGAGCTTGCCGACGCACAGCCACTCGCGGGTCTGACCTTCGTGCTCACGGGCGCGCTCGTCAACCGCACGCGCGACGAGGCGGGCGCGGCGCTCAAGGTGCTCGGCGCCAAGGTTTCGGGCAGTGTTTCAAAGAAGACGAGCTATCTGGTCGCCGGTCCCAAAGCGGGCTCCAAGCTCACCAAGGCCGAGCAGCTGGGTGTGCCCGTGCTGGACGAGGACGCGCTCGAGCAGATCTTAGCTACTGGTGAGGTGCCGGAGGCGTAATGGATATCGAGAATCGCAATTGCTCGCAGGTGGAAGGGCGCGCGAGGCATTCCCAAGTGCAGGCAAAAGAGCGCTTAATGATGCGAATTTGCGTTGCCGAGCGCGAGCGCGCGGCGGGTGCATCTCGCGATGCCTTTGAGGCGTTGACCGAGTTAGAGGCGAGGCTCGGTCTAGCCTAGAGAGACCGGCACCGTGATCTGCGTCACGTAGGTTGCCGGATCATCGCTGATGATGTCATCGATCAGGGCGATCTCGCGCGATGGACCGGCGGGCGTCAGGTTGTGTTCGCGCATATAGCTGAGCAGCTGCTCATAGCGTGGGGCTGCTTGCCCGTGCGTGCCGCGGAAGCTTATGGTCAGGCAGCGCGCGGCAGGTCGCGTCTCAACGTCGCCCAAGTACCCATCGGTGTCATCGAGCAGCAGAAAGACCTCGTCGTAGCCGTCAAAGTCACCGGCTGCCAGGCGTTCGGGCGCGATACCTACACCCAGATTGCCCAGATAGGCAAAGGTTTCGTGCTGTCCCTGCTGAAGCTGGCGGATATGCCATCCCAGCGAATAGGCGTCGGTGGGATTGACGCGCTCGTGCAGCGTGGCACAGCGAAGTTCGGGTTCTTCGATTTCGCTAATGGTGTCGAGATCAGCATTCAAAGCGCCATGAAGCAAGGCAAGCCGCTGGTCAATCTTGCGCGACATGCGCTCCAGCTCACGCCGCTTGTGCTCAATTAACTCCTGTTGCTTGGTCAGTTGCCGTTGCATCAAATCCATATCGTGCGTAGTGACAAACTCGCGAATTTGCGCCAGCGGCAGGTCGAGAACGCGCAGGTTGCCGATGGTGTTGAGGGTAGAGAGCTGCCGGGATCCGTAGTAGCGGTACCCACTCGCCGGATCGACATATGCCGGCTCCAATAGCCCCATCTGTTCGTAATGGCGCAGTGTGCCCACGCTCAAATTGAGCAAGCGCGCCACCTCGCCAATGCGGAGCAGGCCCTCGGTGTGTTCGCTTGGCATGTCGGTCACAGGACCGCTCCTTTCGGTAAAACAGGGGAGAGGTGCTAGGCCTGCGTCGCCTCGCTACGCCGCCAGCTTGTCAAAAGTTCCGCGGCGGTTGAGCACGGTAAACGCCACCACGCAAATGGCTGCCGAAAGAATCGACCCGCACGGCGAGGCGATGCCCATGGGAAACAGCGTGTCGGAATAGGCGTTCGACAGCAGCCATGCGCCAGGCACGCGAATGAGCGCTACGGCCAGCACGTTGTGCGCAAAGCCGATGTAGCTCTTGCCGTACGCAGCGAAAAAGCCGCTAAAGCAAATGTGAATGCCGGCAAAGATCGCGTCGAAAATATAGCTCCGCATATAGCCGGTGCCGGCTGCGACCACCGCGGCGTCCTTGGCAAAAAAGCCGATAAACGCCGGCACCACCAGCCACATCAGCACCGTGATCAGGCAGCCGTACACCACCGAGATGGTCATGGCATCCTTGAGTACCTGACGCGCACGGTTGCCCTTTCCCGCGCCGGCGTTTTGCGCCGTGAGCGCGCTGACGGTGGCGCCCATGGAGCTCGGCACAATGAACAAAAAGCTGATCATCTTTTCGACCAGGCCCACGGCGGCGGCGTCGACCAGGCCGCGATGGTTGGCGATGACGGTGATAAACATAAACGCCACCTGGATGCAGCCGTCCTGCACGGCCACAGGCACGCCGATCTTAAGAATGCTGCCGAGCACCTCGGGCTGGGGGCGCAGGTCGCTACGCTTAACGTGGATGTTCGTGCGGCGGCTCTTAAGCCACACGAGCGCGAGGGCAACGCTGGCCGTCTGGGCGGTCACCGTGCCGAGCGCCGCGCCCACGGGGCCGAGCCCCATGTGGCCGATAAACAGAAAATCGAGCGCGATGTTAATGATGCACGCCACGCCGATCACGTACATGGGCGAGCGCGAATCGCCCAGCCCGCGAAAGATGGCCGAAAGAATGTTGTATGCGGCGATAAACGGAATGCCGACAAAGCAGATACGCAGGTAGGCGGCGGTTCCTTCGACTGCCTCGGCCGGCGTGCCAATGAGTGCCACAATCTGCGGACACAATGCAAGCAGGACAGCGGCCAGTACCACCGAGACGCCCATAAACAGCGTGATGGTATTGCCGATGGCGGTCTCGGCGCGGTCGAAGCGGCGCGAGCCCACGGCGTGGCCGACGATAACCGTCGTTCCCATGGCCAGACCCACAAGCGTCACGGTAATAATGTAGAGCGTCTGCGCGCCATTGCCCACGGCGGTGATGCCGGCGGCGCCGCTAAACTGCCCCATCATGTACAGGTCGGCCATGCCGTAGAGCATCTGCAAAAAGTACGAGAGCATATAGGGCAGGGCAAAGACCGCGATGGTCTTAAGGACATTGCCGCGTGTGAGGTCGTGTTCCATGGGCGGGGCTTTCTGGCTGGGTTCGTTTATCTACCAGTGTAGTGAAAACCCTATAACGATTGTAGAGTCAAGGTTTATGTTGACGCCGGAGCGAAAAAAGTCGCGCGCACCATTATTCCGAGTGAATATGGACACACATCACGAGAACTCGCCGCCGGCGCTAACCTTGCAGAAAACGATTTCGGAATACTTGACACCATTATTCGGCGCGCAATAATACGTGCGTTTGCGAACAACGTTTGATGGGGGATGAACCTGCGTGCGCAATCTCAAAATACTGTTTTCCTATCTAGGGGCATACCGTCGCGATGCCATCCTCGGCGTGTTCTTTGTGTCGGTCGAGACGGTGCTCGAGCTGTTTATCCCGGTCATCATGGCCAACATCATCGATGTGGGCGTGCCTGCGTGTGATATCAACTACATGCTGCTACAGGGCGCGTACATGTTGGTGTGCGCTGCGCTTTCGCTGGTACTGGGCTTGGGTTATGCCCGCACGTCCGCCCGCGTTGCCTCGGGCCTAGGCGCTAACCTGCGCGAGGCCGAGTACAAAAAGATTCAGACGCTCGCTTTTGGCAACCTGGACAACTACGACGCCAGCTCGCTCGTCACCCGCATGACCACGGACATCACCGTTATCCAAAATGCTGTGGGCAACGGCTTTCGCCCTATGGTGCGCGGCCCGGTGACGCTTATCGTCGGCCTTATCTACGCGCTGATGCTGTCGCGCCCGCTCGCCACCGTCTTTGCGATCATCTTGCCCGTGCTGGCAATCGTACTGGGCGTCATCACCTATCGCGTGAGCCCGCTCTACCGCCAACTCCAGACCTCGATGGACCACCTCAACGGCGTGGTACAGGAGGACCTCACCGCCGTGCGTGCCGTCAAGGCCTACGTTCGTACCGAGCACGAGGAGGCCAAGTTCGACACCGTCAATACCGAGCTCGCGCGCACTGCGACAAAGACCTTTGGCAGCGCGGTGCTCAACCTGCCGGTGTTTCAGCTGTCGATGTACGTGGCTGCGCTCTCCATCCTGTGGATTGGCGGCCGCATGATTCTCGCCGGCAAGTTGGGTGTAGGCTCTCTCACGGGCTTTATGAGCTACGTGCTGCTGATCATGAACTCGCTCATGATGATTTCCAACGTGTTTTTGCTGCTCACGCGCGCGCTCGCCAGCGTGGAGCGCATCTCGCGGGTGATCGACGAGCAATCGCTCATCCAGGCGCCCGCGGCAGACGCGGCCGTGCGCGAGGTCGCCGACGGAAGTGTCGAGTTCCGCGACGTGTCGTTTAAGTACCGCGCGGATGCTGCCGAGGATGTGCTCGAGCATATCGACCTTCGCATCGAGCCGGGCTCCACGGTGGGTGTGCTCGGCGGCACGGGCTCGGGCAAGAGCTCGCTCGTGCAGCTCATCGCGCGCCTGTACGACGCGACCGAGGGCGCCGTGCTCGTGGGCGGGCGCGACGTGCGCGACTACGACCTGGCCGCCCTGCGCGATGCCGTGGGCATTGTGCTGCAAAAGAACGTGCTGTTTACGGGCACCGTGCGCGAGAACCTGCAGTGGGGCGCGCCCGATGCCACCGACGAGGAGCTGCTGCGTGCCTGTCGCGCGGCGTGCGTGGACGAGTTCCTGGACCGCATCGGCGGGCTGGACGGCGAGCTGGGCCAGGGCGGCGCCGGTGTTTCGGGCGGGCAGAAGCAGCGCCTGTGCATCGCGCGCACACTGCTCAAACATCCGCGCGTACTCATTTTTGACGACTCCACCAGCGCGGTCGATATGGCGACCGACGCCAAGATCCGCGAGCACATCGCGCAGATTCCCGATACGACCGTGATCATCATCGCCCAGCGTATCGCGAGCGTGATGGATGCCGACCGCATTGTCGTGCTGGACGACGGCCGCATTCACGGCGTGGGCACGCACCGGGAGCTGCTGGCGGCTGACAACATCTACCAGGAGATTTACGCCTCGCAGATGGAGTTCGCGGGGAATGCGACCTCAGATGCCCCGGCCCGAGAAGGGGGTGAGCTCCATGCCTAAGACATCCGCTCAGGCCCGCCCAGCCAATTTGGGACAGACGCTCCGCCGCCTGCTCTCATACATGGGCCATGCCAAGTTCTCGCTGCTTGCGGTGGGCGTGCTAGCCTCCGTCGCCGCCATCGCGAGCCTCGCCGGTACCTATATGGTGCGACCCATCGTCAACGGCCTGGCTACGGGCGGGGAGGAGCTGCTCACCAAGCAGGTTTTCTTTACGGCCGCCATCTACGCCGCGGGCGTGCTGTCGGCCCTGGGCTACTCGCAGATTATGGTGCGCGCGGCCCAACGTGTGGTGTCCGACATCCGCCGCGACCTGTTCGCGCACATCCAGACACTGCCGCTCAGCTATTTCGACGGCACGCGTTCGGGCGACATCATGAGCTTCTTCACCAACGACGTCGACACGGTCTCCGAGGCGCTCAACAACAGCTTTGCCAACGTGATCCAGGCGACCATCCAGGTGATCGGCACCACGGCCATGCTCATCATCCTCAATTGGCAGCTCACGATCATCACGCTCGTGTGCGACGCGGCCATCGTGCTGTACGCACGCTACTCGGGTATCCGCTCCAAGCGATTCTTTGCCGCCCAGCAGGCGTCGCTCGGCGACTTGGACGGATATGTCGAGGAGATGGTCTCGGGCCAAAAGGTCATCAAGGTCTTTAACCACGAGCAGGCCAACGTGGCCGGTTTCGATGCGCGCAACCAGGAGCTGCGCCGCACCGGTGGCGCCGCGCAGGCCTATGCCAACTCGATGGTGCCCATGACCGTGGTGATCGGGTACGCCAACTACGCGATCGTCGCGGTGGCGGGCGGCATGCTCTGCATCAACGGTCTGGCCGACGTGGGCGCGCTCGCGAGCTACCTGGTCTTTGTGCGCCAGGCGGCCATGCCCATCAACCAGTTCACGCAGCTGGGCAACTTCTTGCTCAACGCGCTGGCCGGTGCCGAGCGCCTGTTCGCCGCGATGGACCTGCAGCCCGAGGTGGACGAGGGCTGTGTGGAGCTGGTGCAGACGGGCGATTCCGCGTGGGCGTGGAAGATTCCCGAAGGTCGTGGCGTGGGCACGTACGGGCATCTGCACGATGTGGCCTCGGTCGACGATGCGGGCCGTGCGGTGGCTGCCGACGGCACTGAGCTTGTCACCGGCCTCGTGCCGCTTGCCGGCGACGTGCGCTTCCATGCCGTGGACTTTTCCTACGTGCCGGGCACGCGCGTGCTCACGGACCTCAACTTGTTTGCCAAGCCGGGGCAAAAGATCGCCTTTGTGGGCTCGACGGGCGCCGGAAAGACGACCATCACCAACCTCATCAACCGCTTCTACGAGGTCGATGACGGCGAGATCACGTACGACGGCATCGACGTCAAGCACATCGCCAAGGCCAGCCTGCGCGGGTCGCTCGGCATTGTGCTGCAGGATACGCACCTGTTTAGCGGCACCATTGCGCAGAACATTCGCTTTGGCAAGCTCGACGCGACCGACGAGGAAGTGCGCGCCGCCGCCGAGGCCGCCTGCGCCGACTCGTTTATCCGCCGCTTGCCACAAGGCTACGATACGCCGGTTACGGCCGATGGCGCCAACCTGTCGCAGGGCCAACGCCAGCTGCTCGCCATCGCACGTGTGGCCGTGGCCGATCCGCCGGTGCTCATCCTGGACGAGGCCACGAGTTCCATCGACACGCGCACCGAAAAGCTCATCGAGCGCGGCATGGACCGCATCATGCGCGGTCGCACCACGTTTATGATCGCGCACCGCCTGTCCACCGTCCGCGATGCCGACGCGATCATGGTCCTCGAACACGGCCGCATCATCGAGCGCGGCACGCACGAGGAGCTCCTGGCCCAGCACGGCGAGTACTGGCAGCTAGCGCACGGATTGAAAGAGCTGGATTAACCCGTTTGAGCACGGTGCTTTGACTCTCCATGCCCCTCACCCCGCCTCAAACCGTCCCAACATTCGACGTTTTTCGCCAATATCGGGAAAAGCATCGAATGTTGGGACGGTTTTTCTGTCATCCGATCGGGTGGAATCGCTAACTTGCATGCGAAGGTGTGCGAATCCGCGAGCAGGGGAATAAGGTTGGTTATCCGACTCCATTGGAGGGCCCATGGATCTGCCGATCGTCCTGTCCCATAAGACCGCCTGGCTGTACCACAATGTGGTGCGCCCGTCCGAGCCGCTTTCGCGAGCAAGCAGCCTATACGATGAGGACTCGATTGCCGACGAGGCGGAGTCGACCACGGGCCTGCTCAAATTGGGACTCGATGCCAAGGGACTGAGAATATCTGCGGCGGTCGAGATTGTCACCGACTACCTGGTCTCACTTGGTATTCCACATGAGGAGCTCGATTGTATTGACACGCTGGTTGGCTTCGATTTCGAGCGCTCTCGGCCGGCGGGTCTCCGACGCCATGTGTTTGGAGCGCCCATACCCTCGGATCATCTTATCGAGGTAGCAGAAGGCCTTCTGGTGGTTGATGAGGCCATGTGCTTCGTCCAGGCGGGCTCGTGGATGAGTGAGCCCGAGCAGCTGGAATATGGGTATGAAATCTGCGCCCGATATCATTTGAATCATTTGTCGTCAGGCGATTATATCGAGATGGGGCAGAGGTATACCGTTGCCGACTTGGTCGCTTATTGCGATGAGAACCGATCTCGTCAGGGGGCTACGCGTGCGGCTGCCGTGCTCAAGCGCGTGCACGATGGCGCACGGTCGCCCATGGAGACGGCCACCGCAATCATGGTTGTCGCGAAGCGTTCCCAGGGCGGGCTCGGGTACACCAGGGTTGAGCTCAACCATCGGGTCGATGTTCCCAACGAATTCAAATATCTCGCTAAGGCCGGGTATTTCGAGATCGATGTATATGCACCTGCGAGCGGTACGGGGATTGAATACAACGGCTCGGATCATCTTGATAAACAGCGCAGCGCGTCTGACGCGGAGCGTATGACCGTGCTGAACGCGCTGAGCTTTAGGATGATCGTCCTCACGGGGACTCAGTTTGCCAACCGGCTGCAATTGCATCGGGCGATGAATGCCATCGCACTTGCTATGGGTCTCAAATGCGACCGAAGTGAGGCGTTTCAGAAACGGCAGAATGACCTGCGGGAATTCGTGATTCGGCACTGGAACGGCGGCCTTTAGGGACGCTTTGATCCCTCTACGGGGTGCTGTGGGCAGGCAAACCATTACAACATTCGACGTTTTTTGCCAATATTGGGAAAAGCATCGAATGTTGGGACGGTTTGAATGCTGAGGATGGGCTCGGGAAGCCCTTCTTGCTCGAATGGCCTGTCCTGTCGTACGGGTGTCGGCTTGATTCCCTCGTAGGGTATTATGTTTCCCGAAGAATAAATCGCCGCGCGAGGGGAGGATTGCGTGGACGAGTGCGTGCAACATGACGGTTTTGGCCGCGACATCAACTACCTGCGCATTGCCGTGACCGACAAGTGTAATTTCCGCTGCATCTACTGCATGCCTGCCGACGGCGTGGCGCCGCGCGCGCACGACGAACTGCTCAGCGCCGAGGAAATCGCCCGCTTTGTGCGTCTGGTGTCGGGGGAGGGCATTCGTCGCGTGCGCCTGACGGGTGGCGAGCCGCTGGTCAGCCGCCGCATTATCCCGCTCATCCGCGATATCCGCGCGATCCCACAGATCGAGGACATCTCGCTCACCACCAACGGTGCCCTGCTGCCCAAGCTGGCGCCGCAGCTCAAAGACGCCGGGCTCGACCGCGTCAATATTTCGCTCGACACGCTCGACCCCACGCTCTTTGGAAAGATCACGCGCCTGGGTCGGCTCGAGCAGACTATGGCGGGCATCGATGCGGCGCTTGCTTGGGGATTCGAGCCCGTCAAAGTCAACTGCGTGGTGGTCCGCCGGCTCAACCAGGATGTGGCGGCCCTCGCATGCCTGACCGTTGAACGCCCCATCCATCTGCGCTTTATCGAATACATGCCCATCGGCGACGAACACACGAGCTCGCATTGCGCCGTGGACCCGCACGCGCCTACGCTCAATCCCGAGCTGTGGGACGCGAGCGATACCGTGTCGAGCGACGAGCTGCGGGAGCGCGTCAATGCCGGGGCCACTGCGGCTGGCTTGGGTGAGCTTGAGCCGCTCGACATCAACGATGCTCCTGCCGGTGCCGGTCCCGCGCGATACTGGCGCTTCCCGGACGCGGCGGGTACGGTCGGCTTCATTAGCGCCATGTCCAACCATTTTTGCGCGAGCTGCAACCGTCTGCGCCTGACGGCCGACGGCAGCGTGCGCCCCTGCTTGTTCAGCGATGCCGAGTATTCGGTTCGCGAGGCGCTGCGCCGTGGTGATGATATGCAGGTACTTTCGATTTGGCGCGATGCCGTGGCCCACAAACCGCAGGAACACGCGATAATTGAGGGCACGCAACGATTTATGTCCCAAATCGGAGGATGATCATATGGCCAAGAGCAGGTACGCCGATGCCACCAAGGCCGCTCGCAGGGCCGCGATGTCTGCCCACAAAGCCACGTCTGCCAGCAAAGACACTACGTCCGAGCAAGCCGCAACGGCGACCACCGACGCTGCCGCCGAGTCCGCCCGCGATGCCCGCCGCGACGAGCTGACGCACGTAAACGCCAAGGGCGAGGTACGCATGGTCGACGTGTCCGACAAGGCCGAGACGCACCGTATCGCCATCGCCGAGGGAACGATTCTCATGCATCCCGAGACGCAGGCCATGGTGCTGCAGGACCGCGCCAAGAAGGGTGACGTGCTCGCTTGCGCGCGCGTGGCGGGTATCATGGCCATCAAGCGCACGAGCGACATCATCCCCATGTGCCACCCGCTACTCATCACCAAGAGCAAGTGCGATATCGAGCCCATTGCTCCGGCGGGAACGCCTACCGAGGACGTGCCCGAGGGCTGGGCGCCGGCGCGTCCCGATGGACAGGTCGGCTTTCATGTGCTGGTCACAGCTGGCGTGACGGGCAAGACGGGCATCGAGATGGAGGCGCTGACCGGCGCGAGTGCCGCGTGCTTGACCATCTACGACATGTGCAAGGCGGTCGACCGCGGCATGGAGATCGTCGGCGTGCGTCTGCTGCACAAGGAGGGTGGCCGCTCGGGCATTTGGGATCGCGCGGAGCGTCAAGCTGCCGCTGCCGAGGCCGCTGCTGGCGACGGCACCGCGCCCGCGAGCGCATCCGCCCCGGCCGTGCCCGCAGCTCCCACCCCGGCTGCCCCAGCGATCGCGTTTATCGGCTACCAGAACTCGGGCAAAACCACACTTGTCGAGAAGGTTATCGCCGAGCTCACCCGCCGCGGCCTGCGCGTGGGCTCGCTCAAGCATCATGGACATCACGGCTTCGATATCGACGTGCCCGCCAAGGACACATGGCGCCATCACCAGGCAGGATCCAGGCACGTGGGTCTCATCTGCGCCACGCGCTGGGCGGAGTACGCCGACACGCGCGAGGAGGACGAGATGCCCGCCCGCGAGCTGCTATCACGCTACAACGACGTCGACGTGGTGATCATCGAGGGCTACAAGACCGAGGGCTTCGACAATATCGTGGTTGCGCGCTCCGGCGTCGATCGCCTGCGCGGCAAGAGCTCGCTCGACCTGGTCGACGGCCGCACGCTGGCCCTTGCCTGCAACGAAGCCCTGGCGCGTCAGGCCTTCGACGCCGGCTTTGCGACCCGAGCCATCAACATCAACGACGCCCGAGCCATCTGCGATTTGATTCAAGACTATCTCGCCTAAAACCTGCCAAAAAGGGACAGGTTTATTTTGGCAGGTTTTACCTGGGCAAACGTCACTTCCACCACAAAGGGGGCAGGCACCTTTGTGGTGTTTTTGCTTTGGTAGATCTTTGGGACATGCCTTAAAATCTACCAAGTAGTTCGTGCTGGCAAAAACGGAGAGAAGGGGCCCGATGCGTCCTTAGCGTTGCATACGGAAAGATTGAGTCGATGGTCGGCGGCCAATGCCCGCGGCCCGTATTCGTATGCAACAAGGAGCTCTTATGCCCATGCCTCTATTCTCAAAAACTAACTCGTCGCTGTCCGCTCAGGCTAAGCGCCTGGTGGCGATGCGCTTTCTGATCTACACCGGCTTTCAGACCAGCTACTTTATCGGCGTTATCGGAACGCTCACCTATGCGGACGGCGCTTCGGTCGTCGCGACGTCGCTGGCCGTTCTCTTTATGAACGTCTTCGTGATCCTGGGGTCCTTTGCGGGTGGCGCGGCGCTCGACGCCTGGGGCCCGCGCCGCCATTTCTTGTTGAGCATCGTAAGCACGCTGGCAACGGGCACAGCAATCATCGCCTTTGGCGACGCGACCGAGACGGTCCTTGCCGGCGCGGTACTCTTGGGCTTTGTAATGGGGTTCGCCCAGCCCATCGCCACGTCCTATCCGGCCTACCTCACCGACGACCCTGTCGAGCTCAAAGACATCAACTCCGCCATCACCATGTTTTCCAACGTGAGCATTATCGTTGGCCCCACGCTGGGCGGCTTTGTTGCGGCGGCCGCATCGTCGCGCGCGGTGTTCGTGCTCATGATGCTCTTTACCGTGCTGGCGTTCATCGCCGGCTGGGGCTTTAAGCCGCAAACAGGTCGCGTCGCTGGACGGGAGAACGCCGATTCGACAGGGGAGGGGGAGCGTACAAGCCAAAGCTCCAACCCCGGCACGTCCGCCCGCGCCACCTTCGCGACCAGCATCAAGACGGTCTTCACCAACAGCGTCCTCGCCCTGCTCTTCTGCATCATCTTCCTTTCGAACTTTGGCTATGGGGCCTTCGATCCGCTGGAGTCGTTCTTCTATCGCGATGTCCTGCACGTCGGTGTCGAGTGGATGGGCTGGCTCTCGTCGGCATCCGGTGTGGGCGCGGTGTTGGGCGCCGTGGTCGCGCTCCGCATGCCGCCGCGCCTCGTCAGTCTTAAAACGCTGCTCGTGGCGCTTATGTCCGTGGGTCTGGGAAGCCTGCTCTACGTGGGCACGCCGTACGTGGGCGTGGCGCTCATCGGCCAGATCGCCCTGGGCGTGGCCTGGGGCGTCGTCAACCCGCTCCACAACACCATCGTGCAAACGACGGCGCCGCTCGAGCAGCTCGGCCGCGTCAACTCGGTCATGGGCTTTGGCAACATGTTCGCCGGCGTGGCCCCGCTAGCGATCGCCCCGTGGCTGGCGTCGACATTTGGCGTGCAGCAGACGCTCGTAGGAGCGGGCATAGTCGTAACGGCGGTCCCCGCAGCGCTACTGCTGTTTGGACACAAATATCTGGATCGCTAAACGTCATTTCCACCACAAAGGGGCCAGGCACCTTTGTGGTGGTTTTGCTTTGTCAGAGCGCGACCGGGTGTTGGTATACCATGTACGCCGCTTACGAATACACCCAGCACCGCCGCACAACCCAGAAAGGCCCCCATGGACACCACCTTCAGCCACATCAAAGCCGTGTTCTGCGATATCGACGGCACGCTGCTCACGAGCCAGCACACGGTGTCCCCGCGCACCGTGGCGGCGATCCGCGCCCTGCGCGAGCGCGGCGTGCTCTTTGGCCTGTGCACCGGGCGCGACGCCCACGCGACCGAGGCCATGTACGAGCTCTGGGGCATCGAAGGCCTGGTAGACGTGATGGTGGGCTGTGGCGGAGCCGAGGTCATCGATCGCGCGCACGGCATCAACGAGCTGAGCTACCCGCTGCCGGGTGAAACCATCGCGCGCATCTGCAGGCACATGGCGGACCTTCCGGCAACGCCCGTCTGCCCCCGAGACGGCGTGTTCTACGTGCCCGAGAGCAACGCGTGCGTCGAGCACCTGTCGCGCGTCGACGGCGTGCCCTACCAGGTGGTCGATTTTGCCGAGTTTTTGCGCGAGCCGCAGCCCAAGGTGATGTTTACCATGGCGCCCGAGGTAATGCCGCGGGTGATAGAGCGGGCGTCGACGTTTGCCGACGACACCGTCAAGGCGGCGGCTCTGCAAACCACGCAGCGGCTCTACGAGTTCATGGATCCGCGCGTGTCCAAGACGCGCGGCCTTGTGCGCGTGGCGGAGCTCAACGACATGGAGCTCCAGGACATCTGCGTGTTTGGCGATGCCGACAACGACACCTGCATGGTGGCCGACGCCGGCGTGGGCGTGGCCATGGCAAATGGCAGCGACGCCACCTGTGCCGCCGCCGATTTTGTAACCGCCAGCAACGACAAAGACGGCATCGCGATCTTTATCGAGGAACATCTGTTGTAGCGCAGGGGGAGAACCACCACAAAGGGAACAGGCGCCTTTGTGGCGGCCTCAGGCGATTTGGGCGAATTGATACCTAAAATCTGTGGGAAAATTCAAATATTGTTGTCTGAACATCATGCTTCTAACTACCGATGGGTTTAATATATTCTCATCAGTTTGGTAGGATATTCATCCCGGTTAATGACCTACCGCTCACGGTCGATTTTCGACCGTTCACAGGATGTTTGCTCTTGAGCAAAATGTTGTGCAAATAAATCTAATGCCATTAAAAGGTAATAGGCAACTAAATTACCAGCAGAAACAAAAATTAGATAGCGAATAAACGAAGGCAAATCCGAGCAAATGTCAAGAGAATTGAGAACTTGCTACAAAAATGTCGGTTTTGTTGTTCAGATGTTTAAACAATAGTTACAATAGTATTACTACGCGAGCGCAATTACAGATTGCGCAGATACGTTTGATAGGGAAAGAGCAAGATCGCGGTCTCTTGGGGAGGAGACATCGATGAAAGCGAATTCAGACAAATCTAAGCAGAGTAATAAAGCGACGCGCCGTGTACTGGCAGGCGTTTTGTGCGGAGCCTCCGTGTTGAGCCTGGTACTGTCGCTCGTCATGCCACCGATCTCGCAGGCCATTGCCAACGGTGCCCAGACGGTTCCTACCGAAGGAACTGTGATGGGGGGGGGTTCCTCAAGTGAGTCTACTGATGTAGGCAGCACCAACAACGGGGATACCGAAAACCAGAATAGTGACGATGCCGAGAATGGCGCGAGCGAAGACGCCGTTGCCGCAGACCTGCCGTCCGACGACACGGAGGCCGAGGGTGATGCTCAGTCTGCGGATGATAGTGCTAACGGCGAGGGCGCAATCGCACTTGCTGCAGAAAATGAATCGACTTATGAAATCAGCAGAGGAGATGAACTCAGCGCGAAGCTTCCTGACAAGAAATTTCGCGATGGAAATGGCTCCGCTACTTTTAAGCTTGTTAACGATATTGAATACAGCGGTGAGATTAGGCTTGAACAAACTGACGATAACCCTATCAATATCACCCTTGACCTAAACGGTCATAAGATTAAGTGCTTGAACACCGACAAGCCGTTATTTGATATTGCTAACGGCGCAACACTTACAATTAAGGATTCCGCACAGGCGAATGAGACGCTCATCGAGGGCCAGCAGCTTACTGATCAGGGGCAGTACCTGAATCCCGATAATTATGGCAAGAAAGCCGAGCTAAATTACGTTGATGGCATTCCGTCTAATCTTACCTACTACGTGACCAAATCGACCCCAAGTGGTACAGGGACAACCGAGACGCTTGTCAAACATGACGTTGATATTAAAGGCGCCATCGTGGCGTGCAGCGGCAACGCAAATCTAAGGCTCATCAATCTGTATAACAACAACGGCAAGGGCTCGTTTAACCTTGTGAGCGGCGTGATCACGCAAAAGAAAGGCGGCAGGGTTAGCAGCTTGGTCTATGCCGAGAACGGCTCTACCGTCAACATGAGCGGCGGCTATGTTTGTGGCGCTTCTAGCTCGGGCGCGGGCATTATGGTGTCCAACGATAAAGGTAGTGCCTCGACCCTTAATGTGACCGGTGGCGTAATTGCCGGCAATAGTGCTCCTAGTGGCGGCGGTGTGTATGCTAAAGGCTCCACGGTCACCATAACTAATGGCGTAATCTCCGGCAACAGCACGCTTGATTCTGCTGGCTTTGGTGGCGGCATCATGGCCGAATATGGCGGCAGCGTTACTGTTTCCGGCGGTTACATTACGAACAATAAATATGCCAATTTCTGTGGCCATGATGGTTATGGCGATCATGGCGGCGCTGGACTTGCCGCTAGAAACGGTACTCATGTCACCATTTCGGGCGGCCAGATCACGGGCAACTATTCTGAGGAAGCAGGCGGCGGCGTTTATGTCACGGATGTCGACCGTAATGAGCAATCCCGTACGGGTATGGCGTGGCTGAAAATCACGGGAGGAATTATTGCCTCTAACGTGAGCTACCGATCTGAAGGTGCTGGCATTCGAGTGGGCCAGATGGTTGACGCGATGATAAATGGGTCGTCAAACGATAGCCCAGTCTACATCACTAATAACTCTTGCATGTCTCGCTTTGACTGGGGCGGAGGCGGTATCTTTGTCCAGGGAAACTCGGATTTGGGCAAGGAGAAGACTGCTGGTAGGCTATTCATATATAACTCGTACATTAGCGCCAATACCGCTGGCGGCTATGGCGGTGGCGTTGCAGTCTGCCCTACGGGCAAGACGTTGGTAACGAACACTGAGGGCACAGCAATCTTTGGCAATTCGTCTGCCAAAGATCAGCAGGACGCAAAAGCTGATTATAATTCTGAAACGAATAGCGGTAACGAAGGCACCCCTCACCTATCCGCTGGTGGCTACGAAGGCCTTGAACACAAAAAGAACCAGGATGCTGACGCCTACAATGCCAAAGAGTTTCGCGAAAACGGCCACGCGGACTTCTTCCTTGCGGCGGAGGATCATAAGACCCCGATCGCGGCGGTGATTGGCAAAATGCTTGGCGGCGGTGACGCCAAATACAAGGGAAGTAAAGAGCTTACGCAAGCCATTACTATCCCCGCTAACGGTGGCGTGCAGGTATATAAAAGCATCGGCCTGAGCTCGGGTGTTACAGCTCAAGACGAAGCCGCGATCAATGCGCAAAAAGTTGCGACAACGTTCATCACCGGCAACTATTCCTGGGACCATGGCGGCGGCATCATGTCGAACGGCGACCTGTACATGGGCGTGCCTGAGGACACGTATGTCTATCCGAGCCTCAAGCTCAAGGCGACCAAGGTACTACGTAATTCGCAGACAAATGTGAACGAGGGGCTCGAAGAGAATCAGTTTACCTTTAGGGTCTACCGCAAGGACTCAACCGACCCTTTGGCTAGCGCGACATTCAATCGTAACGTTTGCACCGAGGTTGGAACTGCAAAAAATGATGCAAGCGGCAATATCACGTTTGACCTTGGTGAACAGTTCGCAACGGGTGGCACGGGTAACGAAATCACATACTACTTGGTCGAAGATGCCGGCGATGATCCTGACATCACGTGCGACTCCAGTGTGTATGAGATTGTGGTACGGACCCAGGATAAGCCGACCAAGCTCATGACTGTTCCGAGTAAAAATAATCCGAACGAAGAGAAGGAACTTCTCATCCATAACTACACGATTACAGACGTCAACGGGACCAAGTACGAACTCGATAAGTCTGGGAAGTGGATTAACAAAAAAACGTGGAGTGTCGCGAAGAATGTCGACGGCTATTATCAAATTATCTGTGAGGACGGTTCGGCGACTTTCACTAACGTATGTACCGCGTACGACTCGACTGGCGTTTGGATCCCTAAGGCGACCAAGGTCGTTAAGGGTGGCGAGATGAAGGAGTTCACGCTCGAGTTTGCGGATAACGAGAACTTCGATAGTCCCAAGACGGTTATGACCGACCCCGACGGCGAGATTATCACCACTGCCGACGGCGGCAAGTCCCAGACCCTGAGCTTCGACAAGATCGAGTACAAACTCGATCAACTCAACAAACTTCCGGCTGACTCCACTGGCCGCGGTGCAAGCAAGACCTTTACTTATTACGTCCGCGAACAGCAGCCGAACACGCCGTTTGCGCACTATAAGTACGACAAGTCGGTCTATCAGATTACGGTCAATGCAGTTGATAACACTGACCACAAGATCAACGTCACTGCGACCTACAAGCAGATTCGGGATCGTGACGGCAATGAAGTGACCACCGACACGGACCACAAACTCACCGACGACTCCACCCCCACCTTCACCAACACCTACTCCACCTCTTTGCCCCTTTCTGGTATGTCGGGCATCACTCTGACGTACCTTGCCGGCGCGGCGGTGCTTTGCGCTGCTGCGGCCTGGATGCACATTCGTCGCAAGGCGAATGCGAAGGGAGGTGAGCGTCGTGAATAAGAAAGTTTGCTCCTTCCCGATCTTGTTTGCGCTGCTTGCCCTCCTGATTGGCACCTGCGCGGTTGTGTTCCCCGCATCCGCGCAGGCCGCGCCGACCTCGACCGGTTCCATCACGGTGAGCGGCACCGTGGCGAGCAGCTACGACGCCTACCAGATCTTTAGCGCCAACGTCGTCGACGGCGACAGCGACGCCAAGATCGCCACCGACCTCGCCTGGGCAAGCGACGCCGCGCGCGACGCCGTCCTGCCCGTGCTGCACAGCGCCGGCATGTCCAATTCCCAGACCACCGCGCAGGAAGCTGCCGAGTGGCTCAACACCGATTCCCACCTTACGAGCGCGCTGAGCGCACAGCTCGCTCGTTCCCTCCAGAGCTCTGACGCCGAGTCCGTGGCCCTCAACGCGGGCACGGCGGCCGAGCTGCCCTGTGGCTACTGGCTCATCGTCGCCGACGACGACGCCATCGCCCAGGGCGAGGCCGGCACCGCGCCGATCATGGCCCTGGTGGGCGGCAGCGCCGTCACCGTCAAGCCCAAGGCGGCGACCCCCAAGGTCGCCAAGCACGTGCTGGAGGACGGCACCGCCGTCTGGCAGAAGGCCGCCGACGCCACGGTCGCCGACGACCTGTACTGGCGCCTCTCGGCCACGGTCCCGGCGGGTCTTACCGCCTACGACACCTATACGGTGCGGTTCGTCGACACCATGAGCGCGGGACTCGACCCCTCCAAGGTGGCCGCGAGCATGCGCGTGTACGTGGCGGCGGGCGTGGACGGCGGCTTCGACGCCGTCTCGGCCGGTAAGGACGGCCGCGCCGGCACCGAGCCCGCGAAGGGCTGGACCGACATCACGGCCCAGTGCGCCACCAAGGTAGCGGCCGACGGTAAGACCTTCACCGTGCGCACCGACGACCTGGTCGCCGCGCTCGGCGGGGCCGACGTCTTCACCGCGGGCGCCCGCGTGGTCGCCGTGTACAATGCGCCGCTCAACAGCGCATGCAACCACGGCATCGCGAAGGGCAACCCCAACGAGGTCTACCTGCGCTACCCGCGCTCTCCCTTTGCCGACCAGTCCGGCGACGCCGGCTTCACCCGCACGCCGAGCGACGACGCGTGCGCCTACACCTGGGATCTCGCGCTCACCAAGCGCGGCAGCGACGGTGACAAGCCGCTTGCCGGGGCGGTCCTGAGCATCGCCGACGACCGCGGCCGCACGCTGTCGGCCGACGGCACGTGGGATGCGGAGGGCAAGGCCACCGTCACCACGGGCGAGGACGGCCGCGTGACCGTCTCGGGCGTGGACTCGGGCAAACTGGAGGTCCGCGAGCTCAAGGCGCCCAAGGGCTACACCGCCTTTGAGGGCGTGCGCTCCGTGACGGTCAACGCCGAGGGCCTGGACGTCGACCAGGTGGCCGCCGCCAAGCCCAAGCTCACCATCACGGCCGAGTCGCCCCTGCGCGCCGACAGCGCGGACGGGTCGACGGGCAGCCTGGAGGCGTCGCTCATCAACACGCCAACCGGCACACCCCCTAGCATTACCACCGGAGGCTTTATGCCCTCGACTGGCGATATGGCAATGTACGCCGCGGCCGCCGCAGCGGTCGCCGGAGCCGCGCTCATCGTGGTCGCGCTCCTGGTCAAGCGGGGAGGTGGCAGCCATAAAGAGTAGCTGGCAGCCCCACAGAGAGCGGGGCGAGACGTAGCGAAGTAGATGCTAAGACACAGACAGATGATGACCGATCGAATGAGAACCAACCGGAAAACGGAGGAAAAGAAGATGAGCATGAACAAGAACATCGCACGCCTGGCAGTAACCGCCGGCCTCACCGCAGCGCTGAGCTTCGGCGGCGTGATGGCGCCGGTGAGTATGGCGTTTGCTGAGGGTACGCCGGTGGCTACGACGAGTGGCAACGTGACGATTAATGAGGAGACCTACAAGGATACGACCTTTAAGGGTATCCAGATTTTCAAGGCTAAGGTTACGCAGGACCAGAAGAGCGAGGGAGTCTGGGATTCCACTGGCGATAAGACCCTTTCCGATATTGATTGGGCAAATAATTCCGTGAAGGCTGCAGTGACTGCGGCGTTTGATAATGTTGATAATGGTTCTAAACCTAGTGATTTGCCTAACGATAATTCCGCTCAGGCATGGGTCAACTTCATCAATAACCACAGTTCTGAAGTTGTGGGCAATAACGTCAATGCCGGAAGTGTGCTCGACATGATTGCTAAGTCGCTTGAAGGCCAGACGTGGACAGATGCGAAGAGTGATACCCCGGGAACATTTGAGGGCATCGATGCCGGCTACTGGCTCTTTGAAACGAAGTCGGTCGGTGCAACTACTGGAGCAGATCGCAATAAAGACGCTTACACTTCACCGATCTTCGCTGTCGTCGGTGGCGAAGATGTAAAGGTGGAGCCCAAGAAGGATGTCCCCAGCGTTACCAAGGCAGTCAAGGACGATAACAACGGTAGTTTTGTGACAGATAGGAACAAGGACGTTTTCGAGGCGCCCAATAGGGTTGCGGACTCTGCATCCGACCAGCTGATTGAGTACCAGCTTGCAGGTACCGTGGCCAGCAATATCAATACTTACGAAAAGTACAGCTATACCTTTACTGATGATCTGCCTTCTACGATGGTTCCCAACCTCTCCGACGGTAAACCTGTTGTTGAGGTCAAGATTGACAATGCTAAGGTCAAGGAAGGCTACTACACTGCGAACTACGTCACTGATCAAGGAAAGAACGAGCTTGTTGTTTCTTTTGACAACCTTAAGGGAGAAATTAAATCTGACAAGGATAAGGATATTACCGTTAGTGGTAGCTCCAAAATCTATGTGAACTATAAGGCAAAGCTCAACCCTACTAAGGTTAACGCCGATATACTCGGTAAAGGCCAGAAGAATACCGTTACTCTGACCTATTCCAATAACCCCCACTCTAACGAAACAGGTACAACAGTCGTGCATCCCGCCTACGACTACACCTACGGCATTGACGTCACCAAGGTTGGTAATGAGGAAACCCCTAAGAAGCTCTCCGGTGTTGTGTTCAAGCTGCAGGAGAAGAACGACGAGGGCGAACTCGAGAATATGTTCATCGATTGCACCGGTGTAAAACAGACGAACGCCGAGAAAGCCAAGCTTACCACGGATTCCAGCGGCAAGATTAACGTTGTCGGTCTCGATGAGGGCACTTATGTCCTCACAGAGGTCACGCCCGCACCTGGCTACGATAACTCTCACGGCGACAAAGGCATCACGTTCACCATTACAAGCGGTGAGCTTTCCGAGAACGACACCACCGTGGTTACCCCTAAGGCTAAGGTAACTGATGGAGACAATCAGACGCTCGTCAAAGTCGAAAACTCCACTGACGGCATGGTGCACCTCACCGTTACCGATAAGAAGGGCTCCAACCTCCCGCTGACCGGCCTTAACGGCGTGACCTTCACTTGGATCGCTGGTGGCGCGGTGCTGTGCATCGGCGTGGCGCACCTCATCCGCAGCCGTAAGCAGGCTGAGGAGTCCGAGCAGGAGTAACGCTCACTCATCCATCCCTTTGGCAGGTGGGATGTGATGGCCATGAGACTTGCGGACACTTTTCTCGTCCATCCACGTTCTTGCTTTGCCATTCTCTTTTCGGGGCAGACTCCGCACTGGAGTCTGCCCCGTTCTTTTTGGGACAACGCGGCCAGCCTCCATCGTCCGATGCGGGCACGTTCGTCATCGCGTTTCTTGACTCGTATGAGGTTCGGTTTAAGGTTCGTAGGCGCACGCGCGGTGCGGACGGTAGAAGGCATTTGCGCCGCGCGTGCAAATTAAAATGCCCGGGGTTAGAGGCCCGGGCATTTAACAAAACCAGAAAACTAGGCCGCCCGCGCTCCAAAGTACTTACGCGGGGTGCGTCGTTTCCTATTGACATTGTATCCCGAATCGCCCCGCCGATTCGGGACATTTTGAAAACTCAAATGCGGGCTTACGCACGAAAGGAATCTCGTCAATTCCGAAAATTATGTATAATTCCAATTAAAAATGGAATCAAACGAAAACGATGGAAATGAACGAAGCGCTAATCTACTTACAAGAAGCACTAGGCCTCTCTGCCAAGACCAAAAATTGGCCTGGATCCGCACGCTTGCCGCTGCATCTGCGGGCGATTGAGGTCCGCGCTGTTGACGCAAACGGTTTTTCGTTTTTGCTTGCAAGTTTGCCTACTGGCGTCGGGCTTCCCGAGGCTAAGAGGGTCTATAGTCAGCTAGCCTTGCGCGCGGAGACTCCTGTTGTCGTTTCGTTTCCTGATGCCGATGCACGCCAGCGCAAAGCATTGGTCGCACAAGGGATTCCCTTTGTCTGCCCAGGTAGACAGGCTTTTCTTCCATTTATGGGCACAGCCTGCACGGAGAGGGGCGGTGCCCGGTTTCGCAATCACGCGACCAAGATGTCACCCAACGCGCAGGCTGCCGCAATCTGGGGAGTAGCCCAGGAGCCATATCGTCCCTATGACCTTTGTCGTGCGCTTGGGATCTCGGCAAGCCGTGCGAGTGAGGCCATAACCGAGCTTGTCGACAGGGGGCTCGCGAGGCGCGAGCGTTGCGAGCGACGTGTCGTTGTGCTCCCTGTCGCCGTTGATCTTCTACTCAGCGAGCACATGGCAGAGCTCTCCTCGCCTGTCTCGAAGGTCTTTTTTGCAAGGAAGACGCTGCAGGTCGACTATCTTGTTGACGCCGGGGAGACGGCGCTCGCTGCGCGTTCGATGCTCGCTGCGCCGGGTATGGAACAAAAGGCCGTCTTAAGAAGTACATGGCGTCAACTGAGCGACCTCGAAGTCGCAGACGGGGAGTTGCCGGATAACGAGACGGCGATGATCCAAGTGTGGCGCTATGCGCCCGTGTTTGCCGGCTCCTCCCGTGTCGACGACATTTCGCTTGCGCTATCTTTGGCGGCCATCGACGATGAGCGAATTCAGCTCGAAGTCGATCGTATGTTTGGAAAGGAATATCCATGGCAAGAAGCGCTGTAGAAGGTCTCCAAGAATTTCAGCAGCATATGCAAAAAGCTGCAGGATCGTATGCTCTTATCGGCGGCACGGCATGCGACATTTTGCTCTTGGAGGCGGGACTTCCGTTTAGGGCGACTCACGATTTTGATGTGGTAATTGTTGCCGATGACCGGTTGCCTCAGACGGCAGAAGCTATATGGACTTTGGTGCGTGATGGCGGCTACCGCTGCGGCTGGGGCGAAGGTAAAGGCTCGTGTTTTTATCGGTTTACAGAGCCTAAGAGGCCGGGTTATCCCCATATGATTGAACTCTTCGCGAAGTGCCCCGACTTTCTAAAGGGTCGTGAGGGGATTGATGTGGCGCCAATTCACGTTGATGAAAACATAAGCAGTCTTTCGGCAATTTTGTTGGACGATGCTTACTACAGCTTGTTTCTTCAGGGAATTCGGACCGTAGGCGGCGTTTCGGTCCTGGGTACGGAATACATTGTCCCGTTCAAAGCGAAGGCGTATCTCGACCTAAAAGCCAGAAGGGAAGCGGGGGAGAACGTTGATTCGAAGAAGGTAAAAAAGCATAAACGCGATGCGCTGAGGCTTGCTCAGCTGCTTGGCGAGTCGGAAGGTGTCGACCTGCGCGGAGAACTGAAGGACGATATGCTTGCGTTTGTTAAAGATTGTGAGGTGGGCGACGTCAATCTGAAACAGATTGGGGTTGCGGGCGTAACGATGGCGCAGTTGCTCGAGACGATGAAAGCAACATATGGCTTGATTGGTTGAGTGGGGTTACGTGGCCCGGTCGGTGCAGTCTAGCTGCGTTGTCCGGCGCGGAAGCTCGCTAATCGGCTATTATTTGTTTAGACAACCTGAGCTGTAAAGGAGTGACTGGCGATGGTGCAGGGCGCCAAACATATGAAGAGCAATAACGCCGCGGCCAACGGCGGCTCAAGCCCTCAGCCCAAACCTCAACCAAAGCCCAAACGCCGCCGCAAGCGACTGCCGCGCTGGGCCGACCGGCTCATCACCATCGTCATTATCCTTATTGGCGTGGGCCTTATGACCTGGCCGTGGATCTTGGACCGGCTCGAGGCCTCGGGCGTGTTCAACCAGATCAGCACCGTGTCCAGCACCGTGGACGCGCTATCTGCCGAGGAGCGCGAGCGCATCCTGCTCCAGGCGCGCTCCTTTAACGAGCAGCTGGCGGGCGAGGCCACCGAGCTCCCCGCCGACCAGATCGAGCCCTACGCTCAGCAGCTCATCTTTGACCGCGACCCCATGATGAGCTGGGTCGAGATCCCCTCCATCGACGTGAGCATGCCCATCTACCACGGCACGAGCGAAGAAGTCCTTATGGCGGGCGTCGGTCACCTGGAAGGCACGAGCCTGCCGGTGGGCGGCACCTCGACGCATTGCGTGCTCACCGCGCACTCGGGTATGCGCAACCTGAGCATGTTCGACGACATCCATTCGCTGGAGCCCGGCGACCTGGTGCTGCTGCACACCATGAACAAGACGCTCGCCTATAAGATGGTGGACTCCGAGGTGGTGCTGCCCGAGGAGATGGAGTCGCTGACCATCGAACCCGGCGCCGACAAGGTGACGCTCGTCACCTGCACGCCCTACGGCGTGAACGACCATCGCCTGCTGGTGCATTGCGTGCGCACCAAGTACAACAAGAAGGACGTCGACAAGCAAAAGTCGCTGGCCGGCCGCCACTGGGGCAAGCGCGAGTTTGCCGTGCTCATCGTGGTCGTGGCCATTGTGCTGTTGCTGCTGGATATCGTGATCCACGCGGTCCGCAAGCGCCGCAAGGCCAAGGCCTCGGCATAGGACATTCTCCAGAACCACCACAACGGGGACAGGCACCTTTGTGGTGGTCGGGACTTCCAAACCATCACAACATTCGATGAAAATTTCGATTTTGGCGAAAAGCGTCGAATGTTGTGATGGTCTTCGCTGCGGGCGAGACGGTTTTCGCTATGGACGGTGCGGTTTCGCTGCAGAACCGCCAGCCCGCCGCCTGCCAACCGCCGCCCTCGTTACGTTTTCGCTGCATTTGGGTAAAGCGCCTGCTTCAAGCCGGCGTTGCCCTGTATACTAGAGCGGTTTAACTGTTATGCGGAAGGGAGCGCCTATGGCACTCAGCGAGAAAGACGTGCGCGGCATCGCCGAGTACGCAAAGATCGCACTGACCGATGACGAGCTCACTCAGATGACGTCCTACATGAACGACGCCGTCCAGATGCTCGAGCCCGTCTTGCAATATGACTTGCCCGACGTGGAGCCCACGTTCCATCCTATCGGAAGCCTGTCCAACGTGATGGGCGATGATCTGCGCGAGCCCGAGCGCGACCTGCCGCTCGACGTTGCGCTCGAAAACGCCGGCAGCGCGCGCGACCGCTACTTCCGCGTGCCGTCCATTTTGGGAGAGGGGGAGAGCGAGTAATGGCGCAGAGCTTCGATTCCCTTACCGCCGCCCAGATCGCCGCGGGCGTTGCCGCCGGCGACTTTACCGCTACCGAGGTGGCCCAGGCCTCCCTTGCCGCCATCGAGGCACGCGAGGGCGGGGTCCAGGCATTCCTGCAGGTGGCGCCCGAGCTTGCGCTCGAGGCTGCTGCGCGCGTGGATGCCGACCGTGCCGCAGGCAAGCCGCTGCCCCCGCTCGCGGGCGTGCCGCTGGCCATTAAGGACAACATGAACCTCGTGGGCACGCGCACCACCTGCGCTTCTCGCATGCTCGAGAACTACCAGAGCGTCTACACCGCCACCTGCGTCCAGCGCATGCTCGATGCCGGCTGCCTGCCCATGGGCAAGGCCAACATGGATGAGTTTGCCTTTGGCAGCTCAACCGAGAGCTCGGCGTTCCACCGCACCAACAACCCCTGGGATACCGAGCGCGTGCCCGGCGGCTCCTCGGGCGGCTCCGCTGCAGCCGTCGCCGCGGGCGAAGTCGCGCTCTCGCTGGGCTCGGACACCGGCGGTTCCATTCGCCAGCCGGCGTCGCTGTGCGGCGTGGTGGGCTTTAAGCCCACGTATGGCGCCGTGAGCCGCTACGGCGTGGTTGCCTTTGGCTCGTCGCTCGACCAGGTGGGCCCCTTTGGCCGCACGGTCGAGGATGTCGCGCTGGCCATGAACGCGCTTACCGGCGCAGGTCACGATCCGTACGACTGCACCAGCCAGGATTGCGCCGTCGACTTTACCGAGCACCTCAACGACAGCATCGAGGGCAAGCGTGTGGGCATCATCCCTGCGTTTATGGAGGCCGAGGGCCTGACCACCGAGGTCAAGGCCGCTGTTCAGCGCGCCGCCCAGGAGCTGCAGAATCAGGGTGCCGAGCTGGTCGAGGTCGACCTGCCGCACCTGGACGCCGCCATCGCCGCCTACTACGTTATCGGCCCGGCCGAGGCGTTCTCCAACCTGGCACGTTTCGATGGCATTCGCTATGGCTATCAGGAGGAGGGCTGCGCCAACCTGTCCGACCAGAGCTCGCTCTCACGCGCCCACGGCTTTGGCGCCGAGGCCAAGCGCCGTCAGATGCTCGGCGCCTACCTGCTGAGCTCGGGCGTGTACGACAAGTACTACTACGCTGCGCAAAAGGCCCGCACGCTCATCACGCAGGACTATGATGCCGCGTATGCCAAGGTGGACACCATCCTCATGCCCGCTTCGCCGCGCACGGCCTTTAAGTTTGGCGAGATCAGCGATCCCACGCAGATGTACCTCTCCGACCTGTACACCATCTCGCTCAACATTTGCGGCAACGGCGGTATCTCGGTGCCGCTGGGCCTGGGCGAGGACAGCAAGCTGCCCGTTTCTGCCCAACTGGTGGGACCTGCCTTTAAGGACCGTCAGCTGCTCACGTTTGCCCGCGCCCTGGAGCGCGGCTTTGCCGATGCCGCCACGGGTGCGCCCGCGCTCTCCGTCGCGCCCGATTTTACCGGGAAGGGAGGCGAGCTGTAATGAAGGAGCTTTCCGAGGTCCTGCAGGATTGGGAGGCCGTGATTGGCCTGGAGATCCATACCGAGCTCACCGCACTCGATACCAAGATGTTCTGCAACTGCAAACTCAGCCACGATGACGAGCCCAACGCCAACGTGTGCCCGGTGTGCCTGGGCCTGCCCGGCGCCCTGCCGGTGCCCAACAAGCGCGCCATCGAGAGCATCGTCAAGGCCGGTCTCGCTACCAACTGCGAGATCCAGCGCCACTCGATGTTCTACCGCAAGCACTACTTCTATCCCGATATGGCCAAGAACTTCCAGACCACGCAGGGTCCGGTCGCCTTTGCCATGTACGGTCACCTGGACCTGGACGTGACCGGTCGCGGTGCCGCCGAGCGCCCCGACTGCGCGTTTGGCGAGGCCGAGGCCCAGAGCCTGGCGAGCGCCTCGGCCAACGCCGAGGGCCTGTCCACGTCCATGACGTCGACCATGCGCGAGGGTAACCAGCGCGCCGGCCATCTGGCCAGCTACGACGCGTCCAACCTGCAGATGCCCGAGCGTCGCGAGGACGGTTCCTACACGGTGCCCATCCGCATTCTGCGCATCCACATGGAGGAGGACGCTGCCAAGATGGTGCACGTGGGCGGTGCCGAGGGCCGCATTACCGCCGCGGCCGAGTCGCTCGTCGACTACAACCGCTGCGGTACGCCGCTCATCGAGCTCGTTACCGAGCCCGACCTGCGAACGCCCGAGGAGGCCCGCCTGTTTATGGAGAAGCTCCGTCGCATCTTTGTGACGCTGGGCATTTCCGATTGCTCCATGGAGAAGGGTTCCATGCGCTGCGACGGCAACGTGTCGCTGCGCCGCCGCGGCGAGACCAAGCTGGGCACCAAGACCGAGCTCAAGAACCTCAACTCGTTCAAGAGCCTGCACGACGGTCTTGCCTACGAGATCTGCCGCCAGGCCGAGGTGCTCGAGGAGGGCGGCATCATCTACCAGGAGACCCGCCACTGGGAGCCCAGCCGCAAGCGCACCGTGGTCATGCGTGTGAAGGAGACGGCCGACGACTATCGTCTGTTCCCCGATCCCGACCTGGCGCCGTTCGATCTGGACGACGAGTTTATCGACCGCTGCCGTGGCGAGATTCCCGAGCTGCCCGATGCCAAGCGCGTCCGTTTTGAGGCCGACTTTGGCATTAAGGCGGCCGATGCCGAGCAGATTGCCGGCGACCCCGAGTTTGCCGAGTTCTTTGAGGCCGCCGCTGCCGGTATGGCTGGCAAGGAGGCCCAGACGGTTGCAAACTTGCTGGTGAACGAGATGATCGCCTACCTTAAGGGTGCGGGTGTGTCGCTCACCGAGTCCGGCATCGCGCCGGCTCAGGTGGCAGCCCTTGCCAAGCTGCTGGCGACCGATGCCATCAGCTCCAACCAGGCGCACGAGGTCTTTGAGGCCATGGCCCAGACCGGCGACGACCCCAACAAGATCGTCGACGAGCGCGGTATGCGTCAGGTGAGCGATGCCGGCGCGCTGCAGCCGATCGTGGACGAGGTGCTGGCAAACTGTGCCGATCAGGCGCAGCAGTATCGTGACGGCAACCAGAAGGTCATCGGCTTTTTGGTGGGCCAGTGCATGAAGGCGAGCCGCGGCAAGGGCAACCCGAAGCTCTTCAACGAGTTGCTGAGAACGTCGCTCTCGTAAACGGGAACCGAGGGGCCGGGCGCAGGGCCTTGCCTCTCAATTTCGGACAGTCCTGACTCACGACGGAGGCGCCACTGGCGCCTCCTGTTCGTGCGGAACTCATTGAGAGGCAAGGCCCTGCGCCCGGCCCCTCGGTTCCGTGACAACTCGGCCGTTCGGGTCAGGCGGGCTGATATAAATAGAGTGAATGGGCGCGCTGTGGGCGCGCCCATTTTTGTGCGGGTGACAAATGGACTGTCCCTTTGTCAAATTGCAATAAATGTGATGAAGGTGTGGCGAACGAGCTTAAAACTTCCGTAAATGTGATAAATGTCACGTTTTACCTAGGGTAAAATGTGGGAAATATCACGTTTACGGAAGTTTCTTTGCGGGAGGTTCGGCCATGCAGCGAGATATCATTGCCAAGCTTAACGCTTGGAAAGCGTCAGAATATCGTAAGCCGCTTATCCTTAAGGGGGCGCGCCAGGTTGGAAAGACGTGGGCGCTTAAGGAGTTCGGCCGAACCTCGTACATCAATTATGTGTATCTGACGCTCGAGGAGCCGTCACCTGGGGTACAGAGCGAGTACGCTCAGTTTTTCGAAGGTACGCGCGATCCTCGACGGATCATCTCAAATCTTTCCCTGGCGCTTGGACAGCCTATCGATCCTGGCGAGACGCTGCTTATTATTGATGAGATCCAGGATTGTCCTTCTGCAGTCGGTGCCCTTAAATACTTCTGTGACGAGGCCCCCGAGTATCACGTCGCATGCGCAGGGTCTTTGTTGGGCGTTCGCTTGTCCCGTGAGACCAGCGCTTTTCCGGTGGGAAAGGTCGAGTTCATGGAGATGCGCCCCATGAGCTTTTCCGAGTTTCTGAAAGCCGAGGGCGCTGCAAACTACGACGAATACCTTGGCGGCCTGGATCAGATCGAGACAGTGCCCGATTTCTTCCATGTCCGTCTCGTCGAGCATCTTCGTCGTTATTTTGCATGCGGCGGCATGCCAGAGGCTCTTGGCCGGTGGGTGGAGACGGGCGATATCGTTCAGGTCGATAAGGTGTTGTCTGATCTCTTGGATTCCTACGAGCGCGATTTTGCCAAGCATGGTGGCCGTGCGCAGTTCGCCAAGCTTTCGCAAATATGGAACTCGATTCCAGCTCAGTTGGCGCGCGAGAACAAAAAGTTCGTTTGGGGTGCGGTGCGCGAGGGGGCTCGTGCTCGAGAATACGAGGATGCTCTGGAATGGCTTGCCGATGCTGGGCTCATCACGGCGGTTCGCCTTAATGCTGCCGGTGGTGTGCCGCTCTCTGCGTACGATGACCTCAAGGCATTTAAAGTCTACTGTCTTGATGTCGGCTTGCTCCGCCGCATGGCAAGGCTGGATGCGTCCGCTTTTGCCATCTCGGATGCGCTATTTTCGGAGTTCAAAGGTTCGTTCGCCGAGAACTATGTGCTTCAGGCATTACTTTCACAGTTAGATGCTGCTCCGCGTTATTGGACAAACGAGAAGCCGAAGCACGAAGTCGATTTTTTGATTCAAGTCGGAAACGAAATCGTTCCCGTCGAGGTCAAATCGGGAGAGGTCGTTCATTCCAAGAGCCTTAAGTACTATGCCGACAAGCATGCGGAGACGACTCCATTGAGGGTCCGCTACTCACTTAAGAACCTAAAGCTCGACGACGGGGTGCTCAACATTCCGTTGTATTTGGCTGATCGATCTGTCCCTCTTATCAAAAAGGCGCTTGATTGTGCGCATCTTGACGTTTAGATCCTGGGTGAGCTGACGGGCGGCGGCTAATTAATCGCTCCGTTACGGCCAGGGAGCTTGGGCCTTAGCGATGCTTGCTTCGCCAAGCGGTGGGGGTGGTGCCGGTGTATTGTTTGAAGGCTTGGGCGAAGGCAGCCTGCTGAGGGTAGCCTAGACGCTCTGCCACCTGGGCTATCGTAAGCGCGCTGTCGGTCAAAAGGTCCTGTGCTCGCTCCATACGGCGTCTGCGAATGTAGGCGCCCAGGGACTCGCCAGTTTGGGCCTTAAAGGTGGCGCATAGTTTGGAGCGGCTTGTGTAGAGCCTCTCGGCCACCTCGTTGATACCCACACGACTGCCTTTGTCGAGCGCGCGCTCAATCATTGCCGTTGCTTCTTCGGCCATGGTTATGCTGACGCGTGTGTCTGCCGCCTGCCGCGCCTGCTTGTGGGCCGCGCGCGAACAGGCGAGCTCCGCGACCATGGTCTCCACGATGCCCTGCATATAGACGTGTCCGCCTACGGTTTGGGCACGGTCCTCGTTAATCCGGCGCAGCGTGTGATAGATGGCAGACGTCGCTTCCTCGTGCCATGGTTCGGCAAACGCCTCAAAGATTCCCGCGAACTCGGTGGGATAGCGGTGCTCCAGTTCGTCAAAATATCCAGGCAAAAAGAGCACCGAGCGCGAGTGATAAAGTTCCCCCGCAAACAGCGGGCTTAATTCCTCGCCACAGCTATCTTGGATAAAGCTGCAAACGGCATTGTTTGGCCACGGTCCATGCGATGGTTTGAGGTTCGCGGGCGTTATGCCAGTCTCGGGCATGCATGTAAGTGTGGGCGCGCTGACTTCGCTCACGCAGGCGTACGGCTCGGGTGTGTATTCGGCCAGGTACATATCGTGCGTCGGGGTGATGAAATGCTCCATGACAATGCAGGCAGGGGAGAGAGGCATGATCCATGCGCGTCCGTGCGCCCGATCGTTTGCCACCTCGCCGGTAAAGACAGCGCCCTTGCCGGAAAGCTCCAGGCCAAACTGCTCAAACTGTGGTGCGTAGAGCTCGGTTATGTCGGTCGCTGCCTGCCGTATTTGCAAAAGCGTCCCTTTCCTTTGCAGAAACGTCCATGCCTGGCTTGATTGTGAGCCATGGCTAACACGTCAATGATAAGTTCATTACGGTTAACTCTCAAGCCGTTAGAAAGGAATCTCATGGCAAAGGGATCAAAAAAGGAAGGTGGCGGTATCGGCGAGCTGCTTGCTTATGCTGGTGACCGCAAATTCCTAACGTATTTGGGCATGGCGCTCTCGGCGCTCTCGCAGCTGCTGAGCTTTGGCCCGTACGTGTGCATTTGGCTTGTCGCGCGCGATTTGATCGCCGTGGCGCCTAACTGGAGCGAAGCCACCGATATCGCGATGTATGGCTGGTGGGCCGTGGGTTTTGCCCTAGCAAGCATCGTAGCTTATTTCATGGGGCTCATGTGCACGCACCTGTCTGCGTTTCGCTGCGCGTCCAATATTCGCAAAACTACGAGCGAGCACCTGCTTAAGCTGCCGCTTGGCTACTTTGACACGCACGCCACCGGTGAGCTGCGTCGTGTTGTAGACGGATGTGCCGCCTCCACCGAGACTTTGCTCGCACACATGCTGCCCGATATCGCAGGCGCCGCCGCCATGGTCGTGGGCTTGCTCGTGCTGCTTTTCGCGCTCGATTGGCGTTTGGGGGCGGCATGCCTTATCTCGGTCGTCGTTTCGTTTGGCGCCATGGCCACCATGATGAGCGGCAAAGGCGCCGAGTTCATGAAGGCCTACATGGGAGCGCTGGTCAAGATGAACAAGACCGGCACCGAATACGTACGTGGCATCCCCGTTGTCAAGGTGTTTCAGCAGACGGTCTACTCCTTTAAGGCCTTCCACGATGCGATCGCCGAATACGCCGACATGGCACAAAACTATGCGGGCACGTTCTGTCGAGGTCCGCAGGTACTCAACCTTACCGCGCTCAATGGTCTTGTGGCATTCCTGTTGCCCGTGGCGTTGCTGTTGGCGCCGGGCGAGACGGACTTCGCGCATTTTATGGCCAACTTCACGTTTTACGCGATATTTTCGGCCGTGGTGCCGACGGCCATGACCAAGCTCATGTTTGTGGGCGAGGCCTCTCAGATGAGTGCCGATTCGCTGGCTCGTATTCGAAGCGTCATGGATTCCAAGCAGCTCTCCGTGACCGCCCAACCCAAGCACCCTGCCGGCAGCGACGTGCGATTTGAGGATGTGAGCTTTACCTACGAGGGTGCCGAAGCACCTGCCGTTAGCCATGTGAGCTTTAGCGTTTCCGCGGGTAGCACCCTCGCCCTGGTGGGTCCCTCGGGTGGCGGTAAGTCAACCTGCGCAAGCCTGATCCCGCGTTTTTGGGATGTTTCCTCGGGTCGAGTGCTCGTAGGCGGTGTGGACGTTCGCGATATGGATCCGCACGAGCTTATGGACCAGGTCGCCTTCGTGTTCCAGACCAACCAGCTGTTCCGGCAAACACTTGCCGATAACGTGCGCGCCTCCAAGCCTACGGCCACTGACGACGAAGTGCGTGCAGCTCTCTCCGCAGCTCAGTGCGACGACATTGTGGCCAAGCTCCCACAGGGCATCAATACCATGCTCGGCGCCGGCGGGGCGTATCTTTCGGGCGGCGAGGTCCAGCGCGTGGCACTCGCCCGCGCGATCCTTAAAGACGCGCCTATCGTGGTGCTCGATGAGGCCACGGCGTTTGCCGATCCCGAGAACGAGGCGCTCATCCAACGCGCCTTTAGCAAGCTGGCGGCGGGTCGCACGGTCATTATGATTGCGCACCGACTCTCGACTGTAGTGGGCGCAGACCAAATCGTGGTGCTCAACCAGGGCAGCGTGCAGGAGTCGGGTACCCATGCCGAGTTGCTGTCCCAAGAGGGCCTGTATGCCAAGATGTGGACCGAATACGAACAGGCCGCGAGCTGGAAAATCACTGCAGCGACCGCGGATGCCGCCGTCACGAAGGGAGGCGAGGCCTAAATGTTCGCCTCATTCCAAAAGAAGTATTTCCTATCCGATAAAGGCGTCGCCGGCGTAAAACGTGGCATTTTCTGGACCACGCTCACTAATCTCATTACCATGGCCGGCATGGGCTTTTTATTCCTGGTCATGGCCGGTTTTGTCGAACATCTCGCCATCGGCGCCGACCTGCCGGATGCCCTGCCGATTGTGGGCGGCCTCCTGGTCTTTTTTGTGTTGCTCTTTGCCTCTAACTGGCAGCAGTATTACTACACCTACTGCATCTTTTACGAGGAGTGCGGCAAGCAGCGTATGGAGATCGCCGAGCGCTTGCGCAAACTGCCGCTGTCGTTTTTTGGTCGTCGTGATCTGGCCGATTTAACCGAGACCATCATGGGCGACGTCCAGGCCATGGAGCACGCCTACAGCCACGTGCTGGGAGAGCTTTGGGGTGCCATCATCGCAAGCGCCATTGTGTTCGTGGCGTCGCTGTTCTTTTGCTGGCAGCTGGCGATCGCGGCGTTTTGGAGCGTTCCCGTGGCCTTTGCCGTGCTGTATCTAACACGCGGCCCCATGACTCCGGTGTTCGACCGCGTGCGTGCCGAGAAGGTCAAGGTTACCGAGGCAATTCAAGAGACGCTCGACTGCGTTCGCGAGATCCGCGCCACCAACCAGGAGGCCCATTATCTTGAGGGACTCAACGCCGTGATCGATGCCGAGGAGCGCGAGACCACCAAGGGCGAGCTCGCTAACGGGCTTTTGGTTAACTCCGCCTTTGCCATCCTGCGTCTGGGCATTGCCACCACGCTGGTCACGGGTGCCGCGATGGTCGCCTCCGGGCAGGTCGACTTTTTGGTGATGTTTGCCTTCCTGCTTATGGTGAGCCGTATCTATGCACCCTTTGACCAAGCGTTAATGTTAATGTCCGAGCTGTTTGCCGCCGAGTCGTCTGCCAAGCGCATGCATTCCATCATGGAAGAGCCTGTGGCGCGGGGCAGCGAGAAATTTGAGCCCGTGGGCCACGATGTGGTGTTCGATCACGTGGCATTTGGCTATGGTGCGGGCGAGGACGGCCGTGCCGGCGAGAAAGTTCTTACCGATGTGAGCTTTACCGCCAAGGAAGGCGAAGTTACGGCGCTGGTCGGTCCTTCGGGTTCCGGTAAGTCTACGGTGAGCCGCCTGGCCGCGCGCTTTTGGGATGCCACCGAAGGCACGGTCACCGTGGGTGGCGTGGATGTTGCGGGCGTTGATCCCGAGGTGCTGCTGCGCGACTACGCCATTGTGTTCCAAGACGTGCTGCTCTTTGACGACACGGTGATGGGAAACATCCGCCTCGGGCGTCGTGATGCCACCGATGAGGAAGTGCTTGCGGCCGCGCGTGCCGCCAACTGCGACGAGTTCGTGAACCGCATGCCGCAGGGCTACGACACCATGATCGGCGAGAACGGCTCCAAACTCTCCGGTGGCGAGCGCCAGCGCATCTCCATCGCCCGCGCGCTGCTCAAAGACGCGCCCATCGTGCTGTTGGACGAGGCGACGGCAAGCTTGGATGTGGAGAATGAGACCGTGGTACAGCAGGCACTCTCCCGTCTGCTTGCAGGTAAGACGGTTATCGTTATTGCCCACCGTATGCGTACGGTGGAAAATGCCGACAAAATCGTTGTGCTCAAGGATGGTGTGGTTGCCGAGCAGGGTGCTTCGGCTCAGCTCAAGGCGGCAGGTGGAGAATTTGCCCGTATGGTCGCACTGCAAAAGGAAGCGGCTGCCTGGCAGCTGCAGGAAAGGGGACCAAGATTTCCAAAGGTTAACTTTGGTTGACCATAATAGTTCGACTAAACTAGTCTCAAAGCGTGCTCGAGCAAACTAATGAACTCGGGTGCTAAGGCACCATGCCGCGCTTGTGCGGCAAAAGGGAGAAGCAACATGAAGAAGTCGACGTTTAACACCCTGCTTGTCGGTGGCGGTTTTCTGCTTGGCACGGCCGGCATCAAGCTGCTTACCAGCGCTCCGGTAAAGAATGCCTGCGTGCAGGGTATCGCGTGCGGCATGCGCATCAAGAACGGCTACCAGGACATGGTCGAGCAGGCCAAGGCTAATGTCGACGACATGGTTGCCGAGGCTGCTTACATCACCCAGAGCGAGGCCGCTGCTGACGAGGCAGCCGAGTAGCGCTCCCAGGCACAAACTATGAGATTCTCGATTATCAGCGAGATCCCTGGCAGGACCCGCCTTCAGTTGGCGGGTCCTGTGCCAGAGAGCGATCTCGATGCGCTTCTAAAGCTTGGCGGCGACATCGATGGCGTGCGCAAGGTGCGCGTGTATGGCCGCATTGGCCAGATGGCGCTGGAGTACGACGAGCCGCGCCGCGCGAGCGTGCTCGATGCCTTGGGCGCGCTCGATGCTCAAGCTATCGCCGATGCCAAGTCGGGCTACGTGATGCAACTCGAGCCGCGCAAGCACAAGCTCGTCATGGATCTTGCCACACTTATCGGCGCCCACTACGCGCGCCGTTGGTTCTTGCCGACACCTCTGCGTGCGGTGTTTGTCGTGGCCGGTTACATGGCATTTTTGCGCGCTGCCCTTCATGAGCTGGCACAGCCGCGCCTGACCGTTCCTGTGCTCGACGCTTCGGCCATCGGCATTTCGTTCGTCAAGCGTGATGTCGACACCGCGGGCCAGACAATGTTCTTGCTCAACGTGGGCGAGCTGCTCGAGGACTACACGCGCGCCATGAGCGAAAACGAGCTCATCAACTCGCTGCTCGATGTGCCCGACAAGGCGCAAAAGGTTGTCGGCGACACCGAGGTAAGCGTTGCCGCGACCGAGCTCGAGCCCGGCGATTTGGTCGCCGTGCGCACTGGCATGTCCATTTGCATCGACGGTGTTGTCGAGCAGGGGAGCGCTATGGTCAACCAGGCGACCCTGACCGGCGAGCCGCTGGCCGTCGAGCGCAGCGTGGGCGACGATGTGTTCGCCGGTACCGTCGTGGAAGACGGCAGCATCTTGGTGCGCGTGCGCGCCAACACGGCGCAGACCAAGCTCCGCTCGATCGTCTCGCTCGTGCAGACGGCCGATTCGCTCAAGTCCGAGGGCCAGTCGCACATGGAAGACCTCGCCAACAAGATCGTCCCGTGGAACTTCCTGCTCGCGGGCCTGGTTGCGCTTACCACCCGCAGCCTCATCAAGACCTCGGCGGCACTGATGGTCGACTACTCGTGCGCACTCAAGCTCACGGGTTCCGTCGCCGTCATGACTGCCATGAGCGATGCTGCCAAGATGGGTGTTATGGTCAAGGGCGCCAAGTACTTTGAGTCGTTTGCCAAGGCCGACACCATTGTGTTTGATAAGACCGGCACGCTTACCGAGGCGCAGCCGCGTCTTGCCTGCGTGCTCACCACCGATGGTTGGAGCGAGGACGAGATCCTGCGCCTTTCCGCTTGCTTGGAGGAGCATTTTCCGCATCCGGTGGCGCGTGCCGTGGTCAACGCCGCCCGCGAGCGCGGGCTCGAGCACCGCGAGCGCCATGCCGCCGTCGAGTACATCGTGGCGCACGGCATCGCTTCGTCCATTGAAGGGCGTCGCGCCATCATCGGTTCCGCGCACTTTGTATTTGAGGATGAGAGCGCGCAGCTCGAGTCCGACATTAAGGAGCAAATCGAGTCCCAGATGCAGGGGCTGTCGCCGCTGTACCTGGCGGTCGATGGCACCGTTGTGGGCGTGCTCGGTATCGAGGACCCGCTTAAGCCCGGGGTTCGCGAGGCTATCGCCGACTTGCACGCGTTGGGCGTTAAGCATGTGGTCATGCTCACGGGCGACTCGGAGCGCACGGCCGAGCGCATTGCTCGCGAGGCGGGTGTCGACGAGTTTAAGGCCGAGCTGCTGCCCGAGGACAAGTACGCGTATGTTGAGCGCATTAAGGGCGAGGGGCGCCACGTTGCCATGGTGGGCGACGGCGTCAACGATTCGCCGGCGCTCGGTTTGGCCGACGTGGGGCTGGCAATGGGCGGTGGAAGCGACATCGCCAAGGAGGTCGCCGATATCATCCTGACCGATACAGATCTCGCCGCGATCGTGCGCCTGCGCCGCATGAGTCAGGGGCTTATCGACCGTCTGACGAGTTCGTATTCCAAGGTGATGCTCACCAACTCGGCGCTGTTGGCATTGGGTATTACCGGCATGATTACTCCGCAGGCGTCGTCGCTGCTGCACAACGGCTCAACGATCGCCTACAGCCTGGGCAACGCAAAGGCGTACCTGCGTTAGCGTTTTCGATTGAGTATATGGCCTGCACCCTGGCGGCACCGCAGCCGCCAGGGTGCAGGCCTTCTTTTGTTTGACGAGATGTTAGCTCGGATATATGCTCGTGCTAGCAATGCTAGTAAATGCTGAAGGTGAGGTTGAGATGGCTACCGTTGGCAGCATGGCGCAGGTGAATGTTCGCGTAGATCGCTCGGTTAAAGAGCGCGCCGAGGAAGCGTTGCGGCTTTCGGACAGATCACTGCCCGAGCTCATCAAAAAGGTCGTGGCCAAGGTCGCGCAGGGCGGCGGGCAGTGCGAGGAAGTGCTTGCGGCCGTCGACGACCGGCAACAGACCGTCGCGCACGATACTCCGTTCGCCGCGTCGTGGGCAGCGGCAGACCGGCTTTATGCAGATTTGGGCATCGCTGCGTCGCCCGTATCCGACGATCGCGATTGGGACACAATCTATTCCGAAGCCATGGACGAGCGCTATCGCCAAAAGGGGATGATCCTGTGAGCGGAGCCCCTCTCAAGATCATGGTGGACGCCAACGTATGGGTTGATTCGTTTTGTGTTGACCATGCCGAGTCGCTTGCCGCGCGTGCGTTTATTGGGCAGGCGACGGAGGCGGGGGCATCGCTGTTCTTTCCGGTGCATATCGCTAAGGACGTACTGTACGTTGTCCAACACGAGCTCAAGCGTAGCGTTCTTGCCAGCGGGGGAGCGCTCGACGAGGCTTCTGCCCGCGCGATTGGCGATGCGGCGCTGGCGTTTGTTCGGAACATGACCGAAAACGCCACGGCCGTGGGTGCAGATGCGTCGGACCTTTGGCTGGCCGACAAATACTTAGTGCTCCATCGCGATTACGAAGACAACTTGGTACTCGCCGCGTGCAAGCGCGCGCAGGTCGATTACTTGGTGACCAACGATCGCAAGCTGCTCGAACATGCCGATCTTGCAGCAAAGACCCCGCGTCAAATGATGCCGATTCTTGCTTTGGCCGAACGCGCCCGCGCGGCTATCGGTTGACGCAAACTGTTTGCGGGCCTCTTGGACGACGATGCGCCAAGGGGCCCGCGTCTGCTATTTACAAAAGCTCGGCCTTAATGGTGGGACTTTCTGCGAGCTGCTCGGCTGCCTTTTCTTCGGAGCTGTCGAGTGCTGCCAGACTGCGGTAGACCCACTCGTTGACCTCGGTGTTCTTGACGCCTGCGGTCTGCATAAGGGCGCCTACCTCGCGGATTGCTGCGAGCAGATCGGCTTTGGGGCCCGCGAGCTCGACCTCGATGTCGTGGTAGGCGGACACGCCTCGGTTCTCACTCACGTGGTCGATAAAGCCCTCGACGGTCTCAAGCTGCTGGGCGAGAGCTGCATCATCGTCAGCGTCCAGCGCGACGAGTGCGTTCGATACCGTGAGGGCGGGATGTCCGCAGGGGACAAAGCCCTCGATGACATCCATAGTTTCGGTAATGGTTGAGCCCAGGCCTGCGAGGGCATTGACGAGTTGCTGCTTGGTATCCATAACGGTCCTTTCGACGGGTCAATTTTGCTTGGCGAAAATATACGTGACGCGATCGGTAACAAAAGTGCGAAGTGCGGCGCACATTGGGGTCTTCACAGCTCGTGCATAGAACAGCTGTCCGCTTTCAGAACGTGGTAAGATAACACTCCACAAGCGGGGCTTGCCCCGCATGTTCCTTGAAAAGTCGACGGTTATCGGGTGTTTGCAGGCCCGATACCATCCAGACTTTCCCGACATTCGGGGGCGACTGGTTTCGACGCGATAGCTCTGAGAGAGGAAGCAAGCCGAGGTCTCCTCGCCTCGTTAAACAGGGGTACCGTCAAATTGAATTGACAACAACTCTTCTTTTGAGCCTATGGCTCTCGCTGCTTAGTTTATAGCGGCGCGTCAACCCGGTGATTTCCCCGGCACCGGCGCGACGTCATTTTAGGGGAATGCTCCTGCGCACGTAATCGGTATGGCGCAGGCTAAGACCGAACCGGTTAGGACGCCGCGAGCGTGTCGCTGCGCGCAAAGCGTCCGAGACTAAACCAGCGACTGAGCTTGGAGATGCCAATCAGGGGGCTTTCGTGGACCGGAGTTCGATTCTCCGCGCCTCCACCAATAGTTACAGGCAGGTAGAGAAGTGTCTCTACCTGCTTTTTTATTACTTACAGATACCGCGGAGAATCGAACTCTATGCAGGGCGCGAGCGTTAAACAAACGCGGAGCGTTTGTAGCCCGCGGGCGAGGACGCCGGCAGGCGGCCGAAGCCGGTGCGGATTTGCGAAGCAAAGACGCGGATTCTCCGCGCAAGCTTCCGACTCAAAACGGATGCGATGTTTATCGAATTTCAGCCGGCCATGCGCCGCGTCAACGGATTCCCCCCAAACCGCGGAGAATCGAACCCTGTGCAGGGCGCGGGCGTAAAGAAAACGCCGCATCAACGAAGGGTGAGACGCACTTTCCCAATGGCAGCCCAGGCGGAAAGCACGTCCCGGAATCCGCATTCAGACTGGGACGTAGTTTCCGGATGGCGCCTCAAGCGGAAGCTGCATCCCAGAATATCGGCTCAGAATGGGATGCATTTTCCGGATGGGTTGTTGGCGGAAAGTTCATCCCGGAATCCGCGCTCAGAACGGGACGCGCTTTCCCAATGGCGGTCCAAGCGGAAGCTGCATCCCGGAATTCCGCCACAAACTGGGACAAACTTTCCGCTTCACCTGCCGCCTCGAAAAACCCATGCGCCCTCCATCCCAAAACTGGGTAGAAGAAGGCCAAAACGCAATCGCAGGAGGTCGATATGACTGCAGAAGATAAGGCAAAGAACGCTGGCAAGGTCGCGCTCGTCCTGGAGGGCGGTAGTTTTCGCGGGCAGTTTACCGCGGGTGTGCTCGACGTTCTCATGGAGGCCGGCGTCGAGATTCCGGCGGTATATGGCGTATCGGCCGGCGCCCTCAACGGCGTGAACTACAAGTCGCACCAGATCGGCCGTGCCAACCGCATCAACCTGGCTTTCTGCAACGACAGCCGCTTCATGGGCGCCGCATCGTTTGCGTCCACGGGCTCCATTGTGGGTTACGACTTTATCTTCAACGATGTCCAGGACCGCCTGGATCCCTTTGACGACGAGACGTTCGACGCGAGCCCCATCGAGATGTACGCCGTCGCGACGGACATGCTCTTTGGAACCGCCACGTACCTGCCGGTCAAAAGCGCCGTGCTCGATCTCGACGCCGTGCGCGCATCGACCTCGTTGCCGCTGGTGACGCCGCCGGTCGAGATTGACGGGCACAAATACGTCGACGGCGGCGTGGCCGATTCGGTCCCCATCGAGCATGTGCTCGAGGAGGCGGGCTTCGATCGCGCGGTCGTCATTGTCACGCAGGACCGTTCGTATGAGAAAAAGCCCTACGAGTTTTTGCCGGCCGCGCGTGCGCGTTATGCCGACTACCCCTATCTGCTCGAGGCTATCGAGACACGCCACGACCGTTACAACATCCAGCGTATGCACCTGTGGAAGTATGAGCGCGAGGGCCGCGCGTTGGTCGTCGCTCCGCAAAAGCCGGTCGAGGTCGGTCACGTTGAGCACGATTCGGCAAAGCTGCTCGATCTGTATATTCAGGGCCGCCAGGAGGCAAAGCGCTTGCTGGGAGATATCGAGGCGTTTGTCGAGCGCTAGCGTCGCGACGTCATGACCCATGGACGACATGTGCAGAAACTCTGGTCGGAGCCAAAATACCTGTTGACTCGGGCGGCGAGCGGGGTAATATGGACGGGTTACTTGCAGAGCCCCGTGAATCTCTGTAACAACACGTACTGTACATGGAGGAGTCTAAGTGATTTCGAAATCGACTCACTACGCCAAGCAGGGCGAGGTCCAGCGCAACTGGGTTCTCGTCGACGCCGATGGTGCTGTCCTGGGCCGTCTTGCCACCCAGATCGCAATGATCCTGCGCGGTAAGAACAAGCCCCAGTTCACGCCCAACAGCGACTGCGGCGACTTCGTTGTCGTCATCAACGCCGATAAGGTCCAGCTTACCGGTAACAAGGCCGACACGAAGACCTATTATCGCCACAGCGGCTACAACGGCGGCCTCAAGGCTGAGAGCTTCCGCCAGGCTATGGAGAAGCACCCGGAGAAGGTCATCGAGCGCGCCGTTCGCGGTATGCTGCCCAAGACCACCCTCGGCCGTGCCCAGATGACCAAGCTTAAGGTCTACGCTGGTGCCGAGCATCCGCATGCTGCCCAGAACCCCACGAAGATTGAGCTGGAGGCTTAAAGATGGCTGAGAACACCGTTGTCTACCAGGGTACCGGCCGTCGTAAGAACGCCGTCGCCCGCGTCCGTCTCGTCCCCGGCACCGGCAAGGTGACCATCAACAAGCGTGACGCCGAGCAGTATTTCGGCCGTCATCAGCTCGTTGAGAACGCCCTTGCTCCCTTCAAGGTGACCGACACCGCCGGTCAGTTCGACGTTATCGCTCTGTGCGATGGCGGCGGCATTTCCGGTCAGTCCGGCGCTCTGCGCCTGGGCATCGCTCGCGCTCTTCTGAACGCTGGCGACTACCGTGCTGACCTCAAGAAGGCCGGTTTCCTTACGCGCGATGCTCGCGTGGTCGAGCGCAAGAAGTACGGCCTCAAGAAGGCCCGCCGCGCTCCCCAGTTCTCCAAGCGCTAAGGTTTTATCTCCTTTCGAGATACAATGTACAAGCGGGGCCTGCCGATTCCTCGGCGGGTCCCGCTTTTCTTTTTCGACTAGGGTGGGCGGTTGTATATCGCCTGCTAGGGAAGGAGCAATCCTATGCCCCAGAACATCTTCGGTACCGACGGCGTCCGTGGCGTCGCCAATGCCGACCTCTCGTGCGACCTCGCGTTTCGCCTGGGCCGCGCGGCGACCAAGTTCCTTGGTCCGGATATTTGCATCGGCCGCGACACGCGCCTTTCGGGCACCATGCTCGAGAGCGCTCTGACCGCCGGCATTATGGCCGAGGGCGGCCGTCCGCATTGCTGCGGCGTCATTCCCACGCCCGCCGTGGCACTGCTCACTGTTCAAAACGAGCTCGACGGCGGCATTGTCATCTCCGCTTCGCACAATCCGCCGGAGTTCAACGGCATCAAGTTCTTTAGCCGCAAGGGCATGAAGCTTCCCGATGCTGTCGAGGAAGAGATCAGCGCTTGGGTCATGTCCGAGGAGGCCATGGCTGCCGATACGCTGCCGACCGGTGCCGGCGTGGGTCACATCATCAAGATGAAGGACGCTCGCAAGGCATATGTCGACCACGCTATCAGCACCCTCGACGGCCTTAAACTCGACGGCCTGGTTGTTGCCGTCGACTGCGGCCACGGCGCTTCTTGCCAGACCACGCCCGCAGCGCTGCAGCGCCTGGGCGCTACGGTGCATGCCATCAACACCGATTACTGCGGCACCGACATTAACGTCGAGTGCGGCTCCACTCACCTTGAGCCCCTGCGCGAGCTCGTGCTGCGCACCCATGCCGACATCGGTCTGGCCCACGATGGCGACGCCGATCGCGTGCTGTTCGTGGACAGCGAGGGCAACGAGATCGATGGCGACTACATCCTGGCCATCTGCGGCTCCGACCTGGCCGCTCGCGGCAAGCTCGCCAACTCCGAGATCGTCTCGACCGTTATGTGCAACCTGGGCTTCTCCATCGCCATGAAGGAGCAGGGCTTTGAGATGGTGCAGACCGCCGTGGGCGACCGTTATGTTCTTGAGCGTATGCTCGAGGACGGTGCTGTCATCGGCGGCGAGCAGTCCGGCCACATCATCTTCCTGGAGCACAACACCACCGGCGACGGCTTGGTGACGGCCCTGCAGCTTCTGGCCGTGCTCAAGCGCACCGGCCGTACCCTCACCGACCTTGCCGGCATCATGAAGAAGTACCCGCAGGTGCTTGTCAACGTGCATTCCGACAACAAGGCCGGCCTGGACGATTGCCAGCCCATTTGGGACGCCGTCGCTGCCGCCGAGAAGGAACTCAACGGTCGCGGCCGCATCTTGGTACGCCCGAGCGGCACCGAGCCGCTGGTCCGCGTCATGGCCGAGGCCGAGACGCCCGAGCTCACCCAGCGCGTTGTTGACGACATCGTCGAGGTTGTCAAGCGCGAACTTCCCTAATGGTCAAAAACCGTTGCCAAGTGGTAAACTGATACGGTTATTTTGATTGTTTGGTATGTCCGAGGGGGAGCATGTTCACTAAAGTCCTAAGGTCTTTTGGTATGCGTGGTCGAGTCCTTACGCTGGATGCTCCCATCTCGGGCGACGTCATTCCGCTCTCCGAGGTAAACGATCAGACGTTTGCCACTGGCCTTTTGGGCCAGGGCGTTGCCATTCAGCCCACGGGTACGCGGGTGATCGCGCCGGCCGACGCGAAGGTCGAGGCCATTTTTCCCACGGGACACGCCGTTGCGCTTAACACGGTCGATGGTTTGGACGTGCTCATCCACGTTGGTTTGGACACTGTTCAGCTCGAGGGCAAGCACTTTACCGTACATGCGCAAGTGGGCGACGTCGTCCATAAGGGCGATGTACTCATTGAGTTCGATCGCGAGGCAATTGCTGCCGAGGGCTACGATGTGACGGTTCCCATCTTGGTGTGCAACTCCGTTGAGTTCTCGAGTATCAAGGGCTCCGTTGGTGTGCATGTCGAAGAGATGGACCAACTCATCGTTGCTCGCGAGCGCTAGCAAGTGCACGTGGCCATTAGCCTACAATTCAAGCACGTTTACGGAGGGCGCCCTTGAAAGAGGACGCCCTCCGTGGCAAGATGGGATTTGTCCGAGGCTAAACAGCTTTGGGTCACCGTGGACGGGCAGGGGCCTCGACGCGGCTAGACACGAGACACATACATTACGCGACCTCGCCCTGGTGGCCGCACACGTTGGTTGCGGCCGACGCGGGCCGCGGGCAAGTGCTTGTAAGGGGGCCTTGCCTCTCTTGTACGAGAAAGGACGCGTAATGAAGATCATTAAAGCTAAAGACTACGAGGATATGAGCCGCAAGGCCGCCAATATCATCTCGGCCCAGGTTATCCTCAAGCCCGACTGTGTGCTGGGTCTTGCCACCGGCTCCACCCCGATCGGTGCCTACAAGCAGCTCGCTGCTTGGTACGAGAAGGGCGACGTCGACTTTGCCGAGGTCAGCACCTATAACCTGGACGAGTATCGCGGCCTTTCGCACGACGATCCCCAGAGCTATCACTACTTCATGCGCGAGAACTTCTTCGATCACATCAACATCGACCTGAACAACACGCATGTGCCCGACGGTTCCAACCCCGACGCCGCCGCTGCGTGCTCTGAGTACGACAAGATCGTCGCTGACGCCGGTTACCCGGATCTGCAGCTGCTCGGCATTGGCAACAACGGCCACATCGGCTTCAACGAGCCCGATGACCACTTCTCCAAGGGCACGCACTGCGTCGACCTCACCGAGAGCACCATTCAGGCCAACAGCCGCCTGTTCGACAGCATCGACGATGTTCCCCGTCAGGCCTACACCATGGGTACCCAGACCATCATGTATGCCCGCATGATCCTGGTCGTCGCCAATGGCGAGGCCAAGGCTCAGGCCGTGCATGACATGTGCTATGGTCCGGTTACGCCCGAGTGCCCGGCTTCGATCCTGCAGCTGCACACCAACTGCGTTGTCGTTGCCGACGAGGCCGCTCTTTCGCTCTGCGAGTAACGCGAATTCTGCAGCTCGACATAGCCTTGCCTAAGGCCTCCGCTTTGCGGGGGCCTTTTTGTTATCCCTTTCTGTCCACTTGACCAAAATCTTGCCGCAAGCTTGACGAATGCCGGACGCCCAACAGTTTGATTCATTCCATATCAGATTCTATGCAAAAATGCCACTAAAAGGTCGTAGACGGTAGCGGGTGCTAGGCGAGTTGAATGACATGGCTGAACCTTGTTCATCTGCGTTACACTGCCGCTTAGATGGGACAAGCTGACAAGCTCATTTACCTGCTTAAAGACCGATTAGTCAGGGGATTAATAACAATCGGCCCTCGCTGTACAAAAACTTGCCGCTTTCGTACCAAAAGACAACCTAAAACACAAGGTCGCTCTATTCATAGTGCGGCTTGTATGGTCTTGCGGCTACAGTGTCCATACGGTCGAGTTGAGGAGCGGGCATGGTAAACGATTTGAGCGGTATAGACGACCTCGAGCTGATGCCGCTGGGCGGAGGCTATATGGTGCGACGCGAACGCTTGATGAATGAGCTTATCGCCAAGGGCCGAAAGGCCGGCATCGTGGTTCTTTATGCGCCCGACGGGTTTGGGAAGACCTCGGTGCTACTGCAGTACACCCAAGAGGTAAAAAGTGACCCGACGCGAGGCCCCGTGCGGATTATCGAGGCGGATCGAGCCATTGGGCGCGAGGTGTTTATGCAGCTCGAGGTGGTAACCGAAGAGCTCAAAGACAAGCCGCATTCCCTTGTCGCGATTGATAATGTGCCAAATCTCGATCAGCACGATACCGAAGACCTCATTGACAGGATTCGCGGCCTGCGCGCTATGGGGGTAGGGGTCTTTATCTCCTGCCGTCCTTCAAATCGTCAGCTGATTCATGGGCTGGGTGACTCGGTTAAGATCAATGCGCAAATGCTCAAGGTGCATGCCTATGAGTATTCGGCGTGGGCATCGGCGTTTTCGATTAGCACATCGCTTGACTTTTACCAGCTCACACAGGGTGTGCCCGAGCTTGTTTCGGCTTTGCAGACGGGTCTGTACGGCCAGGGCGATGTTGCCGGTCTGCTCGAAAGCGAGATTGTCAACGTGTATGGTGCGGCACTTGTCGATCTTGCTTCGCTCGATAATAATGCGCTGTTCTGCGTTGCCTGCCTCATGATCTTGATGGGCGAGGGCAATATTGCAGAACTCGAGGCTTGTGGAGTGAGGCTGTCGATGATCGACCAGTCCTACCTTGTACGCGATTACCCGATCTTTGGTTTAGATCCGGCCGACCGGAGCTTTACGTGCCTGGGCGCCGAGGATAACGGACGGCTTCGCCTGCGAAAGTTGGTGGCCGAGATCCGTCCCGAGCTAGTTCCGCGGGCGGCTCGAATTTTGCTCAAGGCAGGCCGATGTGATGCGGCGATGGACCTGGCCGACGCCTTTCTGGACCGTAGCGTGGTCCTTGAACTTGCCGGGCAGTATGGGGTCGATCTTGCTCTGACGGGGCACGGTGCCGATGTCTGCCGGGCGGCGTTGAGTACGATCGATGCCGAAGATCACGCTCCAGAGCCAACGCCTGCCGAGGCACTCGGCGTATATTTGGCGGCGGTCAGCGTGTCCAACACAAAGCTCGCCCGCTGCATGGCATCGCTCATTGAGCATGCGGGCGATCGGGCAGCCTGTGAAATAGATCCCGTTTCGTGGAAGGTCGCCCAGGTCCTTACGGCAGTTTGCTATGGGGACAACGGGCTTGGGCTTCCCATGAACCTTGCTGTGCCGGAAATCGAGACGGAACACACGGCACTCGACATGCTCTTTGCACATATCGGGGCCAAGCACTGGTTGGCTGAGCGGGGAGACGACGGTGGTGCTCTGCAGCAGCTCAAAACGCGCAAAGCATATGACTGCGAGCTCGATATCGCGGGGACTTTTATACGGGCCGATAGCATGCTAGTGGAGCTCTTCGATGGGTCGTTTGCGGGGATCGACGAGCGCGACGACGAGATGGCGCTGATACGGGACGCGCTCGATGTACGTGGACTTAAGGCGCCGGCTATCTGGGTGCGCATGGTGCTGGCGGCACGGCGGCTCCTTTCCGGCTTGCCGGTAACCGACGATGCGGCGTTCAACGAGCTCGATCGCTTTGCCGTACGCATGCGCGACAACCAGATTCAGCTGTTTGGCCTGCTGCTAGAAGGCTGGCAATCGCTGGCAGAAGGTCGGCCGGTCAATGCGAAGTTCCGCGCGGTCCAGGTGCTCAAACTGGCTGAGGAGCCAATTGCATACATGCGCGACAATGCGTTGCTGCTGGAGCGTGCGGCGTATCTGCGTAACACCTCGATGGTTTCGGTGCGCGAGGAGGCGGAGCTGCTCGATATAAGCCAGACGCAGGTTGGTGGTGCAGAAGCATGGATGGTGGCGCTGCATTTGGCTTGCGCGGGGCGAGATAGCGATCTTGCGGCCTGGATGTCCATGAATCGCGCGGGGATTCTAGAGCCATCGTATCGGCTCTTTGCACGCCTTGCCATGCATTGTCTGGGCGAGCCGGCGGCCAGAATTCGTAAGAAACTCCCCGTGCGCGAGCTATCGCGGTACTCGCTGCGTGACGATCTGGAAGGGGAGGGTGAGCGCCTGTTTCAGGCTGGCGAGGTTGAAGCCGTCGATGCTATCGAACATATCGAGATTCGCATGTTTGGGGCGTTTCGCGCCGAGCGCGACGGGTTTCCCATCACGGACAAGATGTGGCGCCGCAAGAAAGCGGCAACGCTCGCCGAACGGCTTGCGCTGGGCATGGATGCGCTGGTCGACCGCGAGACACTGGCCATGGAACTGTGGCCCCATGCTGAGTTCAATAGCGCCCGCAACAACTTGTACTCGACGATATCACGCCTGCGCTCGGCCTTGGGGCCGACGCCAGACGGCAAGTCGTGCGTGCTCATCCAAAATGAATGCATCGGGCTCAACGGCGACTACGTCAAGACCGATGTACGGCTGTTTGACCAGATAAGCCGCGAGGTTTTGGGAAATCGCACGGGTGCGCGCGGGCCCCATTTAGTTGAGCTGTGCCTTAAGATTGAGCAGCTTTATGCCGGACCGCTGTATGTTCCCAATGGCTGTAATCCCACCTACTTTTTGCGTATGCGACGCATTATGCAGTCAAAGTTCATCGATTGCATGATTAAGGGAGCAAATGCCGCTCTAGAAGAAAACGATTTGCAGTCGGCGATTTGGCTGGCGGAGTCGGGGCTTCGACAGGAAACGGCGCGTGAGGATATGGTGCGCTGCGCCATGCGTGTCTACAGTGCGGCGGGGCGGCGGCGCGATATCGTCGAGCTATACAGTGGGCATATGCACCATCTGAGGGAGCAGGTCAATGGCGTGCCCGAGCCCGAGACGCGGCGTCTATACGAGCGCTTGGTGGAGGGGCGGCTCAATCGCGTGTTGGTCGAGCGATAAAAAAACGGGCGCCCGAAGTACTTGGGCACCCGTAAGCTTGCTATGTGTTGGCTCGCCGGATCATTGGCTCTTAGACGAGCTTGATCTTCTCGATATCCTTGCGCGAGGACTCGCGATACAGCGAGAACTTGCGGCCGATGACCTGGACGACCTCGGCGTGGCAGCGCTCGGCGAGCTCTTCGGCGGCTTCGCGGGCGGAAAGACTGGAGCCATCGAGCACGGAGCACTTAACGAGCTCGTGCTTCTCCAGATAGGCGACCGTCTGCTCGACGGTGCCCTCGTTGACATCGGACTTGCCGATGATGATAGCGGGGTTGAGGTGATGGGCCATGCTGCGAAGCTGCTTGACCTGGGCTCCTGTCAGTGCCATGGGTTCTCGCTTTCTATGTATGGGGCGCCCCGCGACGGGGCCTTAATCTACGTGAGCTGTCCCACGATAGCGCAGGAACGGCGCGGTGTGGAGCGCGTTTGCCCAGTTCAAAAAGAATGCGGATGTCGAGTGAGTGGGCGGTGCGGGCTGCGAGCAGGCTATGAGCTGGGCGCAGAGACCGGCTCCCATGCAATAAACGCCCAACGAACCTTGCGGACATGATCGAGCATATAGCGCCCCTGCGGCACGCCCTTGGAGCCCGGCTCACCGGCATGGGGGTTCTCAATCATGTGCTGGGCGATGTAGTCGCGCAGGCGGTCGATTTTATCTTCGTTGCCGTGCTCGAGCATACGGGAAAAATCCGCCACACCTGCCTCAAGGCTATCGAAGGTATCGCGACGAGGCGATTCAAAGTATGTAACCTGCGGCAACGCGCCCATCTGAATGAGGATGTTGAAGGCATACACAAAGCCATTGCTGCAGGTAACCGAGGCGCCGATAGCGTTCATCAAGTGCAGATCATAGCGCGGGCTGGAGTTGGCGACCATCGTGACAGCACAACGCCGACGAGCCGTACGATCAAGCTTGGCAAGCGCGCCTTTTAGGTTGGTCGTGGTGACAGAGCGACTGGCAAAGGCAACATCCACCGCTTTCGCGACCGGTCCAACCAAATCCCAATCATCATCCCAAGCAAGCTCAAGCGGCGTAATAAGATCTTCGAGCCCGTAATACTCAATTCCGGCATCAAGCGTGCCCAACATGGCAGGAGAGAAGTCGGCAGCAATCACGGAATGCCCAGCCTGAGCAAGCGGAATAGCAATCGACCCAGCCCCACACCCCATATCAAGCACCGACTCACCAGGCTTCAACGCCAACAGCTTTATAAAATCCCGAGCATAAGGGGCAGTCTCCAACGGCCGAAAATGCCGAGCCCGCTTATCCCATTCAAAAGAATCATCAGCCCGTCGCCGACCAGCTTGCAGGCGCATCCATTCGCCATTCCAATCCGCAGAAAGAAGCTCAGAACGAATCAAATCATCAGCCACGGGCCATCTCCCTCACAACAAAAAAGCGACTCCTCCCAAAAGAAGAGCCGCAACCAGCATATATCAGAAAGAACCGTTCCAACGCCAAACCGCCCTCACAACCAAGGCGGGCAGGAGCGAAGCGACTGCCATACGGGATAGAACCCAACTGAGGTCCCGTTGTGCGGGAGCCCCGGGGAGGGCAAATATATAAGGTCGATCGCGAGTTCCGCACGAGCCGGAGAGCACTTAATGTGCTCTCCGTGCGAG
>UQIN01000014.1 GCA_900541035.1 uncultured Collinsella sp. | reverse complement strand
CCTTGAACGACTCGGGGAAGTAGGTCTCGTCGAGCTCGCAGCCGCAGCCCCGCTCGACCCTGAACGAGGGGGAGTAGGCCGAGAGGCACTCGATCAGCCTGTGGCGCATGGTGTAGGCGGTCTTGAGGCAGACGCGGCAGCGCCTCGCGCACTCGCGCAGGGGCAGCATGAGCACGAAGCACTCGGCGTAGGCCATCCAGGTCTCCTTCGGGAGCCTGCTCGTCCCCAGGATGCGCTCGCTGCCCATGCCGAAGGTCCTGCCGCAGCCCCGGCAGAGGTAGCGCTGCTCGCCGTTCTTCGATTTGCCCTTCTTCACGACCGCGACGGACCCGCAGCGCGGGCAGCGTCCGATTTCGTAGGCGGAGCCGGCCGCGTCGTCGAACGCCGCCGCGCGGATCACGTCCCTGACGGACTCGATAGCGCGGCGGCGCTCGGTCTTGCTGAGGTTCGCCATGCCCTTCTTGAAGTTGAGGACCAGGTCTTCGGCGTTCATGCTGCCCCCATCATCGCGGTCTACGGGGTCAAAGATATGGCACCGTGGGGACACATGTATGTCAATCCTGGTCTAACAGAGCCTTTGGAATTCTCGGTTGCCCTTCCAGACGGATCTGTCCGAGAGGTCCTCGGCGGGTTTTCTTTCAAGTTTTCCGGTCCTGGTACATATTGCATAGTTGGGGAAAACGGAAGAGGCAAGACGTCACTTCTTTACTTGATGCTCGGGCTATACTCATCGAAAGGCAAAGTAAAATACAACGGCGTGCCAATCGAAGAATGCGACTTGGATTACATACGTGCGAGAGAGATATCGTGCTGCCCACAGTCGTGCTTCGCGCCGGACGAAACGGTGAAAGAGCTGTTAGAGTATTTCGACACGCCCTTTTCTTCCTATCACCGGGGTGTAGATGGCCTACTTTCGCTGGAAAACAGCGTGAAGGAGTTGCTCGGGAAACGTTGCTCCGCGCTTTCGGGCGGTGAGCTGCGCCGAGTGTACTTATGGTCGGCGATTTCACGCAAGTCGTCAGTTTTGGTACTCGACGAGCCCACGACTGGGTTAGACGCTGTAAGCCGCGCCGAGCTTGCGGCCTATGTTAAGCGCAACAAGCAAAGCCAGCTGATCATCGTTGTCTCTCACGATGACGAGATGGTCGGCGCGGTAGAAGGGGTAGTGGATTTAGGCAGCATGTACCAGGGTAAATGATGACAAGTGTAGTGCTACCCAACTGGCAGAGATAACAAAAAGGCGATGCAGATGCACGTAGCATTCAGGCGGTTCGGACTCGGTGCCTTCACGCCATCGCAACGCTTTCAGATATAGTTCTCGTTCTCTTACTAAAGGAAACTTTAGTCTACGTCATCTTGTCGAGACAGAGGTGAAGCGAAGTGTTGTCGCGACGTATCTTATTCCAGGTGGCTCAGTATCAGCGTGAGAATCGCACCAAAGTGTACTTACGATTCTCGTGTCCCACGGACAACATGAGCTGAGCATTGAGGTTCCACCCTTTGCTGCAACTACGCGGGGTTGGACGGCAATGAATATGCCGGGCCGCATACCACGCGCAGCGGGGGTCCATGTCCCAGTATGTTGCCTACAGCAGCCTCGATGTCCACGCACACATCATCTCTGCCTTCGCGTTCAATCCATTTGCCGGAGAGTGCGAGGGTTGCCAGGCCGTAGAATTCGAGCCGAACAAATGAAATGCGGTATCAGCGCATAGGATTAAACTGACGATTGCTTTGCACTGAGAATACGCTTGGAAAGCCGCTATGGGTGGCGGCCCGGGTTAAATAGAGAAGCCCGTCCGATCACTTTCATGTGGCGAACGGTCGGGCTTCTTATTCCACTTGCCAATGCTCGGCTCATATTGGAAGAAAGCTACGCTAATGTTTGCGTGACACTCCTATTTTCTCCGAAGAAAGAGTCGGATAATGAAGAATAGAATTAAAAAAGGCGCCAGATATAACGCAAGTATAAAGGCTAATCCAACGAGACCTTGCAATAATGGCATAACTCCTCCCAGACACGAGATTTTGGTATTTGTTCCCATCTTATTCTGAATTGGACCAAATAGTTCCTAGCCACAAAACTACTCGTCAACTGGATCGCACCAATCTGCTGGCAAAACACAGCTTGATTCTTTATCGACATAGCACCAATCCGCAACAGGGCACTCGGCGATGTCGTAAAAATTGCATATATCAACTCCAAGACAACAAGGCTCAACGGGAGGATGTTCATTTGAACCAACAGGATGGATATGCTTCATAACAGCTCCTCACCTTAATCCAATTAGAGACTACGTTTGATCAATGCCACAGTGATCTACAACGCAGATGCTGCCGCCATCCATGTCATAGTCGCAGTAATCGTATGCACCACAGCCATCTGCTTTATCATAAACAGTACAGATGTCAGTAATGCCCAAGAGGCAGTCAAAAGACATCGGCTTCACGCCTGCCTCGTCGCCACTTCCTGGATTAATCGGATGAATATGCTTCACGACTACCTCCCTTTGAGTGCAGAAAAACCTCAATATTGTGTATAACAAACCAAGATGTCTAGTTCACCATATTTCTAGAATGGTTTCGGCGAACGTAGCAATAAGCTTCGCAGACGGTAATCAGAAGAACGAACACCTCCACAATGGTGACAGCAATGCGCTGAACCGCTTATTCCGATACAGTAGCTTCTCGTTGATTTTTCTCCTGCGAAGATGAGTGGCGGGAAATAAGGTCAAAAGCCATCTCGTAGCACATTTTTCTATATTCACATGATGCAGGGTGTAGACTCTTGGGCAAGTAGCCGTGCTCGTCTGCAGCCTCCCAGCTACAGCCCCCACCACAGAAAGACCGAGCCCAACAGTCCGTACAGTCAATTCTTTTTTCGACACCCTGACTCCAGTTTTCAATATACCTAGTTTCGTCAATTCCGGTGACGATGTTGCCCATTTTGAATCGCATCATCCCGACAAACCTGTGACAGGGGTATACGTCCCCTTCGGGAGTCACGGAAATAAAACGCCTGCCAGCCCCGCATCCGACAAAGGCGATCCTGTTGCTCATAATCAAATCAACTGCAGTTTTCAATGTTCTAAACAAGGGCTTTTCCCCTTGATCAATCTGTTTGAGATATTGATCCGCCAAATCTATTAGGCCCGCCCTGATTTTGTTTAATGAGTGTTCGTCGAGTTTGATATTCTCATCGAATGAGCTCACGGGCGAGAAGTAAATCCTTCTGAAGCCCATCTCTTTAAACTGAAGATAGTCTTCAACAAGGTTACAGTTATTATTTGTTAAGGTCGCTCTTGCGCCGAAGGGGAACGACTCGGAAAAACGACGAACGTTTTTGTCGATATCGGAGAAAGAGCCGCCTCCCGTCTTGTACGGGCGCGATGCATCGTGCTTGCATCCTGTACCATCGAGACTAATCAGAACAGAAAACCCGTGCTCCTTGAAAGAATTCACAGCAGTGTCATTCAAAAGCGTTCCGTTGGTCGTAATAGAATAGGTAAAGTTTCTATTGGGGTATATTCTTTTTGAATAGTCGACCGTTTTCCATATCAGCGGCTCGTTAATCATGGGTTCCCCAACAAAAAAGACGATCGCAAGCGTTTCGTTTTCCGATGAACTTGCGACGAGGTAGTCGACCGCCTTGAAGGCTATCTCGTCTGTCATCAGCAGAGGAGACGTTCCATAATCTCCTTTACCGGCAAAACAGTAACTACAACCAAGGTTGCATGCATGTGAAACGTGGAGTTCGATGGATCTAAGTTTTCGAGGCGTGTCTTTTGTTAAGAAAGTCCGCTCAGACAATCGTTGATACTCATCAATGTCGCCTTCAAGTTCTGCTATGGTCGTTTGGTCGTAGCCTTTCGCAGCAAGTGACTTTGTTAGCAACTTCGAGTTGACCGTTCTTCCCGATGCTTCAAATATGCGAAGCGCATCTTCTGATGCTTGGTCAACCTGAAAGCAATTGCGAGTGACCTCATCGAAGCAGTAACGACGATCACTTACTGAGGAAAAATGCATACGTTCCTCAATTTCATGCTGGACTGGCACTAACCTTGTTTATTGTTACGCAGCTATAAAAAACCACCAGCGGGGATTCGGTGTGCGGCCCAATCGGACTCCCAAAAGGTTCTATTTGAGACTGGCAAGCTTTGTGTTGTTGGCACTTCGACAGCGCTCTTTATTCCAACATGGAGCCTCGCAGTTTGAGTCGACTTGCCTCTGGAAGGTCCGATCTCAACTTGATTTAGGATGAAAACAGATTACAGGCGCGCTCCTCTAGAAAGAAAGGAAACCAATCGCCGCCTTTCACCAGGAAAGTTTTTATAGCCCACCTCGAGCAAAATGAAAGATGCGAGAGCGATTGGGGAACAACGCGAATCTCCCCTTTTGGGTGGGAGCGAGCCTTCAGCCACCGGCGAACGACTCGCCCTGGTCAGAATCTGGAAGTGGTGCCGGGCCGCTTGGGCCTCCCCGGTGACTTCGTGGGGCTTACCTGCCTGACGTCGAGGAGTACATCCGCAAGATTCGTTCCCTATGCCGTTTGCTCTCACGCCCGCCTTGGTTCCAAGTCGGGCGAGCACGAGGTCGCGCCGGCGCATCCGCTGGGACTGCTGCGCGTGCAAAACGGCTACGTGGTGAGCGCCCCGCGCTGGATTCAGCCGAGTGAGGAAGGTGTTGAGATCGGCGCGCTGGCAACGGGGGAGGGCGACATCACCGACGTCGGTGACGACGTCTCGGCCCGCCATGCCCATATCTGGTGCGACGATTCTGGCGCATGGTTTGTCGAGGACCTGTCGTCCACGAACGGCACCGTGGTGGTAAACGGGGCCACGAGTGTGTGTATTCAAGTAGAGCCCGGCCGCTCCGCCCGGCTCAGCCCCGGTGACGAGCTCAAACTCGGCGAATCCACCACCTACGCCATCCTCCTCGGTGCCCTCTAACTCATCCCCCCAATAACTTGCGGTGAAATAGGGACTGATTAAGGCCGTTAACAGCAAAAACACTCCCTATTTCACCGCAACTGCTGTGGGGTTCCAGGGGACTGTGCCCGTCGGTGCCGGGCGCACAATAGTCACCCGAGGTAAACCTTTACCGGCCACCTATATTTGCCGAAATTACACTTGACGGCGGGGTACAATAAACCCGCATGCGGATTTCCGTTGCGGGCGCTTCCCATCGCCGGGGCGTGCCCGGGAGCATCCGGCATGCGGCCTTTGCGGCGCTCGGTCATGTGCAAGACGGGCGGTCGGGTCTGTGGGGCGCATCAGCTGGCCCTCGCCTCGGCATGTCTTCTCTCCACGCCACGTACCTGCTGCTGAGCCTGCCTGCCAGATGATTGGAAGCAACAGCGTAAATCCCATCACGCCAACATCCCGGCGATCGCCGGGGCCTGTATACCTATATGAGAGGAGAGGGGTATATGGCGCGTAAGTTTAAGTCTATGGACGGCAACGAGGCGGCCGCATATGTTTCGTATGCGTACACCGAGGTAGCGGGAATCTATCCCATTACGCCGTCCAGCCCGATGGCCGACCATGTCGACCAGTGGGCGGCCCAGGGTCGCAAGAATATCTTCGGCACCCCGGTCAAGGTCGTCGAGATGGAGTCCGAGGCAGGTGCAGCCGGTACCGTTCACGGTTCGCTGGGCGCCGGTGCTCTGACCACCACCTACACGGCTTCTCAGGGTCTGCTCCTGATGATCCCGAACATGTACAAGATCGCGGGCGAGCAGCTCCCGGGCGTCTTCCACGTCTCCGCGCGTTGCGTCGCTTCCCACGCCCTGAACATCTTTGGCGATCACTCCGACGTCATGGCCTGCCGCCAGACCGGTTTCGCCATGCTCGCCGAGGGCAACGTCCAGGAGGTCATGGACCTCTCGCCGGTGGCTCACCTTGCCGCCATCGAGGGTAAGACCCCGTTCCTTAACTTCTTCGACGGCTTCCGCACCAGCCACGAGATCCAGAAGGTCGCCATGTGGGACTACAAGGATCTGGCCGAGATGTGCGACATGGACGCCGTCCAGGCTTTCCGCGACCACGCGCTCAACCCTGAGCACCCGCACACCCGCGGCAGCCACGAGAACGGCGATATCTTCTTCCAGAACCGTGAGGCCTGCAACAAGGTCTACGACGAGCTTCCCGCCGTCGTCGAGGGCTACATGAAGAAGATCAACGAGAAGCTCGGCACCGATTACGGCCTGTTCAACTACTACGGCGCTCCCGATGCCGACCGCGTCGTCGTGTGCATGGGCTCCTTCTGCGACGTGCTCGAGGAAGTCATCGACTACCTCAACGCCCACGGCGAGAAGGTCGGCCTGGTCAAGGTCCGTCTGTTCCGTCCGTTCTCCATCAAGCACTTCGTCGACGTTCTCCCCGAGACCGTCCAGAAGATCGCCGTCATGGACCGTACCAAGGAGCCGGGTTCCATCGGCGAGCCGCTCTACCAGGACGTCGTCTCCGCTCTCTACGAGGCCGGCAAGACGGGCATCAAGGTCGTCGGCGGCCGTTATGGCCTGGGCAGCAAGGACACGCCTCCCGCGTCCGCGTTCGCTGTCTTCGAGGAGCTCAAGAAGGACGAGCCCAAGCGCGAGTTCACCATCGGCATTGTCGATGACGTGACCAACCTGAGCCTGCCCGAGGCCGAGGATGCGCCCAACACCGCAGCCCCCGGCACCATCGAGTGCAAGTTCTGGGGTCTGGGTGGCGACGGTACCGTCGGCGCCAACAAGAACTCGATCAAGATCATCGGCGACCACACCGACAAGTACGTCCAGGCCTACTTCCAGTACGACTCCAAGAAGACCGGCGGCGTCACCGTCTCGCACCTGCGCTTCGGTGATTCCCCGATTCGCTCGCCGTACTACGTGACCAAGGCCGACTTTGTCGCCTGCCATAACCCCAGCTACATTGTTAAGGGCTTCAAGATGGTCCGCGACGTCAAGCCGGGCGGCACCTTCCTGGTCAACTGCCAGTGGAGCGACGAGGAGTTCGCCGAGCACATGCCCGCCGTGGCCAAGCGCTACATCGCGAACAACAACGTCAACGTCTACCTGATCGACGCTATCGACCTGGCCGCTAAGGTTGGCATGGGCAAGCGCACCAACACGGTGCTCCAGTCCGCCTTCTTCGCGCTGGCCAAGGTCCTGCCCGCCGAGGACGCCCTGCAGTACATGAAGGACGCGGCTACCAAGTCCTACATGAAGAAGGGCCAGGCTATCGTCGACGCCAACCACAAGGCCATCGATGCCGGCGCTACCGCCTTCCGTAAGTTCGAGGTTCCGGCCGACTGGGCTACCGCCGAGGATGCCGCTCCCGTCGAGCTCTCCGAGGAGACCAAGTCCGCTATCGCCCAGCAGGTCAAGAACCTGCTCGAGCCCATCGATCGCATGGACGGCGACAGCCTGCCTGTTTCCGCCTTCGTCGATTGCGCCGACGGCCAGTTTGAGCTGGGCGCCTCCGCATACGAGAAGCGCGGCGTCGCCGTGGTCGTTCCCCACTGGGATGAGACCAAGTGCATCCAGTGCAACCAGTGCGCCTACGTGTGCCCGCATGCCACCATCCGTCCGTTCGCGATGACCGAGGACGAGGCTGCCGCCGCGCCCGAGGCTACCCGCACGCTCGACGCCATGGGCCCCAAGGCCAAGGGCATGAAGTTCACCATGGCCGTGTCCCCGCTCGACTGCATGGGTTGCACCAACTGCGTCAAGGTCTGCCCCAAGGGCGCCCTCGAGATGGTTCCCACCGAGCAGGAGATGGATCAGCAGCCCGTTTGGGACTATATGGTCGAGAACGTCTCCGAGAAGAAGGAGCTCATCGCGGCCAACGTCAAGGGCAGCCAGTTTAAGCAGCCCTACCTGGAGTTCTCCGGCTCCTGCGCCGGCTGCGCCGAGACCGCCTATGCACGTCTGGTGACCCAGGTCGCCGGCGACCGCATGTTCATCTCCAACGCCACCGGCTGCTCCTCCATTTGGGGCAACCCCGCTGCCACCGCTCCTTACTGCAAGGACAAGGACGGTCACGGCCCGGCGTGGAACAACTCCCTGTTCGAGGACAATGCCGAGCACGGTCTGGGCATGGCCGTCGGTTACGAGGCCGCCCAGAAGAAGCTGATCGCCGCTACCCAGGACATCATCGCTGCCGATGGTCCGTCCGATGAGCTCAAGGCTGCCGGCCAGGCTTGGATCGACTCTGTCAACGACGCTGAGGCCTCCAAGACCGCTGCCGCTGCCTACGTTGCCGAGCTCGAGAAGTGCGGCTGTGACGCTTCCAAGGCGATCCTCGCCGACAAGGCTTACCTCACCAAGAAGTCCTTCTGGATCTTCGGCGGCGACGGTTGGGCCTACGACATCGGCTTCGGCGGCCTGGACCACGTCCTGGCTTCCGGCCACAACGTCAACGTCTTCGTCTTCGACACCGAGGTTTACTCCAACACCGGTGGTCAGGCCTCCAAGGCCTCGAACCTGGGCCAGGTCGCTCAGTTCGCCGCTGCCGGTAAGGTGACCAAGAAGAAGTCCCTGGCCGAGATTGCCATGAGCTACGGCTACGTCTACGTGGCGCAGGTCGCCATGGGCGCCAACCCGGCTCAGACCCTCAAGGCCATCCACGAGGCCGAGGCCTACGACGGCCCGTCCCTCATCATCGGCTACAGCCCCTGCGAGATGCACTCCATCAAGAAGGGCGGCATGCAGAACTGCCAGGCCGAGATGAAGAAGGCTGTCGAGTGCGGTTATTGGAACCTCTTCCGCTTCAACCCCGAGGCTGCTGCCGGCAAGAAGTTCTCGCTCGATTCCAAGGAGCCCGCGGGCGGCTATCAGGAGTTCCTGATGAACGAGGCCCGTTACGCTTCGCTGACGCGCTCCTTCCCCGAGCGCGCCGAGGAGCTCTTCAAGGAGAACGAGCAGGCCGCTATGGACCGCTATGCTCACCTGCTGAAGCTCAAGACGGTGTACAACGAGGCCTAGGTCTCCCACCGCAGGATCTGAGGGCTGACCTTCGCGGACGTCCTCGGACATGAAAGAACCCCCGCTGCGCACTACGTGCGGCGGGGGTTCTTTCGTCCTGCGGAATGTCCGCGAAGGTTAGCCCTCAGATCCTGCTACGACTACGTCCTCGGATTGTGTGGGCGGATGAAGGACGTAGCTGGTCGGGCGTTCCGTCCCCTTCGCTGTTTCGCGGCTTTGCCGCGAAACCACGCGTTACTTTGGGGGTGGATGGGGGCGTGGTTGTTGCGGCTTCTTATCTCTTTGCTTTTTCGCGGCTTTGCCGCGAAACGCGCAGCACCTTGGGAAATGCATTGATGCGTGGGCGGGGCTGGATTGCGGATTCAAATGGCTAGAGAGATATGGGTGCGAACGAGAAATCGTTATTGGGGTCATCCTTTTCCATAAACTCATCGAGACAAAACGTCATGTAGATTGGAACGTACAGAATCTTGCCCTCTTTGCTGAGATTCTCGTGGCTCAGTACAACGGCCTCGGGAATTTTGTACTCGCCCACACTCATCAGACGATCGAGGGCCGCATGCGCTCGAACTTTCTTGCCCGATTTGACCTCGATTGGGACAACATGACCGTGGACGCCTTCGATCACAAAGTCAACTTCACCGACCTCACGCGTTTGGTAGTACCATGCATCCGCCCCGAGGGCAACGAGTTCCTGCGCGACCACGTTCTCATAGAGACCACCAAGGTTGGGAGTTTTCATATCAAGATAGACAGCGCGTGCAGTGCTGCCAGGGTATCGCGATGCGAGCATGCCTGTATCAGACTCGTATAGTTTGAAGGCTGTCGTTTTCTCCGTCCTCTTGAGAGGACTCCGTGGCTCCGTCACCCTGGCGACCATCAATCCAACACCTGCGTTAACAAGCCACAGGAAATCCTGCTCATATTTTTTAAGGCGAGCTCCCTCACCCAGAGACGAAACAACAAAGCGATGAGACTCCGCCTCAAGCTGAACGGGAATTTGCTCAAAAATCGACCGAACGTTAAACGCTCGAGTCGATGCATATTTTGAGATATCGCTTTTGTACTGATCGACCAGCTGAGTTTGAAGCTCACGTGTGCTCACGAGCGAATAACCCGAATCAATATAATTCTGAACGACCTCCGGCATGCCGCCGCAAACGATATAAGCTCTATAGTTCTTGAGCATCGCCTCATGAATATAGTTTTCGACAGGATGTTTCTCGACAAGGCAGCTGCGAATGCCTGCAAGCACATTCTCGCTGACGCTGTTTGCCCAACAAAACTCTTCAAAATCCATCGGGCGCATAACAATGTGCTCTACATACCCCACCGGAAAAGAAGAGATCCCCTTAAACTCAGTCCCAAGCATAGACCCCGAGAAGACATAGCTAAAGCGCCCATCCTCGACCAACGCCTTCATGAGTGTAACGATCTGCGGATACTCCTGAATCTCATCGACAAAGACAAGCGTATCGCCCTCAACAAGCGGCGCATCCGCAAGAAGGGCTACGCGGTTGATAAAGTCAACGGAGTTCTTTGCGCCAACAAGTGCATTCCTTGCTTCGACATCGAGTAGTAAATTGACCTCAAAATACGACGCGTAGTTGCTTTTTCCAAACGCGCGAATCGCATAGCTCTTGCCAATCTGACGCGCACCAGTAACGAGTAATGCCTTATTGGAGTTATTCTTCCAGCTCAAAAGCCTATCAGTGACCTTACGGCGTAGCATTAAACCCCCAAATGACAAAAATTAACAGATAGAATCGCCTAAAATCATACAAAAATTGGCAGATAATATTGTCGTAAATATACAAAAATTGGGAGATAGCAAAGGTTCGAATAGGCCTCAAAGCCACTGAAACAGTGCTCTACTTTGCGAAGGGGCTGGGGACGCTGCTGGGTGCGTCTCCAGCCCTCTGATTCTTACTTTGGATCCCGATGGTGGGGTGTTGTCGGTGCTGCTTGCTTGGTTACCTTGTCTCGCCGGACTCCGTGCGTAGGCGGTAGCCGTGGACGAGGTCGCTGATGGCCGGCCAGGGAATCTGGCGATCAACCCAAAATTGGAGCTGGACCAGATAGCGCTCGGTGGCGCGGGTGAGGGCTGCAAACTGTTCGTGAGTCTCTACCTGGGCGTAGAGGTCGCGGCTGTGGGCGAGGATTGCCGTGGTGTCATCCATTTTGCCGGTGACGTCGAAGGCGCCCGAGAACCAGTCGCACAGGCGTGCGGCACTGTTTTTGATCGTTGCGAGGTCGGCGGTGCCGTCGTTGGCGTTTTCGTTGGCCTGGGCTCGCAGGAGGGAGAGGGCGTCGGCGGCGTTCATGCAGTAACCGACGGTGAAGTTCCAGACGGCGAATTCGCGGCCGGTGTCGAGTTTGCGGCGGCGCATGTAGTCGATGTCACGCGGTTCCTCGAGCATCATTTGATCGGCGAGGGCCTCAAGTGCAGTGGTGTACTCGGCAAGGTCGAGCGTGAGCAGATTGTTGATATCCATCATCTTTAGGCCTCCGTTTCGATCTCGACGATTTCGTTTTTAATGTACATGCCCTGGTTGTCCCAGACATTGCGGCAGGCGGCGGCAAAACGCTCGCGGTCGGCTTCGCAGATGCGGGCGAACATGTTGCAGGTGCCAAAGGGCTCGCACACGTCAAAGAAGATGCAGATTGACGACCATCCGCCATACCAGCTCACGGCGCCCGCTGGCTCGTGAAAGACGGGGTTCTCGATGTGCTCGTAATTGGCGATGGGGCCCGAGACAGGATAGGTTACCTCGGCATCGCAGATCTTGGCCGAAAAGATACGTGACTCGACTGGACAGGATGATTCGAACAGCTTGCATGCCTCGGGAGCCTTGTCCCAGAGCATGTCGGCGAGAAACGTCTCGCCATTCAGCGTGATCTTGAGCATTTTTGTCATAGTAAGGACCTCCTCAATCCGTCGCTCAAGGGGTTCGCTGGCGGATAAGGAGAAGACAGCAGCGGGGTCGCCGAACCCAAACTTCACGACAAATCTCTGTCGCCCCAGCCCGCGCTGTTCTTCGCTAAAGTACCATGCAGCAATTGCGCGCGCAATATCAGTTTTTGATTTTCTGGAAGCGGCAACCGACGAGACGGCTCGCCGGCTGCCGGCCGACGCGCGGTATGGGCGCTCGTCTATTCCTTAAGTTGGATGAAAAACGCCATGTTATTGCAGGGCTGCATACTCGTCCAATAAGTGCATAGAATCTCGTATAGTGCGAGTAAGATAGTGCGCTGCCCGTTTTGTGTTTAGCAAAGATATAGTTTGCATAATCTGGTCTAATCCCTGCTCTATTAAAATAAAGTTGCACGTAAATGACGTAGATATGCTTGAGCTGGGCTTCTTTACGCTGGGCGGGTAAAAGCGACCGTTCACCGTTCAACTATTTTCAAAATGAATAAAATGAGCGATAAAGAGAATATAAACCTTAATAAACTCGCGTATCGCACGGACGCGGGCTATTAATGGGTTGTAGGCCTTTTACAGAAAGGATTCCAGCAATGTCTAAGCCTCTTGGCAAGCCCGATCGTATTGTCGTCGCCCTCGGCGGCAACGCCCTCGGCAACAACCCCGTCGAGCAGATCGAGGCCGTGAGCAACACCGCCCACGCCCTCCTCGGCCTCATCGAGCAGGGTAACGAGATCATCATCACCCACGGCAACGGCCCGCAGGTCGGCATGATCCAGAACGCCTTCGCCGCTGCCCACGATGCCATCGGCACCCCCGAGATGCCGCTGCCCGAGTGCGGCGCCATGTCCCAGGGCTACATTGGCTATCACCTGCAGCAGGGCATTGGCCGCGAGATGCACAAGCGCTATAAGCGTTGGCACGCCGCCACCGTCGTCACCCAGATCGAGTGCGATCCGGACGACCCCGCGTTCAAGAACCCGACCAAGCCCATCGGCCCCTTCTACACCGAGGAGCAGGCCAAGGAGTTCATGGCCGAGGATCCCTCCAAGGTCTTCGTCGAGGATTCCGGCCGCGGCTGGCGTCGCGTCGTCGCTTCCCCCGATCCCAAGAAGATCGTCGAGGCTGACTCCATCCTCAACCTGCTCGACAACGAGTTCATCGTCATCGCCTGCGGTGGCGGCGGCATCCCCGTCGTCCGCGACTACGAGAACAAGGGCTGCTACAAGGGCGTTCCCGCCGTCATCGACAAGGACCTGGGCGGCGAGCTGCTGGCCGAGGACTGCGACGCCGACGTTCTGTTCCTGCTGACCGCCGTTGAGCATGTCGCCATCAACTTCGGCAAGCCCAACCAGGAGGAGCTCGAGGACCTCACCGCCGACGAGGCCGAGCGCCTGGCCGACGAGGGCCAGTTCGGCAAGGGTTCCATGGAGCCCAAGGTCCGCGCCGCCATCAAGTTCGCCCGTTCCCGCAAGGGCCGCACCTGCATCATCGGCGCCCTGGACAAGGCCGCCGAGACCATGGCCGGCCTCTCCGGTACCCGCATCCACGAGTAGTCTCTACTCTGTTGTATCTCTCGTGGGCGCCAGGCAAAGCGCCCGCAAACTAGCCTCTCTTCATGAGCCCCGCAGTCCGCTCCGACTGCGGGGCTTTTGCTATTGAGGTAACTGTTCATGAGAAACGCTGAAGACCGCGGAAACCCGGCACTTGGGGACGTTCCTTTCCTGCCGGCAGCTTGGGACAGTCCTTTTCTGGTAGTCATTGGGGACGTTCTTAAACGACTAGTCAAACAAGAACGTCCCCAACGACTACTCATTCAAGTCTGTCCCCAATGACTGCCCAATGGCTGGGAAGGCGCATCCCACACCGACGCATTGCTTTCGGGCCCTCTCTCCGTGCTCCCTATAAGTTTAGCTGGACTCCCCGCAACCTGTTCCGAGTTGGCGGAACGAGCGCGACGTGGAGTGTCATTCTTTACCGCGTTAGACTAGACGCAGGGGAAGGAGGAGGACATGGATGCTCGCGTCAAGCAGCTTGTAAATATGATCGAGGACGCTCAGCCTGTCGCTGTCGCGGTACTTGCCAAGCGTCTCGAGGTAAGCGAGCGCGCCGTGAGAAACTATATCCATCGCGCAAACGACAGCCTTGCAGGGGTTGCACGCATCGTTGGCAGCAAGGGGCAGTATCGTATCGATGTTGCACGTGCAGATGAGCTTGCTCGCTTGCTAGACGGTGCGGCTCTGGCCCATCCGGGCATTCCTGATACGCGCGATGGCCGTGTGTCCTTCCTTCTTAACGACCTCCTCATGCGGTCCCAGTGGGTGACGATTGAGGAGTATGCGGATTTACTCTACGTTTCGGCGCGGACTCTGTCCAATGACATGCGTCTGGTAGAGCAGAAACTCGCCCAATTTGACTTAACGCTCGAAAAGCGCCCACGCTACGGAATCCGCGTTGCGGGTGGGGAGTCGCAACGGCGTCTGTGTCTGGCCTCGCTGGTGAGGCCCGTGTTGCCCGACACCGACGATGCAGAGCTCGCCGAGCGCCTGCGGGCCATCGCCGCATGTGTGGACGATGCCCTGACTGCCTCGCCCGTCACGGTGAGCTCGCTGGCATCCCGCAATCTCATCATGCATCTTTACATTGCTCTTGGCCGCATCGAGCAGGGCTGCTATGTCCCAGCTGCAGAATCGGACGTTCAAAAACTGGAGGGAACGCGCGAATACGCCGCGGCTTTCCAGATTGCCGCAAACATCAAGGATGCCCTGGGCGTGAGCATGCCCCGAGAAGAGGTTGCCTTTATCGCAATCCATTTGCTCGGCAGGGGCACGGGCGTGCCCGAGAAGGGCTCTGCCGTTATCTCGGACGAGATGTGGGAGATTGCTTCCGAGATGGTACGTGCGGTCAACGATGAGTTTAGGTTTGACTTTAGCGGCGATCTTGAACTTCGCATGAACCTTGCTCGGCATATCGGCCCTCTGGGCTATCGCCTTGAATATCACATGCATATGGATAACCCCATGCTGCCCGATATCAAGACGAGGTTTCCGTTGGCCTATTCGATGGCAGCTGGCACCTCGCAGGTACTCGAGCGTCATTTTGGCAGCCAGCCCTCTGATGAAGAGCTCGGCTACATCGCCATGGCATTTGCCCTGGCCCTCGAGCAGCAAGCCGACCAGCCGCGTCGCAAGCGCATCCTGATCGTGTGCGCCTCGGGAGCGGGAAGCGCCCGTATGCTCGAGCACCAGTACCGCAAGCAGTTGGCATGTATATCGATTCGATTGAGACATGCGATGTCGCCCGCGTGGGAACGTTCGATTTTTCGCACATCGACTACGTGTTCACAACGGTGCCGCTCAACGTCAAGTTGCCCGTGCCCGTCCGCGAGGCCGATTTCTTCTTGGAGACGAGCGATGTCAACGCTATCCGCAAGGTGCTGAGCGACGACACTGCGCAATCGGACTCCGTAAGCTCTTTCTTTAGCCGTGCCCTGTTCTTCAACCGCGTTGAGGCGTCGTCGAAGCAGGCCGTTCTCCGATATCTCTCCGAGCGCGCCGTCGAGAGCGGCCGTGTCGATGCCCAGTTTGCCCAAGAGGTCGCCGAGCGCGAGAGCGCGAGTGCCACCTCGTTTGGCAATGGGGTAGCCATGCCCCATGGGATGCATCCCTTGAGCGCCGAGGCCTTTGTTACCGTGGGCCTGCTCGAACATCCCATTCTTTGGGACGAATACGGCCATGAGGTCGATATCGTCTTTATGGTGTCGTTTGCCCGGTCGGGCGGCGATGAGGCGCGGATCTTGAGCTCACTGCTCGCCGAGATCTTTATGGACCGCCAGGGGGTCGAGCGCCTACGCGAGCGCCGGTCCTGGCATGAGCTGATGGCGCTTGTGCAAGCGCATACGGCTTAAGACTTCTTTTGTCGATAACCCTGTCTGTCTACCTGCAATAAACCTCGAGGATTGCGGGCGGGAGATAGGCGTTTCGAATATTCAAGTACAAACCAAACATCACGGGAGAGGAGACCGTTATGGACGATCAGGGAACCGAGATGGTTTCGTTTCAGCTGGTCGCTGCAGCGGGAGAGGCACGCAGCCTTGCCTTCGAAGCCCTTGAAAAGGCAAAAGCGGGGGATTTTGACGCCGCCGCCAAACTCATGAAGCAGTCAAAGGATGCGGGAATCAAGGCTCACCACATCCAAACGCAGCTGCTTTCGACTGAGGCAGCGGGCGAGCATCTGTCGGTGGATGTGTTGCTGGTCCATGCTCAGGACCACCTCATGTGCTCCATGCTTGCTCAGGAGCTCGTGCAGGAGCTGATCTGCCTGTATGAGTGCACTGCAACCAAGAACGCCTAGCGGCGTGCGGTGACTATCCAACCAATCAATGCGAAGGGAATCCCTTATGAAGATCCTTCTTGTTTGCGCAGCTGGTCTGTCTACAAGCATTCTGATGAAGAAACTCGAGAAATATGCGGAGCAAAACGGCATCGAGCTCGATATCGATGCGGTGGGTATCGGCGAGTATCAGGAGACGTGCGCCAATTATGACGTGCTGCTCTTGGGGCCGCAGGTGTCCTACCAGCTCAACACCGTCAAGCAGGGGAGCGGTAAGCCGACCGCGGTCATCCCCGCACAGGACTACGGCATGGGCAACGCCGCCAACGTGCTGGCACTCGCCCAGTCGCTGTTGGGTTAGGAGGCGACCATGGAGAAGTTCATGACCCTGCTTCAGGAAAAACTGACCCCTATCGCCAATTTCTGCGGCACCGAGCGCCACTTTGCCTCCATGCAAAAGGGCTTTATGAGCGCGATCAGCTTCATCTTGGTATCTGCCGTCTTTATGATCCTCGCCAACCCGCCGGTCACGGCCGACCTGGTGGCGCAGGGCGGGTTCTGGTCCGTCTTTGGCCCTTGGCTCGATTTTGCGACGGCCAATAAGCTCACGCTGCTCATCCCCTTCAATATGACGATGGGCATACTGTCGGTGATCGTGACGTTCGCAATCGCCTATAACCTGGCGGGCACCTACAAGATGCCCAAGCTTAACGCCGGCATGACCTCGCTGGTGATGTTCCTGATCGCCGCGGCGCCGTCGTCCTACTACCAGCTTGCTGACGAGTCCGTGCTCCAGGCGGTCCCCTGCACCTATCTGGGTGCGCAGGGCCTGTTTACCGCCATCATCGTTGCCTTGGTCTCCGTCGAGGTCACGCGCTTCTGCCAGACCAAGGGCATCACCATCAAGATGCCCGATGGCGTGCCGCCGTTTTTGTCCGAAACCTTTGGCGCCATCGTACCTATGCTCGCCAACATCCTCATCTTCTTTGGCGGCAACCTGCTGATCCAGATGATCGATCCCGCGCTGTCCATCCCCTCGGTTATCGAGAAGCTGCTCGCTGCCCCGCTTTCCGTCGCAGTTGACTCTGTGCCCGGCGCACTGCTTATCTGCTTCATGACGCTGCTGTTTTGGTGCTTTGGCGTCCACGGCAACATGATCGTAATGCCCATCACCGCCCCGGTCTCGCTTGCCGCCTTTGCCGCCAACGCCTCGCTCTATGCTGCCGGGCAGCCGCTTGAGTTCCACCCGGTGCTCATGTCGTTGGCCATCAACCTCATCGGCGGCACGGGTAATACGTTCTCTTTTGTGGCGCTCTGCGCGTTTAGGGCAAAGTCGCAGCAGCTCAAGGCATTTGGCAGGGCATCGATCGTGCCGAGCTTCTTCCGTATCTCCGAGCCCGCGATCTTCGGCGCGCCCATCATCTTCAACCCGATCCTCATGATTCCGTTTGTGCTAGGCGGCATGATCTCGGCCCTGCTGTATTGGGGTGCGGTCTCACTGGGTCTTGTCTCTAACTTCTACATCTTGGTGAGCGGCACGTTCCCCATCTTCGTTCAGGGCTTTGTCCAGTGCCTCGACCCGCGCATCTGGGTGTTTACGATCGTTTTGATCGTGGTCATGGCTGTGGTCTGGTACCCGTTCTTTAAGGTGTACGATAACCAGCTCCTGGCTCAGGAGCAGGAGAACGCCGCGGCAGCTTCTGCCGAGGATGCTGAGTAGCATGAGTTACTTTGACAGAACGTCTGCCGCCGGTATGCCCGAGGGCTTTTTGTGGGGTGGTGCCCTCGCCGCCAACCAGGCCGAAGGGGGCTGGAACGAGGGCGGCCGCGGCATGTCGCACTCCGACCTGATCCCACAGGGTTCCGACCGCTGGGATGTAATGTTTGGCAGGCAAAAGCCCGTGGACGATCCGGACAGGCTGTATCCATGCCGCTGGGGCAACGACTTCTTCCATCATTGGCACGAGGATGTCGAGCTCTTTGCCGAGATGGGCTTTAAGTGCCTGCGTCTTTCAATTTGCTGGAGCCGTATTTTTCCCACAGGGATGGAGGCCGAGCCCAACGGCGAGGGCTTGGAGTTTTACCGTCAGGTATTCGAGGCGCTGCGCGAGCATGGAATCGAGCCGCTTGTGACGCTGTCGCACTACGACTATCCGTTGGCTCTGGTCGAGCGCTATGGTGGCTGGCAAAGCCGAGAGATGATCGAGCGGTATGCGCACTACGTCGAGACCGTCGGACGCGCGTACCAGGGCCTCGTGCGTTATTGGCTTACGTTCAACGAGATCAACAGCGTGGCGCTGTCCTATCTCAACGCGGGTGTCACGCTCGAGGATGAGCGTGACCGTGCAGCCGTGACTGCGGCGTTCTCGCACCATATGTTTATGGCGAGCGCTCGCGCTGTCGAGATTCTGCACAAGATCGATCCCGCAAACAAGGTGGGTTGCATGGTCGCTGCCGGTGCGACCTATCCGTACCGTTGTGCGCCCGAGGACGTATGGCTTGCGTATGAGGAGGACCGCGGCCGCTACTTCTACACTGACGTGATGGCTGCGGGCGCCTATCCTACTTGGAAGCTGCGTGCGCTCGAGAAAGAGGGTGTTCACGTGCCCTTTGAGCCGGGCGATACGGAGTATCTGGCCGAGCATACCGTCGACTTCATCTCGTTCTCGTACTATTGCTCGCGCTTGGTGTGCGCCGATGACCAGGTGATCGCTGAGAAGGCGGAGGGCAACGTGTTCCCGACGTTGCGCAATCCGTACCTCAAGGATAAAGAGACTGCCTGGAAGTGGCAGATCGATGCGCTGGGTTTGCGCGTGACGCTTGCCGGCTACCACGATCGTTACCATCTTCCGCTCTTTATCGCCGAGAACGGTGTGGGCGGACTCGATGCGCTGGAAGACGGCAAAGTCCACGATGCGTATCATATTGATTACCTGCGAAGGCATATTCTTGCGCTGCGCGATGCAATTGTCGAGGACGGTGTTGACCTGATGGGATACACGCCGTGGGGCTGTATCGATTTGGTGTCGGCCTCGACGGGGCAGATGAAGAAGCGCTATGGCTTTGTTTATGTTGATGCCGATGATATGGGCAAAGGCACGTTCGATCGCTACCGAAAGGACAGCTTCTGCTGGTACCAAAAGGTCATTGCATCAAATGGCGAGGACTTGAGTTAACTCTTGCAGGTCTGTTGCCCCCGCGGTCCGCTTCGGCCGCGGGGGCTTTTGTTATTGAGGCGGCTGTTCATGAGGAGCATTGCAGGCTGCGGAAACCCGGCACTTGGGGACGTTCCTTTCCTGCCGGCAGCTTGGGACAGTCCTTAAAGGCCGCATCGATCAACTGCGGAAAGCACATCCCAGAATGAGCGTCCAACATGGGGTGCGGTTTCCCTTGAGGCCCTCAATCGGAAAATGCATCCCGGATTATTGTCGAAAAGCGGTCCCTAGTTTCCCAAACGGGCCGCTAACGGAAAGCGCACCCCGCTATTGGGCCCCAAAGCAGGATGCGCTTTCCGTGCTGGCAGTTCCAAGCAGTTCGGGATGGCCCTTTTCGTCTGCTCTCGGCCGGCGTCCGTAAGACTGTCCCCGACGACCACTCATTTAAGTCTGTCCCCAATGACTAGTAGTAGGCCCACATGGCTTCGACTTCGTTGAGGACCTCTACGACGCCCCAGCGGCGGGCGCTGCGGCTGGCCGAGTTGGGGTCGTAGACGCCAATCTGGTCGGCGTCGTCAATACCGTAAAGCACAATGTAGTGGCCCACGCTGGTAAAGGTGCCCGGCCGAACGGCGGCGATGACGGGCGCGCCCGAGCGCAGCGCCTGGGTGATGGAGCTGCGATCGATATGGAGTTCCGTTCCGTTAAGTCCCAACTGCCACGCGCCACTCGTCATAAACGACCATTCGGTTGCACCGGTGGGGGCGTAATTGCCCGCCTCGGAAAGCGCGCACATATCGACGGGGGTCATGTCGGTGCGTCCCGTCTTAAAGATATAGACCATGGTGAGGCACGTAGGCCCGCAGGCATTTTGGCGGATGGTGCCGCCGGCGTAAGGCAGCTCCGACCACGCAGGGTCGATCTGATACATATGGGGCATGGTGCCGGCTTGCCATTGCGAGCGCGGGGTCGAAAACGCAAACGAATAGCCGGGTGCGACGGGGGCCTTGAGCAGCTTGTCCTCGGCGGTGGGCTCGAGACCGGCCGAGCCGTGGGACATACAGGAGCTCATAAGCACAAAGACCAAACAGGTGAGGATAGAGCACAGTGCGAGGCAAAGTCGACGAGCCGGCAGGGCGGGGGCATTCACGTGCGATGTCGAGCGGTAAGGCTTGCCGTCGCGTCCGCCTTGGGGATGCGAAAAGAAGCGGTTGATATGGATGCCGGGCTGACGTGCGCCGTTGCGGCGCAGTTGCGGAACCTCGGCCTGGCGCTGTCGAGTGCGCGCACCCAAGCGGTTATCTTGCTGCGCACTTGTGCCCGTGCTCGGACGGCCACTCTGCCGTGTTCTGCTTGCCTGCTGCCGAGACGAAGGCCTGGGTTGCTCTTGAGGACGTTGCGGATTGCTGCTCGTGGCACTTCTGGGCGTCGGCGTGGTACGGCCAGCAAGGCGAACGCTTTGTCGCCGTTGATCACCGTCGTTGTATCCGTATGCCATTCGTACCGCCTTGTCTCATGTATAACCTGTCCATCCTACAAAAAAGATGTGCAACAAATGGGTCTGCGCGTCAAAAGCTCGGTAAACGGTACGAAAGGCGCAAAACACACGGCCTCAAAAACATCTCAATATGCGTCCGATGAGCGTACGCCCGTCGGACGGGCGGCAACAATGAGCGGCAAACCGTGCCGTTCGTCCCAAAAACGGCGCCGCTCGTTTTGCAGTTCTGCCTTCGGTCGAGCTACAAGCGGAGCTGCTGCGCCAAGGCCGTATCTTAAAGCCACGAAATAAAAGAGCGCGGCGAAACGGACCGCGCAAGGGGTGACGTCAAGGGGCGTCAAAAAGGAAAGGAGGGGAACAATGGCGGACAAGAACGCAGAAGTTGCAGTCGAGGATAACGGCGGCATGAAGAAAACGCTTTCGCTCTGGAACTTCTTCACCATCGGTTTCGGTGCCATTATCGGTACCGGTTGGGTTCTGCAGGTCGGCGACTGGATGGTCGTGGGCGGCGGTCCCGTTCCCGCTATGATCGCATTCCTCTTGGGTGCAATCTTCCTCGTGCCCGTCGGAGCTGTTTTCGGTGAGCTCACGGCTGCTATCCCCATCTCGGGCGGCATCGTCGAGTATGTCGATCGTAGCTTTGGCCGTACGCTGAGCTACATCACCGGTTGGCTTTTGGCCCTGGGCAACGGCATCCTGTGCCCGTGGGAGGCCATCGCTATTTCGACCCTCGTGTCCGAGATGTTCGGCAGCCTGCCCGGTCTTGAGTGGCTGCGCGCCGTCAAGCTCTACACCATCCTGGGCGCTGACGTTTACCTGTTCCCGACGCTGATCGCGCTCGGCTTTGCAGCTTACGTCATCTTCCTCAACTTCCGCGGCGCCAGCTCGGCCGCCAAGCTCCAGGCCTTCCTGACCAAGGCTCTGCTCTGCGGCATGCTGCTCGCCATGGGCGTCTCGCTGTTCACCGGCTCGCCGGACAACGCCATGCCCGTGTTCTCCCAGGTCACCGGCGCTGGCGGCGGCAAGGCCGCTACCGAGGGCGCCAGCCTGTTCGCCGGCATCGTGTCGGTCCTGGTTCTGACCCCGTTCTTCTACGCCGGTTTCGACACCATTCCTCAGCAGGCTGAGGAAGCAGCCGAGGGCCTCAACTGGAACAAGTTCGGCAAGATCATCTCCCTGGCCCTGCTGGCCGCTGGCGGTTTCTACATGGTCTGCATCTACTCGTTCGGCACCATCCTCGACTGGCATGAGTTTGTTAAGAGCCCGGTTCCCGCGCTTGCCTGCCTCAAGGGCATCAACATGCTTCTGTACCTGGCCATGCTCGTCATCGCCACGCTTGGACCCATGGGCCCGATGAACTCCTTCTACGGCGCCACGAGCCGCATCATGCTCGCCATGGGCCGCAAGGGCCAACTGCCCGAGAAGTTCGCCGAGGTCGACCCCAAGTCCGGCGCTCCCAAGCTCGCCTGCGTCGTTCTGGGCGTTATCACCGTCATCGGTCCGTTCCTGGGCAAGAACATGCTCATCCCTCTGACCAACGTGTCGGCTCTCGCCTTCATTTTCTCCTGCGGTATGGTCGCCCTCGCCTGCCTGCGCATGCGCTTCACCGAGCCCGACCTGCCTCGTCCCTACGAGGTGCCCGGCGGCAAGTTTGGCATCGGCCTCGCTATCGCTGCCTGCGCCATCATCATCGGCCTGCTCGTGATTCCGTTCTCTCCCGCCTCCCTCAACATGGTGGAGTGGAGCATCGTGATCGGTTGGTTGGCTATTGGCCTGGCCCTCATGGCTTTCACCAATTCCCGCAAAAAGTAACGCCTAGCCGGGGCGGATCGGGTGCGCGGAATCCTCTCTCCCGCGCACCGAACCCGGCACCACTTGGGTAGCTTTGTGAGGCCTTAACCCAACACGGCCTCGCCCACTATATGGATCCATAAGGAGGAACCATGTCCACTAAGTATGCAATCGTTGGCGGCAAGCTCATCGACGGTACCGGTGCCGAGCCGGTCGAGAACTCCCTCGTTCTCGTCGACGACAACGGCAAGATCGAGTACGCCGGCGCTATGCAGGACCTTCCCGAGGGCGTTGAGGTCATCGACGCCGCCGGCAAGACCGTCCTTCCCGGCCTGATCGACACCCACCTGCACTTCTCGGGCAACCTGACCGACGATGACACCGATTGGGTCATGCAGCCGCTCCTCGAGAAGCAGGCCGTCGCCGTCAAGCAGGCCTACGACTGCCTCACCCATGGCCTCACCACCGTCTGCGAGATCGGCCGCTTTGGTATCCAGATCCGTGACTGCATCGACAAGGGCGTCTTCAAGGGCCCGCGCGTTCTGGCCACCGGCCTCGGCTTCTGCCGCGTTGCCGGCCACGGTGACTCCCACCACTGCACCCAGGAGCTCAACAAGGAATCCCATCCCTGGGGCGACCAGGTCGACGGTCCTTGGGATCTGCGCAAGGCCGTCCGTCGTCGCCTGCGCGAGAACCCCGATGCCATCAAGATCTGGGCTACCGGTGGCGGCATCTGGCGCTGGGACTCCGGTCGCGACCAGCACTACTGCTCCGAGGAGATCCAGGCCGTGGTCGACGAGGCAAAGATGGTCGGCATCCCCGTGTGGAGCCACTGCTACAACAACCACGCCGCTGCCTACGATTCCGTTCGTTTTGGCTGCGAGCAGCTGATTCACGGTTTCGATATCGATGAGCGCACCATGGACCTCATGGCCGAGCAGGGCACCTTCTTCACCCCGACGATCGCCTTCCTGCCCACCTGGTACGCCACCTATCCGCCCGTCTACGTCCCCGAGCTGCACGACAAGTACGAGGGCACCCTGGTCGAGAAGGAGCTGCAGCGCAACTACGACTGCCTGCGCGAGGCCAAGAAGCGCGGCGTTGTCATGACGATCGGCTCCGACTCCTTCTCCTTCGTCACCCCGTACGGCACCTGCTCCATCGAGGAGATGTACGAGTTCGTCGACAAGATCGGCTTCACCCCGGTCGAGACCATCACCTGCGCCACCCTCAACGGTGCCAAGATGTGCCACATCGAGGACGAGACCGGTTCCATCGAGGCCGGCAAGTGCGCCGACCTGCTGGTCGTCAACGGTGACGTCGCCGCCGACATCCACGTGCTCAACACCGACAACATGGACGTCATCATGAAGGATGGCTGGATCGTCGAGGCTGGCACCTTTGGCGAGGCCAACAAATACAGCGCCTAAGATACCGTTTGTCGATGGCTGGATGTAAAACACAGTTTTTGATTGCATAATGCAATGGAGAGGGTCGCTTGCGGCCCTCTTTATTGCTATGGGTGCGATAGAAAAAAGGGGATGACGGTGGATTTAAACAGGCTGATTCTGGGCAAGAGCTACAACTCTACCAAGGTCTTTCGCACGGCCCAGCATGTGGTCCAGGCCATCCTGCTCGGTATTGTCGTTCCGGCGCTTATCTTGCTGCTTATCTGGGATTTAACCGATAATCCCAATCCCGTTCCGGGCGTTGTCGTTATTGCCGGCATGGTCATGCTGTGCTTCTTTTTCTCGTATGTCTTTGTGGTCCCCGACGACCTCACATCGAGCGCAACCGACCGTACGCTCGCCATCGCATCAAAAATATTCGCCTATACATCGCGTGGCCTTACGCCTGAAGCGGCCCTGGGCGCCTCTAAAATCATCCTGTCCGAGACCATCGCCTCTGCCATCTGCTTTACCGATGGCAAACAGGTGTTGGCAAGCTGGGGCGAGGACTCGGCAAAGTGCCCTGCCGGCACCCCGGTCGTGCTCAAGACAACGCTCAGTGTGATTGAGACGGGCGAGCAGAGTGTGTTTTCGCGTGACACCTCCAATGAGACGGGCGGTTATTTTCCCCGTCTGCGCGCCGGCATTGTCGCGCCGCTTACCGTGCGCGGGCATTGCGTGGGCACACTCGAGCTGTACTATCCCCGCCTGAGCAGCATCGATATGCGCCAGACGGCGTTGGCCTCGGGCTTTGCCGATCTCATTTCCACGCAGCTCGCCAGCTTTGAGCTCGAGCGCCAGGACGAGCTTACGGCCCGCGTGGAGCTTCGTGCCCTGCAGTCGCAGGTCGACCCGCATTTTCTGTTCAATACCATTAGCACGATCGTGTCGCTCGTTCGAACCGAGCCCGACAAGGCGCGATCGCTGCTGATCGACTTTTCCAACTACTATCGTCAGACGCTTTCTGATTCCGATACGCTCACCACGCTCGAGCACGAGGTGGAACAGGGCACCCGTTATATCAATCTTATGCAGGCCCGGTATGGCGACGGCCGTCTGCGCGTTTCGGTCGACATCGACTTCGAGGTGCGCGACAGCCTGGTACCGCCGTTTATCTTGCAGCCGCTGCTCGAAAACTGCATCAAGCATGCGCAGCGCGAGACCGAGCCGCTTTCTATTCGTGTTAGGGCTTTTGAGACCGATGACGGCTTGGAGATCATCGTCGAAGATGACGGCATCGGTATGAGCGAAGAAGTCTGCGCGCATCTGTTTGAGCAGCATCGCCGAGAGGAGCCCGAGAGCATTACCGCCGACGGCTCCATCAAGCGAGGTTGCGGCTTGGCGCTCTTCAACGTGCTTCAGCGCATCCATTTCTTTTACGGAGAAGATTCTGGCATGCGCGTGAAGTCCCAGGAGGGCGTGGGAACGCAGGTCATCGTTGAGTTGAACGGCGAGCCGCATGAGCCGGCGCCGCTAACGGTGTAGTACGCGGTTGGATTGAGAGAAAAGAGGGGAAGCGCATATGTCCGAAGGCTGGAACATCTTGGTGGTTGATGACGAGCCTCCCATTAGGGCTGAACTACGCTATCTGTTGGAAAAGGATACGCGTGTGGGTCAGATTGCCGAGGCGGGCAATGTTACCGAAGCCGTGGAGTCGATTCTGTCGAACAAGCCCGACGTGCTGTTTTTAGACATTACCATGCCCGGTCGCTCGGGAATTGAGCTTGCCGAGACGCTGCAGAACCTAAAGACGCCGCCGGTCGTGGTGTTTGTGACGGCATTTGCCGAGTATGCGGCCGATGCCTATAACCTCGATGCGGTCGATTACATCGTCAAACCGGTCGAGGATGCCCGCCTGTCAAAGGCGCTCGACAAGATCGAGACTGCCCTGGGCGCTCGCCGTGTCGTCCATGCTCCGCGCCAGCCTTTGCGCCTGACGGTGGATCGCGGGGGCAAAAAGGTGTTCATTCCCGTGGCGGATGTCTGCTACTTTGAGGCGCGCGCCGATTTTTGCAACGCCGTCTGCGCCGAGGGGACGTATCTGATCAATGAGTCGATTTCCTCGCTCGAGCGTCGCCTGGCCTCCGAGGGCTTTATCCGCGTCCATCGCAGCTATCTGGTTAATTTGGAAGACGTACATAATGTCGAGATCGGCTCCACGGGCCTGATGGAGCTCAGGCTCGATCGCGTAACCTCGACGGTGCCCGTGTCCCGCCGTCGCGCTGCCGAGGTCAAATCGCACTTGGGGCTTGCGTAAGGGTCGGTACGCCATCGTTTGCCGTTGCAGGTTTGGTATGACTGTGCGGTGGGCATAATGGATTGCATCGAATGAAATCGAAAGGATCATTATGCCCGCGCTCATTACGCATCATCTGTTTGGCGAGGAAAGCATCGACCGTCTTCCGCGGGGCGTTATCACGTCCGACGAGGAGCGCATCGCCTTTATCCTGGGAAACCAAGGTCCCGACCCGTTTTTCTTCCACATGCTCACGCCGCGCATTTCCGACTGTATGTCGCTTGCTCAGGTCATGCACCGCTCGCGCATGTCGCGCCAGTTCTCGTGCCTGCGCGACGGCGTGTCGCACCTACAGCCGCGCGATGCCAATCTGGGTCGCGCCTTTGCGCTGGGCCTGCTGTCGCACTATGTGCTCGATCGCAATGCCCACCCCTTTGTCTACGAGCAGCAGTTTGGCATTGTCGAGTCCGATCCCGAGCTCGAGGCTTCGGGCAGTCAAGTTCACGCCGTGCTCGAAAGCGATCTGGACGTGCTGATGCTACAGCTCAAGCGCGACGGTGCCACGGTCGAGGATTATCCGCCGGCGGGCGAGATCGTCACCACCGACCGCATCAACCGTGTGGCCGGCGTGCTGATGAGCTACATCGCCGGGCGCGTGTACGGTATCGACATCCCGGCGGGGGAGTACGCCGGCGCCGTCTCGGACATGCAGATGCTCTATCGCACCATTGAGCCGGCCGGCTCGGTAAAGACGCGCGCGATTGCCCTGGTTGAGGGCTTGGTGCATGACTACTCGCTGCTCGACGGCCTTGCTCATCGCGTGACGACGGAGCTGCCCGAGCGCACCGGTAACCTGGGCCACCTGACATGGAAGAACCCCTTTACCGATGAGGTCTCGACCGAGAGCTTCCCCGAGGTCTTTGAGCGCGCGCTGACCGATTACGAGCTCACCGTTGCCCGCTTTATCGAGACCGGTGACATGGATGCCGTGACCGGCCATATCAACTATAGCGGCCGCGTACTCGACGCCGACGAGGAGTTCGACCGCGAGGAGTAGGACCCGTGCGTGCCCCTTTGCCGAATCCTTACCAGCGCTTCTGTGCAATTGGGGTACGATGAACTAACTGCATATCGGGCGAATACGAAGGGGCCCTGTCCATGAAATACACCAAGCTCGAGCGTAACTGGGTTATGTACGATGTGGGCAATTCGGCCCTCGTGTTGCTCAATACCTCGGTGGTGCCCATCTACTTTAACGCCATCAATACCGGTGCTTCCTCGGCAGACCTGGTGGTCGCTTGGGGCAACGCTCAGACGATCGCCTCGCTGGTCATTGCCATGCTCATGCCCATTCTGGGCGCGCTTGCCGATTACGCCGGCAACAAGATTAAGTTCTTCTTGGGCTTCTTCCTCACGGGCCTGGTTCTTTGCCTGGCGCAGGCTATCCCAATGTCTGCCATGGCATTTTTGACCGTGTACGTGCTGTGCACCATCGGCCTTAACTCTTCTATGACGTTCTACGACGCCATGCTGCCCGACATTACCACCGACGAGCGCATGGACGCCGTGTCCAGCTCGGGCTATGCCTGGGGCTACATCGGTTCCACCGTTCCGTTCATCATCTGCCTGGCGCTCATCATGGGTGGCCCCGCTCTTGGCGTCCCCACCATGCTGGCAACGCGTCTGTCGTTTATCATCACTGGTGCCTGGTGGCTCATCTTTACCCTGCCGCTCATTCGCACCTATAAGCAAAAGTACGGTCGCGAGCGCGGTCCCGAGGACACCATCGGCCACATCGTGGGCGGTGTGTTCTCCGAGGTCGGACACACCATGCGCGAGATCGCCCACAACAAGACCGTGCTGGTCTACATGATCGCGTTCTTCTTCTATATCGATGGCGTCCACACGGTCATTTCCATGGCTACCAGCTACGGCTCGGCTTTAGGCATCGACTCGACCCAGCTGGTGCTGGCGCTGCTCGTTACGCAGTTTGTGGCCTTTCCGTCTGCCATCATCTACGGCAAGCTCGCCGGACGCGTGGGCACGCTCAACATGATCCTGGTGGCCGTCGCCGCCTACATGGGCATTGTGCTGTTCGCCGCATTCTTCCTAAAGACCGCCTTCGAATTTTGGGTGCTTGCCATTATGGTCGGCCTGTTCCAGGGCGGCGTGCAAGCGCTCAGCCGTAGCTACTTTGGCCGCATTATCCCCAAGGAAAAGTCCAACGAGTACTACGGCTTCTTTGACATCTTTGGTCGTTATGCAAGCGTCATGGGCACCTTCCTGGTGTCGGTCGTCACCTCGCTGACCGGCAACCCGTCGCTGGGCGTCCTTTCCATTGGCGTGCTGCTGATCGTTGGCTTTATGCTGCTGGTTCGCCTGTCCCGCATGACTCAGGCGGCAGAGCAGACCGCATAGGAGCGAGCGGCTATTGGGCCTGTCCGCGGTACTCTTTTGGGGTTATCCGCAATAAACATTGCGACTTGCGAGCAATGATTTGCCCAAGTGGGTATGATGGAATCAGCTAGGTCGCGGGGCGTCGCCTGTGTTTGGCGGCGCCCCGTTTTTGTGTTGCAGGGAGGGAAGGCATGAACGCCACGGTTGTGATTCCAACATATTGGGCAGACGACGAGGCCCATGCAAACGCTCCCGGCGTCTATGACCACTCGACGAAGCTCAACGCCACCAATCCCGAGCTCGACCGCTGCCTGGCCTCGCTCGAGCAGGTGCACGACATTCCGAGGATTATCCTTTTGGTGGTCTGCCCCATCTCGGTCACGGCTGATGTGTCGAAGCGCGTCCACGAAATCGTCGACGCGCACCCTTCGCTCAAGGTCACCGTGGTTACCAACACCCAGGCATCGCGTATCGCCGACCGTGTGGCGCAGATTGCTCCCAAGGGCTCGGGCGAGTGCGTGAGTCTGCGCGGATACGGCGCCATTCGCAATATGGGGCTTGCCTGCGCTGCGGTGCTCGGCCACGATGCCGTTGTCTTTTTGGATGACGACGAGACCGTTATCGATGCCGACTTTATGAAGCGCGCGACCTATGCACTGGGCCAGCAGACGCGTCAAGGCCTGCCGATTTTGGTTAAGAGCGGTTACTTTTACGATCGAGACGGATCGCCGTTGGCGCCCACAGACAAGGTGGGCATTTGCCATCGTTGGTGGACCAAACGCATCGAGTTTAATCGCTGGATGAAAAAGGCGCTCTCGGGCACCCGTATTTCGCGTTCAAACTACGTGTGCGGCGGCCTTGTGGCACTTCATGCCCGCGCCTTTACCCGTGTGGCGTTTGACCCGTTTATCACCCGAGGCGAGGACCTAGATTACCTTTTTAACATGCGCATGTTTGGCTACGACGTGTGGTTTGACAACGAGTGGGTCGTTCGTCACCTGCCGCCCGAGTCCGAGAAGCGCTCGCCGCGCTTTATGCAGGATGTGTACCGTTGGTACTACGAGCGTGCCAAGCTGACATTTGCCGCGCACCAGCAGGAGCTCGTTCCCGTCACGGCCGCGTCGCTCATGCCCTATCCGGGCCCGTGGATTTCGCGCGAGCTCGACGACCGCGTGCGCAAGACCGCCATGGTTCGCAGCATGTTTACCCGCGAGCACGAGGGGTACCTGCGCATTTGGCGGCACGGTATTGACGAGGCCAAGACCTACGCGCGTCAAAACGCCGCAAGCTACCTGCGTTTTCAGAGCTTCTGGCCCAAGATCATGGACGGGCTCTGGCGCGACGCACAACTGACCAGCATCCTGGAGGGGACTGAATGATCGACCGCCGCGCCCAGCGCGATAACTCAATATCTATCTTTCGCGTGATCGCCGTTGTCTGCGCCATTTGCGTGCTGGTGTACTTTATTTTTGCCCTGGCGACTGGAATCGAGCCGATCGCGACCGTGGTCGCCTGCGCACTGCTGTGCATCTTTCTGTGCATTTTTATCTATTTGACGCTCAATCCCGATTCGGTGCGTTCGCAGTACACCGAAGAGACACTCTCGGTGGCCTCTGCCATGCTCGAGGACATCAAAGGCGGTCTGACGCAGGAGTCGGCGCGTCTGGTGTGCCAGCGCATTTTGCCCGAGACGCGTGCCATGACGGTTGCCATCACCGACGAGAGCAACGTGCTGGCCTGCGCGGGCGAGTTTGAGGAAAAGCTGCTGCCCGATTCGCCCATCCACACACTTGCCACGCGCTACGTCATCGAGCACGGTATCGTCCAGTCGTTCAACCGTGTGGTGGACGTGGTGGGTTCGGATGGCTCGCACAACCAGGTTCCCGCCGGTATCATCGCGCCCATCAAGGTGGGCGACCGTACCGTCGGTACGCTCAAGTTCTACTACAAGACCCCGCGCGCCGTCGACCGCACTCAGTACGCGCTTGCCTCGGGCTTTGCCGAGATCCTGTCCACGCAGCTCGCCATCCACGAGCTCGAGGTGCAAAAGGAGCTCACGGCCCGTGCCGAGGTTCGTGCCCTGCAAGCGCAGATCAATCCGCACTTTCTGTTTAACACGCTCAACACCATCGCGTCGTTTACGCGTACCGACCCGCTGCGCGCCCGCGAGCTGCTGCGCGAGTTCTCCTCGTTCTATCGCGCCACGCTCGACAACTCGGGGTCGCTTATCCCGGTCTCGCGCGAGGTTGCCCAGACCAAGCGCTACCTGACGTTTGAGAAGGCGCGCTTTGGCGAGGACCGCGTACTGGCGACCTTCGATGTCTCCGAGGATGTCGAGGACACGTTGGTCCCGGCCTTTGTAATCCAGCCCATTGTCGAGAACGCCGTGCGGCATGGCATGGGCGATGGCGATGCCCTGCAGATCGATGTGACCGTCCATCAAGACGGCGACGACGCAATCCTGATTGCCGTGGCCGACAACGGCGTGGGCATGGACGAGGGCACCGCCGCCAGGCTGTTTGATGAGCGCTCCGCTCGCCCCGACGCCAGCTCTCCCCAGGGTGGCGGCGCCGGTGTGGCCATGCACAATATTTCGGAGCGCATCCATCGCTTTTATGGGCCGCACTCCTATACGCGTGTCGAATCGGCGCCGGGCAAGGGCACCAAAGTGCTCCTTCATCTTGATTTGTCAGAGAGCATCTTCGACATTCAAGAGTAAAATAAAAGGCTACGGGCTCAACGTCATGCGACGGATGCCCGGCGTAGTTAGTTGACGAAAGGTTTTATCCCTATGCTGCGTGCGATGATTGTGGATGATGAGGCGCCGGCTCGCTCGGAGCTTCGCTTCCTGCTCGAGCAAACGGGCAAGATCGGCACGATCACGGAGGCGTCGAGCGTCCGCTCCGCCATCGAGATGCTTATGGAAAGTCGCGTGGATGTCGTGTTTCTCGATATCTCGATGCCCGGTGCCTCGGGCCTGCAACTTGCCGAGGCGCTGCATAAGCTCAAAAATCCGCCGGCGATCGTGTTTGTGACTGCGTATAGTGACCATGCGGTCGAGGCATTCGACGTGGATGCCGTCGATTATCTGATGAAGCCGGTCGAGGAAGCTCGCTTGGATCGCGCGATCGAGAAGGTCATGCAACGCACCAAGCCGGTTACGGACAGCAAGGTGACCATCGAGCGTATCCCGGTGGAAAAGGGCGGCCGCAAGGTGCTCATTCCCGTGGACGACATTCGCTTTATCATGGCCAAGGACGATTACTCCTGCATCTATACCGTCGATGATCGCTTTTTGTCGACGACCTCGCTGGCGCAGTTTGAGGCTAAGCTCTGCGATTTTGGCTTCTTCCGTGTTCACCGCCGCTATATCGTCAACTTGGCGTGCGTTACGGACGTCGAGACGGTGCCCTCGGGCGCCATCCAGCTGGGCATTACGGGCGTCGACGAACGCGTGCCGGTTTCGCGCCGCCGCGTCGTGCCGCTCAAGAAGGCCCTGAGTCTCTAGCACACTGGCCCCGCAGCCCTGTAGACCCATCGTCTGCGGAGCCGTGGGGCCTTTTTTGTATGTATCTGCCGAATCGTTTTTTGCGGAAGGGATCCCATGAACAGTGCAAGCGCCAAGCGCATCGACATCATCTCGGACACCCACGGCTATCTTTCGCCTGCGCTCCTGGATGAGCTTGAGGGCGCAGACCTGATTATCCACGCCGGAGACCTCACGTCAGAGATGGACTACGAGCACCTATGTACCATCGCCCCCGTGCGGGCTGTACTGGGCAACAACGATTACTACCGCGACTACGGCCCCGATGTAGACCGTCTTGCACTCTTTACCTACGAAGGCCTCAAATTCGCCGTAGCCCACTACCGCGAAGACCTTCCGGTGGGATCCGTAGACGTAGCCATCAACGGCCACACCCACGTAACCAAAGAAGCCCAAGTGGGCCGTTGCTTAGTCCTCAACCCGGGCAGCGCCAGCTACCCCAGAGGCACCCGAGGCCCCACCATGGCCAGAATGCTAGTAAAAGACGGCAAGATCATAAGCACCAAGTTTATTGACCTAGACTAACCGCAACAAAAACGGGGGATGCACAACGCATCTCCCGTTTTTCTTTGAGCCAAAGTAAGAAGTTCAACAAGATCCATCAGACCAACCCCGCCGAGGAGCACGCGGGCTAGCCGCGCAGCGGCGCACGCCCGCAAAACTGGTTGAATAATGTGACGGCAGGGAGGGTCTCCGGGGCTGAGGGCGGGGGTTAAGTTTGTCGCGAGTTCCGCACGCAAAGGAAAGCACTTAATGTGCTTTCCGTCTTGCGCAGGACTGTAGAGCAGCAAACTTAACCCGCCCCGGCCCCGATGGCCCCAGACCGGCGGGATAGACGGGTTCAGATGGGGCTTTGATGCATGGGTGGTCTGTTGTTGTGCAAATGGGTATCATACTGTGGTTATTGCATCGACTCAGTGATGCATGTTTGTACGTTCCCGGCGGTCGGTTTGCCAGAAGCGCCCCGTCGGTTGTTCCAGACCCGTTTCGAAGAAAGGAAACCACACTAACCTATGGCAGCTAAAAAATCATCTCCCTTGAAGATCATCCCGCTCGGCGGCCTTGACGGCATCGGCAAGAACATGACGGTCTTCGAGTGCGGCGACGACATGGTGCTCGTCGACGCCGGCCTCATGTTCCCGGATGACTCCCAGCCCGGTATCGACCTGGTGCTTCCTGACTACACCTATGTCCTGGAGAACGAGGAGAAGCTCCGCGGTATCGTCGTCACCCACGGCCACGAGGACCACACCGGTTCGCTTCCGTATCTGCTGCAGGACCTCAACAATAAGGTGCCCATCTTCTCGAGCAAGCTGACGCTTGGCTTTATCGAAGGCAAGCTTTCCGAGTTCCGCATCCGCGCACCCAAGTTCCGCGAGGTCAAGGGCGGCAGCCATGTCAACCTCGGCGGCATCTCACTCGACTTCTTCTCGATGACGCACTCCATCCCCGGCGCTCTGGGCGTGTTCATCCGCACCAATCAGGGCACCGTTATGCACACCGGCGACTTTAAGCTCGACCAGACGCCCATCGACGGCGTCACGCCCGACTATGCCGCTATCAGCCGCTTTGCCAAGCAGGGCATCGACCTGTTGCTTTCCGATTCCACTAATGCCACGGTTCCCGGCTTTACCAAGTCCGAGGCCGAGGTCGGTCCCAACCTGCTGCACGCCATCAAGAACGCCCCGGGCCGCGTGTTCGTCGCGTCGTTCTCGAGCCATATCCATCGCCTGCAGCAGATCTGCGACGCCGCCCGCAAGTGCGGCCGCAAGGTTGTCGTGACCGGACGCTCTATGCTCACCAATACCCGCGTGGCGCGCGAGCTTGGCTACCTCAACATCGACGATGCCGATATTATCGATGCCTTTGATATCGATAACCTGCCTGACGATAAGATCGTCGTCATGTGCACCGGTTCGCAGGGCGAGCCGCTGTCGGCGCTGTCCCGCATGGCCAACGGTGAGCACAAGACGCTCTCTATTCACGAGGGCGATACCGTCATCCTCTCGGCAACTCCCGTTCCTGGCAACGAGAAGGCCGTCCAGCAGGTCGTCAACAGCCTGGCCAAGCTCGGCTGCGACGTGTGGGATAAGAACCGCGCTCTCGTCCACGTCTCCGGTCACGGTAGCCAGGAGGAGCTCAAGCTCCTGATGGCCATGGCCAAGCCCACCTACTTTATGCCGGTTCACGGTGAGGCCGTGCATCTGCGCGCCCATGCCCAGCTGGCCCGCAAGATGGGCATCAAGGACGATCATATCTTTATCCTCGATAACGGCGACATGCTCGAGATGCGCGGCGGTATCGTCAAGCGCGGTACGCCCGTCGAGTCCGGCGTCGTCTACGTCGACGGCCTGCGTATCGGTGATACCGACCCCATCGTCCTGCGCGATCGTCAGAAGCTCGCCAACGACGGTATGGTCACGGCCGTTGCCATCGTCTCGCTCAAGCACAAGAAGATCGAGGCCATCGAGTTCTCGGGCCGCGGCGTCTCGTTTGCCATCGACGACCAGTTTTCCGAGGATGCCTCCGCGTCCATTATGAAGACGATCGAGAAGGGCAAGTTCAGCTTTACGAGCAGCGGCTCCGATGCCATTCGCAAGGCCGTGCGCGATTCGCTCTCCAACTTTATCTGGAGCCGTACGCGCACCCGTCCGATGATCATCCCGGTCGTCATGGAGGTTTAGTTTGGCGCGCGGATCTGCACAAAACGCCAAAGGAAATAAGGCCAATAACCAACCGGCATCTGCTAAGGGTGCCGGTTCCCATCTGCGTGCCAATAAGGGCCACGAGGCGGACTTCGATGATTTTGAGCCCTTGGTCGAGCCCTCGGCCAACCGCGATATCGCCGGCGTGGTCATCGCCGTTTTGGCGATTGCGTCCTTCATTGCCGTGATTTCCCCGGCGACTGCGCCCGTTACGGCTGCGGTTGCCGGTTTCTACCACCTTGGCTTTGGCCTGGGCGCCTACGTGCTGCCGATCGTCATTTTGCTGTTTGCCGCCACGCTCTTTTTAGGCGAGGACTCGCCGCTCAACATTCGCTCGGTCGCGGGCGGAGCCGTGGTCTTTATCGCCGTCGTCTCCATTCTTTCGCTGATGGTGCCGGGTACGAGCGACTCGTGCGATCTTATGTTCACGCCGCAAAATCTGTCCGCCTCGGGTGGCTACATCGGTGCGTTTATTGCGAGTGCGCTGCAGAATGCCCTGGGTAAGCCTATCGCGATGGTGGTCCTGTTGGGTCTGGCCGTCGTTGGTTTTGTCATCATCGGCTTTTCGGTGGGTGGCGTGCTGCGCTCTGCTCGCGACCGTGCGGCCGATTTTGCCGAGCGCCGTCGTGCCGATGTTAACGCCAGCCCGTGGGGTGACGACGAAGCCCTGTCGGTGCCCGGTGTTGCCCGTCCGCACCTGAGCATTCTTCGTCAAAAGGGCTCCGATGCTGCCGTGACCACGGTTATGGGCAACGATGTGGACCCGGTTTTGGACGATGACGACGAGGACGAGGATCCGTTTGTCGACGTATCCGATGCCGTGGAGGCCGAGCGCGCTAAGACGACGCTGCTGCCGCGTCGTCATGGTAAGAAGGGCAAGGCCACGCCCAAACTCAACACGAGCGAGCCCGACCCGTCTTGGTCCGATAGCGAGATTGAGCTCACCGAGGGCGATGACGAGGATGACGAGGCTCCGATTGAGACCGCAAAGACAACTTTGCTGCCGCGCCGCCATGCAAAGCGCGACCAGGTAACTGGTCAGCTTTCGATGGAAGACGACCCCGATAAGATCGACGAGTCCGAGCCGCCGTTTGCCGTGAATCCTGTTTCGGCAGCACCTCAGATCCCCGACTTCTTGAAGCATCCCAAGGTTGCCGATGCGTCTGCCTCGAGTGCTGTCGAATCGGCTGCGGCTAGCGATGGGGGAGCGGACGGCGGCGCCGCAGATAACGAGGGCGAAGAAGAGGACGGTCTCAAGCTTCCGCCGCTCGAAATCCTTCATGCCAACCCGCAGTCGGCTTCTGCCGCGTCTTCGGACAAGGAGCTGGAGCAGACCGCTGAGTCACTGCAGTCCACCTTGCTTGAGTTTGGCCGTAGCGCTCGCGTCGTCGGCTGGATTGCCGGCCCAACGGTCACGACCTTTAAGCTGCAGCCCGGTGAGGGCGAGCGCGTGAGTAAGATCTCGAGCCTCGAGGACGATATCGCGCTTTCGCTCGCTGCCCAGTCGGTGCGTATCTTTGCCCCGATCCCCGGCACCTCGCTCGTGGGCATCGAGATTCCCAATCGCAAGCGCCAAAACGTCAATCTGGGCGACGTGCTGCCCTATGTTAAGGGCGGTCCGCTCGAGCTCGCCATCGGCCGCGATGCCGAGGGCACGCCGGTTGTCGCTGACCTCGCCAAGATGCCCCACCTGCTGATTGCCGGTACGACCGGTTCTGGTAAGTCGGTGATGATCAATTCCATCATCACGACCCTGCTCATGCGCGCCCTTCCCGAGGACGTTCGCCTGATCATGGTCGACCCCAAGCGCGTCGAGCTTGCGGGCTATAACGGTCTCCCGCATCTCTATGTCCCCGTGGTGACCGAGCCCAAGCAGGCCGCGAGCGCTCTGCAATGGGCCGTGTCCGAGATGGAGCGTCGCCTGAAGGTCTTCGAGCGCCTTAACGTGCGTAAGATCTCGACCTACAACGAAAAGCAGGCCGCCGGCGAGTTTGAGCATTACGACAACCCGCCGCAAAAGATGCCCTATCTGGTCATTATCATCGACGAGCTTTCGGACCTGATGATGGTCGCCGGCAAGGATGTCGAGGCCTCGATTGTGCGTATTGCGCAGCTGGGCCGTGCCGCCGGTATTCATCTTATCGTGGCCACGCAGCGTCCCAGCTCAAACGTGGTGACGGGCCTCATCAAGGCCAACATCACCAACCGCATCGCCTTTAACGTCGCCACGGGCATCGACTCGCGCGTCATCATCGACCAGATGGGTGCCGAAAAGCTCACCGGTTTGGGCGACATGCTGTTCTCCAAGGTCGACTGGGGCAAGCCTCGCCGTATCCAGGGATGCTTTGTCTCGGATGACGAAATCAACGAGATTGTCGAGTTCGTCAAGTCGCAGAGCGAGCCCGACTACCACGAGGAGATCCTGTCTGCCGTGGCGCCCGCTTCCATGTCCATGGTGGGTGGCGGCGGCATTGTCCGCACCGGAGTAGCTGAGCCGCAAGACGATGATCCGCTCATTTGGGAAGCCGCCCATATTGTGGTGGAATCGCAGCTGGGCTCCACATCTGGCCTGCAACGTCGTCTGAAGGTTGGCTATGCGCGTGCCGGGCGTATTATGGACATGCTGGAAGAAAAGGGTGTCGTCGGCCCGCCCGACGGTTCCAAGCCGCGCGAGGTCCTGTTGGACGAGGAGGGGCTTGCCGCGCTGGAATCTGTCGACGCCGAGATGGCACGTGAAGATCGTGAGTTTGGAGGATTCTGATGGCTGCACGCTTTGGTGACATGCTGCTCGAGCAGCGTCGCCGAATGGGCCTTTCCATTCAGCAGGTCGCCAACACCATCAAAATCAGGCCGCAGATCATCGAGTTTTTCGAGACCGGTAACTTTGCTTCGATGCCGCCGCGCGGCTATGCACAGGGCATGATTTCGAGCTATGCTCGCTTTTTGGGCCTCAATCCGCGCGAGGTCGTCAATGCCTACTTTGACGACCTGATGGCATACGAACGCGAAACGTCGCAGCAGGGCGGTCGTTTTCAGGACGCCGCCGGCTACGTCAATTCGCGTTCCTCGGTCGATAACGGGCGCTTCCTGATGGTTCAGGGCGGTCGTTCGACCCGCTATGGACAGCGTCCTCAGCAGGCCGGTTATATTACTGAGACGGGTTCGGGAGAGGAGATTCGCTCACAGCGTGACCGGTTCCGCAGTACGCCGATGCCCGAGGACCGTGCACTTCCCGCTGCCCGCGGCGTGGCGCGTGACCCTCGTGTCGGCTACGGCGACGGCGGCTATTCCGATCGCGGTCACCGTGGTGTCTCCACCGGACGCTCTCGCGGTGGCTATGCGGATGCCGATACCACGCAGGTGACGCCGCGTCTTCGCTCTCAATCACAGCCGTATGGTCAGCGCTCTTCGGCTCCGCGTTCGGGCCAGCGTGGCTATCAAGGCCGCGGTGAGCTTGCGCCCCGCTCGGGTCAGCGCAGCCTTCAGGGCCAGGGTGGCTATCGCGGCCGTCCCGATAGCAATCGCGGTCGTATGCCTCAGGGAGGCGGCCGCAACAGTTCCGGTCGTGGACGCGGCGGATCCCGTACTCCTCAAAACAACGGGCTCGATCCGCGTATCGTCTACGCCGGCATCGGTGCCGTGGCGTTGCTGCTGATCGTGCTCATCGTGGTGTTTCTGCGCGGCTGCGCATCTTCGGCGCCCGAGACCACGCCCGAGACGCCCACTGCCACCAAGACGACGACTAAGAAGTCTTCTAAGAAGACCGAAACGGTCGACGAGGACGAAGACACCGATGAGGCGACGGATGAGTCGACTGATTCGGACGCTACCAAGACGACGGCCAAGAAGGAAGAGAACGAGGTCACGAAGGTCAAGGTCTCCGTTGCCAAGGGAAAGACCGCGTGGATTGAGGTCAAGGTCGACGGCAAGTCGGTCTATGGCGCTCAGGCGACTGGCCCCTTTGAGCAGGAGTACACGCCCGAGTCCTCAATCGAGATCACCACGTCCAAGCCTTCCGATGTCACCGTTACCAAGAACGGTGAAAAGGTTCGTTACGATACCAAGACCTCGGGCGTGGCGCGTGTGACGATCACCGTTCCCAAGAAGGAGACGACTGATTCCGAGAATGGTGAAAGTTCTGATGGTACCGACACCACCGATGGTACCGATACCGCCGACGGTACCGATGCCCAGTCCACGGATGGCGCAGATACCGCAACTGACGGTCAGACGCCCAGCGATTCTACCGACTATTCGTACGATAGCTACTAAGCCGCTCGTACGCGAAAGGAAACATCATGGCTAAAGATTCCAGCTTCGACGTCGTGTCCGAGGTCAACATGCAAGAGGTCGACAACTCCTTCCAGCAGACCACGCGCGAGATTTTCCAGCGCTATGACCTTAAGGATTCCGGTGCCACGATCGAGCTTTCGAAGGGCGACAAGCTCTTTACGATCAACGCCCCGGCCGACTTTGTCTCCAAACAGATTATCGACGTGTTGAGCTCCAAGCTCATCAAGCGCGGCATTGACCTCAAGGCTGTCTCGTGGGATGCTCCGCAGGCGGCGTCGGGCGGCACCGTGCGCGTGCTCGGCCATATCGTCGAGGGCATCGACCAGGCGACCGCCAAGAAGATCAACAAGGACATCAAGGACCAAAAGCTCAAGGTCAAGGTGACCATCGAGGCCGACAAGCTGCGTGTTTCCTCTGCTTCGAAGGACGCGTTGCAGACTGTGATCCAGTTCCTGCGCGACCAGGACTACGGCCAGCCGCTGCAGTTCACCAACTACCGCTAATATCAATCGAAAGGACTGCTCTCCAACATGGATACACCGTTGGGCTCCGTGCTCTACATCACCCTCGGGTGCGCTAAGAACGAGGTTGACACCGACCGCATGCGTTCTCTTTTGACCGCCGCGGGCTACGAGGAGGCATTCGATCCGCAGGATGCCGATATCGCCATCGTCAATACATGCTCGTTCCTCGCTTCCGCAACGTCCGAGAGCATCGAGACCACGCTCGAGCTCGCCAACGAGGTTCAGGACGGCGTTCGTTCTTGCCCCATCGTCATGTGCGGCTGTGTGCCGTCGCGCTATGGCGACGACCTGCCTGACGAGCTGCCCGAGGTCGCTGCCTTTGTGAAGGCCGACGAGGAGGACGGCATCGTGGCGGTCATCGATGGCGTACTGGGTGTCGAGCGTGAGATCGCTGCCTATATTCCGCAGGTCAAGCGCACTGTCGAGGGCGCTGTCGCCTACGTCAAGATCTCCGATGGCTGCAATCGCTTCTGCAGCTTCTGCATGATCCCCTACATTCGCGGTCGCTATCATTCGCGCAATGCCGAGAGCATTATCTCCGAGGTGCGCGATCTGGTTGCCGGCGGCGTGCGTGAGATCGTGCTGATCGGCCAGGACACGGGCATCTGGGGTACCGACTATGCCGACGAGGACGTCGCCGATGGCTCGCCGCGCAATCTGGCACAGCTGCTGCGTGCCGTCGCTGAGGCCGTGCGCCCGCACAACGTCTGGGTCCGCGTGCTCTACCTGCAGCCCGAGGGCATGACTGACGAACTCATCGAGACGATACGCGATACGCCCGAGGTGCTGCCCTATATCGATATCCCCGTGCAGCACTGCGACGCGCGCATCCTCAAGGCCATGCGTCGCTCCGGTTCGCGCCAGGAGCTCGAGGATCTGTTCCGCGACCTTCGCGAGCGCATCCCCGGTATCGTGATTCGCTCCACGGCCATGGTCGGCTTCCCGACCGAGACCGACGACGAGTTTCGTGATCTTATCGACTTTATGGACACCGTCGGCTTTGACTACACGAGCGTCTTTGCCTACTCGCAGGAGGAGGGCAGCCTGGCCGCTAAGATGGAGGGTCAGGTCGACGAAGAGGTCAAGCTCGAGCGCGCCCAGGTTGCCATGGACCTGGCCGAGTCGCTCGGTTTTGCCGCCACCGCCGCACATGTGGGCGAGCGCGCCCAGGTGATCGTCGACGGTATCGAAGAAACCGAGGACGGCGCCGAGCTGATCGGCCATGCCTGGTTCCAGGCGCCCGATTCCGATGGCGCGGTGCATCTGGATGCCAGCGAGGCATCTGTGGGCGATATTCTGACTGTCGAGTTTACCGATAGCTTCTGCTATGAGCTTATCGGCCATGTTGTGGAGTAGGAGAGCATCGTGGCAAACGAGAGCAATAAGGAACTGACGAGTGTTTGGACGCCCGCCAACATCGTGACGTGCGTTCGCATCGTCTTTATCCCGGTGTTCATGATCGTGTCGGCGCTTTCTCACACGAGTGTTGCCGGTACGGATTGGAGCGCCTTCGACGGCCCGCTCGCCGCCGCTGCCTTCATTCTGTATGTGATCCTGTCGTGCACCGATAAGGTCGACGGTTATCTGGCGCGTTCGCGCAACGAGATCACCGACTTCGGTAAATTCTTGGACCCCATCGCCGATAAGCTGCTCGTGTTTTCGGCCCTGCTGCTGTTCTTGGATTTTGGCGCGGTGACCGTGTGGTCCGTGTTCATTATCCTGTTCCGTGAGCTTCTGGTGAGCGCCCTTCGCATGGTCGCGAGTGCGGCCGGTGTGGTCGTTGCGGCCGATAAGCTCGGCAAGTACAAGACGGCGACCACGATGGTCTCCATCTGCGGTTATCTGTGCGTCTTTGCGATGGCCGGCTTGCACCTTGGCCCGGTGGCGCTGACGCTCGGCATCTACTCGGTGTCGCGCTTCCTGTACGCCGTTGCCGTTGTCCTGACCGTTATCTCGGGCGCCCAGTACTTCTGGAACTGCCGCAAGATCGTCTTTTCGGTCTAGGTCCTGGTGGGTATGACGGACTCTTTTGAGCAGATTTTCGCACATAACGAGGAGCTGGCGCGTGATATTGTCGAGCGAGCGAGCGCTCGGTGCGTGACGGTTTCGACGGCTGAGTCGCTGACGGCGGGTATGATCGCCTCGACGATTGCCGATATCCCGGGCGCCTCGGCGGCGCTGCTTGGCGGTGCGGTGACCTATTGCGATGAGATTAAGCATCTCGTTCTTGGTGTTGAGCAGGAGACGCTCGACCGCTATACCGCGGTGTCGCATCAGACCGCGCGCGAGATGGCGGTGGGTTCGCTGGAGCTGTACCAGAGCGATATTGCAGTGAGCGCAACGGGTTATGCCGGCCCCGGCGGCGGCACTGAGGACGATCCGGCTGGCACTTTCTATATTGGCTGGGCGTATCGTTCCGCCGATGGGGGCGTGCCAGTCGTGGACTCTGTGCGCTGCTACTATGAGGGCGACCGTTCGTGTGTTCGTGCCCATGCGGTCACGGAGGCATTGGGGCGCATTGCCCTTGTGCTCAACTCTATGGAATAGACGTGTTTTAAGGGGCCTCAGGGCCCCTTAATTGTGGAGATAGGGACCTTAGGCTCATTTGGCGTTTGCGCTGGTTGTAGACGTATTCTTGCCTTCCTTGCTCTTATTTGTCCCTTTGTGGTCAAGCATTTGGTCAGTGTTTGGTCGGCGTTTGGTTGGGTTTTGGAAAGACTGCCTGCATATGATTGGCCTGAACGGTTGACCACGAACAGCCGTTCGTTTATTATCGATGCAGGTTGTTAAGAGGAGGGCTATTCATGGCCAAGAATTCAGGTCCCGTACGTACCGTTCATGCTCGCACGACGGGTAAAGAGCGCGATGAGATGATCGCCACCACCAAGGCCGAGATCGAGAAGAAATTCGGCCAGGGTTCCATCATGAGGTACGGTGACGGTGGTCCCGAGCTCGAGGTCGAGGCCATTCCCACGGGCGCTCTGGCCCTCGATGCCGCGCTGGGTATCGGCGGCGTGCCGCGCGGCCGTATCGTCGAGATCTACGGTCCCGAGTCCTCCGGTAAGACGACGCTTTCGCTCGAGATCCTGGCCGAGGCCCAGGCAATGGGTGGCGTTGTGGCATTTATCGATGCCGAGCACGCGCTCGATCCCACGTATGCAGCGCGCATCGGCGTGGATATCGACGAGGTGCTCATTTCCCAGCCCGATACGGGTGAGCAGGCGCTCGAGATCGTTGACATGCTTGTGCGTTCCGGCGCCATCGATGCCATCGTTGTCGACTCCGTCGCCGCGCTGACCCCGCGTGCCGAGATCGAGGGAGAAATCGGCGACACTACGGTCGGTCTTCAGGCTCGCCTGATGAGCCAGGCGCTCCGCAAGCTCGCCGGCTCGCTGTCCAAGTCCAACACGACGTGCATTTTTATTAACCAGCTGCGTGAGAAGATCGGCGTCATGTTCGGCAATCCCGAGACCACGACGGGCGGTCGCGCCCTTAAGTTCTTCTCTTCGGTTCGTATCGACATTCGCCGCATCGACAGCATTAAGCTTAAGGACGAGGTTATCGGTAACCGCGTGCGCGCCAAGGTCGTTAAGAACAAGGTGGCAGCTCCGTTCCGTTCTGCTGAGTTCGACATCATGTACGGTACGGGCATCTCTAAGGAGGGCTCGATTCTGGACATGGCTGTTGAGTGTGGCATCTGCAAGAAGATGGGCTCTTGGTTTGCCTATGGCGAGGACAAGCTCGGCAACGGTCGCGAGGCCGCCAAGGCGTTCCTGCGCGAACATCCCGATTGCGCCGACGAGATTGAGCATAAGGTCCGCCTTGCCTGCGGGCTTGAGTTTGATGACGATGCTCCGTCCGAGGTCGAGCTGACCGATCAGCCTGCGCCTGATGAGTTTGACGAGCTTTACGCCATCGATGGTTCCGCCATGCTCGATGATGACGACGAGTAGCGGTTACGCTCATGTCGTATACGGTGACCGAGGCCACGGTCGTCTTTCCCGATAAGAAGGCGGCTTCCTCGTTCTCGAGCGGGTATGCGTCTAAAAAGCCTTGCGCACATATCGATTGTGAGCTTGAGGGCGGTTTTGAGCGGTCCATTTGGATTCCCGTGCGGGTCGCGCGCCTGTATGTCAAAAACCGCCCCGATCTTCCCTGTGATTGGGACAACTTTCGTGAGGCGGTGCAGCTCATCGAGCGTAAATGTGCACTTACCATGGTGACCGAGATGTTATCGCGCCGCGACCATGCGACGGGTGAGGTCCGTGACAAGCTGGCCCGCTACGGCTTTCACCAGCCTGCGATCGATTTCGCCGTCGAGCGCGCCACCGAGTATCGCTTTTTAGACGAGAACCGCTTTTGCTCGTACTTTATCGAGGAGCGCAAGCGGCGCGGTTGGGGACAGCGTAAAATCGAGACCGAGCTCAAGCGCCGTCATGTCGTGCTCGATGACATTCCCGGTTATCCCGAGGATTATTTTGCCGTCGAAGACGATTTGGCGCGTGCGTCAGTCCTGCTCGCCAGGCGGCGTGTTCCAGAGACACGCGGATTCGAAAAACTGGTTCGGTTTTTGATGGGCAAGGGCTTCTCGTATCACATCGCCGCCGATGCCGTTAAGGCACGTCTCGATGCCGAACGCGAGGAATGTGCGGTTTAGGCGTGTGCGTTTTGTGGCCCTGCCGTTCACCGCGTTTTAGCCGCCGTGCTGGGGCCATTTATTTGACAGTTGTTGTGGTTCAACGTACGATAAACACTGTCATTTGCTTTGTGATATGTGCTCATCTTTGATGAGTTTGTTTATATGTTTATCTGTATCCGACCCGCATAAGCTGCGCCCATATTACTCAAATGTCGCGAGCCGTTCGTAAGGGCGGTTCGCTTTGTTGTGTAACGAATCCATAAAAAGGAGTGAGCATGCCTATCATCGCAGCGCTCGTTGGCATTGTTTTGGGTGCCGTCGCCGCCATTGCCTACATGCGCACCGCCAAGCAGGGTAGTCTTCACGAGGCCGACGAAAAGATCCAGTCGGCACACGCACAGGCTGAGTCCCTGATCGGCGATGCTAAGCGTCAGGCCGAGACCCTCAAAAAAGAGGCTCTGCTCGAGGCTAAAGAGGAGATCATCAAGAACAAACAGGCCGCCGAGGCCGAGGACAAGCAGCGTAAGAGCGAGATTCGTACGCTCGAGAACCGCGTGATGCAGCGCGAGGAATCCCTCGATCGCCGCAACGACGCTCTCGACAAGCGTGAGCATCAGCTGTCCAGCCAGGCCGGTCAGGTCGAGAAGCGCTCCCGTGAGCTCGAGGAGCTTTGCGCAAAGCAGACCTCCGAGCTCGAGCGAATCGCCGACCTTACCCGCGAGGATGCCCACAAGGAGCTCCTCGATAAGGTTCGCGGCGAGGTCACCCACGAGGCCGCCACGATCATTCGCGAGTCCGAGCAGCAGGTTCGCGCCGAGTGCCACAAGACCGCCCAGGAGATTCTGTCCCTGGCGATTCAGCGCTGCGCTGCCGACCACACTGCCGAGGTCACCGTTACCTCCGTGCACATTCCCTCTGATGACCTGAAGGGCCGTATCATTGGTCGCGAGGGTCGCAACATCCGCACCTTCGAGCAGGTTTCCGGCGTCAACCTCGTGATCGATGACACGCCCGAGACCGTCGTTCTTTCGAGCTTTGACCCGGTCCGTCGTGAGACCGCCCGTGTCGCCCTCGAGAACCTCATCGCCGACGGCCGCATTCACCCCGCCCGCATCGAGGAGATGTATCACAAGGCTGCCGACCTGGTTCAGCAGCGCGTGCGCGAGGCTGGCGAGCAGGCTGCCTTCGATACCGGCATCCACGACCTGCACCCCGAGATCGTCAAGACCCTTGGTGCCCTGCGCTACCGTACCTCGTTTGGTCAGAACGTGCTTCAGCACTCCCTTGAGGTCTCGGATCTGTGCGGCGTGATGGCTTCCGAGCTTGGCCTGGACGTTGTGACCGCCAAGCGCGCCGGCCTGCTGCACGACTTGGGCAAGGCCATCGACCACGACGTCGAGGGCCCGCATGCCGTCATCGGCGCCGAGCTTGCCCGCCGTTATGGCGAGAAGCCCGTTATCGTCCACGCTATCGAGGCTCACCATGCCGACGTCGACCCCAACACGGTGCTCGATGTCCTGGTACAGGCCGCCGATGCTGTCTCTGCCTCTCGCCCCGGTGCCCGTCGCGAGTCTGCCGAGAACTACATCAAGCGTCTTGAGAAGCTCGAGGAGATCGCCAACTCCCATGATGGCGTCGAGCGTACCTATGCCATGCAGGCTGGTCGCGAGGTCCACGTCATGGTTCAGCCGGACAAGATCTCCGATGCCCAGTCCACGGTCCTGGCTCACGATATCGCCCATCAGATTGAGGAAGAGATGGAGTATCCCGGTCAGGTGCGCGTCGTCGTGATTCGCGAGAGCCGCGCTGTCGATATCGCTAAATAACATGAGCGACGCGAACGAGCTCATCTCATTTATCGCGTCGATGTCGGGGGAGGGCAACCTTCGCGTCGAGGAGAACCTTGGCGAGGGTTATGTCCGCCTCCGCGTTTCGGAGGCCGAGAGGCGCCAGGCAAAGCACGACATTCAGCATGTCGAGGATATCGTCATTGAAATGCTCCGTAATGCTCGCGATGCTGGCGCCGACAAAGTCTATCTCGCTACGACCAAGGAAGATGGCGTCCGCACGCTTGTCTTTCTGGATAACGGTTCGGGCGTTCCGCAGGATATGCAAGAGCGAATCTTCGATGCCCGCGTTACCTCCAAGCTCGAGAGCATGAAGATGGACCGTTGGGGCGTTCACGGTCGTGGCATGGCATTGTTTTCGATCAAGCAGAACACCGACGAGGCCCGTGTGGTCACGTCCGGTGTCGATCTTGGCTCGGCCTTTAAGGTGAGCGTTGCGGCCGACCGCCTCAGCGAGCGTGCCGATCAGTCCAGCTGGCCCCAGGCCGTCAAGGATGAGGATGGACGTTATGTCTGTGCTCGCGGTCCGCATAATATTATTCGCGCTGCTTGTGAGTTTGCGCTCGAGGAGTTGCGTGGTTGCGATGTCTATCTTGGTTCTCCGTCTGAGATTGCCGCGACCCTTTATGCTCAGGCGTCAAGTCGGCTCGATACGTCGCGTCTCCTGTTCATTGATGACGAGAGCGAGCTTCCGGTTGTCGATCGTTTAGGCCTTGCCTCTGATGCCGAGGACTTTATCCGTATCTGTTCGGGTTTGAGTCTTGAGATGTCCGAGCGCACGGCCCATCGCATTTTGGCAGGGCAGATTAAACCCGTTCGCGGTGTGACCGCGCGTCTGCTGCGCGAGCGTGATTCGTCCTCGCATGCGCCGGCTCCTGTCGATCTTGCAAAGGATCGTCGCGGGCTACGTATTGCCAAGGATGACATGGCACAGTTTTCGCGTGCTGTGGAGCGTGACTTTAATGACCTTGCCGCCCGGTACTATCTCAACCTTTGCGGTGACCCAAAGATTCGTGTTTCGCGTGATCGAATCACTGTGACCTTCGATCTTGCCAAAGAGGAATAGTGCCTTTACCGAGTCCACTCGGTACGATACAGTTATTGCAGTTAAAACGTACTTTTAAACGCAGGAGTTTCTTCATGGATTGCCTGAAGGTATCAAGCAAATCATCGCCCGCGTCCGTTGCCGGCGCCATCGCCGGCATGGTCAAGGATGGTGTGCCCGTCAACATTCAGTGTGTCGGCGCCGGTGCGGTCAACCAGGCCATAAAGGCCGTGGCTATTGCGCGCGGTTTTTTGATTCCAACCGGGTTTGATATTTCCTGCGCGCCCGTGTTCTCCGACATCCTCATTAACGGGGAGTCGCGCACGGCCATCCGTCTTTCTATTTACGTTCACCAGATCAATCGAGCTGCTATGGATAACGTCGTCATGGATGATGTTAAGCCTGTGGCATAGCTTCTGCTTGCCTCGATTCGCCCCCCCCTCTCCATCGTTAGGACTTATGCACATGGACCAGCGTTCCGTACGCGATATTCTTGCCGGTAAAACCTACTTTATCCGCACCTTTGGCTGCCAGATGAATCAGCACGACTCCGAGCGCGTGAGCGGTCTGCTCGATTCGTATGGTTGCCTCATGGCGCTCGATCCCGAGCATGCCGATATTGTTGTCTTCATGACATGCTGCGTGCGCGAGGCCGCCGATACTCGCCTGTACGGCCAGTGCAATTCCTGTAAAAGCCTGCCGCCTTCGCCTTCGGGCAAGCGTGTGGTTGCCGTTGGTGGTTGCATCGCGCAGCGCGATGGCGAGGGCCTGCTCACCAACGTCGATAACGTCAATGTCATCTTTGGTACGCATTCCATCGCACATGTGGCAGAGCTCATTGCCGAGGCGTTCCTTGATGGCAAGCGTCATATCCGCACCAATGAGCATGAGGATACGGATGCCATGAGCATGCCGTGGCATCGCGAGACCCAGTATCACGCTTGGGTGCCCATCATGACGGGCTGCAATAATTTCTGTACCTATTGCATCGTTCCGTACGTGCGCGGTCGCGAAAAGAGCCGCTCCTTCGAGGAGATTGTCGACGAGGTGACCGGTTTGGTGCGCCAGGGCGTGCGTGAGATTACGCTGCTGGGCCAAAACGTTAACTCATATGGTCGCGATCTGTTTGGCAAGCCGCGTTTTGCCGATTTGCTGCGTGCCGTGGGCGTTACGGGTGTGGAGCGCATCTTCTTTACGTCTTCGCATCCCAAGGATCTGCTGCCCGAGACCATCGACGCCATGGCCGAGACGCCTGCTGTTATGCCGCAGCTGCACCTGGCCGTCCAGTCAGGTTCGACGCGGATCCTCAAAGAGATGAATCGCCGTTATACACGCGAGGACTATCTGGGCCTGGTCGATCGCATTCGCAACCGCATGCCCGATATCGCGCTCTCGACTGACATTATCGTTGGCTTCCCGGGCGAGACTGAAGAAGACTTTGAGCAGACGCTTTCACTTGCCGAGACGGTCCGCTATGCCCAGGCCTATACCTTCATCTATTCCAAGCGCGCCGGTACCCCGGCCGCCGAGATTGACGATCCTACGCCGCATGAGGTTATTCTCGAGCGTTTCAACCGCCTGGTTAAGGTTATCGAGACCACGGCACACGAGTATAACCAGGGTGAGCTTCATACTGTGGTGCCGGCGCTCATTGAGGGAACGAGTAAAAAGAACGACGCGGTCCTGCTGGGCAAGAGCCCCAAGAATCAGACCGTGCATGCGCCTATCCCCGAGGGTTGCAGCATCGATCAGCTTGTTGGCAAGATCGTTGATGTTGACGTTGACGTTGCCAAGACCTGGTATTTGTCCGGCTCCGTTGTGGGCGAGCCGCGCTAATGGTTTCTCCCGGGGCAGGTCTTTCCGCCGTTGCGATCGTCGGTCCGACGGCGGTTGGTAAGAGTGATGTTGCCGACCGTTTGGCCGCTCGTCTTTCGTCCGAAGTGCTGTCGTGCGATGCGATGCAAATCTATCGCGGCATGGACATCGGTACCGCAAAGATGGCGCCCGATGAGTGTACGGCGCCGCTGCGTCTCGTCGACATTGTAGAGCCGGGTGTGGCATATTCTGCTGCGCTTTATCAGGCTGACGCTCGCGCGCATGTTGAACGTCTCCTTGGTTTGGGTTGCCTGCCGGTTTTTTGCGGAGGTACGGGGTTGTATCTCAAGGCCGCCCTCGATGAGATGGACTTTCCCTCGGGCGAACTTGAGGACGATCGCCGTGCGGGCTATCAGGAGCTTGCCGAGCGCATTGGCGAGGAAGAACTGCATGCCCTGCTTGCCGAGCGCGACCCAGAATCGGCTGCTGTTATTCATCCCCATAATGTGCGCCGTGTGATTCGTGCGCTCGAGATGCATGATGATGGTATCTCCTATGCACAGCAAAAAAGTCAGTTTAGTGTTCCGCGCGAGCATTATCATGCTCTATGGTTTGGTCTGACGCGTAATCGCGAGGTGCTCTACGAGCGCATTAACCTGCGCGTCGATCTGATGTTTGAACAGGGTCTTGTCGATGAGGTTCGCGGTCTTATGGACCAGGGGTTGGGAGATGCCCTGACGTCGATGCAGGCAATTGGCTATAAAGAGATTATCGATGCTTTCAATGGCGTGATTTCTATGGATGAGGCTCGCGAACTCATCAAGATGCGTTCGCGTCGCTATGCCAAACGCCAGCTTTCGTGGTTTAAACGCGATGATCGCATCGTGTGGTTCGATATGGACAAGTTTACGATCGATGAGGTCGTTGAGGACATCCTGCATTGTATTGAGGCTGCCTAATGGCCCGTTTCCTCCTTGTTCCTACGGCACCCGAGCCCGAGCGTGCCATATTAGTTGGTGTTGAGTGGCGCGACAATGCGTGGCCGCTCGATCGCTCGCTTGATGAACTGGAGCGCCTTGCCCATACGGCTGGTGCCCGGTGCGTGGCGCGCCTGTCTCAGCGTTTGGTAAAGCCGTATCCTAAATCGTTTATCGGTTCCGGTAAGGTTGAAGAGCTGTGCGGCCTGGTGCATCGCATGGATGCGGATGTTGTTATCTTCGATGACGATCTGACGCCCTCACAGCAGTCCTATCTTGAGAAAGCCGTGGGTGAACCTGTCAAGATTATTGACCGTACGGCGTTGATTTTGGATATCTTTGGCCTGCATGCTCAGACGCGCGAGGGACGTCTACAGGTACAGCTGGCACAGCTTCAATATTTGTTGCCTCGTCTGCGTGGCATGTGGAGCCATCTCGCCAAGGAACAGACGCGCGGCGGCATCGGTTCGCGCTTTGGGCAGGGTGAAAGCCAGCTCGAGGTTGACCGTCGACTCATTCGCAATAAGATTGCCGCGCTTCGTCGTGAGCTTAAGCAGGTTGAACAGCGTCGCGATGTCCAGTCCAAGAGCCGCATTGAGTCACCGGCGTTTCGCGTCGCGTTAGCCGGTTATACCAATGCCGGTAAATCGACGTTGCTCAATCGCCTGACCGGCTCTACGGTACTTTCGCAGGACAAGCTGTTTGCTACGCTCGACCCGACGACGCGTTCGTATCGCCTGCCCGGCGGTCGCGGCATGACGATTACCGATACCGTCGGCTTTATTCAAAAGCTGCCGCATGGTTTGGTCGATGCCTTTAAATCGACGCTGTCCGAGGTGTTGGGTGCCGATTTAATTCTCAAAGTCGTAGATGCGTCTGACGAGGACTATGAGCGACAGCTGGAGGCTGTCGACCGCGTGCTTGATGAGATCGGCGCTGGAGAGCGTTTAACGCTGACCGTATTCAATAAGATCGATCTTTTGGATAGTGTTGATCGATTGAGCTTCCGTCGTCGCTATCCCGAGGCCGTGCTGTTCTCGGCCCAGACGGGCGAGGGACTCGACGATCTCGTCGACCGTATTGCTCGTGAGGCGGCTGCTACCGATGTGTTGCTCTCTGCTGATATCCCGTATCGTGAGGGCGCCCTCATCACGCTGGTGCATGAGCAGGGAACCCTTTTGCACGAGGAATATCTTGAGGACGGCGTTCGTATTGTGGCGAAACTGCCGGCCCGTATTGCACCGCGGCTCGAGCGTTATCGCACCGAGTAGGCGAGCTCCAAAATGCCCAGAATGATGGGCTGATGCAGCAGATAAAAGGGGAGTGCATGACGTCCAAGGCTGGCGAGCGCCGGGACGGGATTGGCGTAGGCCCAGCTTGGGGCGGGATGTTCACATCTTTGAGCGGTACACGCAGCAAAGTATCCTGTGAGATACATGAATATGAACGGGATGATTGGATAATAGTCGCCTGAAACGAACCAGGGGCCGGGAAATCCTAGCCACGCCAAATAGGGGAATGAATAGGTCGATTTCGGGATGCCCCATGTCGCTGCGAAGAGGGCGAGGCATATCGCAATGCCCCACGTGCTGGGCACTTTCTTAAGCATCGGTCGTGCTACGGCTGCCACAGCGGTACACGCCGCCATGCAATAAATGATGCCAAAGTTCACTGAATCGTCGACCGATACGAGCGTTGTTGCAATCCAGACGATCAAAGCCGCGGCAGCGTACTTGGCCGCTCGTTTAGCATTGTTGCGTGAGAGCGTGCACATCCAACCCGCGATAAACAAAAATACCCAGCTGATACTAGCGCGCCAGATGTCTTGAAAGACAGTCTGGGTAAACCAGGGCATATCCCAACCGTACAGGTAGGCGAGATCGTAGCAAGCGTGAAAACCTGCCATTGAAATCATCGTAAACCCGCGGACGGTATCAAAGATGGTGATGCGTTTTTGCATTACGAGAACCGGCGCATCAAGCCGACGACTTTGCCCAGGATAACGGGATTCGTTGCATAGATAGGCTCCATGGTGTCATTCTCAGGCTGCAGGCGTACGCGTCCCTGTTCCTTGTAGAACGTCTTGACGGTCGCTGAACCATCAATCATGGCCACGACAATTTCGCCGTTCATGGCACTCTTTTGTTCACGGACGATGATGTAATCGCCATTGAAGATGCCGACATTGATCATTGAGCTCCCATGCACCTCAAGGATAAAGGAACCCTGATCAGTGGCGATTTCGGTCGGGATAGTAAAAGTGTCTTCGATATTCTGCTCGGCCAGAATGGGAATCCCAGCCGCGACGCGACCAACGAGCGGTAGCGAGACCGTTCCGCGAGGTGCGGTGGGCTCGTCGGATTTAGAAATTGAGACAGAGGAGCCGTCCTCGTTAAAGAGTTCCAGAGCGCGCGGTTTGGTGGCATCGCGCTTGAGCAGCCCGCGCGCCTCCAAGGCAGATAAGTGGGCGTGCACGGTGCTGGGGGAGGAAAGGCCCACGGCAGATGCCATCTCGCGCACGCTGGGCGGATAACCCTTCTCCTGCTGATATTCCTTGATGAAGTCGTAAATTTGCTGCTGACGCTTGGTAATTTTGCGAGCCATCAGGGCATCCTCTCTACCCATGTCAAACAAATGTTCGAATTCTGCTTGACAGGAACAACTGTTCGAAGATAATAATAACCGAACATTCGTTCTCGCGCTAGACATTTTTGTCCGCGCGGCTTGATAAAACTGTTCTCAGCAAAACACGCGAGAGGAGAACATGATGAACGCAACGAATATGGTCCAGGGAAACCTCGCCCTTAAGCTCGAGACGCCTGCAGAACCCACTTTTACGGTTGTTCAGGGTGGCCGCTCCGGCATTCAACCTTTGACCGTACAGCCTGCTCGCAATCAGCAGGCTGTAGTCGCGCCGGCCCGCGTTGCCCTGAAGGTTCCGACGATTGTCGCCGTCGCCGTTGCGCTTACGCTCTTCTTTGTCCTCGCTACTTCGGTCTTTAGCGCTCGTCACGCCGCGTATGCCGAGTCCGTTTCCAACATTACTTACGAGACCATTCGCGTTCAGACTGGCGATTCTCTTTGGTCGCTTGCCGAGGAATATCCAATCGAAGGCCTTTCCACGCAAGAGACTTCCGACATGATCCGTAACGTCAATCATCTGGAGCATGGTTCGCTCGCCGCCGGTGCGCATCTTAAGGTTCCTGCTCGTTCGTAATCATTATCGCGCTGCGCATGGTACCCTTGTTATCGTTTAAGAGGAGGTACCATGCGCTGTCCCAAATGCGGCAAGGCACATACCCGCGTCGTTGATTCTCGTATGCAGGAGTCAAATAACACCATTAAGCGCCGTCGCGAATGTTGCTCGTGTAATTATCGCTTTACAACGTTCGAGCGATGCGAAGACCCAATCGAGGTCATTAAGTCAGACGGAACCAAGCAGCGGTTCGATCGCAATAAGCTGCTCGTCGGCTTGATGCGCGCCACCATCAAGCGCGATATCGACACTAAGAAGCTCAATGAGATTATCGACGACATCGAGGTCGAGCTGCGCTCTCGCACACTGACGGCCGTCACGTCCCATGAGTTGGGTGACATGGTGCTCAAGCGCTTGGCCAAGATCGACAAGGTGGCGTACATCCGCTTTGCCTCGGTCTACCGCGATTTCAAAGACGTCGATGAGTTTCTGCAAGAGCTCGACAAGCTAAGGTGATTTCATGTCCAACATTACCGTCAACATAAAGCGTCTCGACCCCACCGTCGAGCTTCCCAAATACGCCCATCCCACCGATGCCGGCTTGGATCTGCGCTCCAACGAGGACTGCGTCCTGAAGCCCTTTGAACGCCGTCTGGTCTCCACTGGGCTGGCCATCGCCCTGCCCGATGGCTACGCCGGCTTCGTCCAGCCCCGTAGCGGCTTGGCCATCAAGCAGGGCCTGTCTATAGTCAACACGCCGGGCCTCATCGACGCCCACTACCGAGGAGAACTCAAGGTTATCCTCATCAATCTAGACCCAACCAACAACATTCAAATCAACAAAGGCGATCGCATAGCCCAGCTAGTCATCCAAGAAGTCCCCACCGTCAACCTCGTAGAAGTAAACGAACTAGACGAAACCGACCGAGGCAACGGCGGCTTCGGCTCCAGCGGCGTCGCCTAGGGGCGCTCTTATCCCTCCCGCCCGCTCTCACACATATCATTCCATGCTCAAACATTCTCGCTTCGCTTCGCTCGCTGCGAAACTGCGCGTGGAACGATATGTGTGAGAGGCAGGCGGGCGGCTACTCGCTTGAAAAAATATTTATTTTCTAGTAAGCCAATGCGACAAAGGAACAATCCCTTTGTCGCATTGGCTTACTGTATCTAGATTTTCCGGTCTTGCCTTTGATGGTTCTACTGGAGGGGAATCTAGTGTAGCTGCTAGTACGTAAACGCAGCTTACCTGCGGGAGGCCCCTATATATCGTCCCACGCGCAGTTTCGCAGCGAAGCGAGAATGTTTGAGCATGGGATGATATATAGGGGCCTCCCGCAGGTAAGCGGGCAATCCAATGCTAGCGGATATGCGCGGGTTTTCCGCCCCAGTAGAAGCGGCAGAAGGCTCGTTTGCGCTTTTGGGGTTTGCCTACGAGCTCCATGGTGGCGATGGCTATGTCTTCGGCTGCGTGGGGGCGGCGTAGCACTTCGCCGTTGATGAGTAGGGCTTTGAGTGATTCGGGATGGTCGTGCAAGTGACGTAGGGTTACGATGAGTTCACGTGCGGTGGTGACGTGCATGCTGGCGCCCGTGCCGGTGAGCATCGTGGTGTTGGCCTTTTCCTGACCGTATGATTTGCCCAGCAGAATCATCGGCAGATGCGCGCACAGGCACTCAGTGACGGTGAGTCCGCCCGATTTGAGGATTGCCAGGTCGCAGCCGTGCATGAGGGCCGCCATGTCGTCCACGTAGTCCAGAACCGTGACGTTGTCGAGCTTCATGGCGTCGAAGAGCGTCTTGAGGCGGGTGGCGTATTCCTTATCCTTGCCCGGCAAAAAGACAAAGTGCATGTCCTCGAAGCTGCGCAGGAAGGGGAGTGTGCGGTCCATCTCCGCGCGAAAGCGAACGTACGGTTGAGGCAAACTGGCGCCGGCCATCACCAACACAACGGTCTTGTCAACGGGGAGATTGAACTTCTCGAGTTCTTCCTCGCGATTGTAGTCCGTATCAAACCCGGCGCGAATGGGGATGCCTGTAATGCGGATTTTGGTCTCGGGAACCTTACGGGGGCGAAGTGTCTCGGCCATAAATTCGTTGGCTACGCAGAACAGGTCGGTGTCCTTGTGGGGCCAAAAGCCTTCGACTTCATAGTCTGTTGGTACGCAGATGACTGGGTAATCGATACCCGTGATGACGCGGGCGCCCACAGCAACATTGGCTGCCGTAATGTGTGTTGCAACCACGGCCATGGGCCTGCGGGTGCGGACATAATCGTTGAAGGCGGGGAACATAATTCGCGACCATGCCGTGCCGCCACCCCAGAGCAGATGTCCCGTAAACGTATATCGCCAGGTTAGGTCATATATGGGGCGCGTGGCGCCGGTAAACGAAGCTGCTGTTTTATTACCATCGAACCTAATGCGTCCAAAATCGAGGATATCCAGGACTTCGATCTCAACATCCTCAGGGATTCCCTTGGTGCCGCGGATAAGATCAAATGCTTGTGCAATCGCGTTGGCGGCGGCTTTGTGGCCCGATCCAACCGATGCGTGCACAATGGTTACTAGGGGTTTTTGTGCAGGTGAAACGGTCATTTGCTCCGGTTGGGGAGTGCTTTGCGTGGGCAGGGGAGCGTCGTTGCTCGTCTGCGTTTGATCCATCGATAACTCCCCTTCAGCTTTGATACGCGATTTATCATTGTAGTGCATGAGTGTCATGTTCACGTAAATTTGGGTATGAGCGCAAAGAACGCCAATCTTTCGACAGGAGGTCTCTTCATGACTACCGATCAGCCGATCGATGTTGCGATTATCGGTGGCGGCCCCGCGGGCTATGCTGCCGCCATTTACGCTGCGCGTGCCAACCTAACGACGACTGTGATTGAGCAGGGCATGTCGGGAGGGCAGATTGCCACAACCAATGAGGTCGAGAACTATCCGGGTATTCCGCTCTTGAGTGGCGCCGAACTCGGCGAGCGTTTTCAGCAGCATGCAGAGGGCCTGGGAGCACAGGTTACATGGAGCATGGTTACGGGTATCGATTACGATGCTGATACAGCGCTGTTTACGGTGCATCATGATATGGGCGATACGCTGGCCTCGAGTGTTATCGCTTGCATGGGTGCTACGCCGCGATCTGCTGGTTTTGTTGGCGAGGATACGTATCGCGGTCGCGGTGTTTCGTATTGCGCGACGTGCGATGGCATGTTCTTTCGCGGTAAACAGGTCTTTGTCATCGGTGGCGGCAATGCCGCCTGCGAGGAAGCCCTGTTCTTGTCAGAAATCGCCAGCAGTGTGACCATCGTGCTGCGCCGCGACCAGTTTCGTGCGCCTGATGGTGTTGTCCAGAAAGTACTCGCAAAAGACAATATTACAGTTAGGTACCAAACTAGTATTGTGGAGCTATCGGGCGAAGCCATGCCAACGACGATTACCTTTAAGGACAATGCATCCGGCGAGACTCATACCGAGTCATTTGAGCCTGGCTCGTTTGGCATTTTTGTCTTTACCGGCACGCAACCCCATACCGAGCTTGTTGAGCATCTAGTCGATCTGGCGCCTGATGGCGGCATTCTGACTGATGAATCCATGGCCACCCGCACGCCTGGCTTATTTGCCGCTGGCGATATCCGTTCCAAGCGTTTACGCCAAGTTGTGACCGCCGTTTCGGACGGAGCCATAGCGGCAACCAGTGCATATGCATTTCTCCGCGGATAAGTACGATAATATATCTTATGTAAGGTTGCTATCTTTAAACAAAGTGGTTGGACGATGCATCAATGTGTTGTCCAACCACTTTTACTTGCCGGCTATGTGGTATGCAAAACTGGATAACCTAGAATACAATATAGAAAATGAACGGAGGACCTTTATGAACCACGTTAAACACGTTATTCCGATGTCCGATTCGTCGGTCAGTATTAAGCCTGAGGATATTCAGCCCACTGTGCTGCCCGATGCATTTATTCAGTCCGAAATCGTGCGTAAACTCAATACGTTGAGTCTGCCGCGCTATAACCAGTTGCCCAATGTGACGCTCTACCGCGACCAGGTCATTGAGTATGTTGCGCTGTGGATGGAGCCGCTGTCCATTTGCGTTGAGCACCCTGTCATTACGCCATCGATGATCAATAACTACGTGAAGGTCGGCCTGGTGCCTGCTCCGGTCAAAAAGCAATATGGCCGTGAGCAGATTGCCCGCCTGATCGCTATCTGCCTCTTTAAGCAGGTGCTACCTATTGCTGCGGTGCAGGCACTCTTTAACATTCAGCGTTTGAGCTACGATGCCCCGACGGCCTTCGATTATGTGGTCGATCAGCTCGAGGCATCGATTCGTTCGGCGTTTTCCGTCGAGCAGACGCCGGTTCCCGATACTGCGCATCAGATAACGCGTGAGTCGCTGCTTGTGCGCAGCGCGGTTTCATCCTTTGTTTCGAAGGCTTACTTGATGAGCTATCTCAAGTTCAACGGGTTTAATAGCTAGCCGAAGTATAAAACGGGCGGGACAAAGAGCCATCTGTCGCTTTGTCCCGCCCGTATTTTTGCTTGGTTGGACGTTATTTGCCCGAAGCTACGCCCATGCCGTAGCCGATGATGAGGCCGTGCATCTCGGCGTAATAGGAATCCAGGCCGTTGCAGGGCATGATGATAGTCTTGGAGCCTGGCCAGCGCTCCACAATTCGGCTGGCAAGTGCTTGGGCGCCTGCCTCATTCTCGACATGGTCGATAACGACCTCGCCGCCCGTAAAACCTTCGGCTTCCATGGTGTCGATGATCTTGTTGAGCATCTTCTTTTCGCCACGCGTGTGCCCGACGAGCTCGATTTTACCGGCCTCGCTCGCCGTGCCCAAAATGCGAATATTGAGCTTGTTGGCAATGACGCCGGCTGCCTTAGGGATGCGTCCGGCTTTGGCGAGGTTCTCGTAATTACACAGGCTAAAGAGGATCTTGCTGTTTTGCTCGAGGCTATCGAAGTATGCGCAAGCGTCCTCGAATGAGACATCCGGATTGCTTGCAAGATAGCGGTCGAACAGCAAGAAAATGAGGTCCATTTTGCCGCCAGCTGCGCGCGAATTGACTAGATGAATATTGCGGTCCGGTTCCTCAGCAAGAACCATATCGCGAGCCGTGGCTGCTGCGTTGTAGCTGCCCGACACGCCCTCAGAGATTGGCATGCAGATGGTCTTGTCTGCCAATTTGAAGAGCTCGGCCCACTCCCCTACGCTGGGACAAGCGCTCGAAGAAGCGTTCGTCTCCGCCTGAACAGCGCAATTGAGCTCATGTACATCGAGCGAAAGGTCATCGACGAATTCACGCTCCCCCACTCGAATTTTGAGGGGCGCAAATGCAAAGGTGGTATGGGGCGCGGTCGGTTGCCAATCACGGAGGTTGCAGCTTGAATCGGAGATAAGTGCCCAGCTCATAGAGGGTCCTTTCTAATTGTTCCCATACAATTATAGCCATCTTACAGACCGATTGGGCCGCTATCTAGTATTCAAAACTAGATAGCGGCCTGCACTAAAGGCAAAAGAATGGACCTCGCGACTTAAAGCCACAAGGTCCATATCCGTTTGCTTTATCTGAATACTTAGTAGCGAACGAAAATATAGTTATTGTTCATGCCGGCGGCAACGGAGCTGATGATGACGCCCGTCTTGTAGTCGGAAGCATGGATCATCTGGCCGTTACCAATGTAGATGCCGGTGTGGTAAGAGTTAACCACGACGTCACCAGGCTGGGGATCGGACACGCGGGTCCAGCCCATGAAGGTACCCGTGGTGCCAAGGCGGCAATAACGGCCGGTGAGGCAATAGCTCACAAAGCCGGAGCAGTCAAAGCTGTTCGGTCCAATACCGCCCCAAGAATAAGCATAACCGAGCTTGCTGTAGGCGCGCGAAACAACGGTACCACCGTCAACGGACTGGCTCGGTGCGGAAGGCGTCGGAGCCGGAGCGGGCGTCACGGGCTGCGGCGTGGGAGCAGGAGCGGGCGCGGGCGCAGGCGTGTTGCCGCCGCCGTTGTTGGTCGTACCGCCACCATTGTTGGTGTTCTCGGTCGTACCGGCGGTGTCATTGCTCACCGTGGCCTTTTCGGCGGTGCTGGCATTAATGCCAGCCTGCAGCGCAGCGTTGGCCTCGGCCTCGGCAGCAAGCTCGGCCTGCAGCTGCGAATCCAGGGAGTTCACGACACTCTGGGCCTCAGCCTGCTGGGCGTTGAGCTCGTCGACCTTCTTCTGCGTCGCGGCGACGTTCTTCTCCTGTTCGGTCTGCTTATCGGTGAGCTGCTGCTTAAGGTCCTTGACCTCCTGAATGGTCTGGGCCTGCTTGTCGGACACCTTACCGTAGTAGAAGAGACGGCTGAGCATGTCGCCCAGATCGTCGACGCCCGTCAGAACCTGAAGGAGACTCAGACCGCCGGTCTTGTACTCACCGGCAACATAGCTCGAAAGCTTTGCCTGACCTTCGGCAATCTCTTGCTGCTTTTGCGTGATCTCGCCTGCAGTCTGATCAAGCTCCTGCGTCTGTGCGGAGAGTTCTTCATGAATTTGCTGGGTTTGGGTGCCAATCTGCTCGAGCTTGGTACGGGCAGCGGCAAGGTCGGATGCGGTATCGGCGTAGGCCGGAGCCACGAGGCCCAGGCCCAAAACACAAGCTAGGGTTGCCGTAGCAGCGCAGCGTGCCATGTTTTTGTGCGTATTTGCTGTGCGCATGTAGCTTCCTTTCCGGTATCTAAGGGTAGCGGCTAGTCCACCGTTACCAGGCTAAAGAGCTCAACGTCCTCGTTAGAAGGCGTGAGCTTCTTGCGCGGGTTGAGAAACGCAAGCTCAAGGATACAACCGTAACCCACAAGCTTTGCGCCCATATCTCGCACCAGTTTACCTGTTGCCTCGACGGTTCCACCCGTCGCGACCAAGTCGTCCAGAATCAACACGGTATCTTTAGAGCTGATGGCATCTGCGTGGATCTCGATAGAATCCGTTCCATACTCGAGCTCGTAGCTCTCGCTTACCGTCTTGCGCGGCAGTTTGCCCGGCTTACGTGCGGGAACAAAGCCGGCACCCAGGGCGACGGCCACGGGCACACCGACCATAAAGCCGCGGGCCTCGGGTCCTACGACCTTGGTAATGCCCATGTCGGCAAAATGCTCGGCCAGGGCATCCACCATGGCCTTCAGAGCCTCGGGATTGCCAAAGAGCGGTGTGATGTCCTTAAAGACGACTCCGGGCTCGGGATAGTCGGGGATATCGACGATATGAGATTCGAAGTCGTACATGGCGTGACCTTTCATGGATTGCCGGGTGAACGGCGGTTATTTGCCCGTGTTAGCAGACGAGCTATGCGAGGGGACGACGACCTTGGACGGCTGCACGAGCGACTCGTCGTGCGCGGCAACCGCGGGGACGCTTGTCGCATCGCTTTTAGCCTTGGTGGATTCGGAACGCGCGATCTCCTCATCGAGGGCATCTATGTCAGCGTCCTCGACCACTGCGTTGAGCGACTCAAAGACACGGTTCTTAAGGAGCGCGGTATGCACACCCTCGGTGAGGTCGTGCAGCTTCTTAAAAGCGCGCTCGAGCTTGGCGTCGCGCTCGTCATCGGAGGTATCCATGCCGAGCATGCTCACGAGAACCTGCTCAAACATCGAAGACTCGCGGTTTGCCGACGATACGTACTGTCGCAGGTTACGCGGCTCAATGTGGAAGCGCGACAGCTCCGAGCAGTAACGGATAATCGGGAAATCTCGGCCATCCACGAGCTCTCGGTTCTGCGGGCTCTTGATGATGCGGATAAGATCGTTCTCGGCAAGGGAGCGGATAAACGAAATCTCAACACCGAGCATGTCGGGAATGGTCTCGATGGGATGCAGCTTTTGTTTGGTCTCCTTGGGCTCCGTCTTAAGCGGAACATCGGACAGCAGACCCACCTCGTAAGCCAAAGTGGACAGGTCCGTTGCGTTTTCCAAGCGCTGTTTAATGACGTTGAGCGGCATGTAGCGGGTCTTCTGCAGGTGCAGGATGACCTCGAGACGATCAACGTCTTCCTTGGAGTACTGGCGATACCCCTTAGGCGTACGATGAGGGGTGATGAGCCCCTCATCTTCTAGAAATCTAATTTTTGAGTTCGATAGATCGGGGTATGCGCCTCGAAGTAGATTGACGACCTGGCCGATACTCAGATAGTTGCGTTCGGCCATTACCTACTCACCGGTTTCGATGCGCTCCGGCGTGCTCTCGTGGTAGATGAGCGTGAACGTACCGATTTGAACGGAAGAGCCGTCGTGCAGCGGAGCATCGTTGACGATGGCGCCGTCGACCCAGGTGCCGTTGAGCGAGCCCAGATCCTCAATACGGGCGCCCAGGCCCTCACGAATAATGCGTGCGTGACTGCGCGAGACGGTCATGTCGTTGAGGAAGATGCCGTTCGCGGGATCGCGGCCGATGGTGGTCACGTCGTCCTCGAGCTCAAAGGCAGCTCCTGTCTGAGGACCCTTGACGATGGACAGAACCGGAGCGGTGATGCGCACGTTGGCCATGAGGTCGGGAACGGTGACGTCGCTTGAAGGCACGCGGAATACGCAGGTAGCGTCAGCAGTCTTATCATTCTGAGGCATATTGTTAACCATGTTGTCCATGACAACCCCTAACTTATCGCGGACGTGCCGCAAAAAATGTACCTTACGTAATCATACCCCAACGAATCAGTCTTCGATTTCAGGGTTCAGAAAGTCGATGTCCTCGTCCTCGGGATGCGCGAGAGCCTGTTTAATGGCCACTCCGCCCTTAATGGAGTAGATGACAGCCGTGAGCATGGAGAAGATCACGCCGCCGTACACAAAGAAGATGCCGAGGGGCACCGAGCTTCCGTTGAGGCCTGGGAATGCCGTGAACGTGGCGGGCAGCAGATGCCAGCCGTCGATGACGGGGAACCCAAGCAGCATGAGCGAGAAGCCGGTCATGAGCAGTGCCGTGGCAATCTTGCCGGGAAAGACGACGTCGATGGGGCGCCGGTGGTAGTGGCGCACGATGAGCGTGCCGATGCCCAGGTAGATATCGCGGCCGATAATGAGCACGCAGACCCAGATGGGAAGCTCACCGCGGACTACCAGACCCAGCACGCCGGTAAACAACAGCGCGCGGTCGCAGATGGGATCCATAACCTTACCGAGCCACGAGACCGTTTTGGTCATGCGGGCAATCTGGCCGTCCATCCAGTCGGTGGAAGCCGCGATGGCATAGATGACAATGGCAACGACACGGTTGTTGTCCGTCACAAACAGATACAAAAAGACGAGCGTGAGGACCAGGCGCGTAAAGGTGATGAAATTGGAGATCGTAAAGATCTTATTCGACGGGTAATCGGAAGTGCCGATAAGCTCCTTTTTGATCTTCTTCTTGATGCCCACAGGACTCCCCCGCTGGTAAACGACAAAACTTTCGATACTATACCCGTTCTAGCGATGTCTATCCAGCGCGGCCATAGAGAGTCCAGACATGTGAAGGGTGCCTCTGGGCTGCGCTGGATTCTGCATTTGTGTACATCAGCCTCCAAAAGCGACATTTTTCGACATCTTTGGTGGCTGGTGTACACGTTTTGATTTGGTGATTACATCGATCGGGAAAGTTGTTGCTTTAAGCAAATGCGTGCGGGTCGAGATTGGCTGGCGCCAAAAGAGCCCAACGGCCGTTACGGCTTCGTTAGAAACGCGCCCCACCATGGATGGTGAACCCGAAAGGCAAGGCGCGCGGGCACGGCGACTCGGCCCGTGCGCCCGGAAGAGAAAGGACGAACCCATGGGTTACATGCTCGAGACGCGCGGGCTCACCAAGCGCTTCGGCCGCGGCGACCAGGCGCAGGAGGCCGTGGCCGACGTGAGCCTTCATATCCGCGAGGGCGAGGTGTACGGGCTGCTCGGCCCCAACGGCGCCGGCAAGTCGACAACGCTCAAGATGATCTACGGGATGCTGCGGCCGACGGCCGGGGAGATCCTCTTTGCCGGGCACGCCTGGCGCCGCGAGGACCTCTACGCAATCGGCAGCCTCATCGAGGAGGCGCCGCTCTACCCCAACCTCACCGCGCGCGAGAACCTGCGCGTGCGCACCACGCTGCTGGGCCTTCCCGAGAGCCGCGTAGATGAGGTGCTCGCCGCCGTGGACCTCGCGGACACCGGGAAGAAGCGCGCCGGGCGCTTCTCGATGGGCATGCGGCAGCGCCTGGGGCTCGCGCTGGCGCTGATCGCCCGGCCACGCCTGCTCGTGCTCGACGAGCCCACCAACGGCCTCGACCCCATCGGCATCGAGGAGCTGCGCGACCAGATCCGCGGCTTCGCGGCGGCGGGCACGACGGTGATCGTCTCGAGCCACATCCTCTCCGAGGTGCAGCAGATGGCGGACACCATCGGCATCATCTGCGGGGGGCGCCTCGCCTACGAGGATGCGCTTCGGCCCGGGCAGGACCTCGAGGAACTCTTCATGAGCTTCTGCCGGGAAGGGCGACGAGCACGCGGGGAGGTGGCGGCATGACGGGCGAGAAAGGCGGCCTGCTCGCGGGCCTGCGCGCCGAGGCCCTGAAGTCGCGCCACGCGGCACCGGTTCGCCTGGCCGTGCTCATGGCGCAGATCGACCTCGGGGCGCGCGGCCTCGCCGTGGGCGGCGAGGCCGTGCCGCTCACGCCCACCGAGTACGCCATCTGCGAGTACCTCGCCCGCCACCCCGGGCAGGTCATGAGCCGCGCGCAGATCCGCGAGGCGGTGCTCGGCTGGGAGAGCGACGCCGACGACGCGGCCATATCCATGCAGGTCAGCCGCGCCCGGAGGAAACTCTCCGAGGCCGGCGCCGATCCGATCGCGACCGTCTGGGGGATGGGGTACAAGTGGCAGCTCTGAGGACCGGGGCGCGAGGTCGCGGGGGCATGCCGCTCTCCTTCGTCATCGCGCGCTACTTCGCCTACGCGTTCGCGGCGGTCGCCACGGCGTGGCTCGCCGCGTTCATGGCGCTCTCCGCGGCGATCAACGCGGGCTTCGTCTACGAGGCAAGCTGGGGGCCGGCCAATGCGCGCGAGGTCGCGGAGGGCCTGGCACGCGACGGCGTCTGCGGGCGGCAGGACGTGCCGACGGCGTACCGCTACCTCATCCTGAACAAGGACGGATACGTGCTGATGACAGACCTCGAGGGCACGCGGCTCGAGGACGCGACGGAAATGGCCCGTACGGCACTCGCCGCGGATCCGGGCACAGTGGAGATCGAGGGCGGGGGCTCGGGCCTCACCTACGCCGCGTTCCCGCTCAAGGACGGCGGGGCATGCGCGCTCGTCAGCGAGTACCTGCCGCAGTGGGTCTCGCGCGACCTCGCCGGCCTGCTTCCCAACCCGCAGAACCTCATGCTCGTCGGCGCCGCGGCGGGAAGCGCGCTCGCGCTCGCGCTCGTGGCGCGCCGCGCGAGCCGCGTGATCTCGCGCAAGATGGCGCCGCTCGCGGAGGCGGCGGGGCGCGTCGGCGCGGGGGAGCTCGACTTCGCGGTCGGCAGCACCAACGTGCGCGAGGTGAACGACGTCCTCGCCGCGATGGACGCCATGCGGGCCTCCCTCGCCGAGTCGCTCGAGGCCCGCTGGGCCGCGGAGCGGGGGCAGCGCGAGCAGGTGGCGTCGCTCGCCCACGACCTCAAGACGCCGCTCACCGTGCTGCGCGCCAACGCCGACTTCGTGGCGGAGGAGCTGGAAGACGAGAAAGACGCCGACCTCGCGGCCGCCGCGCGCGACATAGCCGGCAGTGTCGAAAGGCTCGACGGCTACGTGCGCCTGCTCATCGAGGCCTCGCGCGGGTCCGGCGGGGGCGGAGAGGGCCCCCATGCGGCCGGCCGAGCTCTGCGAGCAGGTCCTCGCCGAGGCCGCCCAGATCGCCCGGGCGCGAGGCGTGACGCTCGACGCAGCCACGGGCCCCGCTGTCGCGGGCGCGCCCGAGGCCCACTCGACCGAACCGCCCTGGCGCGAGCCGCCGCGAACCTCGTGGCCAACGCCGCCGAGCACGCGCGCTCGCGCGTGGCGGTCTCCTGCGACGTCGCTGGTGGATACCTCGTCATCGAGGTCGCCGATGACGGACCGGGCTTCTCTCCCGCCGCCCTCGAACGCGGCTGCGAGCGCCTCTTCACAGACGACTCCTCCCGCTCCTCGCGCGACGGAGGCCGCCACTACGGGCTCGGCCTCCACGCCGCCTCCGAGGCCGCGAGCGCCCACGGGGGCTCCGTCTCGCTCGCCAACAGCCCCTCGGGCGGCGCGGTGGCCACCATCGCGGTCCCCCTGTGCGGGGCCTGACGAATCAGGCCCTCACACTGGCATACCTCGCAACCAAACGCTTCCCGGATAATTCATGAGGCCGTACTCGTATTCGAGCCTGCCTATCTCTGCGGCAAGCGCCTCCGTCATGTAGAAGGTTTTCGTGCGGCCCGTCGACTTCGCCAGGCGGTCGTACCTGTTCGCGAGGTCCTCGGGGGTTCTCAGGGCTGCGGTGGCGGTTGCCATGATGCACCTCCCGGTTAAATGTAATACGTGTATTACTTTCTATCACATCACCCGAACCCCGCACCGGCGTACGGTCGTATCTGCTTTTTTACCTTACATTTTGTCAACCGGCCCATGCTCGGCTTGTTCAGCCGGATTAAATCAACTGTTAAATCAATCCAGGCCTGTAGGGGGCGGTGGAAATCTTTCGAGGACTGGGGGCGCCGTCCCTGGGTCGGCTCCTCGATGGCCGCGGCTGAATTCCCCTGCCATCGGCTGCGTGGGTTCCGGCACGGGGTTCTGGCGCTGCTCGAACTGGGCGCAAGACTCGGCTGTTGGTCGTACCGGACGGCATAGGTTTTGAGACCGGCAAGCTGATGCCGGCTCGAGGACAGCGGCCCGGTGCACCGGGCCGATCGATAGCGGTCTCAGGTTCACAGCGCAGCTTCTCAGGGCTCGCATATATAGGAAGACTTGATTGGCAATCGATTTTAATGAAGTCGGCAGCGCATGTCAGAGTTTTCAACAAATTTAACATGCCACCCTTTATATCCGCACGCGCGTAATTCAACTCATAAGGACCGGCTATCCCTTACCTGTGACACAATCTCAAACGCACAGAACAGAATCATCAGTCCAATCATCGCATAAGAGGCAGCCGGACCTTCAAGCACTATTCCACAAAGAACAATCTCCGCGCCGCCAATAAGAACTGTTATCAGGCGCTCTGCCTTTTTGCTCTCGCCGCTCGCATAAAAAGGCGGCAAAGCGCACAAGATCACATATAGCCCGGGAAGGGAATACAGGATCGATAGTCCAAGCCCCCCATCAACCGCAGTGTTTTGCGTAAGAATCAACTGAACCCAAACGGCAATTATCACTGAGCAGGTTGTCGATAAAAGAAGACTAGAAATATAGCACGCAACAAAGTCCCGTCGCATTCGAACAGAGAAATCCGCGAACTCTCTTCGCCGCGTGGAAACAATAAGGTACACAGAAATTGCAATAGAACCAATCAGAGAAAACAGCGGAACAACCAGCAATTCAAGCTTATTACCCCATCGATCAACCACACCCCCACTCCAATGAGCGGGAATTGTATCAGGGAGGACTGACCAAGCCGCCCATAGAATCAGAAATGGAAGAATAGAGAGGATGAAAGATGATAACACTGCAGTAATTTTTTTTGAGGCTCTCATCGATTCCGCATCTCCTTGCGCGCCCACATTCCACTCCGCCTTAAATCAAGTATACGTTTTGAGACCGGCAAGCTGTTGCCGGCTCGAGGACAGCGGCCCGGTGCACCGGGCCGATCGATAGAGGACTCAGGTTCACAGCGCAGTTTCTTGGGGCTCGCATATATAGGAAGACTTGATCGGCAATCGATTTTAATGAAGTCGACAGCGCATGTCAGAGCTTTCAACAAATCGCAGGTAAATTCGTGTACCAAAAATTGGTACACGAATTTACCTGCGATGTTCATGCTTGGTCAAAAGCCTATCAAGCGATATATCCATTATTTTAATGCGCGCGCCTGAGCTTTTGGCTGAAGTGGCAGTCCGACCGCCGGCCGGCATAGCAACTAGCGGAAGACATCATCGAAGGAGTGTGCTGGAAAGCACCCGTCTCTTTAACTGTTAGAAATGCAAGGTTAAGAATCTATGTGGTCAATATAATACCGTTGAACCCGCGTATCGATACCGTTCAGCCA
>UQIN01000013.1 GCA_900541035.1 uncultured Collinsella sp. | reverse complement strand
GGAGACGGCGAGTTAGCCGGCAGGTCGGCATGTCAATCCTGGTCTAACAGAGCCTCCAGTTTTCATCGCACCAGAATCGGCATCAAGCCAATACCAATCGCCATCAATCTGCAGCCATCCACGATGAATAACGCCCGTTCCGGGCTCAGCATAAAACCTTTGATTTGCAACATTGACCCAACCGGATGCAACCTGCCAACCATCAGCTCCAGCTGTTTTTAGGATAGTGCCGTTTTCGCGGATCACATCTTTGCAAAAGTATCCATTGTCATCAGCATATCTTTCAACGCCGTCATTAACGGTAACCCAGCTTGAAACCACAAGCCTACCGCTCTGGTTAGCAAAACAGTCGTTGCCGCCCACCTCAAATAAACCCGTTTTCATGAGATGGCTAGCAGGGTCCAGGTAATACCAACTCGCGCCCTCTTTATACCAGCCAGAAATGAGCGCGCCAGATTCAGAGGCAAAATACCAGCCGTCCTCGGACTGAGCCCAGCCGATAGCCATAGCCCCATTGGAATTCAAATAATATGCTGCGTTGCCAAGGTCTAAATACCCAAAAGACATTTTGCCGAAGGAAGCCGGATCGAGATAATACCAGGTTCCGTTAACGAGTTGCCAGCCAGTAACCGCTATACCATTAGAGCAGTAATACCAATCTACTCCATCTTTGAACCATCCATTTACAAGGCCATAGTCACCAAAAATGTAGGTACTTCCATCGATCTCGTGACGACCTCTGAACATAGTCAGCGTCTGAGGGTCAAAGTAATAGCGAGTCCCACCTATCGTCTGCCATGACGAAGCAAGTGTGCCCGATGGATATGCCCAGTACCAATTCCCGTCTTGGAGAATCCAGCCGGTTTTCATAGCGCCAGAAGCATCTAAATAGTATTTCCCGCTCCCGAGGTTGACAAAACCAACCTGCATGACATGGGAAACAGGATCCAAGTAATACCATGTGCCGTTTTGGTAAAGCCAACCAGCAGCTAAAACGCCTTCAGCATTGGCATAAAACCAGTTTCCATCTGTGCTACGTAGCCAGCAGTTCTGATATAGCGCGCCATAAGGCGTTGTGGAATTACCATCGTTCGCATAAAACGAAGCAGTCGATCCGCCAGCATCGATCACATTGAAATAGCCTGTCTGCATTGCGCCATCACTGGCTGGATCAAGCCAATACCAATAGCCGCCGCTTTGCAGCCAGCCGGTTTGGTGTTTACCGTTTTTTCCGTAATACCAAACTCCAGACGACTCGTCCCGTTGCCAGCCATCTTTTACGACGGAAGAAATATCAGGTTGCAAATCATCGGAAACCACCGAAGAAAAATCCGCTTTTGACTCAACGCTCTGAGCCTCAACGGAGTCCTGTGCAAACGCGACATTCGCATTCAAGGGCAAACAGCAAGCAGTGATTAATGATGCAGCAGCACAAACAAGCGCAGCCTTCTTTTCGAATCGATACATAATCAACCCTCCCAGATATCCTACGCTTTATTTTAGTCCATATCCCAAGATCGATTATCGTTACTGTCTGTTCAGTCTGTGTAGATGAGTATATTAAATTGAACATATCGTTCAATCATTCTATTCTTAAGCCAAGTAATGAACACCTTAATCGGAGGCCTGCAGTGGAACTGACCAAGCGTAACTTTACAGTTCTGTACGAATACTTAAAGCACCCATATGCCAGCCAGCGAGAAGTTGCCGAGCGCACTGGTCTTTCACTTGGATCAATAAACGCAGCAAATAAAGAGCTCACAAATGAGGGCCTTCTCGAATCGGACAGCCTAACCGACAGCGGTTACGAAGCACTTCACCCCTATAAGGTTGAAAATGCAGTGATCTTGGCAGCAGGACTATCAAGCCGTTTTGCCCCTATCTCGTATGAAAAGCCTAAAGGCCTTTTAAAGGTACGTGGTGAGATTCTCATCGAACGCCAAATCCGACAGCTACAAGACGCGGGCATCAGCAACATCACCGTCGTTGTCGGCTACAAAAAAGAATACTTCTTCTATCTTGAAAGCAAGTTTGGTGTTTCGATTGTCGTCAACAACGAATATGCATCCAAAAACAACCACGCATCGCTCATGTGTGTAAAAGAGCGGCTTGGTAACACTTACATTTGTTCAAGCGACGATTACCTTCTGAACAATCCTTTTGAAGCATATGTTTGGAAAGCGTTTTACTCTGCCCAATATGCCGAAGGTGCAACCAAAGAATGGTGCATTCAAACGGGAGCAATGGATAGAATCACCAACGTTACGATTGGCGGGTCCGATGCATGGTACATGCTCGGGCATGTCTACTTTGATAAAACCTTCTCGCTTGCGTTTAAGCAAATTCTTGAGGCGGAATATAACAAGCCGGAAACAACGGACAAGCTCTGGGAAGATCTGTATATCGAGCACATCAAGGAGCTCGATATGGTGATCAAAAAGTATCCTGAGGGCGAGATAAACGAATTCGATTCTCTTGATGAGCTGCGCGTCTTTGATCCGCATTTTATCGAAAACGTTGACTCCGACATCTTCGACAACATCGAGCAGGTGCTTGGCTGCTCCAAATCAGAGATCCACGATGTTTACCCCCTCAAACAAGGCCTTACGAACCTATCGTGTCACTTTAGAACCAATGATGGAGAGTACGTTTACCGCCATCCGGGAGTCGGAACCGAACTGCTTATCAATAGAAATGGAGAAGTAGCCGCACTTAAAAAGGCCAAGGAACTTGGCCTTGACGATACGTTCATTCACGAGGACCCAAAGCGCGGTTGGAAAATTTCGAAGTTTGTTCCCAACGCCAAGCAGCCCGATCCGCATGATGCTGCCCAAATGAATCGAATGATGCAGATGTGTCGTTCGCTTCACGAGAGCGGTGCTAATGTCGAAACCGAATTTGACTTCTACCTCGAAGCGAAGCGCTACGAATCGCTTCTTCTGGAAAAAGGTCCCATCGACATTCCAGGCTACAGGGAAATGGCCGCCGAAATCGATGAATTGGAGCGCTTTGTTCAGGCCGACAATGCTCCAAAATGCCTTTGTCACAATGACTTCTTTTACCTCAATTTCCTTATCGATGAAAACGACAAGTACTATCTCATTGACTGGGAATATGCTGGCATGAGCGATTACGCGAACGATTTTGGAACGTGCAGTGTCTGCTGCGAGCTTTCCGAAGATGAAGTCGACCGCACGCTTGATGCTTATTTTGGGCGCAAGGCAACAAACAACGAAGTTGCGCATAACTATGCGCACATTGCTCTTGCAGGATGGTGCTGGTACCTCTGGTCTCTTCTTAAAGAAGCCGAGGGTGACTTCGTTGGAGAATGGCTCTACATCTACTTCAATTACGGTGCTAAATACCTCAAAAAGGCACTGGAGATCTATCGGAAAGGTGAGTAGCAATGCAATTCGGCTTTTTTAGCGGCCTTCTTTGGGGCCTTGATACAGTAATTCTTGGAATCGGCTTGGCGCTCGCGCCCTATATCGGATCGACGGAAGCACTTGCATGCGCCTCCATTGCGGGTTCATTTCTCCATGATGCCTTCTGTGCGATCTGGCTCTTTGGCTACATGGGAGTCCGAGGCAGACTAAAAGACACGCTCGCCGCGCTTAAAACTCGTTCGGGAAAGGTCGTCATCGCCGGCGCTCTGCTCGGTGGACCCATCGGAATGACCGGCTACGTTTTGGCAATCAATAACATCGGAGCTGCCTACACGGCAATAATCTCCGCCTTCTATCCCGCGGTCGGAGCATTTCTTTCTTTCCTGCTGCTGAAGGAGAAAATGAGCAAAGGCCAGATTCTTTCCCTTCTTATTGCCCTTTGCGGCGTAATGACGATGGGCTATCTATCCGCCGGATCGAGCGAAATCGCAAATGCCCCCCTCGGATTGTTAGGAGCCGTGCTCGCCGTTATTGGATGGGGATCTGAGGCGGTACTGTGCGCATGGGGAATGAAAGATGACGCTGTTGACGACGAAACTGCTTTGCAGATCCGTGAAACTGCAAGTGCGCTTGTTTATGGAGTACTCGTTCTCCCCCTCTTCGGCGCCTGGCACTTTACGATAGGGGCCATCCCGAGCATGCCGACGTTGATCATTGCACTCGCCGGGCTCGCAGGAACGGCTTCTTATCTGTTCTATTACAAGGGCATTGCCGCTATTGGAGCAGCACGTGCAATGGCTCTGAACATCTCCTATTCGGCGTGGTCTGTAGTCTTTGGCCTGATCTTGCTTGGAACAATTCCCGACATGGCTTCCGTAATCTGCTGCGTAGTAATTGTATGCGGAACAGTTTTGGCAGCCAGTAACTGGGACGAGCTATTTGGACGTAAAAGGACAGCATAGCTCTATTGACGGCAAATATAGCAAAGGGGAGGACTCATCGAGTCCTCCCCTTTTTAGCATCAAAGCTATTCAATCACTACGGCCTGGCTATCCATCTGCTGCCATGTACCAAAAAACACCTGGGCATTTCGCGTAACATTACCGTTTATCGAATCAGAGAGGTAGACGATTCCCTGCTCATCATCATAGCCTTTGAGGACTACGGCATGATTACCGCCCCACAGGCCATAGGAATGCCCGTTGTACCAACGCGTAGCATAACGCCCTCCTGGCCAGCTTCCCCACTCGGTGTTCCACATCTCTACTGGCTGTCCACAGGTCAATCTATTTTTGATTGATGCGATAGAAGAGAAAGAAACGTCCTTCGCCTGCTTGCCACTCCCGGCAGCACGGAGGAAATTATTGCCAGCAATGGTAATTGCGGGGGCAACACATCCCATAAGGCCCCCGCTGCTACGCCTTGGGTTGCCATCAAAGGCAGTAACAAAGTTGCCGCCGCTTCCCTTGGGCAAATAGTAATCCGCAATAATCGTCTTTCCCAAACGGAAACCATAGTAGTTAAGCAAATTTGTTAGGGCAACCGACTCACATCCAGTAGGAAGTTCCGGATATTGAGAATAACAAGGGACATCGACCCAGGCACCGACCATTGCGCCAGACGAGCTGAACTTGTAGTCGGTAGAGCCAACCCAATACCAACCAGAACTCAACATAACGCCGCCGCGCGCAGCATCAAGGTAATACCATGCGCCCCCAAGGGAAAGCCATCCCGTTTTCATTGCACCCGAAGCGGAGTCTAGCCAATACCAGTTGCCATTGACATTAAGCCAACCGGTCAACATTCGACCGTCCGAATCAAAGTAATACCAGGTCCCGTCTATTTGCTGCCAACCGGTCAAAATAATCCCACTAGCAGAACAATAATATCGAGACCCCTGGCTCTCAATCCAACCAGTTCTGACATTCCCCTCATCGTCACGCAACTGGATTCCCGAATTGGTCATGATTCCCTTGAGGTCAATTACTCCATTAGATGACGAATGATACACGCATGATTCATCACCATTTGACCAGCAATTGGCCATCATCTTGCCAGAACTATTAAAATTGTAGTCGTATGATCCGACAGTCTGAACGCCCGTAGCCATGACATGCGTCGAAGGGTCGAGCCAGTACCAGGTGCCGCCCAGGTTAAGCCAGCCGGAGGCGAGGGCGCCGGAGCCCGTCGCGTAGTACCAGGACCCGCCGTCGAGGACCCAGCCGGTCGCCATCGCGCCGGAGGAGCTGAACCAGTACAGAGAGCCGTTGCACTCGTGCAGGCCGGTTGCCATGGCGCCGCCCGCGTCGGGGTAGAGCCAGTACCAGGAACCGCCGTTGTAAAGCCAGCCGGTCGAGGCGATGCCGTCAGCGAACCAGTACCAGGAGCCGTCGACGAGGCCCCAGCCGTTAAGGGGGCCGCAGCTGCCGAAGTAGCGGCGGACGCCCTGGGCATCAGTCTGGTAGCCCGTCAGCATGGCCCCCGTCCGGGCATCGAAGCAGTAGGGCACGCCGCCGACGGATACGGGGCCGCGCGCCAGCGCGCCGGAGCCCGTCGCGTAGTACCATGCGCCCCCGTCGAGGACCCATCCGGTCGCCATGGCGCCGGAGGCGTTGAACCAGTACATGGAGCCGCTGCACTCGTGCAGGCCGGTTGCCATGGCACCGCCCGCGTCGGGGTCGAGCCAGTACCAGGCGCCGCCGGTGTGAAGCCAACCGGAACGCAATGCAACAGGATTGGTCGAATCCGCGTAAAACCACTTACCGTCAAGCGAATTCCAGCCCTGCTTCCATTTAATGGATCCTTGAGCAGCGACCCCATCGATCGAATCGGATGAAATGGCGGCCGAAGAGAAGGCTTGCTGTTCGGAAATAGAGGGCTCGGAAGAGTCTACAGAAACCTTATTCTCGGCACCAGCCACACTTGGACCAGTGAGCAATATCGCAGACAGAACAAATAGAGTTACTATTGTCAGCTTATTTCTTACCATGCACGGCCCCCAGAGAATACCAATCGTACATAGACATAGTCTACAAATGGACTAGCTCGCGCAATATGTAATTAGAAAAAAGCAATTAAAGAAGAGCTGTTAACCGAGCCAAACGCCGTTACTCGAAAAAGAATACTGTGACCCGTTGATTTGTTGAGTGCCAGTGACCATCGCGTGTGTCGATGGATCTAGCCAGTACCACGCACCGCCGACGTAGGCCCATCCCGAGGCGAGGGCGCCGGAGCCTGTCGCGTAGTACCAGGTGCCGCCGTCGAGGATCCAGCCTGTCGCCATGGCGCCTGAGCCGCTGAACCAGTATGCGGAGCCGTTGCACCCGTGCAGGCCCGTAGCCATGACATGCGTCGAAGGGTCGAGCCAGTACCAGGTGCCGCCCAGGTTAAGCCAGCCGGAGGCGAGGGCGCCGGAGCCCGTCGCGTAGTACCAGGACCCGCCGTCGAGGACCCAGCCGGTCGCCATCGCGCCGGAGGAGCTGAACCAGTACAGAGAGCCGTTGCACTCGTGCAGGCCGGTTGCCATGGCGCCGCCCGCGTCGGGGTAGAGCCAGTACCAGGAACCGCCGTTGTAAAGCCAGCCGGTCGAGGCGATGCCGTCAGCGAACCAGTACCAGGAGCCGTCGACGAGGCCCCAGCCGTTAAGGGGGCCGCAGCTGCCGAAGTAGCGGCGGACGCCCTGGGCATCAGTCTGGTAGCCCGTCAGCATGGCCCCCGTCCGGGCATCGAAGCAGTAGGGCACGCCGCCGACGGATACGGGGCCGCGCGCCAGCGCGCCGGAGCCCGTCGCGTAGTACCATGCGCCCCCGTCGAGGACCCATCCGGTCGCCATGGCGCCGGAGGCGTTGAACCAGTACATGGAGCCGCTGCACTCGTGCAGGCCGGTTGCCATGGCACCGCCCGCGTCGGGGTCGAGCCAGTACCAGGCGCCGCCCTGATATAACCACCCGGTGTACGCTTTGCCGCTAGAGGTTGCGTAATACCAAGTGCCCTCTTTTAACTGCCAGTGGAAAAGAGAAACATCAACATACGCATAATTCATATCAACGTTTCCACTAATACCAGATACTTTTCCACTGCTCGTATACTGCCAAAAGCTGTAATTACCGGTGTAGTCACACTTAGAATTATATTGAGCGATCCAATGGTCCCAAGAACTGCTCTTAAAAACAGGGTCGGTCAATATATTGTTAAACCAATTTAGGTTTGCATAAATACCGGGCTTATATCCTGCGGCGGAAATCCTATTACAAAAAGTTTGAGCTCTTGATGCAATTCCGGATTGACGACCATCCGCAATAATCTTGTTGTCCTCAAGATCGTAATAAACCGGTAGCCTAGGATTGTGCCCAGATAAGCAATCAATCACCATAGAAGCTTCATCAGCAGCTTGTCGATCGTCCAAAGCGTTTGAATAAATATAAACGCCATAGGGAATTCCAAGACGTTCGCACTCGGATATATTGCGATCGAACTGATAGTCGACTCGGCCGCGGCCGCGGAAGGACGGAGCGCCAAATCCAACACGCAGAATAGCGAAATCGATACCAGAAGCCTTAACGGCACCCCAGTCAATACGCCCTTGGTGCTCACTGACGTCAATGCCCTGCGCTGTAACCCCGTCGGGAAGGTTGTCCATGGACAATAAGGCTATTCCATCTTCTTCTGAAGAAGCTGTCTCTGTGACTAATTGTCCATCCTCATAACGCCAAGAATTCTCAACCAAAGCCTGTGAAGCCTCCGCATCCGCAGGGAATACAAACACAGAAATGGACGCAAGGACCATCAGCACCAACAATGCCGATAACAACTTAAGATGTTTGTTCATGTAAACCTCGTCATTCGTTCTTGATTGCGTCTAGCTTACAGCATAGCTATGAAAGATTTCCGAACATCCAACGGGGCAAGACGCAATCTAGAACGAAAAATAATTGCACGCAATGCTGCACTGTAAACAACTGCTTAACAGCAGGCTTGAAAACTAGGGCTTAATATCCCAACTCTACCTCCCCAAAGAATTACGGCATCGAATTAGTTCTCAAACCAAATGTCGAAAAAAGGGGCCCCAGAGAGGCCCCTTACTACTCAGATTTCTAACGAATCAATATTACTTTCGATGGGCCCAACGCGGTCAAACCAGAGATGCGATTTCCATAGCCATCGCTATGCCAGAACAAATTTTCGCTAGGCGTATTGCCCCAGAAAAAGCCAATGTGGCTATCATCCGCATATGGGTTGTAAGGATTGAAGAATACAATGTCCCCCTTACGAGCCAAACCGCTACGCAACAGCTCATCAATAGAGCTGAAATAAGTCACATTCGCACACGTATCGATAGCGTAGCCGTACCAACGATACGCGTTTACGCAGCCGCCCCTTCCTGGACCTCCACTCCAAGGGGAATGGCTCTGCTCGGCGGCAATGGGGGCTAAATTGCCGCCCGCTTTCATATACGCATGCGATACAAATCCGCCGCAGTTCATACCGGTATACCCATCCCAACGCGGATCACCCTTTGGGTACATGCACGTTTCCTGGCTAAGATGCGTATCGTAGCGTGTTCCACGGTAATAGCCGTCATTTTCGTGGCTCATAAGCCAATTGACCAAACTGGACCTATTAACCCCCAAAACAGAACCAGACGTATTCAACCATGCACCGCTTGCATTGAAGTAGTAGTCGACGCCGTCGATTTTCAGCCACCCGTTAGCAAACATAGCACCTGAAGATTGAAGCCAGTACCACGTGCCGCTGTCATTGAGCCATCCGGTCTTCATCTTGTACGTGGAAGGATCCATCCAATACCACGCACCGTTAACATATTGCCAACCAGACTTAAGTACACCATTGGAAGATGCGTAGTACCAAGTATTGCTGCTCTCGTCAGAAGCGTCTTTCGACATAATCCAACCAGATGCTACATTGACGGCACCGTTTGCATCCGCATAGAAAACTGCGTCTCCAATATGAATCACACCTGGCAATGAAGACGAGCCGACACGATCAGCGACTACGGGAGACCCATCAGATGAAGTAGGCAACGGCTCGCTCAGTGCTCCAGACGAATTCGCCCATGACACACCGTCACTCAAGTTGATCCAACACGAAGAGGCCATCGCACCGGAATCAAAAGAATAATAGCGTGTGTTGTCTACCGTATATTCACCAGTACGCATTGCGCCGGACACCTCATCAAGGTAATACCAAGAGCTTTCGGACTTTATCCATCGACCTCGTTGAATAGCTCCACTTGACGCAGCGAAATACCAAGTACCATCATCAATTACCCAGCCAGTTGCCATAACACCTGAGCTTGTGAGGTAATAGGTGGACGAACCCACTTGCGCAAAGCCGGTGAGCATAATGTGGCTTCCTGGATCCAGGTAATACCAAGAATTTCCCAGAAGCAACCAGCCTCCATGCGGCAAGCCGTTGGAGTCAGCGTAATACCAATTGTTGTCAACAAGTGCCCACTGTGAGGAAATCATAGCCCCTGAACCGTTAAAGATATAAGGGGTGCCGTTGCAATCATTCAACCCAGTGGCCATAGAGCCATCTGCAGGATCAAGCCAGTACCAACGGCCACCATCCAAGAGCCAGCCCTTAGCCATGGCACCAGAACCAGAGAAGTAGCGCCATGCAGAAGCATCGAGATGCCATCCGACCAGCATTGCGCCAGAAGAAGAGAATCCATACGTGGCTCCCCCGATCTGCAGCATTACATCGTGGACCATCTTGCCCTCATCATCCAGCCAATACCAGTTGTTGCTGTCTAAAAGCCAGCCTTTTACCATGGCACCAGAGCCGGAGAAATAACGCCAAGCAGGAGTTGAGCCCGCAGAATCTAGGTACCAGCCGACACACATTGCGCCCGAAGAGGAGAATCCATAAGTCGCACCCCCGACTTGGACCAATCCATCCTGAGCCATTCGACCTTCCTCGTCGAACCAGTACCAGCTTCCGTTTATATGTCTCCAAGAAGAAACAGCAATTGTTCCGTCGGACAAGCCCCAACGCCAAAAACCAGCCCCCTCTTCGGGTGATATCCATCCCTGATGCCAAGTAATTTGGTCCGAAGCCCCAGAAGAAGCCCCATTATCCACCTGAGTGTTCGCCTCAACTATTGAAGTCGACTCGTCCTGAACACCAACATTTGAGGCACTTGGTTCGATGTGGGCCTCAACCAGGGCGGATGATGAGTCGTCAACAGAGCTACTAGTATCAAGACCATACGACATCGAGGGTAAACCCAATAGGAGCCCAAAAGAAATAAGGCCCGAAAAAGTCAGCACTCCGAATGACCATTTCTTCATAGCAACACAGTATCCAATCACGCAGCGGCCCCGTCACCTAAGGGCAACGGGGCCTCAATCAAAACTAGCTCAGTGATATGCTAGCCAATTTGCTGGCAGTTTTTGCACTCTCGTGAAGCGCCACGCCTCTGGGCCTCCTGAATAGAGATCTGAGAAAAGCCCTTTGCGTCCTTGCCTACAGTACGACACTTATGCGTATGGTAGACCTCGCTACCGCTCTTATACCAAACTAAACAGTAGTCCGGAATCCACTTACCGTCCTCACCGACATAGTAGGCGCCGACCCAGGTGTTCGTAGCCATAGCACCGGAGGACTGGAGATAGTAGTCGCCAACCCAGGCATCGTGCACCATAGCGCCGGAGCCACTGAAGCAATACCAGTCGCCGTCGATCTGACGCCAGCCGGTGGCCATCGCACCGGAGTTGTCGAACCAGTACCAAACTCCACCAACGTTGGCCCAAGAGTTAGAGGCCATAGCGCCCGAATCTCCGAGCCAATACCACGTGCCACCATTGCTGAGCCAGCCGGTTGCCATGGCGCCCGAACCGCTCGCATAGCACCAAGAGCCGCCTGCCAAGAACCAGCCAGTGGCCATTGCACCGGAATCGCCGAACCAGTACCAGGAGCCGCCCAGGCTGCGCCAGCCGTTAGCAACCATGGCGCCCGAACCATCGAGGTAGTACCACGTACTGCCAACGTTGAGCCAGCCGGTGACCATCGCGCCGGAGGCGTTAGCGTAGTACCACGTCCCCGAATCGTCAACCCATCCGGTCAACATAACACCGTACTCGTTGAAATAGTACCAAGTTCCACCGATATTTTGCCAACCGGTCAACAACTCGCCGTTGGAAGTCGCATAGAGCCACTTTCCATAAATGGAGTCATAGATCCAGCCGCCATGCTGCATGCGGCCATCGGCGTTGGCGCCAGGGGTGTTCAGGAAGTAATTCTTGCCGTCAATTTGAACTCGGCCGTATGCCATATCATGGCTTTCGGGGTAGAAGTAGTACTTGTCCCCACCGATAGACTGCCAGCCCGAAACTGCGGTCCCGTCAGCGCCAAAATAGTACCAAACAGCTTCGTAATCGTTATGCCACTGGTTCGTGACCATGGCGCCAGTCTCGGGATCGAAATAGCGAAGACTGCCGTCCTCGCACCGAACGAGTCCGGTCTGTATAAAACCATCTTTGTTGAAATAGTATGTACCTGCGGGACGTGATGTAACTAGAGAAGAATCGGTCCTCGAGGCGCTCTGATCAATTGAGTTTAAGCCTACTAGAAAATCTCTGTGAGCAGTCCCCCCGGCATTGCACTCGACGCTATACCGCGTAAGAGGGTCAGATGTCTGTTCATTTTGAGTGCCGTTCCAACCGTCATAGCCCCAGTAAGAAATCGGACGACCGTCGGAACACCATTCCGTAATCGGTCCACCGCCTCCGCCACCGCCAGCAATATCGGCAAATGAGGGCGCCGGGACAACCGTCATGCAGGCAGCGGCAAATGCAACAACTCCCAGCACTGTTAGTCCGCGCCATCTTTCTCGAAGGTTTTTCATACGACATCCTTTCTCCGAGATTTAAGGCTCTCTTAAGTTATTTTTAAACTATCAATTCAGTATTTCAACGGGAAATCGATAAAAGGTGTCTTTGTGACTGCAATTTAAATATGAGTCGCCACACCTCAACCGTTACGCTAAATAGCTTCTGAGTCAAACCGAGCACATAAGCGAACTAATTTAATACGGCCACCTGAAAAATCCTGACACACGTTTTCGATATGACAAGAGCCGCTTCAATAAGAAGTACTTGAACCCCACCGCCCTTGCAGCTCTTGAGGATACTTTGCCGGATCTTGGAATTACTTCGCTCTAAAGCAAGAAGTACTCACTGTCGGAGGATAGGTTCGGCCCGAGCCACGGATCGCCATCCAAGAAGAACTCAGGCCAGCGCCGCATGAACAGCGCTTGCTCGCGCTTCCAGCGACACATCTTTTCCTCGTTGGCTTCTTCCCTGCCGCGCGAGGTGAACTCGTAGTGGTACAGCTCGGCATAGGGCGTAAAGATGGTGCGGAAGCCCGCCTCCCACACGCGCAGACAAAAGTCTGCGTCGTTAAAACCGACGGCGAATTCCTCGTTATAGCCTCCGACCTGCTCAAATACGTCGCGTCGCACCATCTGGCAGGCGCCCGTCACGGCGCTAAAGTTGCCCGGGCGCACAGCACGGGCAAGATAGCCCTCGCGCTTTGCCGAGAAGTCCTGGTTGGCATGGGCAAGTGCGCCGCGCACGCCAACCAAAATGCCGGCATGCTGCACCAGATGATCGGCAAAGTAGAGTTTGGCGCCCACCACGCCCGCATCGGGACGCTGCAGATAGCCCATCGTCTCTTCGATAAAGTCGGGGCTTATGACCTCGGTATCGTTGTTGAGCAGCAGCAGGTAGTCGCCCTTGGCGTGCTTCACACCAAAATTGATGATCTGAGAGTAATTGAACTCGCCCGGCCAGTACACAACACGTGCGTTACCCTTGCCTTCAGATGCTGCAGCCACGCGCTCTGGCAGGGTTTCGTAATACGCAAACGTCTCCGGGGCTTTGCTGTTGTTCTCCACCAAGACGATCTCGTAATTGGCATACGTTGCCTTCTGAGCGATCGACATCACGCAGGCATCGAGCGTCTCAATGTGATCCTTGGTGGGAATCACAATACTCACCAGCGGCGCAGACTCCGGCAGCGCATAACGCATGCGATAGACAAACGGCGTCTCGGTCTCCTCGACCGTTCCGCAAATGCCCAGCGCGTTAAAGTGGCGCTGCAGCGCAAGACGGCCGGCTTCGATAGCATACGGCTTGCTATCGGCAGAGCCGTCGGCGGTCGATCCCGGATGCACGCGCCAGTGATACAGCACATGCGCAACGTGCTCAAAGCGCGCGCCGGCTGCAAGGCAGCGAAGCGTCAAGTCGTAGTCCTGGGCGCCCGCAACGTCTTCTGGGGACGTGCCAATGCGATCGACGAGTGCCTTCTCCACCATCAGGAAATGCGTCACGCAGTTATGGCTATAGAGCAGGTCGGCGTTGAGCTTGGTCTTAAAGACCGGCTGACCCCACTCCCCCGTTTTCTGAAACATGTCCTCGTCACAGAACAGGACCTGGGGACGCTCGCCCTCGGCAGTCTTGTTCAGCGTGGCAACATAGTGGAATAACGCGTCCGGTTCCAGGATGTCATCGTGGTCCAAGAACGCGATGTAGTCGCCCGTCGCTTGCTCAATACCCGCGTTGGTGTTGACCACGATGCCGCCGTTGCCGGGCAGCCCAATGCGACGAACGCGCTCGTCATTGGCGTCCACCGCAAGGTCGGCCACCGCGTCCCATTCGGGCGAGGCGTCCATAAGCAGCAATTCCCAGTTGTCATAGCTCTGGGCTAGCACCGAGTCCAGCAGCTCGCGCAGGTAGACCCGATCAGTCTTGTAGCACGGCACCACAATGCTCACGAGCGGCCTATAGGCAAAGGCCGCCGAAGCGACACGTTGGCACGCCAAATCGCCCGGCTTTGCGCGATGTTGCTCAAACCAACGTCGATAAGCTGCGTCGTCTGCACGCGCGTCCTTCATGCGGTTCCAACTGTCATCGAACATGCCGTTGTACAGGCGACCATCCATGGCGCAAAACCCGCTCTGGATCTGCTCTGTGGGATCGCTCACAATCGCGACAAAATCTCGTATATCCTGAGGCACCTCTACGCTCAGATACGTTTTATTGACGCGGCAACCGTTGCGCTGCGGCACATCGACCTGCGATTCAAACACATGCACGGTGACACCAATGGCATTCATGTGCGTATCGAAAATCTGGAGCTCAGGTGCGCACTGGGGGTCTCCAGCCCAGGTAACCTCATAGCGCCACACCGCGCCGACGTCTGCCGGCAAATAGCGAATGGCATCGATCTCGTAGCGGCCGCAGTGTTCGCCACGCTGCGCATCGCGGATAAGCGCACACATCGCAGGCTTTGCTTTGTAGTTAATCTTGGATTCCAGCTTGGCCACGCGGCTATCGAGGCGAATGGAGCCAAGCTTTTGGCCTCCGGACACAAATGCAGCGTCGATTGAGGAACCATCCAAAAACGGAAGCACCAAGACGGCGAGCTCGCGCTCGTAATCGGAAACGGAAGGGCAAAGCGCCAGCACGCGGCCGTGATCGACCGGGAGCACCAGCGACGGCACACAAGAGCCGCTCGTCGTCGCATGGGCAAACGCTTGAGAACCCTCCCGCTCGATAAGCGCGGCGACATCCTGACCGGCAAAACGAAGCAGCACAAACAGACGGCCCTGACTGCGGCAAAGCGCCAAACGCTTGATACTCATCTACACTTCTCGCTTTCCCAGGGCGTTCGCTGCCATGCGTTTGCAGGCACCCAGGCGCCCAAACCTCAAGACGTCGTAATCGAACATGAGCTTTTTGCACTCACGGGCATTGGGGGCCTTGCTGGTAAGCGCCGCACGCACCATAGCAGCAACAGAAGGAGCGCATTGTGCGAGCGCAGCATCGCTGCCCGCGGCAGAACCGGCAAGCGCCGTGGCAACGGCAGCAAACACCTTGCCGCAGCCCGTACCCAGAAGCCTGAGCGCATCGTACAGCACAAGATCGCACAGGAAATATGCCAGGTCATCGGCGTGCTGAGCATCGAGACCGTCGCGCTGCCAGTCAGCCAGCACCGCGGAGTAAATCTTCACGTGCTCCAGCAGACGTGTCTCGTCGTCGTAGCGCATGGTGTCCATGAGCGAACCCTTGCGCGCCACGCGGTAGTCATACAGCTTGTTCGAGATAAGCGCGGTCTTGTGCGAACGACCGTACACGGCAAAATCGAAGACCTGGTCCTCACCATACGTAACGGTTTCGTCGAACACGATCCCGTTGCCCAGCAAAAACTCACGCTTGCAGGCGGTACGCCATGCAAAGGGGCGAGACGCTTCCTTAAACAGCAGATCGGAGCTATAGCCCACAAACGACACATCGCGCGGGCTCAGCACATAGTTGAGCCACGGATACCCCGCCTCCAGCGGATACGGATTCGCGCCAAAGGTCAAAACGTCGCAGTCCTCGCGCTCAAAGGCATCGACGATCACGCGGCATGCATCGGGCGTAAACCGGTCGTCGGAATCCAAGAACGCGACGATAGGCGCCGTGGACGCGGCGATGCCTGCATTACGCGCACTCGACAGGCCGCCGTTCTCCTTATCAACCAGCGTAAAGCGCGCGTCCTTTTCGCAATAAGCGGCCGCAATATCGCGCGAACCGTCCGGCGAGCCATCGTTGACCAGCACGCCCTCCCAATCGGGCATATCCTGCGCAAGCAGGGAGTCCAGGCACCAGACCAGGCACTCCTCCACTTTATAGATGGGAACGACAACGGAAATCTTGGGGGTAGCCATAGTCACTCGCTCTTACTGTGCGGCCGGAACGTCATCGGGGTGCGGATTGTCGCCGTAGGTGCGCTGATACGTCAGCACGCGCCAGACCAGCGGCAGGCCGCCAATCTTAAAGTAATGTTTAAACGTATTGAGCTTGCCCGGCTTCTTAAAGTCAAAGCGCGAATCGATATAGGCACGAGGCGACTTGACCATCAGGCGCAAGTCGGTCTCGCCACGCGGGTCGAACAGCGACAGATCAAAGCGACCAGCATCCCAATCGGCCTTGAGCTCAGACGAGGCTTTCTTCCAAAACTGCTCACGCAGTTCATCGACCAGACGCTCATCATTCCAACGGTACGTATCGACCTTCATGCGCATTAAAATGCCCTGGAGCTGAGCCTTGAGCTCGGGACGCTCGTCCAAAAAACGTTGCATCTCGGCATATTCGTCGCACACGCAAAACACCTTGTTGGGCGAATTAACGGAGCTCTTCTCGTTATCCTGGCGATAGCACAAAATGGGGTCCGCAATAAACGCGGCACGCTCGGCGCACGCCCAGACCTTAAAGTTAAAGCCTGCGTCCTGATACGAGGCGCCCGGCGTGGGAAGGAACCGAATCTGATTGTCGTTGAGGAACTCGCGCCGATAGATGGCAGACCAAATGGAAGGTTTGCGGTAGAAGATGCCAGGGCGATCGACGGGGCGATACGCGGCGCCCGTCATATGCTCATCGATGATCCCAAACAGCTCACGGCGCTCGCTGGGCGTGGACCAATACAGGTAAAAGTCGCCCTTTACCACATCGGCATGCTCAGCATCGGCCTTGGCAACCAGCTTTTGGAGCGAATTCTCAAACATAAAGTCGTCGGACTCAAGGATGCCCACATACTCGCCGCGCGCCATCTCCAGGCCGCGGTTCATCGAGTCGCCGTAGCCGCTGTTGGCTTTGTCGATCATCTTTACACGGGGGTCGCGCTCCATGTACTCGCGGATGATATCTGGCGAGCTATCGGTGGAGCCGTCGTTGATGCAGATGATCTCGATGTCCTCGAGCGTCTGCGCCACGGCGGAATCGAGGCACTCGCGCAGGTAGCGTTCGACATTGCAAATGGGAACAAGCAGCGAAACTTTAGGGGTATCAGAGTTCTGCAAGAGAACCTCCTGTTGAATAGCGTGTAACAGGGTTATTTTAGCAGCCGAGTTGCGGCGGGCGGCAGCGCTTGGAATTAGATAAAGCGCTCCAGGCAGGCTTTGAGACCGCGAGTCGAAAGATAGAACAGCGTGGCATCTGCCATCGAAACGCTCGAGATCGCTGCAACGAGCTTGTGGGCAACACGGCAAACGGCGCCCTTGGCAGGCATATCTGCCCAGTCCGTTCCCAAAAACGTCGCGAGGTCCATGTTGACGCGAGCCGCCACGCGATGGAAGTCATCGGAATCCAAGCGCGCCAAATCAAACACGATAAGGTCCAAAAACCAAGTTATCAGCTCGCCGGGACACAGGTCCAAAAAATCGTAGGCCGCCCAGTCCTCCAAGACCTCCTCGAGCATCCTCATGTGGGCGTCAAGCTTTTTGGCGCGAGCCTCGGCACTGTTGAACTCGTGCGTCGCCGATTCACTCTCCATCACGTAGTGGTAGAACTTGTCCGGCATGACGACGGTCTTGCGGGCAAGCGCATAAGCCGCAAATTGGAAGACGACGTCCTCGCCCAAAGCCAGACCGGGGGCGAAGCGAATGCCTTCGCGATTGAGCAGCTCGCGCGAAAAAGCCGCACGGCAGGCATAGGGCTGCGCATTCGAATGGAACAGCAGTTGGGGATCACGGGCGCCAAAGATACCAGCTTTGGGACTCATGAGTTGCTGGACGCGTTTGGGGGCAGCATCGGCAGGTTCACAGACGCCGCCAAAAACGGCGGCCTCGGCATCTGCAGACTCCATGGCATGCAGCACGCGCCCGACCGTCTGCGCATCGATGTAATCGTCGGCGTCCACAAAAAAGACGGTCCCGCCCACGGCGGCATCGATGCCGGCATTTCGAGCACACGAGACGCCCGCGTTTTCCTGGTCAATCACCAGTACGCGATCGTCGGCCTGCGCAATCTGGCGCAAAACGTTCAACGAATCATCAGTCGAACCGTCGTTGACGCAGACAACCTGAATCGAACGCTCAGACTGGGCCAACAGCGAATCGAGGCATCGCTGAATGGAGCGCGACGAATTGTAGACGGGAACGACAATGGTCGCTCTGGGGGTCAAAGTCTCTCCCATGTCGACCTACCCCCTCAGCGATTCGATGAGGAAGGCAGCAACCACGCCTGGGCCTCCAACCGAGGCGTAATACTTGGCGCGCCCCAAGGCACCATCCGTCGCAAAACTCGGATGCTCGTCAACCCAGCCCTCAGGATCTTTGAGGATGGCAGCGAGATTCGCGCGCTTCCACGGCTTAAGATCGTCAAGCGAAAACTCCCCCGCGTCCAAGGCCGCCTGAAATTCCTTGGCCATCTGCGCCAGGAACTCCTTATAGAACTTAGGCGCCAGGCGCACGTAGTTCCACATGTACGAATCGTACTTAATGAGCTGATTGAACTTGAGCATGCGCGCGACATCGCCGCTTGCGTGGTCGCGGGCATAATCCTCTCGAATCCAACGCTCAATCTCGGCATACTCGGTATTGACGCAAAAGACCTTAGCCGAAGAATTGACCGAGGAATTCTCGTTGTCCTGGCGATACGACAACACGGCATCGTGCAGGTAAATAGCCTTATCGGCGCACGCGATCACCTTAAAAGCGAATGACGTGTCCTGAAAGGATGCCCCCGGAGTCGGCAGGAACGTAATGCCGTTGCGCTCAAGAAAATCGCGACGGTACACGGCCGACCAAATCGACGGCTTTTGCTTAAAGAACTGCGTCGTATCGCTCGGGTGCACCGGCTTGCCGCAATCCTGAGGTCTAAACATCTCGTGCAGCGAACGGCGCTCCTCGGGCTTAGACCAGTAGAAATCAAAGTTCGCCTTCGCGAAGTCGGCATTATTGCTATCGGCGGCCGAGACAAGCTTTTCGAGTGCGTCGGACGCCATAAAGTCATCGGACTCCAAGATGCCCACGTACTTGCCACGCGCCATCTCCAGACCGTGGTTCATCGAGTCGCCGTAGCCGCTGTTGGCCTTGTCGATCATCTTGACGCGCCCATCGCGCTCCATATACTCGCGGATAATCGCCGGCGAGTTGTCGGTCGACCCGTCGTTAATGCAGATGATCTCGATGTCCTTGAGCGTCTGCGCCAGGGCGGAATCGAGGCACTCGCGCAGGTAGCGCTGAACATTGTAAATGGGAATAAGCAGCGACAGAACAGGGCTGCCAGAGGCGTTAGTAGACAAATGTGCTCCTTAGGAAATACCTGTCGTTTCATGGTATCAAAGGGTCAGCGCGCTAGCGGGCGTTTATATAATCTATGGAGCTCGCAGAGGCAAACCGATAAGAAAGGACGTCATGCAGCCCAAAGCCGCACGCAACATACCCATCGAAGCACTGCGTTTGGTCGCGGTCGCCGGCATCGCGGTGTTCCACACCTTTCAGTGGACCTTCCAAGCCGTCTGCGTCGGCGCCGTGGAATATGCCCCACTTGCGATGTCCCCCTATTCCGGCGTGCTCGGTTTTATTAACCTGCTTGGCTGCTGGGCCAACGAGGTCTTCTTTATGATCTCGGGCTATTTTCTCATCGCCTCGGCCGCGAGTGCTTGGGACGGTGGGGCAACGTGGAAGTCGCAAATGCAACGGACGGCGCAGCGCCTGGGCAAGGTCGTTATGCCCACTGCGTTTTATTGCCTCGTGGCGTTCGCGTGGTCCACGGTCGTCTCCCCCATTCCCGACGTTACCCTCAACACGCAGTACTGGTACACGCTAGGCCTTGAGTTTATCTGGGTCTATGCCGCCACGGTCTTCATGGCGCCATGGTTTGGACTGGCTAAGAGTCGACTCCCCCAGAAAACCTACACGACGACGGTCATCGCCGTTGGCATCCTCGCATTTGTTGTTAACGGGTATTTAGCCGCCATGAGTGCGACAAGCGGCGGTGAGTTTTCTTGGCTGCAGAAGCTCATGAGCGCTGCCACGTACGTAATCGCGTTTTTGATCGGCGGGCTGCTCCGCGACGTAACCGATGTCATGGATTCGGACAGGGCGGGCGCCTTGGGCATGCGGTCGCTCGCAGCGGTTTTGGTGCTCGCCACCATCCTGGAAGGAGCACTCTCCTACACCGGCAACCTCACGGCGATGGCAGTCCTCTCCTACAAATCGACCTCGCTGATCTCGTTTGCCCTCGCTGCCACCTCCCTGCTCTTTGCGGCTACCCGACGCAGCGCCTCGGACAATCCACGAGCCGCAGGCGTCATCGTCACCCTTTCGACCGCCACGCTCGGTTTCTATGTGATGCAGTCGCTCACCAGTAGCCTGTGGCGTCCCGTCTTCAATACGTTGCTCGCAAACATACTGGTCAGCCAAAACAGCCCGGCAGCTATATGTATCGTCACGGGTACCGTCATTAGCATCGTCTTTGCCTTAGCGCTCCTCATCATCGATGCAGCCAGAAGCCTTATCGCTCGCAAGCTCAAGCGGCAATAGACACGCTGCCGTCAGACGCCAAAGCCGCTACAGCCGTGGCAGGTTCCTGCGTTTTATTCAAAGCTTGCCGCCAAGGTGCGCCAAGCCTTTACAATAGGACAGTCCCAAGGACGTATTCGATAGCTTCCGCGCAGCACTCGCCCACCGCGCGTGAAAGGATATATTGCCCCATGCCTTCAACCCTTCCCGCCCCCATCGATAAGCTCGCCATCGTTGTCGTTACGTACAAGCGCCAGGAGCTCTTGGCCAACTTGTTCGACTCCATGACCGAGCTCACGGCAACGCCCTGGCGCATCGTGATTGTCGATAACGAAAATTCGCGCGAGACCGAGGCCATGTGCACCGCATTCAACGAGCGCCTGGCTAACCTGTGGGGCATCGACACCGAGCAGCCTGACGCGCAGGGCGCCACCGACCGCGTCATCTACGCCCCGCAGCTTGAAAACGGTGGCGGCGCGGGCGGCTTCTCCGCTGGCACTAAATGCGCCTACGACCTGGGCGCCCAGTGGTTCTGGGTGATGGACGACGACGTGCTCGTCATCCCCGAAGGCATCAAGCGCCTTGCCAAGTGGACCGACCGCTATGATGTCATCCAGGGTTCGCGCCTGGACTTTGACGGCGGCGCCTTCTTTTGGCAATACCAACTCATCCTTTCGCTCGGCATTCCCAACCCAGTCGCCAAGTGGGACTTGGGTCCAGAGGGTTATCGCGCCATGAACCAGCTGTGCTTTGAGGGCGGCATGTTCTCGCGCCGCGTGGTCGACAAGATCGGCCTGCCCGATGCGCGCTTCTTTATCTACGGCGACGATGCCTGCTATGGCTACGTGGCCAGCCAGCACTTCCCCGCCGCCGTTGTTGCCGACGTGGTGCTCAAGCGCGCCCGCGCCGTCTCTAACTGGGACATCGCCGGCAAACGCCAGCTCAACTCCACGAGCGACACCAACCGCTACTACATCATGCGCAACCGCGGTTATCTGGCACGCTACATGCAGATCTACGGCGACTACCACCCTATGCTGTTCCGTCTGGGCAACGCCGCGACCTTCTGCAAGGAATTTATTCGCCTGGCTGCGGTCGATAAGTGCTTTAAGACCGGTATTCCGGCGCTGCGCCGTGGCATGAAGGACGCCCGCAAGATCGTTAAGGATCCCAACTGGAAGCCCATGCCGCCCATGAAGGACACCGAGTAACGGAAGCCGGAAACACCTCAGCGCTTAAAGCCGCTGGTACACCGTAGCCACATGCTGTCCATCAAACCCAAACCCCCAGCGCATGCGGCCAACGCCGGGTCGCGGCACACGGATTTCGTCGATGCCGTCGCGCTCTATGTCGAGCAGCGCCTGCACGGCCAGCAATTCCAGGCCCAGCGCATCCACACCGGGGTCATACATCATGTTGATCGTTATCAGCGGACGTTCATCGAGCATACCGATCGTATCGGCTATGTCGAACGCGGCGCCCGTAGGAAAAACCTGGATGTCCCAGCGATCCGCGCCACACTTTCGCCTCGAAGCAGGATTGGCATAGCCCGGCAATCCAAAGCAGAGTCCTTGCAAGAGTAGGTGATATGGCAGCGGTGTATCTGGGTCGGTCGCACCGATTCCCGCATCTCCCAAGATGCGGCTTAGCGCCCGCCTCACGGTATCCTCGTTCCCATGGCACAGCCCGTCGCGAAACGCATCGACGTCTCGAATGTCTTCTGCAGCGCACTCAAACCACTCAATAATCACTAGACGCAAGGCCTGGCGAAGCTCGTTATTGGGCAATCGCAAAGCACGGAAGCGATCGCCATGCTCTGGCTCCTCAGTCATATCCGTCGTGAGAAAACCGGACAGATACAGCGCTGTCCACATGCCATCGTCAGGCGAGACATCTGGCTCTGCAGTGCCCAAACAAAGCGGGGCCTCAGCGCACCCATGGGCCTCGAGCAAATCAAACAAGACCGAAAGGCGGTCGAGATTCCAGTCACTAACTACCCTACTCAGGCAATCCGCATACCCATACAGATCGGCACGCACGGGCGCCGTGCAGCCTCGGTCCAGAAAACCGATCACACGCGCTGGACTCGAGCAATAGGCCCTACCAAACCGATATCCCTCGAGCCATTCACGCGCATCATCCAGGTATTCCTCGCGCCCAGCATGATTCAACAGAGCCTGGACCTCGGCATCCGAAAAGCCGAAACAACGGTCACACCAGGTCGAAAGCGGCGTCGTCAGACAATACGAGCAGCCATGCAAAGAAAGCGCCGCTTCGGCAGGGCCGGGATACTCCCCCATCAGACACGTCAGCCGCAACGAATCGCGCGCAGCGGCAATGGCGTCGAAAAGCACGCGATCGAATAGATCTGCCAGATCGGCGCCGGAAGCGTCCCTCGCGCTCGCACGGCAAGAGCACGCCCCATCGTACCCATCAACGAGCAATACAACCTGCTCATCGTAGGCAATCTCCAGCAGCTCTATGAGCACACCGAGCACCGAGTCAACCTCGTCCGCGCTCGCCACGCCACGCGCGACACGTTCGACGTGACGCACCTTATCTCGAGCTAAATCCGGAGCCTCCAAGAGCGCCAACAAGCGAGCGCACTCGCCCGAAAGGGCATCGCGCACGACGCCGGCAACAGCGGGGCCACGCCTCGCAGCGCCAGAAAAGTCCAGCGATATCACCGGATAGCAAGCGTACTCATCCCGATAGCGCCCGCCGTCCGCATCCCAAATCTGAGCATCGGCAAACGAGATCCGACCGGTGCGACCGACCGCTGGACGCTCCAGAAAAGCCCTGAGCATCGACAAGTTCATGCTCTTGCCAAAACCCTCGGGTCGACAGCACACCACAACGGACGCGTCGCAGTCCAACACATCGGCAATAAACATGGTCTTGTCGACCAGCGTGCAGCAACCAAGAGCCTCCGCATAGTCGTGCATGCCAATGGGCAAAGCCGCATCGTCGGCACAGCCGATCAAGCGCACGCCAAAGCCAGCAGCACAATCAACATTTGCCTGTTCAGACACCAAAACGTTCCCCCTAAATCGCTGCACGATGCCAATTGTAATGACCGCCTCGCGCGTACCGACGACGCCGCGCGAACATATCGGGCAACGGTAGCAACAAGAGGTGTGAGGGGGCATAACTAATCGTTGCACAACAAAACGGGGCCCGATGCATTCGCACCGGACCCCGTCCCGACTCTTTAGTTATCTGGCAACCGAGAGGCTACTCCTCCGAGCTGTCCTCCCCAGAAGCCTTCTTCTGCTGATCGAGCTTATGCTTACCACTTACGATAGACGTAGCACCCAGTGTGGCCAAGCTCGCGCTGGCAAGGCTCGCCATCACGATCAAGTCGCCCGTCTTGGGCATGTTGCCGCCAGATGACTTGGTTGTGGTGGTCGTGGTGGTTGTAGTGGTAACCGTTTTGGAGTCATTTTGCTCCTGGACTTGGTTGTCAGCACCGCTCTTGTCGTCGTCTTCGGACTGTTTCTTTTCGCCCTCGGTCTTGCTCTCGTCCTTCTTCTGAGCGGATTTGTCGTCCTTCGCCTCAGAGCTAGAACCCTTATCGGATTTGGTCTTCTCGGAAGCCTTGTCCTTGGAGTCGCCCTTTGCGGCCTCGGTCTTTTCCGTGGAAACCTGATCAGAGTTGTCCTTGTTCTGAGTCGAGCCGTTATTGACACCAGCCATCAGCGAAGAGCCCAACGTAGAACCAAGCTGCACGGAGAAAGAAGGCTTCTTGTCCGGCGAAGCAACGGGAGCGTCCGGCGCCTTATTCGAGTCGTCCTTGGAAGCATCGGAATCAGAAGCGGCGCCAGTGTTAGAGTCATTGCTAGAACCAGTATCGGCGGAAGAATCGCTCGAGCCAGTGGAAGAGTCAGAGGAACCAGCGTCGGTCGAACCAGAGGCGGCGCTGCCCGTATTGCCGGCAGAGCTTGAAGACGAATCGCCCGCAGCAGAGCCGTTCGAATCGAAGCCGTTCGAGGTGGAACCGTCGTTGATAGCGCCACCAGCAGAGCCATTACCGTCAGCATCGGTCGAGGGCGCATCCATCCTGTCATCGTTGGCATCGTCACTCGAGCCGTCATTCGAATCAGGCGTCGGCGAGGGCGCCGGCGTAGGCTCGGGCTGCACGGGCGTCGCAGCGGCAGCGGCCTCGTCCTCGGCGATATAAACCAAGCAGTCCTTCAGCTCGTTGCGGTAGCGGTTCTTCCAGCCCTCATGATACTGGGGTTGGCTCGAATACTTTGTCGCCACGTTATTGACCACGCTGTAGGAAAGCGCCGTCACAAACTCGCGATCGGACATATCGTTGGAAAGATTCGCCCAGCGGAAAAAGTCCCTGCAGCCACCAGTGCCGCACATGTTGGTAATGCTCCACACCATGCCCTTGACGCAGTCGGCGCGGCCCGAAATATCAATACCCAGGCCGCTCTTGAGCCACGCCTCGGTCACCGCATAGTACGAGTTGTACGCATAAGCATCTTGAAGTGCTGAGAACTCAACAGGATCGGTGTTGTAAGCACCCTGGAAGGCCTCCTGCGCAATACGGCCCAACTCGGTGAGCTGACCGTTCTCGTACATGGCATTGCTCGTGTTGGAAATCTCGCTGCCGCGATCAATCGCATCCTTGAGCATGCTGTATTTTTCGGGGCTGTAGTTGTAGACCTGCTTCATAAACGGAATGAGCGACCAGCGGCGGTCGAACTGGTAATAGCCCAACGCGTTATAGCCGTCACCGTACGAAAAGCCCTGGTTGTAGTTACCATGGCTCTCGTACTTGGTAAAGTACTTCATCTCGGGAGTCACGTTGACAAACGAAACGCCCTGGACCGACCTCAGCACGCCTGAGAAGGACTGCTGGGTGTAGAGACCCTTATCGATATCGGTGGCATCCGAGGCAACGCCCGGCGTGGGCTCCTCGGCAGCGGCGGGTGCCGGCGCGGAAACGGCGCCAAACGAAAGCGCCAACGTCAGGCCCGCGACAATAGCAGAATGCTTGGGCTGCATAAGATCCTCCCTGCATTGGTGTAGTTAAAGTTCAGTTTGCAAAGATAAAAATAAGTATTGCAGCTCGCCCGTTGTTGCACAACAACCCCTCGGTAAACGGCAACAACCCTCCGCGAAATCTTAAGGAATTAAACAAACTGGTCGTCGGGCGCCATCAGAAGCTCGCCGTATCGCTCCATCAGCCCGTCCCTCAACTGACAGAAAGCGGGGATATAGACGTTCAAGATGCGCTGAATCAAATCTTGAGCGAGCTTGTTGTCGTAGATATGGACGTTCGTATTGCGGTCTCTGAGCATGTCTAGCCAGGCCGCCTCATCAATAAAGTCGTAGAATCGGTACGACTCCTTCACGATGGCACGAGGAGACCCCGACGCGGCAAGCGTGGCGCCCTCATACTCGAGCAGACGCTTAAGGAGCTTCCAGCTCAGTTCAAATTGAAGATTGAACTTATTAATCAATCCACTCTGAACAAAATCATTGTTGAGATCCTGATTGGGCGCATCCTCAAGATTCGCCAAGGCGCTAACAAAGTTCTCATATTTTTTCATACAGAATCACACCATCCCTGGCAATCTCATCGAGCAATTGCTGCGAGAGGGACTCGTCGAGATTGACGACATCTACATCTAAAAGAGTATCAAGATGTTCCTCGATCAAATATGAGAAACGGCCGAAATCCCGGCAACCTGCTACGGCGATGTCAATATCGCTCTTGGGCAAGTTGTCGCCTCGAGCACGAGAACCAAACAACACGACCTTCTCGGCGTCACATTCCCGAGCAAAAACTTCGATTTGCTTGTACACCTTGTCGAGAGATGCCATTTGCACCCCTACAGCTTAATGTCAAAGTTGATTTCGGGGACGGCGGCCAGGTCGGCCAACGTCACGCCGTCGACGTACTTTTCGATCACGTCGTCCAAACCGCGCCAGAACTTGACGGTCGAGCACAAATCGCTGCGGGTGCAGCTGTTGTCGATGCCATCGCACGCCACCGGAGCCGTGCTGCCCTCGACGGCACGCAGGATGTCGCCGGCGCGCACCTCGGCCGGGTCCTTCGCCATCATGTAGCCGCCGCCCTTACCGCGCACGCTCCTAAGCAGGCCCGCCTTCATGAGCGGACGAACCAGCTGCTCCAAATACTTTTGTGAAATATGCTCGCGGTCAGCGACCTCGCGAAGGGCAATCTTGCCCTCGGCGTCACCAAGCGCTGCGATATAGATCATCAGACGGAGGGCATAGCGGCCCTTAGAAGAAATGAGCATACCTACCCTCTCATCGTAGCCGAGACAAAATACCAGGCTTGTTTGTCCCAAATCTTATGCACGCGGGGCAAACAAGCCTGATTATTATGTCCCACATCTAAAAAGTCGAGTGGATTAGTCGGGTTTTCCCTTGACTAACGCCGAACCCATAGTAACTTTATTCCGAGAAGATTCCTAGGGTTTAGTACACCTATGAGTACGCCATATACAGAGAGGGACAGCATGAGCGCAAATCCGCTGCTTTCCATCGAAGGTCTGACCGCCTCCGTGGACGAGAAGACCATCCTCCACAACGTCAACCTCAACGTCGCCGCCGGCGAGACCCACGTTCTGATGGGACCCAACGGTGCCGGCAAGTCCACCCTCGGCCACCTGGTCATGGGCGACCCCGTTTACACGGTCAACGACGGCCGCATCGTCTTTGACGGCCAGGACATCACTGAACTCACCACCGACAAGCGCTCGCGCGCCGGCCTGTTCCTGAGCTTCCAGGCCCCGGTCGAGATTCCGGGCGTGCCGCTGTCGAGCTTTTTGCGCGCCAGCATCGCCGGCCGCCCCGGCCTGGAGATGAAGGGCAAGGAGTTCCGCCGTCGCGTCAAGGAGCTCGCGGCAGAGCTCAACATGGATATCGCCTACCTCAACCGTGAGCTGGGCGTGGGCTTCTCGGGCGGCGAGAAAAAGAAGGTCGAGATGCTCCAGCTTCTGCTGCTGCAGCCCAAGCTCGCCATCTTGGACGAGACCGACTCCGGCCTGGACGTCGACGCCCTGTCCACCGTCAGCCACGGTATGGACGCCTACCGCAAGAGCTGCGACGGCTCCATGCTCATCATCACGCATAACACGCGCATCCTGGAGCACCTGGATGTAGACCGCGTCCACGTTATGGTCAAGGGCCACATTGTGCGCGAGGACGACGCCTCGCTCATCCCCTGGATCGACAAGAACGGCTTTGAGACCTTCGAGCGCGAGGCCGCCGAGCAGCGTGCCCAGGCCGAGGCCGCCGCTGCCGAGCAGCAGGCGTAAAGGGGCGACGCAATGACCAAGAACCGCACCGAGGTCGCGGACATCGACCGCAGCCTCTACGACTTCGCCTATGGCGAGGAGGGATTCGAGCGCCTCGACGCCGGCATCACGCCCGACATCGTGCGCGAGATCAGCGCCAAGAAGGACGAGCCGCAGTGGATGCTCGACCTGCGCTTAAAATCCCTCGAGATCTTCAATCGTTTCCCCGACCCGACGTGGGGCCCCTCCATCGAGGGCCTGGACATGGACAACATCGTCACCTACGTCAAGCCCAACACCGACCAAAAGCACGACTGGGAGTCGGTGCCCGACGACATCAAGAGCACCTTTGAGCGCCTGGGTATCCCCGAGGCTGAGCGCAGCTACCTGGCGGGCGTCGGCGCGCAGTACGACTCCGAGCTCGTCTACCACAACATGCAGGACACCGCGTCCAAGATGGGTATCGTCTATTCCGGCATCGAGGAGGCCCTGCACGACCCGCAGTGGGAGCCGCTCATCCACGAGAAGTTTATGACGCTCATCCCGCCCACCGACCACAAGTTTGCGGCCCTGCATGGTGCCGTGTGGTCGGGCGGCTCGTTTGTCTACGTGCCCAAGGGCACCAAGCTCGACTTCCCGCTGCAGAGCTACTTCCGCCTTAACGCCAAGGGCGCCGGCCAGTTTGAGCACACGCTCATCATCGTCGAGGACGATGCCGACCTGCACTTTATCGAGGGTTGCTCCGCGCCCAAGTACAACGTGGCAAACCTCCACGCCGGCGCCGTCGAGCTCTTTGTGGGCAAGCGCGCGCACCTGCGCTACTCGACCATCGAGAACTGGTCCAAGAACATGTACAACCTCAACACCAAGCGTGCGCGCGTGGACGAGGACGGCGACATCGAGTGGATCAGCGGCTCCTTCGGCAGCCACGTGGGCTACCTCTACCCCATGAGCGTGCTCAACGGCCGCCGCGCCCGTTCCAGCTTTACCGGCATCACCTTTGCCGGCGCCGGTCAAAACCTCGACACCGGCTGCAAGGTCGTGCTCAACGCACCCGATACCTCGGCAACCGTCGAGACCAAGGGCATCTCCAAGAGTGGCGGCATTCAGACCTTCCGCAGCTCTATTGTGGCGACACCCAAGGCCGAGGGCTCCAAGGCAACCGTGAGCTGCCAGTCGCTGATGCTCGACGACCAAAGCCGCTCCGACACTATTCCGGCCATGGACATCCGCGCCAAGAACGTCGACATCGGCCACGAGGCCACCATCGGCCGCATCGGCGACGATAAGGTGTTCTACCTGATGAGTCGCGGTATCTCGGAGGAAGAAGCCCGTACCATGATCGTCAACGGCTTTGCCAACCCGGTTTCCAAGGAGCTGCCGCTGGAGTACGCCGTCGAGATGAACAACCTGATCAAGCTCGAGATGGAAGGAGCGATCGGATAATGAACCAGACCACGAACACCGCTGCTACCACCCTTGAGCAGGTCAATGCGATGCCAGCTGCCACTTGGGGTTGGCTGAAGATGAACCAGACCAAGCTCGAGCTCTCTGACGAGCTTGCCGCCGCTCCCACCGAGGCTGTTAAGGTCGAGGGCTTGGACGAGCAGTTCCGCGGCGCTGCCGACGCATTTAACGCCGCCATGGACGCCATGGCCGACCGCTTCCCCGAGCGCCGCGCCTCCGCCCCCGGTGACGCCGCCGACCGCGCCCGTATCACGCCCGAGACCGAGCTCGACGTGCCCGCCACCTCCGTCTACCAGGCCGGCGCCATCAAGCTGGAGGAGGAGCTCTCCCCCGCCGCGGCCTTCGAGACCGGCATGGGCGAGGCCGCCTACGCCTATCTGGCCGAGCACGCTACCAAGCGCATCGTCATCGATGTTCCCGCCTACCAGCACGCCGCCGTTACCGTGCGCGTGAGTGGCGTCGACGCTGCCGCGGCCATCGCCGCCATCGACGTCGTCGCCCGCCCGCAGGCAACGCTCAACCTGCAGATTGCCCTGGACTCCCCCATTGCCGGCGAAGGTGTCGTGGGCTCCGTGCTGCGTGTGTGTGCCCACGAATACGCCACCGTCAACGTGACCTGCACGCAGACACTCGACGACAGCTGGATCGCACTCGACGACACCGGCCTGTTCCAGGACGAGGGCGCGCGCGTCAACGTGCAGCACACCGTCCTGGGTGCCGGCGCCAGCGCCACCGGCCTTGCCGGCGACCTGCTGGGCGATACCGCCAAGGTCACCATCGATACTGACTACCTGGGCGCCCGCGAGCAGGTGCGCGACTTTAACTACGAGCTGCGCCACCGCGGTCGCAAGACCGAGTGCGAGATCGACGCCAACGGCGTGCTGACCGGCACGTCCAAGAAGGTCTACCGCGGCACCATCGACCTCGTGCACGGCTGCAAGGGTGCAACCGGCACCGAGCGCGAGACGGTGCTTTTGGCCAACAAGGGCGTCGACAACAAGACCGTTCCCGTCATTCTCTGCGACGAGGACGACGTCGCCGGCAACCACGGCGCCACCATCGGTCACGTCCGCGACGAGCAGCTGTTCTACCTCGCCTGCCGCGGCCTTGACCAAAACGCCGCCGAGGACCTGTTCATCCGCGCCAAGCTGGAGGACGCCGCGCTTTCCGCCACCGACGAGCGCACCCGCGCAGCCGTCGTCCGCCTGGGAAACAACCTGATCGACAACTTTGAAGAGGAGCTCGCATGATCGACACCGAGCACGTTAAATGCGACACCTGTACTGCCCCCGAGCCCATGGAGCTCGACGCCAGCGACGAGGCCTCGCGCGGCTGGCCCACCGTGGACATCGAGACCAACCCCTACAAGGGCCAGTTCCCGCTGTTCCAGCAGCACCCCGAGATCGCCTTCCTCGATAGCGCCGCCACCGCGCAGCGCCCTGCCTGTGTGCTCGACGCCGAGCGCGACTTCTACCAGCGCATGAACGCCAACCCTCTGCGCGGCCTGTACTCGCTGTCCGTCGAGGCCACCGACGCCATCGCGAAGGTCCGCCAACAGATCGCCGACCTCATCGGCGCCTCACAGGCCAACGAGATCGTCTTCACCCGCAACACGAGCGAGTCGCTCAACCTGGTCGCCAAGAGCTTTGCGCCCACAGTGCTCGAACCGGGCGACGAGGTCGTCATCACCATCATGGAGCACCACTCCAACCTGATTCCGTGGCAGCAGGTCTGCCGCGAGACCGGCGCCAAGCTCGTCTACCTCTACCCCACCAAGACCGGCCAGCTCACCACCGAGGAGGTTCTTGCCAAGGTGGGTCCCAAGACCAAGATCCTGGCCGTGGGACAGGTCTCCAACGTGCTGGGCGTCGAGAACCCGGTCAAGAATCTCGGCAAGCTCGTGCACAAGTACGGCGGCTATCTGGTCGTCGACGGCGCGCAGTCGCTGCCGCACATGCCGGTCGATGTGGCCGACCTGGGCGCCGACTTCTTTGCCTTTAGTGCGCACAAGGCCATGGGCCCCATGGGCATCGGCGTGCTGTGGGGCAAGATGGACCTGCTCAACGCCATGCCGCCCATGCTTACCGGCGGCGAGATGATCGATTCGGTCACCGAGCAGGACGCCATCTGGGCTCGCGTCCCCGAGAAGTTCGAGGCAGGCACGCAGGACGCCGCCGGCATCTTCGCCACGGGCGCCGCTCTCGACTACCTCGTCAACACGGTGGGTTACGAGAACATCCAGGCACGCGAGCAGGCACTCGTCCACTACCTGATGGGCGAGCTCATGCAGCTCGACTTTGTCCAGATCATCGGCTCCATCTACTGGGACAACCATCACGGCGTCGTCAGCTTTAACGTCAAGGGTATCCACCCGCACGACGTCGCGAGCATCATGGACATGGACGGCGTGTGCATCCGCGCCGGTCACCACTGCGCGCAGCCGCTGCTTACCTGGCTGGGCGTCGAGAACCTCGCCTGCTGCCGCGCCAGCGTGGCCTTCTACAACGACAAGGCCGACATCGATAAGTTCATCGCCGGCCTGCATCACGTTTGGAGCACGTTCAATGGGTAATCTGTACACCTCCACCACGTTTATGGAGCACAACTCGCACCCCGACTATAAGTACGAGATGGATGCCCCCACGCACGAGCACGACGGCATCAACCCCAGCTGTGGCGACGAGCTCACCTTGCAGCTGCGTGTCGAGAAGGGCGTGATCGAGGAGGCCTCCTTTACCGGTCATGGCTGCGCCATCAGCCAGGCCAGCGCCGACATCATGGCCGACCTCATCACCGGCGAGACCGTCGAGGAGGCACGTCGCTTGGCGGGACTCTTCCTCGCCATGATCCGCGGCGAGAAGCTCTCCGAGGACGACCTGGAAGACCTGGACGAAGCCGCCCAGCTCCAGGACATCTCGCACATGCCCGCCCGCGTCAAATGCGCCGAGCTCGCCTGGCGCACCCTCGACGGCATGCTCATGGGACAAAATAATCAGTAGTATTTGTCCCAAATCTTAAGAATTTTGTTGGCCGAATCGCTTGACAAGGGCGGTTCGGCCATTTTCTATTCCGAGCCCTCAGCCTGAGCCTTCACCCGCGCATAGGCGCGCACGATACGAGAGACGGTACTCTTGCTGATTCCCGTATACCGTTCAATCTCGCGCACCGTGTAGCCGCCATCGTGCAGGGCGAAAATGATTCCGTCTCGCCGCGCGGGAGCTACGGTCTTGAGCTCATTGAGCGGCACACCCAGGCGCTTCGCCATCTTGTCGGCAAACGCACGCCGCTCCCACTCCGTCTCATCCATATCGTGAATCACCGGATCGGAACCATCGGGCATCGACAGAGAATAATCCAGAAACCCCTTGGCAGACTCAAAGAGCTCGAGAACACAAGAAGGGTCCGAAAATCCCCTCGTCATATCGTTGTCATACGCTCGAAGATACTCGGCAAAGCTGCTCCAGGGATAACGCTCGATCAGGGCGATACCTGCCTCCTGCGGATTAGCGTGAACATAGCGAATGGCAGCCATTAGATAACGGTCGGTATCGAGCGAGCGCCGATCAAAACGGTTCTGGAATAGATGGCCTGTACGCCCCGTGCGCTTATTGAACCGCCGCGCGTACGTCAAAAGCAGCCGGTGCATCGCCGCGCTCATCCTGTCCTCGTAATCTGCAAGCACCAGATGCACGTGATTGCCCATAAGGCACCAGGCGATAACCGTCACGCCCGCCTCGCGGCAGCACTCGCGCATCAGCTCCAAAAACTCCCACCGGTCTTCATCGCCCTCAAAGATGAGCTGCTTGCCCACACCGCGGGCACAGACATGGTAAAAGCCGGTAACCGTTCTCCAAACGCGCTGCATGGCGCTCCCTTCGCCGGGATCTGATTGCCATCCAATACAGCACGATTGAAGCGTGCCATCAAAACATTCACGCAAAACAATACACTCGCGCGGCCAAAGGCAGTAAACGGGCGGCGAACGGCACCGTTGCAACAGGTCAACCCCTGCAACGCTTACAAGAGCTGACCAAAAGCTTGCCCAAGACTGACCCCCTCAACGGAAGTTCTCGACCATAAAATACTAAGTTAAACCGCTTCAATAAAAAGTTCCGCGCTTCTCGCTACGAAAACTGAGCCGTTCGCCGAATATTCCGTGCATTTCGCGGTATTATAGGGGCTGCATGTCATGTCCCTTTCGAAGGGTCGCCCGGCAATCGCCAGCCACGACCCCCAGACGGGACGCCAACACGATAGAGAGGAGAGGCATGCAGTACTCACAGGAAGTGGAGAACATGTGCCCCGTTGCCAAGGGTGCATACCACGGCCCCGCACCCATCCCCGAGGAGGGCAAGTGGGTCCAGGCTAAGGAGATTTCCGACATCTCCGGTCTTACGCACGGTGTGGGTTGGTGCGCACCTCAGCAGGGCGCCTGCAAGCTCACGCTGAACGTCAAGGACGGCATCATCGAGGAGGCCCTCGTTGAGACCATCGGCTGCTCGGGCATGACCCACTCTGCTGCCATGGCTTCCGAGATCCTTCCCGGTAAGACCATCCTCGAGGCCCTCAACACCGACCTCGTCTGCGACGCCATCAACGTTGCTATGCGCGAGATTTTCCTGCAGATCGTTTACGGCCGCAGCCAGACCGCGTTCTCCGAGGGCGGCCTGCCCGTGGGCGCCTCCCTCGACGACCTCGGCAAGGGCCTTCGCTCCCAGGTCGGCACCATGTTCGGCACCAAGGCCAAGGGCGCTCGTTACCTCGAGCTCGCCCAGGGCTACGTCACCCGCATGGCTCTCAACGACAAGAACGAGATCATCGCGTTCGAGTTCCTGAACCTCGGTAAGTTCACCGACGCCGTCAAGGCCGGCAAGACCCCCGAGGAGGCCATCGCTGGCGCTATGGGCCACTATGGTCAGTGGGAGAACGCTGCCAAGTACATCGACCCGCGCACCGACGAGGAGACTCACTCCGTCGCCAGCGTGTTCCCGGTTCACGAGTAGAAAGGGAGGGAAATAACTATGACTGTTACGTTCGAAGGTTACGAGCGCCGCGCTGACAAGATCAACAAGTGCCTCGCCGACAACGGCATCGCCTCCCTCGAGGAAGCTCTGCAGATCTGCACCGACAAGGGCTTCAACCCGCGTGAGATCGTCAACAACACCCAGTCCATCGCCTTCCAGAACGCTGAGTGGGCATACACCCTCGGCTGCGCTCTCGCTGTCAAGCGTGGCGCCAAGTCCGCTTCTGAGGCTGCTGCCATCATCGGCGAGGGCATCCAGGCCTTCACCGTTCCCGGCTCCGTCGCTGAGGACCGCAAGGTCGGTCTGGGCCACGGCAACCTGGGCGCTATGCTGCTCTCCGACGACACCGAGTGCTTCGCCTTCCTGGCCGGCCACGAGTCCTTCGCTGCCGCTGAGGGCGCTATCGGCCTGGCTCTGAACGCCAACAAGGCTCGTAAGAAGCCGCTGCGCGTTATCCTTAACGGTCTGGGCAAGGACGCTGCTCAGATCATCGCCCGCATCAACGGCTTCACCTACGTAAAGACCCAGTTCGACTACTTCACGGGCGAGCTCAAGGTCGTCGAGACCATCCCCTACTCCGATGGTCCCCGCGCCGCCGTCAACTGCTACGGCGCCGACGACGTCCGCGAGGGCGTTGCCATCATGTGGCACGAGAACGTCGACATCTCGATCACCGGTAACTCCACCAACCCCACGCGCTTCCAGCACCCCGTCGCTGGCACCTACAAGAAGGAGCGCCTCGAGGCTGGCAAGAAGTACTTCTCCGTCGCTTCTGGTGGCGGCACTGGCCGTACCCTGCACCCGGACAACATGGGCGCCGGCCCTGCCTCTTACGGCATGACCGACACCATGGGCCGTATGCACTCCGACGCCCAGTTCGCCGGTTCTTCCTCCGTGCCTGCGCACGTTGACATGATGGGTCTCATCGGCATGGGCAACAACCCCATGGTCGGTGCCACCGTCGCCTGCGCTGTCGCCGTCGAGGAGGCCCTCAAGGCCTAATCGCGCCCGCGCGATGCTCATATAGTTGAGCTTTGGAGCCGCTACCCACCCAGGTAGCGGCTCTTTTTGTTTGCGCTGGCGCAGGGTAGCTAATGCCGGTATATCAGCTGGGGCGAAATACGAGATGTGAAGAGATGGAGCGTCCGAGCGTCCATGACGCCCACCTGCCATATTTGCCCTTTACCGATTTGCCGAGTCTTTGCGGCCCCATTGCCGATCACCCGTGCGACAATGCGCCGGACGAGAAAGGAATCCGATGGAATCGACTGATGTACTGGTAATTGGATCTGGCATTGCGGGCCTTTGCGCCGCCATCGAAGCGGCACGCACGGGCGCAACCGTCACCGTGGCAAGCGCCGGCAAGACTATGAGTGGATCGAGCTTCTTCCCCGGAACCTGGGGCCTGGGGCTTATCGGACCCGTTAACGAAGACGACGAACAAGACCTCATCGACACCATTCAGACCGTTGGTGGCGGCGTCGCCGACCCCGAGCTTGTCCAGACGTTTGTCCACGGCATTCCCCATGCAATAGAATGGCTCGAGCAAGACCTGGGCGTTGAGCTTCAGCGTCCGCAAAGCGCCGAGAGTGCTCAGCAAAAGCAGTTTATCCCCTGCTTTGACCACAAGACGCGCATGTGGCGCGGCCTCACCCGCAAGACCCTTGAGGACGCTCTGACGACCAGGATCGAGTCGCTCGGCATTCGCCTGCTCCCCCGCCATGAGCTTATCGACCTTGTTAAAGACACGAACGGCAGAGTAACCGGAACCGTGCTCTACGACCTCACCGAAAATCGAATCGTACCCTTTGCTGCCAAGGCCACGATCATCGCAGCCGGTGGCACAGGCGGCCTGTTCGAGCGCAGCCTTACGTCGGCTGATGTGCTCAGCTCCTCGCAGGCCATCGCACTGGCGCACGGCGCATCGCTTACCAATATAGAGTTCATGCAAATGATGCCCGGCTTCATCGAGCCCAAGCGCAACCTGGTCTTCAACGAGAAAACCTGGCGCTATGTCAAGTTCGACCAGCCGGCAGATATTGCCGATGACAAGCTAGACGACCTGCTCGAGCAACGCTCTGGATATGGTCCCTTCACGTCACGCTTAGCCTCCCGGGCTATCGATCTCGTCATCGATCAGGCTGGTGCCGAAGGCCTGGCACTCCACTACGACTTCCCCCGCGAGGATGTCCCAGAGTTTGTGCAGACCTTTGCCACCTGGCTGCAAGACGAGCACGGCATCGCCCCGACTGACGAGATGCGCGTTGCGATGTATGCCCACGCCGCTAACGGAGGCATCAAGATCGATAAGACCGCGCACACGGGCGTTGAGGGCCTCTACGCTTGCGGCGAGGCGACAGGCGGCATGCACGGCGCCGACCGAATTGGTGGCTTGTCAAGCGCCAACGGCATCGTATTCGGACGCATCGCGGGCGCATCGGCAGCCCTTGCAGCGCAGAAAGAGCCTGAGGCGGCCCTGAAGGCGGATATCACCCTCCCCCAGTACGGCATTGCCACAACAGACGCCGAACACCTGACACGCAGCCTTAAACACACGATGAGCACCTATTGCATGATCAACCGCACCGAGACGGGCCTATCCGAGGCACTACACGAGCTTGAGGGCTTGAAGACAGAGGCAACGACCTTGAGCACACAGAAAGCCCAGGACAGCGAAGTCGCAGCCCTCGCCCGCCTGCAATCGCAGATTCAACTAGCACAGGAAATGGTCAAAGCCATGCGTAAGCGAACCGAAAGTCTCGGATCGCACTATCGAGCAGACTAAATCGATTCTCACTTTGAGTTTGATCACAACTTCTCAACATGCATCGAGCCCCGTGAGCATAATTCTCATAAGGAGAGCACGTTTATGGGGCTTTAGCCGTGTTTCCCTAAGGGAATCACGGTGCAGATTACTCAGCTCCGCGCCCTTTCGGGTTCGACCCCATGCAAGGTCAACAAAAAAGCGACCAGCCGAAGCCAGTCGCTTTACAATGCTTTGGTGGGCCGTCAGGGGGTCGAACCCTGGACCTTGGGATTAAGAGTCCCCTGCTCTACCAACTGAGCTAACGACCCGATATCAACACGAAGCAAGAACTGGGGTGGGTAAAGGGACTCGAACCCTCGACCTACGGGACCACAACCCGTCGCTCTAGCCAACTGAGCTACACCCACCGTGTCCTGTGCGCTTCGCGCTCGACTATTATTGCAAGGAACGCCACGCGATGCAAGCCCCAATTTTCAAGAATTTTGAAAAGAGTTTTTCGAGACCATTTCGAGCAAATCCCACCGGTTTCATAGGAGTAAACTTGCCCCACTGCAAATCCTCGAAAGGACCGTCATGAAAGAACTCTCCAACCGCACGGCAAGATTTACCGATTCGGTCATCCGCCGCATGACACGCATCTCCAATAAGTACGGCGCTGTCAATCTCTCGCAGGGCTTCCCTGACTTCGATCCCCCGGCGCAGCTGCTCAACAGCCTGAGCACCATCGCCGCCGATCCCAAGCCGCTCTATCACCAGTACTCCATCACCTGGGGCTCCCAGGCCATGCGCGAGGCGCTCGCCGCCAAACAGGAGCACTTTATGGGCATGCCGGTGAACCCCAACGAGAATATCGTAGTCACCTGCGGCTCTACCGAGGCCATGATGGCCGCCATGATGACGGTCACCAACCCCGGCGACAAGGTCGTCATCTTCTCGCCGTTCTACGAGAACTACGGCGCCGACACGATCCTTTCGGGTGCCGAGCCCATCTACGTGCCGCTCAACCCGCCCACATTCGACTTTGACCGCGAGACACTCGAGGCGGCCTTCCGCGACAACGACCCCAAGGCCATCGTCCTGTGCAACCCTTCCAACCCCTGCGGCAAGGTCTTTACACGCGATGAGCTCACCTTTATCGCCGACCTCTGCAAAAAGTACGACACCTACTGCATCACCGACGAGGTCTACGAGCACATCGTCTACGCGCCCCACGAGCACGTCTATATAGCCACGCTGCCCGGCATGTTTGAGCGCACCATCAGCTGCAGCTCGCTGTCCAAGACCTACTCCATCACCGGCTGGCGTCTGGGCTACACTATCGCCCCTGCCGAAATCACCGAGCGCATCAAAAAGGTCCACGACTTCCTCACCGTGGGCGCCGCCGCTCCCCTGCAGGAAGCCGTCGTCACCGCCCTCAATTTCGACGACAGCTATTACGATGAGGTCCTCGACCTCTATACCGCCAAACGCGACCTGTTCTGTCAGGGACTCGACAGCATCGGTCTTGAGCATAACGTGCCGCAGGGCGCCTACTACGTCATGATGGACATCTCTGAGTTTGGCTATGACAGCGACCTCGAGTTCTGTGAAGACCTCGCGTCTAAAGTGTGTGTGGGCGCCGTGCCCGGCTCGAGCTTCTTCCGCGAGCCCGTCAACCATCTGATTCGTTTCCACTTTGCCAAGCGAGACGAGACGCTTAACGCGGCGCTGGAGAACCTCAAGTCGCTACGTGATAAAATCAAGCCGCGCGGGTAAGGACGGCCCGGCAACTAAAGCAACCAAAGAAGCCTCGCACCGCCCGCTGCGTTGCGAGGCTTCTTTCTATAGCGCTTTCTTAAATGGTTAGAGCTCTATACTTTAGTCACGGAGCAACTCGTCCCAGAGAGGAATACTATGGCAGAGCAGCAGCTTATCGGAGCGCTCGAGGCCGGTGGCACCAAGATGGTCTGCGCCACGGGCTATGCGGACGGTACGGTCCTAGAGCGCGAGCAGATCGCGACCACGACCCCGCAGGAGACCGTTGAGGCCGTCAACGCATGGTTTGCCGACAAGGGCATCTCCGCGCTGGGCATCGGCGCATTTGGCCCCACCGCAGTCAACCCCGCTTCGCCCCAATACGGCAAGATCTTGGAGACGCCCAAAACGGCATGGCGCTACTTTGACCTGCTGGGCACTATCCAAAACGAGCTCAATATCCCCTGCGGCTACGATACCGACGTCAACGTCGCCTGCCTGGGCGAGGTCACCTTTGGTTGCGCCAAGGGCCTCACCGACGTGGTCTACCTGACCATCGGTACCGGCGTGGGCGCCGGCGTGCTCTCGGGTGGTAAGCTCGTGCACGGCATGATGCATCCCGAGGCCGGCCACATCCTGGTCACGCGCGACCCGCGCGACACCATTGGCGAGCACAGCGCCTGCCCCTTCCACGACAACTGCCTAGAGGGCCTCATCGCCGGCCCCGGCGTTAAAAAGCGCTGGGATGGCAAGAGCGCCGGAGACATGGCCGATGACCCGGAGGCCATGGACCTGCTCGCCGGCTATCTGGCACAGGCACTCATGACCTACACGCTGTGCTACGCGCCGCAAAAGATTATCATCGGCGGCGGCGTGGCCGACCACACCCCCATCGTGCCGCTCGCACGCAAGAAGTGCGCCGAGATGCTCAACGGCTATATCGTCACGCCCGAGGTCAACGACATCGATAACTACATCGTCAACAACAGCCTCGAGGGCAAGCAGGGCATCATGGGCTGCCTGGCCCTGGGCGCACAGGCGCTTCAGTAGCAGACGCACCCACGGGGCGTGGCGCGCTCGGCAAATCCGACCTACGGAACGACGCCACCACGCCCCATATAAGCCCTCAAATAAAAAAGGCCGCCTAGGACCAAACAATACGTCCTAGGCGGCTTTTTTTTCGTACATCAGCGACCGTAAGAGATATCGGAGCACAACGCCCGTTGCCGCTCCACAGCAGTCGATCATCACATCGGTGATCATGCCGGCGCGTCCCGGCACAAAGAGCTGAATCGTCTCGTCGATGGAGGGAATCAGCAGCAGGAACACCGCCGTGGGCAGCAGCACGTCAAAGGTGCGCCGGCCCTCAAAATCAAAGGCGTGCGTTGCCAGAATGCCGAGCACCATATACTCGGTAAAATGTGCACACTTGCGAACAACAAAGTTGGTCACCCATTCATATGGAAGTCCCACGCCGTGCAGGAAACCGCGGATAGTTTCCATGACCGTTAGGCTCAGCGAGCCCGACCCCGAGCCGGGAACCAGCGAATTGCCCCAGATCAAGAGCGCCATCAGGCAGGTTACAACCGCCCATTTTCGATTGATCTTAACCATGCAGAAGTTATGCCTCCGCGCGGAGCGGCGCGAAGCTGGCGGTACCGCCCTCGATTACGCTCAGATAGGCACGACCCGTACGCTTGGCGGTAGAGGACTGCAGGCGCTCGATCTCTTCCTCGAGGATCTGATTGACGCGCTCGTGACGACGATTTTCCATAATGCCGGCGGCAATAGCCTCGGCTCGCTCGATGCTCTCGCGCGAGATACGGGCGGTATCCTCGGGGAACACAGCGCTGTGACGGCCGACATAGGCGGGGGCAGCAGGCTGAGGGGCAGCGACGGGAGTGGGGACTGCAACAGGAGCGGGCTCGTCAATCTCATCCAGAATCGCGGTGGCGGCGGCCCACATGTCCTCGTGGCCCGAGTAATCGGCCATGGGAACATCAACCTCGAGCGAGGCGTCCGGAAGGTCGCCGGTGTCGATGCGATCTTGGGCATCAATCGATGCGGTGATGGCTGCAGGCTCATCGAGGTCATCGAGATCGATGTCCACGGCACCGGAGATGATAGGCATGCTGGCGAGGTTTGCATTGCACGGCGCAGCCTCAGCCGCCTGCTGCTGGGCAGGAGCGCCCCAAAGCGAGCTTTCGGCGGCACGGCGGGCGGCAACGGCCTCCTCGTCCGCAGTCATGGCTTCATCAACGTACGAATTGTCGGCAGAAGCGTTCGCGTCCGCCGAGGTAGCGTTGTAGGCGTTATTGGCTGCCGCGTTGGCAACGAGTGCCACGAAAGCCGCCGTGCTGCCCGCAGGGGCGGCCTGGGAACCAGACACGGCGCGTGCCGCGGCGGCGATGTCGTCGCGATTGAAGGAGCCGGTCTGCCCGCCGTTGGTGAGCTCGTCGATGGCGACTTGATAGACGTCGCGCGAGTGTGCAGGGTCGCAGCTCACCGGCGAATCGTCGTCGAGCATACTGTCGATCATGGACCAAGCCTCGTCCTCGTCCATGGCATCTGCGGCTCGAGCGATGGTAGGGACACCATCATCGGCATGACGGCGCTGGAACGCACCAGTCAGGCCGGAAAGGAATGCCGAGGTAGACTGCTCCGCCTGAGCCTGAGAAGCAGAAGTCGCAGCGTAAGGAGTCGCATCCTGCTGCTGAGCTGGAATCGAGGCGGTCTTGAACTCGCTTTGATGCTGATTGAGATTGGCGGCACCGCCCATGGCATTGGGCTGGAACAGACGCTCTTCACGCTGCGCACGGTACTCGGAGATACCCAGCGAGGCGGCATAGATACCCACGCCCGCCACCGCGCCCACGGCGAAGGGAACCGCACCCGCCACGACCGTCTCGTTCACCGACGAAAACGGCAGCGTCGCGGCATACATAACCACGGGAGCGGCAAGGCCGATCCCGCACGAAAGTCCGGCAAGGACTGCTCGTTGTGTTGCATCAGAAGAAGCCATGAGCTCTCCCCATCTTCCAGCACCCAAATCGCATCATTCAGTTGGCTGCGCGAGAGAAGATGAAGCGGGGCTGTGCCCCAAAGCAACGGTATATGGTTCGTTTCATCTGCGTTTTCCGTCGCGAAGCTTGAAAACTATTATGCGAAACCGCCCTGTCGATTGCAAGCGACGATGTCGGATTGAAACGGGAAACCTGCTGCTCGTCGGTCTTATGGTCAAAAATTAGCGCGGAGCGGCGCTATGGAAAAGGGCCGAGGCTCAAAGCCCCGACCCTTTATTGCATTGATGACTATCGCTGCGTGTGGATGACAACCTAGAACGTCTGCTCGTAGTCGCTGTGCTTTTTGGCCGAACGCACCAGGAACTCCTGGTTGGTGTTGGTACCCTTAAGACCCTTGATAAACGATGCGGCCGCACGCTCGGTGTTGTTCATGCCGGCAAGAATGCGACGCAGGCCAAAGACAAACGGACGCATCTGCTCGTCAACCAACAGGTCCTCGTTACGCGTACCGGAGGCAACGGGGTCGATAGCCGGGAAGATGCGGCGATCGGCCAGGTCGCGGTCGAGCTTAAGCTCCATGTTGCCGGTGCCCTTGAACTCCTCAAAGATGACCTCGTCCATCTTGGAACCGGTGTCGATGAGGGCAGAAGCCAGGATGGTGAGCGAGCCACCGTTCTCGATATTACGGGCTGCGCCCAGGAAGCGCTTGGGAGGATACAGGGCCGCCGAATCGACGCCGCCCGAAAGGATGCGGCCCGAGGCGGGCGCCGCCAAGTTGTAGGCGCGGGCAAGACGCGTGATGGAGTCGAGCACCACCACAACATCGCCGCCCAGCTCCACAATGCGCTTGGCGCGCTCGATGACGAGCTCTGCCACGCGAGTGTGGTTGTCGGCGGGCATATCGAAGGTCGACGCCACAACCTCGCCCTTGATGGAACGCTGCATATCGGTGACCTCTTCGGGGCGCTCGTCGACGAGCAGGCAGATGAGGTGCACCTCGGGATTATTAATCGAGATAGACTGGCAAATCTTCTTGAGGATCGTGGTCTTGCCGGCCTTGGGCGGGGACACGATCAGGCCACGCTGACCCTTGCCAATCGGCGACACGATGTCGATGGCGCGACCGGTAATGGAGTCCTTGCCGTGCTCCATGCGCAGCGGCTCGTTAGGATAGACCGGGGTGAGGTCACCAAACTTGGGGCGGTTGCGAATCTGCTCGGGGTCCAGGCCGTTGACGGTCGTGATTTTGGCGAGGCCGGCACGTTTGTCGCCGCCGCGCGAAGGACGAAGCGAGCCCTCGATGACGTCGCCCGTGCGCAGACGCGCGGAGCGGATGAGGTAGGCGGGGACGAAGGCGTCGTCGTTGGACTTCATGTAACCGTGGGCATGGATGATACCGGAGCTGTCCGGACGAATCTGCAGGATGCCCTTGATGTCGCGGAAGCCCTCGGCCTTCGCGGCGGTGACGTAGATTTCCTCGACAAGCTCGGCTTTCTTCTTGCCGGTCGTCTCGATCTCGAACTCCTTGGCCTTCTCGCGCAGTTCGGCGACCTTCATGGCAGCGAGCTCCTCACGCGAAAGCGTGGGTTCGGTGGGGGCGGCGTTACGCTCCTTGTTGCGCTGTTTGCGATCGCGCTGGCGGTTGCGACGGTCGTTGTTGCGCTCGTCCTTGCGCTCATTGCGCTCGTCGTTGCGCTTGTGCTGGCGACGGTTGGGACGAGTGCCGTCTTCGCCCTCGGCGGGCGCGGCACCATCGGTTGCGGCAGCGTCGGCATTGGCCGCAGTGGTTTCATTGGCCTCGGCGCCAGAACCGACCTCCGCTTCGACATCAGCCTGCTGCTCGGAAGCCTTGGCCTTAACGGACTTCTTACGACCGCGCTTGGGCTTCTCGGACGCAGGCTGTTCGACGTCCTGGGGCTCGACGGCATCAATCGATGCATCGGCGGTCGTCTCGTCGGAATCCTCGGACGTACCCTTCTTGGCAGCCTTAGCCTTGGACGTGCGCTTAGCAGCAGTGCGACGGCTGCGACCGGGGCGGACGTCGGCGGGCTCGGCATCGGCGGGAGCGGCCTCGGAAGTCGTAGCATCCTGAACGGGTGCATCGGCAGCAGTTGCAGACTCGGCGGTCGCCGCAGCATCCCGAGCAGCTGCGGCTGCGGCCTTCTCTGCCTCGACGAAGGCCTTGGGCTTGCGACCGCGACGGTGCGGGCGCAAAGCCGGATCGACAACGGGAACTTCGCTGGCCTCGACAGGCGCAGCGGGCTCAGCAGGCGATGCGCCCTCCCCTGCCGTGGAACGGACCGAAGCCTCAGTGAGCTCGGGGGTTACCTGATCGGCAACCTGCTCGGCCTTAGCAGCCGTGCGACGGCGTGTGCGCGGTACCGGCTTCTCGGTCGGCTGGTCGGCGACAGGGGTCTCGGTGGCGGCAGGCGTCTCGGGCACAGACGGAGCTGCGAGCTCGGTCAGAGCCGCGGCCTCGCGCTCGGCAGCACGACGGCGGGCGCGCACCACCTGAGCCTCGCTAATCTGCGCCAACGCACGCGCCTGCGCGACCTCATCGGAAATCGGCTCCGAGGAGTCAGCTGCAACGGTGCGCTTGACGCGCGTCGTGCGCGTGGTACGGCGCTTGGGCTTGGTGACCTCCTCGCCGTCAGCAGCAGACTTGGCCGTGCGGCGCGTACGCTTGGGCTTTGCCGGAGCAGCCTCCTCACCAGTTGCAGGCACGGCCTTCTCAGCCGCTGAAGGCGTAGGCGTCGAAGCAGCCTTAGGCGTCTCAGGAGCCGAGGCTTGCGCGGGCGCCGCGACCTGGTCCAACGCAACCGGTGCAGCGGGAGCGGCTTGCGTCGTCGTTATTTCGTTTTCTTGCTGTTGATCAGACACAGTGTTTGCTCAACTTTCTTTTCAAGCCCTGTGATCACATGCTCCCTGCATAAACCTTCAGGGCGGCTAAACAGTCTAGCTCCGTCAAATACCGACGGACATCATTGATCTGTATCGAGATATTTGCGTCATATACGCAGCGTTAGTGTAACACAACCGCAACCACCTGCAACTTAGTCATTGAGGACGTTCTTAAACGACTAGTCAAAAGGGACAATCTTTGGTTTAACACCCACAAATCTGACTGCCTCCGCCAAAACTGTGGCGGTTTACTACGATGAATCGCTCAACCGCGATCACTCCGAAACTTGTTGAACTAAAACCGCAGGTAGATGCCTTGCGCTTTTTTGCGAAAAGCCGGCGTAGTTGGAATTTCTCATTTCATCGTAGTAAACCGGCATAGTTTCGTATTTCCAGCAGTTCCAAATTCGTCAATACGTCGGCGTTTGCAAAAAGCCCGACCTCCGTGGGAGATCGGGCTTTCAAGGCTTAGTTAAACCAAGTCTGTACGGTCAAAGGACCCGTAGATTACATCTGCTCGGGAGCGGAGACACCAACGAGGGTGAGAACCAGAGCGAGCGTCACGCGGACGGCGTCGCAAGCGGCCAGACGGGCGCGCGAAAGCTCGGGGTCGACGGGACGGCCCTCGCTCGGCAGGACCTGGCAGGCAGCGTAGAAGCTGTGGAAGTCGCCGGCGAGCTCCTCGGCAAAGTGCGTCAGACGGAACGGGGCGCGGTCGCGAGCGCAGCTGGCGATGAGGTCGGTGAGCTCGTTGAGCTTACGCGAAAGGGCGAGCTCGGTCGGGTCGGTCAGCAGCGAGTAATCGACATTCTCACCGATGGCCTTGGCGGCGACGGCCTTCATGCCCATCTCATCAGCCTGCTCGGGCGTAACGTCAGCGGCACGGCGCAGAATGGAGCACACGCGAGCGTGAGCGTACTGCACGTAGTACACCGGGTTGGAGTTGTCGCGCTTCTTAACGGCCTCGATGTCGAAGTCGACCATCTGGTTAGAGCTCTTGGAGATGAGCGTGTAACGGGCAGCGTCGGAGCCGACCTCGTCGACGAGCTCCTGCAGGGTCACCATGGTGCCCTTGCGCTTGGACATACGGACGGGCTTGCCGTTACGCAGCAGGTTGACGAGCTGGCCCAGCAGAACCTCGAACTTGCCGGGGTAACCCAAGGCATCGCAGACGCAGCGGACGCGCTCGATGTAGCCGTGGTGGTCGGCGCCCCAGATGTCGATGACGTGGTCAACGCGCTGGAACTTATCCCAGTGATAGGCAACGTCGGAGGCGAAATAGGTGTACTCGCCGTCGGACTTGATCAGGACGCGGTCCTTGTCGTCGCCCAGATCGGTGGAACGGAACCACAGGGCGCCGTCCTTAGTGTAGAGGTAGCCCATCTTGTCGAGCTTCTCGAAAGCGCGGTCGACGGCGGAGGTGCCGGCGGTCTCGCCCTCGGTGTCCTTCACATACAGCGAGCGCTCGGAGAACCAGCGGTCGAAGTCGCAATTGACGGCGTGGCAGAGGTCGCGCATGTTGTCGACCATCTTCACATAGCCGCGCTCACGGAAGCTCTCCATGCGCTCCTGCGGATCGGCCTCGACCCACTTGTCGCCGTCGGTGCGCCAGAACTCGGCGGCCTCGTCGATGATGTAATCGCCGCCGTAAGAGTCCTTGCCCAGAGTCTCGGCAAAGTTGTCCTGGTACGGATGGGTCTCGGGGTGCTCGTCATTCTCATCGGCAACGAAGGCGTCACGGTCGGCGATCAGCAGCTTGTGAGCCTCGTCGATATCCACGCCCTGCTTGGCGATGATGTCGGCAAGCTGCATATAGCGCGTGCTGATGGAGTTGCCGAAGGTGTTCATTTGCGAGCCGTGGTCGTTGATGTAAAACTCACGCTGGATGTCGTAACCGGCGTGGTCCATAACACGGCAGAGGGAGTCGCCCAGCGCGGCCCAGCGGCCGTGACCGATGTGCATGGGGCCGACGGGGTTGGCGGAAACGAACTCGACCTGGGTCTTCAGGCCGCCACCGACGTTGGACTTAGCGAAGTCCATACCCTTCTCGCGAGCCTCGCCAAAGATGGCATTCTTGACGGCAACGGAGAGGTAGAAGTTGATGAAGCCGGGGCCTGCGATCTCGACCTTCTCGATCGCGGGGTCCTCGGGCATATGGGCAACGATGGCCTCGGCGATCTTGCGCGGGGCGCAATGGGCCAGCTTGGCGGACTTCAGGGCCATGGTAGAGGTCCACTCGCCATGAGAAGTGTCAGCCGGTCGCTCGATAGCGCAATCGTCAAGTTCAAATGCAGAAAGGTCGCCGGCCTCCTGGGCCGCAGCAAGCGCAGCGCGTACCAGCTCTTCAATCTTCTCGGGCATAGATCCTCCTTGTGTTAAAGCCCCCGAGCTCTTGGTCACTCGTAGGGCAAAAGCCAGAGTTTGTAGCACTCTATCACAAGCGACGGGCACTGTCGCAGGGTAAAGCCAATCGATATTGCATATGCACAAAATTGACTACAGCTTGTATGGAGTCACTCAAAGATGCCAGTCTGCCTGCAGATTATGCAGGCGTTGAAAATGCATAAAGGTGTGAATGAGCTGCGCCTGTTATCGAATACTCTTACCTATCGGAGTTGTGTGCTTTTCCTGCATAAAGTAAGGGTTTGCGCACGTCAGCGTGTTATTCTAGACATACGTAAATTCGTATAAGTTGGAGGTAGCATGTTCTCAATCGGTCAACACGTCATTCATCCGGGTCAGGGAGTCTGCACCGTCGTCGGTTTTAGGGACGACACACCGCAGCCCATGCTACTGCTCGAGACCAAGCAGGGACATGCGCAGACGATCCTCATGTACCCCGTGGCGCAGGCCGACCGTTTGCACGCCGCCATCTCGCAGCAAGATGCCGAGCACCTGCTGAGCCACTATGACGAGCTGGAGTGCGACACTTTTACCGAGCGCAACAGTTCACTTGAGGAGACGCACTTTAAGCAGCAGCTCAAGCTGGGCGCGCCCGAGACGGTCCGCGTGGCAAAGACCATGATGCACCGCATTCGCCAGGCCGAGGAAGCTGATAAAAAACCCAGCTCCTACTACATGCGCGTACTCAAGGAGGCCAAACGCCGCTCCATCGAGGAGTTCGCCGTGGCCTTGGGCGTCACCGAGGAGGCCGCCGAAGCCCGCCTAGCCCAAGCCGCCCTCAACTAACCCATCCGCGCCAAAAACCACCACAAAGGGGACAGGCACCTTTGTGGTGGTTTTCTTGTTCTAGTAGTATTCATTCTTATCGATACCCACGAGCACAAGGAGTCTCTTATGGCAGAGCCGCTTACCGCCGGAATCACCCGCGACCGCGCGTTCGAACTGCTCAACGAGCACAACAAGGACCCGTTCCACATCACCCATGGCGAGACGGTCGAGGGCACTATGCGCTACTTTGCGCGCGAGTTCGACCCCGAGAACGAGGAGTTTTGGGGCACCGTCGGTCTGCTGCACGACCTGGATTGGGAGGAGCATGAGGACGACCCCATGAACCACACCATCTATGCTGCCGAGATTCTTGAGGGCGAAGGTGCGTCTCCCGAGCTCATTCGCGCCATCCAAACGCACACGTCCGACTTCAACACCTCGCTGCCCAAACCCGAGCTGCAGATGGAAAAGATCCTGTTTGCCTGCGATGAGCTCACCGGCCTGATCGGCGCTGCAGTCATCATGCGTCCGAGCAAAAGCGTCATGGACTTTACGACCAAGTCGCTCAAGAAGAAGTTCAAGGACAAGCGCTTTGCCGCTGGCTGTTCGCGCGACGTGATTACGCAGGGCGCCGAGATGCTGGGTTGGGAGCTACCCGAACTCTTTGACCGCACCATCGCGGCCATGCAGTCCTTCGCCCCCGACCGCGATACCTTCCAGGCCTAACCGCCCACGCCACCTAAAACCACCACAAAGGAGAAAGGCACCTTTGTGGTGGTTTTTCTTGCGCGGGCGTTAGGGGCGGACCTGGCCGGTGCCGCGGAGCTTGTATTTGTAGGTGGTGAGGGCCTCGGCGGCAAAGGGGCCGCGGGCGTGGAGCTTTTGGGTCGAGATACCGATCTCGGCGCCCAGGCCAAACTCGCCGCCGTCAGTGAAGCGTGTGCTGGCGTTGGCGTACACGGCCGAGGCATCGACCGCATCCAGGAAGCGCTCGCAAGCATCCATGTCCTCGGCAACGATGGCCTCGGAGTGCATCGTGCCGTAGCGGTTGATGTGCGCGATGGCCTCGTCCTCGTTTGCCACGACCTTCACGCTCATCTCGAGCGCCAGATACTCGCGGCCCCAGTCCTCCTCAGTCGCGGCGACGTAGTCATCACCCTCGGCAAGCCCGGCATCGGCGCATGCGGCGCAGGTTGCCTCGTCGCCGTGAATGAACACGCCGTGATCATGCAGCACGGCCACGACCGCAGGCAAAAACGCATCGGCCACAGCACGGTCGACCAGCAGCGACTCGGCGGCATTGCACACGCCTACGCGCTGGGTCTTGGCATTAACGATAATGTTGAGTGCCTTATCAAAGTCGGCGGATTCATGCACGTAGATATGGCAATTGCCCGTGCCCGTCTCGATCACCGGCACAAGCGATTCACGCACGCAGCGCTGGATCAGGCCTGCACCGCCACGCGGAATGAGCACATCGACGATGCCGCGAAGCTTCATGAGCTCGCCGGTTGCCTCGCGGTCGGTAGACTCAATCATCGAGACGGCCTCACGCGGGAAGCCCTTGGCCTCGAGGGCATCGGCCAGTAGCTCGGCAATCATGGCACACGAGTGATAGGCCAGCGAGCCGCCGCGCAGAATACAGGCGTTGCCGGTGCGGATGCAGATGCCCGCGGCGTCGGCCGTCACGTTGGGGCGTGCCTCGTAGACCATGGCGACCAGGCCCAACGGCACGCTCACGCGGGTGAGGTCCACGCCGCTTGCGAGCACGCGGTGGTCGAGCACGCGGCCCACAGGATCGGGCAGCTCGGCGAGCTTTTCCAGGCCGGCGGCCATGCCCTCGACGCGCTCGGGCGTCAGCAGCAGACGATCGAGCAGTCCGGCCGAGGTACCCGCATCGCGCGCGGCGGACATATCGAGCTCGTTGGCGGCAACGATGGAGTCGATACCGTTGCGCAGCGCTGCGGCCATGGCGCGCACGGCCTCCTGGCGCTGTTCATCGCTCGCCGTGGCAAGCGAGGCCGACGCTGCCTTGGCGGCAACGGCAAGATCGTGGACATACGTGGCTATATCGACCGACATGGGCGGCCCTTTCTCCTAGAAGTTTGCAACCATGGTAGCCGATTTGCGCATGGCCTCGCCCTCGGCGGTAGAATTGGTCAACCCGAAACACCGCAACGAACGGAAGACTCACATGGCCCTCATCACTTCGTACCACGTCCCCGGCCTTTACGTCGAGGACCACAGCATCGACGTCCCCCTCGACTGGCGCGGCCTGGAGCCGATGCTCCTGGCCGTCGGCAGCACCATGCGCCGCGGCGCTATGCCGGCGCCCATCGCCGGCGCGCCCGAGAGCATCAAGCTCTTCTACCGCGTGGTTTGCGCGCCCGACCGCATCAACGACGATCTGCCGCTGCTCCTGTTTTTGCAGGGCGGCCCCGGCGGCGAGAGCCCGCGTCCGCTGTCGCCCACAAGCGATGGCTGGATCGAAGAGGCCGTCAAGCACTTCCGCGTGGTCCTGCCCGACCAGCGCGGCACCGGACGCAGTAGCTGCGTGGACGGACGCACGATTGCCACCTTGGGCGATCGCGCCGAGGCCGCCGGCGCCGATACAGCACGCTCGCAGGCGGACTTCCTCAAGCGTCACCTCGCCAGCTCTATCGTGCGCGATTTTGAGTACCTGCGCCTGGTAGGCTTTGGCGGCAGGCCCTGGGTCACACTCGGGCAGAGCTACGGCGGCTTTTTGACGCTGAGCTATCTGTCGCTCTTCCCCGAGGGCGTGGCGGCAAGCTTTACCTGCGGCGGCATCCCCCACGTGCCGGCGAGCGCAAGCGAAGTCTACGCGCACACCTTCCCGCGCATGGCCGCCAAGACGCAGCAGTATTACGACCGTTACCCCGCCGATGTCGAGCGCGTGGCAGCCCTGGCCGATGCGCTCGAGGCTCAGAAGCCCGTACTGCCCGACGGCTCGCCGATGACGGTCGAGCGCCTACAGCTCATGGGCAGCGACTTTGGCATGAAGCCGAGCTTTGAGCGCATGCATTGGATTATCGATCACGCTTTTGTTGACGGCGACGGCGCGCTGACCTGCGGCGCCTCGGTATCCGACAGCTTTTTGATGCGCGCCTTCGAGCGCACCAACACGCGCACGAATCCGCTGTACTGGACGCTGCAGGAGTTCATATACGCCGACGGTGACACCATGCCCATTGGCTGGGCCGCGGCTGAAGAGAAGGCACACCGCGCCGAGTTTGACACCCTCGCGCGCCCGCTCATGTTTACCGGCGAGGCCATGTTCCCGTGGATGTTCGAGCAGATGCCCGAGCTCAAGCCCTTCAAGCCCGCCATGGACCTGCTGATGGAAGACACCAGCTGGGACAAGATCTACGACCCGCAGCGCCTGGCGTGCAACGAGGTGCCCCTGCAGGCCGCGGTGTACTTCGATGACATGTACGTGGACTCGGGCATGCAGCTCGATACGCTCAGCCGCGTGGGCAACTCGCATGCCTGGGTGACCAACGAGTTCGAGCACGATGGCCTGCACGGCAGCGTGGTATTCAAGCACCTCTACGACGAAGCCCTCAACCGCGGAGACCTGCGCCGAATCTTCTAGCGCAGGAGCGTCCCCAAGTGCCGGCACATAAGGAACGTCCCCAAGTGCCAGGTTTTTGACGTCATCGCAGGTAGAGGACGGAAAGCGAAAACGCCCCTAAGCGAGCAAGGTGACGTGAAAGAGGAGGGCATTGACCTTTTGGTCATGCCCGACGATTGAACGTCAGATTGCCGCTTAGGGGCGTTTGCAGCGTCAATTGGTTAAGCGAAGACGATTAGGTTATCTCGATGGATCGCGGGTTTCTCGGCCAGGTCCGCGAGGAGACGGTTGCTAGCGATCTGGTCCTGGCGGCGGCCGGCTGCGAGCTCCAGCACGTCCGAATCAGCCTCGGCGATACCGCGAGCAACGACCATGCCGCTCGGGTCGCACACGTCGAGCACATCGCCCTCGGCAAAATCTCCATCGACCTGGCGAATGCCCACCGCGAGCAGCGATGAGCCACGGCTGACCAGCGCCTTCGCAGCGCCGTCGTCAACCGTTACCGAGCCATGTGCCTTGTCACCCAGCGCGATCCACAGCTTGCGGGGCGCAATATCCAGGCGCTCCGCCGGCGGGTCGAACAGCGTGCCCACGCTCTCGCCACGGGCCAGACGCACGAGCGCATCGGGCTCCTCGCCCGAGCAGATCACGCTCTGAATGCCGGCCGTCATCAAAATGCGGCTCGCGCGAATCTTGGTGATCATGCCGCCGGTGCCCACCGACGTCGAAGAATCGCCCGCCGAGGCAATGATCTTGGCATCGATCTTATGCACGACCGGGACGAACTCGGCCGTGGGGTCCTCGTGCGGATTGGCGGTATAGAGGCCATCGATGTCCGAGAGCGTCACGCACAGATCGGCAGAAACCAGGCAGCTCACAAGCGCCGCCAGCGTGTCGTTGTCGCCGAACTTGATCTCATCGACGGTAACGGTGTCGTTCTCGTTGACGACCGGCACCACGCCCAGCTCCACCAGGCGCAGCAGGGCGTCGCGCGCGTGCAGGTAGGACGTGCGGCGCGCCGTGTCGTGACGCGTGAGCAACACGAGCGAGGTGAGCAGGTCGCGCGCATGGAACTCCTCGTCGTAGGCCGACGAGATGATGCACTGACCGGCCGAGGCGCAGGCCTGCAGGCTCGGAAGGTCGCCGACCGGCTTGCGGTCGAAGCCCAACACGGGATAGCCACAGGCAATAGCGCCCGAGCTCACCACGACCAGACGCCAGCCGAGCTTGCGCAGCGCTGCGGCTTGATCGGCAAGTCCGCCGATAAAGGCGCGGTTGACCTTGCCATCGGCGCCCACCACCGTGGACGAACCGATCTTTACCACCATCGTTTTATAAGAAGTCGTCATACGTCAAACCAATCGAATGTCGAGCGTTCGGGCGAGCTGGGGCAGTCGGGGCGCCTAGTGCGGAACGGACGAAAATGATCCGTTTTCCTCCGTCCCCTTCGGATCATTTTGCCCAGGGGAAGGCCGAAGCCGCAGCCATGTTCTTGCGCACGAGCTCGTCGCGCACCTGAGCCAGGCCCTGCTCCATGCCCACCACATAGGTCTGCGGGTACAGGAAGCGCTTGAAAGCTGCGTCCAGATGATCGAACGCCCAAGCACAGCGCTCGCGCGCGTCCTGGATGCTCTCACGCGGAGCCACCGCACTGCCATCGCGCACGATCGGCACCAGCAGCTCGCGATACTCAAGTTCGGACACGTCGGTCACCAGGGCGGCATCATTCACGGCCACAAGGGTATTGCCGCGCGCGGCGCCCTCCCCCGCCAGATGGTCCTCGTCGTAGATCATGTCGCAGACCGGGCCGCCAAAGCCATCGTAATAACGGCGCACGCGTTGCACGCCCGGGATCGTGCGCTTGTAGGGCTGCTCGGAGAGCTTGACAACCGGCGTCCATGGATCCGCCTCGCTCGCACGGCGGGCCGAAAGCTTGTACACGCCGCCCAGCGCCGGCTGATCGTAGCAGGTCGCAAGCTTGGTACCCACGCCAAAGCTGTCGATGGGCGCGCCCTGGTCGAGCAGCGACTGAATCGTGTACTCATCCAGATCGTTGGAAACCGAAATCCCCACATAGGGCAGGCCCTCGGCATCAAAACGGCCGCGAACATACTTGGAGAGCTTGGCGAGGTCGCCGGAGTCGATGCGAATGGCCGACAGACGCTCGCCCACCGCCTCCATCTCCTTGGCAACCGTAATGGCATGCTCGCAGCCCTCGCGCACGTCATAGGTGTCGATAAGCAGCGTACAGTTCTTGGGACTCGACTTGGCAAAGGCGCGGAAGGCCTCGAGCTCGGAATCGAAGCTCATCACCCAGCTGTGCGCATGCGTGCCAAAGACGGGAATACCGTAGCGGCGGCCGGCGAGCACATTGGACGTAGAGGAGCAGCCGGCAACGTAGCTCGCGCGCGCAACGGCCAGGCCGCCATCGGGACCCTGGGCTCGGCGCAGGCCAAACTCCGCCACGGGGCGACCGTCGGCGGCGAGCACCACGCGCGCCGTCTTGGTGGCGACAAGCGTCTGGAACCCGACGATGTTGAGCAGCGCCGTCTCGAGCAGCTGGCATTCCAGCGCGGGACCGGTGACGCGCACCATGGGCTCGCGCGGAAAGACGAGCTCGCCCTCGGGAACGGCGTCGATGTTTACATGCGCTCGAAAATCGCGCAGGTAGTCGAGGAATGCAGGCTTGAACATCGCGCCGCCGGCCGGGGCCTGGAGTGAGGCGAGGTAGTCGATATCCTCGGGTGTAAAGCGCAGATTCTCGACCAGCTCGGGCAGCTCGGCGGTGCCGCACATGACGGCATACGCGCTGCCAAAGGGATGGTCGCGGTAAAACGCCGTAAAACAACCCTGCTCATTGGCCTTGCCGTTCTCCCACAGGCCCTGGGCCATAGTGAGCTCGTACAGATCGGTGAGCATTGCAATGTCGGTGGGATGAGAGATGTCGGTCAAAGCCATGGGGCGACCTTTCGGATGCGTTGTGCAGAGGTTGAGGGTTGGAGAAGGGCAGAGTGTTCGGGCATGGCACCCGGCGCGAATCGGCTAGAGCAGGCCCATGCTGGTCAGGATCGTGTAGCCCATAAAGATGACAAACGCGATGAGGGCAAGGACAATGATGATTTTTTGAGCCGGCGCCATGCCAGGGATCTCGTTCTCGCCCGTAGGCTCCTTGGAGGTAACCATGCGCTGGGCAAAGGTCATCTCGTCACGGCTCGGCTTGGGCTCGACGGACTTGGGACGAGCGGCCTTTTTAGGCTGAGGTTTGGGCGCGGCGGGTACAGGCTTCGCAGCAGCGGGCTTGGGTGCGGGTGCGGGCTTGCGCTCGGATGCGGCGTTCGAGGCGACCTCCTCGGCCTTCGCACGCTCGGCGCGCAGGGCAGCCAGCTCCTCACGCTCGCGACGGGCCTCTTCCCGAGCCTCGCGGCGGGCCTTCTCAGCGCGGAGCTCTTCCAACTCGGCGCGCTCCTCGTCGGACAATGGTTGGGACTCAAGCTCGGCCATGGTATAGCCCTTTCTTTTAAAAAAAGCCGCCGACACAATGTCAGCGGCTTATCAAATCCAAGGGTGGAGACGAAGGGAGTCGAACCCTCGGCCTCTGCCATGCGACGGCAGCGCTCTCCCAACTGAGCTACGTCCCCAGGACAAGTCGATATTTTACCTACGGCTCGCCAACTGTCAACGCCCAATAACCAGTCTTTTTGGGGCGCGGCTATTTTGGCAACTTTTCGAACAGGCGATCCCCTCGATGATTTTTTATCCCCATTACAGTTTGAGTCGTCCGAAAGGGCGGCTCTTTTCCGTTGCATGGTTATACGATTGAGCCGTACCGGTGGTCGCTGGCCGACCGCCCCGGACGGCCGTCAGCCCCTGCCCCGTAGAGGGCCCGGGACGTGTTGCCGCCGGGGCGGGAGGGGCCGCGGGGAACGACTGATAGAGATGTGCCGGGCCCGGACCGGGCCACGGCCGGGTAATGTGGGTGTCGCTTCCGCGGCTAACGGCCGGCTCAAGGGAGAGGATACACCATGCCTGCAGCAGAGACGCCCGTGGCCTACCTGGGGATCGACGTCGGGAAGAGCTCGCACAGCGCGTGCGCGCTCGACGCGGGAGGGGGCGTCGCCTTCAGGGCCGAGCTGGCCAACAGGCCCGACGACATCGACCGGCTGCTCGAGCGGGCCGGCTCCGGCGCGCTGGTCGTCGTCGACCAGAAGCGGAACATCGGCGCGCTGGTCCTCGCGCGCGCCCATGCGCACGGGAACCCCTGCGCCTACCTGCCCGGATATGCCGAGAAGCAGGCCCGCGGGATGTTCCCCGGCATCGCGAAGACCGACGCCATCGACGCCGAGGTGATCGCGCGCACCGCGCTCGGCGTGCCCCGCGCCCTCAGGCCGGCGCCCGAGGAGCCCGAGGGGACCGCCTCGCTTCGGATCCTGTCGTCGCAGCGCGAGTTCGCGTCGTCCGCCAGGACCCGCGCGAAGAACAGGCTGCGCGCGACCCTGCTCGAGGCCGACCCCGCGCTCGAGGGCGCGGTCGACCCGTCGAGCCGCTGGCAGGTGTCGATGCTGGCCGAGTTCGGCGGGGCCGCCGGGTGCTCGGCCGCCGGCTGGCGCAGGTTCTCGAGCGCCGCCAGGCGCGCGGGCGCCCCCGCGGCGGGGGCCAGGAGGCTCTGGGAGGCGCTGCTGGCCTCGTCGCGCTCGGGAAGGCGGCTCCCGGCCGGCGAGGACGTCGCGGTCCGGATGCTCGCCCGGGAGATAGCCTCCCTCGACGCCGACATCGAGGAGCTCGACTCGCTCGTGGCCGACTCGCTGGCGGGCGACGAGGTCTACGAGTGCCTCCTCACGGTGCCCGGGATCGGCCCCAAGACCGCCGCGGCGCTGGTGACGTCGATCGACATATCCGCGTTCAGGGGGCACGACGAGCTCGCGAGCTATTGCGGCGTGGCGCCGTCCGATAGGCGCTCCGGGAGCAGCATCAGGTCGACATCGCCGCAGCACGGCGGGAACAGGCAGCTCAAGAACCTGCTCATATTCAGCTGCAACTCCCTCATCGGCACGGACAACAGGTTCGGGAGGTACTACGGGGAGTGCAGGGCGAGGGGGATGAGGCACAGCAAGGCGCTGAAGGCGGTCGCGAGGAAGAGGCTCAAGGTCATCTACGCGATCATGCGCGACGCCGTCCCGTACGCGGCCTAGCGGGCGGCGGGATCAACCGAAGGGGAAGCGGGGGCGCCGGGCGCCCGGATGCGTCATGCCGAAATGGCGCGAAGCACGCGGTTGACAAAACTATAGAGACACGTCCCAGAAAAATCATCGACGAACGCACTACTTTGCGCTGGTAAGAACACCGGTGGTGTCGAAGGCCGGGGTGAAGCTCTCGTCTACCGCGCCGCCCTCTTGCCAGAACATCGTCGTAAAACCCAGGTCGTCGGCATGGTCGAGCACCTGCTCGTACTCCTCGCGCGTCACGGCACGCGCCAGGTCGCCGCCCTGCTCGCGCATAAGTGCATTGGGCGTGTACTGGTTCATGACCGAGATCGGCACATCGCCCACCGTCTGCCACACCAGGTCCAGCACGCGACACGAATCGTCTGCATGTCCCGGCAGTACCAGATGGCGCACAATCATGCCGCGCTTCATGAGCCCGCCCTCATCCACCATCTCTCCCCCGCGGCGCTCGATCTCGCGCGCCATCTGAGCCAGGCCTGACACGGCCACACGTGGGTAGTCCTTTATATGAGAGAGCGACTGCGCAAGCCCGGCATTGGCATATTTAAAGTCGGTAAGCCACACATCGACCAGGTCGCCCAGCGCCGCCACGGCACTCGCGCGCTCGTAACCACTCGTGTTGTAGACGATCGGGATAACCAGTCCGCGCGCCCGTGCCGCGGCAATCACGGCAGGCAACAGGTGCGCATAGTGCGTCGCCGTCACCAAATTGATGTTGTTGGCACCCTGGTCCTGCAGTTCCAGCATAATCTCGACCAGGCGCTCAGGCGAAATCTCAAGGCCAAAATTGCCGGTCGAGATCTCGTGGTTCTGGCAGTAGATACATTTAAGCGAGCAACCGCTAAAGAAGATCGCGCCCGAACCGGCCTCGCCCGAGATAGGCGGCTCCTCCCACATATGAAGCGCGGCGCGGGCCACCTTGAGCGTGTCGTTAGCACCGCAGACGCCGTGCGCGCCCTCATCGCGCGCCGCACCGCAACGGCGCGGACACAAATGGCAGGCGGGCGAAAAAAGTTCGGTCAACGACGTCGGCATAAAAACATGCTCCAAAACAACGATTCAGCAGCTCAAACGTAAAGGGCCAGACCGGGTAGACGGCTCCGTCCCTAAGGCGCCGTAATCGTCCGACACGATTTTTGTAATGTCAAGACTGGAATCGATAAAGTGCCGCTTTATGATGTAGGTATTCCGCCCCCCGCGGAGCAACTGGGTGAACCGTCGCGTTTATTTAGGGAGCCCACACAGTCGTGCCTAGTACAGGTATCCTTCGTTGTTAAGGACGCTGGAACAGTCGATGAGGGCACCCACCTGTTTTAGGTGGGTTCATTTTCGTAACGTGGGGGGTGGTTTTCTTTTGCCGAAAATCACCATACAGTCCATATGGATCCCCGCCGGCATCCCGACAAGCCATCGACAACATTCCAATATCTGGTATGCGCGTGATAATCGCACGGTGCAAACCTCCGCACCCCCCTCGGTCGAGTATCATGGGACAGCTATGCCATTTCCGCGTAGCAACCTTTGACCTTTTCCTTCGACGCTTGGCGGTTTTAGATTCATGGCTTCATCCCCGAGCTACATACCGTACCTATGCGTGGCAGCGGCGGCTTTTATCACGACCTTCCTCGCGGTGCCCCTGGTCAAGCGCTTGGCAATTAAGCTCGATGCCGTCGACTATCCTTCTAAGCGCCGCATCAACACCAAGCCCATCCCGCGTTTGGGCGGAACGGCGGTGTTTTTGGGCCTGGTCGTTGCCTGCATTGTGCAAATCCTAGGCACCTGGTACCTAGGCTGGCCACCCGTCCTGGTGCCGCACCCGCGCCTTCACATTAGCTATCCCATGCTGGCGCTCTCCTTTACCGTCATCTTTGCGACCGGCGCTATCGACGACGTCTTCCAGCTCACGCCCAAGCAAAAGCTGGCCGGACAGGTCCTCGCCGCGCTTATCGCCTGCATGGGCGGCCTAAAAATCGGCGTCATCGTCAACCCGTTTGCTCCCGGCGAGATCATGCTCGGATGGCTCGCCTACCCCATCACCGTGATCTATCTGGTGGCATTCACTAACATCATTAACCTCATCGACGGCCTCGACGGCTTGGCCACGGGCATCTGCGGCATCGCGTCGTTCACCATGTTTTCGATGGCCGTTCTCTCGGGCCGCATCGACGCCGCCGCGCTCTCCATTGCGCTCTTTGGCGCCTGTCTGGCCTTTTTGCGCTACAACTTCAACCCCGCAAGCATCTTCTTGGGCGACTCGGGGTCGCTGCTTCTGGGCTTTGCGCTGGGCTCCATCTCGCTGCTCAACGTGAGCCGCACCGCCGCACTCACCTCGCTTATCATTCCGCTCATCGTTGCCGGCGTGCCCATCATCGACACGTTTAGCGCCATTGTGCGCCGCAAGCGCGCCCACATTAGTATCGGGCAGGCCGACAAGGGCCACATCCACCACCGCCTGATCCAAGAAGGCTACAACCAAAAACAGGCCGTGCTGCTCATCTATGCCTGGTGCATCATGCTTTCGGCCGGCGCCGCCGCGATTAACCAGGTCGAAGTGCCCATGCGTGTGCTCATCTTTACCGTGCTCGCCATTGGCTCGGCGGCCTTCGCCAAGCACCTGCACCTGTTTGAACCCGTACTACGCCACCATTACAACAAGCGCACGCACGAGGACGAACTGGTCACCCCCGACGACCCCGCTTTTAAGCAGGAGGAGCAGGCAGCCGAGGAGCGCAAAGAAGAGCGCCACCACAAGCTCTAGGGCAAGCTGCCGAGGATGTGCCAAGGCACCGTTAGCCAAGCGCGGCCGCGCCGCACCCATCGCACATGCCGCAGCACGCGCGTCCCTCTCCCGCCCCTCGCCTACTTACGCACCGCCCCTCCAATAAACGCGTTATCATCAAAACCTGCGAACGAACGTTAGGAGCAATCATGCCAAACGAGAACAGCTACGAAGTCGCGCTGCAAAAGAGCAACGCCATTCGCGAGGGCCTGACCAAGACGCCCGAGAAGTTCACCATGCTCACCGGCGACCGCCCCACCGGCCGTCTGCACCTGGGCCACTACTTCGGCACCCTCAAGGGCCGTGTTGAGCTGCAGAACATGGGCGCCAAGACCAACGTGCTCATCGCCGACTACCAGGTCATCACCGACCGCGACACGACCGAGCACATCCAGGACAACGTGTACAACATGGTCATGGACTACCTTGCCTGCGGTATCGATCCCGACAAGACCATGATCTACGCGCACTCCGCCGTGCCCGCCGCCAACCAGCTCATGCTGCCGTTCCTGTCGCTGGTGTCCGAGGCCGAGCTGGCGCGCAACCCCACCGTCAAGGCCGAGATGGAGGCCTCGGGCCATGAGCTTACCGGCCTTCTGCTCACCTACCCGGTGCATCAGGCCTGCGACATCCTGTTCTGCAAGGGCAACGTGGTGCCCGTCGGTCGTGACCAGCTGCCGCACATCGAGCTCACCCGCACCATCGCCCGCCGCTTTAACAACCGCTACGGCAAGGTGTTCCCCGAGGTCGACGCGCTGCTGTCCGAGACCCCGCTGCTGCCCGGCCTGGACGGCCGCAAGATGAGCAAGAGCTACGGCAACGCCATCAACATCTCGATGACCGCCGAGGAAACGGCCAAGCGCATCAAAAAGAGCCAGACCGACTCCGAGCGCATGATCACGTTCGATCCCGAGAACCGCCCCGGCGTGTCCGGTTTGCTTTCGACGGCCGCCATCTGCACCGGTCGCTCCGAGGTCGAAATTGCCGAGGAGATTGGCATGGGCGGCTCCGGCCAGCTCAAGAAGTACGCGACCGAGGCCGTCAACGAGTACTTCGCACCTATCCGCGAGCGTCGCCAGCGCTACGAGAACGATCTGGATTACGTGAAGGACGTGCTGCACGAGGGCAACCGTCGCGCCAACGAGATCGCCGAGCAGACCCTGGCCGAGGTTCAGGACGCCATGGGCATGGTGTACTAGACCGATCTGCTGGCTTGAGCTTTCGATTGCTTTAGGGCGGGCGCTACGGCGTCCGCCTTTTTTGGAGCCGGACCGCTTCGGCTCCGTCCATCGCACCCCCTCGACAAACAGGAACAGGCCCGCCGGCAGCTAGTTGCCAGCGGGCCTGTTCCCGAAGTACACCGTTGAATCGCACAGAGGGGAGGAATGCGAATCAAACTCAACAGGGCAGGCTTTTTCATCGCCTATTGCCTGCTCCGTTGCTGAAACCAATATAGTTCACCGTGGTTTACTTTCTGATGGAAAAGTACGCCACCACACCTTCTCCATAAGTTAGCTCTGGTAAACCTACAGCGTAAAACCACCACAAAGGGGACAGGCGCCTTTGTGGTGGTTTTCGCCACGGCAGAACCGCTAGAGCCCGGCAGGCCAGCGACAGGCGGCCAAGTCGACGTGCATGTCGTCCTTAAACGCCACACCTTCCCCTAGCAAAAGCTCACGTTGAGCATCGGGACCGCCAAAAGCGAAGCCCTCGCATATGTGCCCGTCGGCAAACACCACGCGGTGACAGGGAATCTCGCCGGGGCGCGGATTACTATGCAGGGCATACCCCACGTACCGCGCACTTCGTGGACGACCGGCAAGCAGCGCCACCTGGCCATACGTGGCGACCATCCCCTCGGGGATCTGCTCGACCACCTCGTACACCCGTTCAAAAAAGCCCTCAGACGCCATTGCTCGCTCCCTTCCACCCGGAAAAGCATAAACCACCACAAAGGTGCCTGTCCCCTTTGTGGTGGTTTATGGCAGGTCGGTTAGTTGGCGGGCTGGAAGAAGGCTACGGCGACGGCGCCGGGGCCTACGTGGGTGCCGATGGTGGCGCCGATGGTGTGAACGGGCAACTCGCCCTCGGTGTGGCCAGCCCACAGTGCCGCGCTGTCCTCGACATACTTCTTGAGCACCGCATCCGAAAGGCCCGTATAGCCCAGCGCCAGCGGCATGGAAAAGTCGATGCCGCCTGACTTTTCGACCTTTTGGTTGAGCAGGTTGCGGCCGTTCTTGGAACCGCGCGCCTTGCCCAACTGCACGATAAGGCCGTCCTCGACAGCCACCACGGGCTTCACGTTGAGCAGCGTGCCCACGGCGCCGGCCGCAGCAGATAGACGACCGCCGCGAACCAGGTACTCCAGCGTCTCGAGCAGGCCGATGACGACCACGCGGTCACGGACGGCCTCGACGGCCGCCGCGATCTGGGCCGCATTACGGCCCTCGTCCACCAGGCGCAGGGCATACTCGACCAGGACACGCTCACCCAGAGTGACGTTGTTGCTATCCACCACGTACACGTCGCCGCCCGGCGCCTCGGCAAGTGCGGTACGGGCACTCTGATTGGTGCCCGAAAGCTTAGCGCCCACGGTAATAATCACAGCCTCATCGCCGGCATCACGCGCCTCGGCAATAGCCTGCGAAAACGCGTACGGGTTGACCTGGCCGGTCTTGGGCAGCTCATCGCGCTCCACGAGCATCTCGTAAAAGCGCTGGTGATCGATGTCGACGCCATCCATGTACACATCGGTGCCAAAGGTGACGGACAGCGGCAGAACATGCAGAGCGGGGTGCTCAGCCGGCGACATATCGCTCGCGGAATCGGTAATAATACGAATGGACATAGCGAATCCTTTCTTTCGCGGACCTCTCGCGGGGAATTTTGACAGCAATGCCCCGGCACGGCATACGCACTCAAACGGGACTATGCAGTTGTTAATTGGAAGCAAATGCCTTGGCGGCCTTAGATCTCGCGCAGGGTGTTGAGAATCGTGCGCAGCGACGCATACATCTGCTCGCGCTGCTCCACACCCATAGCCTTACCGGTGGTATCGAGCACCTCGCGAATGATGCGGTCCGCCTCGCTCATGCTCTCGCCGCCCAGAGCGGTCAGGCGCACCGGAGCACGATACTTAACGGCGGCATCGCCCGAATCATCGACCTCGACGTAGCCACCCTCCTCCAGATGCGCCAGCGTACGCGAGACGGCGGCGCGGGTCACGCCTGCCATGCGAGCCAGGTCGGCGCCAGTCAGGCCGTCCTTGCTGCGCTCAAGATAGTACAGGCACATAACGTCGGAGCCCTTGAGACCCAGCCTTGCGCCCTCAGACGTCTTAATGCGCTGGATCTCCTTGTAGAGTCCGCTGATCAGTCCGACAAAGTCCTCGAAACGTGTCTCGTCGCTCTGCTGCATGGGAGACGACCGCCTTTCGCTTGCATAATGCTAACGGGTAAACATCTTAGTCGCATAAGGCGACACCCGTACCCAAATACCCCATTTGTTAACCCATCAACATAAAAACCACCACAAAGGGGACAGGCACCTTTGTGGTGGTTTGGGGCATCAATAGGTTCTAGGCGCCGCTACAGTTCCACGCAAGGATTGTCGCGGGTCACAAGCGTCTTAATGACAACCGTCGCTCCCAGATAGCGCTCAAGCAGCTCGGCTAAGCGATCGATCGCAGCCTGGCAATCCCCCATCCGCTCGGGCTCCACGCACTCAATCGCCAGGAACGCATCGGCCGAATCATCGGACAGCGCCGTGCGAACGCCGTCGCGCCAGTTCCAGCAGCGGCACACAGCGCCCGCATCGTCGATGTAGGCGAGCTCGCCGGGCAGCGTCGGATCGTCCGCCTCCTCGCCAAGCGGCAAGAACGCATCGCCACCGTCGGTCACCTTCAGGCGAAGGTCCCCCTCGATCGCATGCAGATCCTCGCCTTCCACGGGCAGCGCGTAGGTCAGCGACACCGTGTTGTAAATATCCACCGCGGGCGTAATGTGGCCCACCGGCTTGCCTTTGAGCACGCGTTTGAGCAAGTTCTCAACTGAGCAACGCGCGCCCTTCTTGGTCTTGAACAGCCGGTACGCGTCACGCCAAGCCTTAACCGGCGCATTCTCGCTGATGGTATCACTCGTCAGGTGGCGTTCCGCATCGATGTTGGCGCGATCGAGCAGCGCCGCAATCGCGTCCACGTCCTCTTGAGGAATCTGAGCCGCGGGCTTCATGCCCTTCACAACCACAACGCCGACCGCTGCCCGCGGAAACAGCTCCCAGAATGAATCCTCGGCAATAAAGCTCTTCATACGCTCTCCCTTCATTGTGCGCGCCCGAGCGAGGGCACCTAAAAAGCGCCCTTACGACGGCCACCTTCAAAGTCCTACGGTGCCGCCACAAGAGCGCTTACGCTGCCCCCATCCGGAGAAGGGGGCGATATGTCAGGCGTATTGTAACCTGAGTCATCCGCGCGAGCAAAACCACCACAAAGGTGCCTGTCCCCTTTGTGGTGGTTTTGGGTCTGAGGCGACGCTAGTGGCGGAGCCCCAGCAAGCCGCGGCCGCGATGGCGGGCGTCGGCGGACACCTGGGCGTGCGGACCGGCAGCCTTGACGGACTCGGGCAGGTGCGAGTACTTCTTCTCGAAGTTCTCCTCGAACATCACCGCCAGGTTGTGCGCCGCCTCGTCGTAGCGCGCGGTGCTCTGCCAGTACTGGCGCGGCACCAGGATGCCATCGGGCACACCGTGGCACGTAGTGGGAATGTCGACATTAAAGATATCGTCGTGCACAAACTCGCTGTCCTCGATGGTGCCGTCGAGGGCGCGAGCGACCAGTGAGCGCGTGTAGGCCAGCTCGATGCGATGACCCACGCCGTAGCCGCCGCCAATCCAGCCGGTGTTGACCAGATAGACGCGCGTGCGGCCGTCGGCGATACGCTCACCGAGCATCTTGGCGTAGACCATAGGATCGAGCGGCATAAACGGCTCACCAAACAGCGAGGAGAACGTGGGCGTGGGCTCGGTGACGCCGACCTCGGTGCCAGGGATCTTGGCGGTGAAGCCCGTCACAAAGTGATACATGGCGGCGTCGGCCGTCAGGCGCGAGATGGGCGGCAGCACGCCAAAGGCATCGCAGGTCAAAAACAGCACGACGCTCGGGGTGGTGCCCATGCCCTTGGTCCACGCGTTGGGAATGTGCTCCACAGGGTAGGCCACGCGCGTATTGTGCGTGATCGAGACGTCGTCGTAGTTGGGCTTGCGATTCTCGTCGAGCACCACGTTTTCGCAGATGGCGCCAAAGCGGACGGCGTTGAAGATCTCGGGCTCGTGGAACACGTCCAGGCCCTCGCACTTGGCGTAGCAGCCGCCCTCGACGTTAAAGATGCCCATGTCGGACCAACCGTGCTCGTCGTCGCCGATCAGCAGGCGCGTGGGGTTGGCCGAAAGCGTGGTCTTGCCGGTGCCCGACAGGCCAAAGAAAATCGCGGTCTCGTGCGTGACGGGATCCATGCTGGCCGAGCAATGCATGGGCAGTACGTCATCCTCGACGGGCAGCAGGTAATTCATGACGCTGAAGATGGACTTTTTGATCTCACCGGAGTAGCCGGTGCCCGCGACCAGAATCACGCGCTCCTGGAAGTTGATGACCACCGCGGCGCTGGAGTTGAGGCCCTTGATGGCGGGGTCACACTGGTAACCTGGCGCGGCAAGGACGCAGAAGTCCGGCTCGCCGGTGCGCGCGATTTCGCGGGCAAGCGGGCGGGCGAGCATCTGCTTAATAAAGAGCGCCTGGCTGGCACGCTCGCAGGCGACAAGCAGGCGACGCGTATGGTTACGATCGGCGCCGGCCATACCGCGCGTGACGAACACATCGCGCTCGTTGAGATAGTCGACGATGCCGGCTTTGATGACCTCGTAGCTTTCGACGGACAGCGGGCGGTTGACCGCACCCCAGGCAATCTTGTCGTGAACATCGGGGGTGTCAACGATAAAGCGGTCATTAGGCGAGCGGCCAGTGCGCTCCCCCGTCTCGATCACCAGCGCGCCGTTGGAGGCCATACGACCTTCGTTGCGACGGATGGCGTGCTCGACGAGCTCGGCTGCCGGCAGGTCGACCAGCAGGCGGGGCTGGTTCTCGGCAGGATCTTCGACCAGCGTAATGCCAAAGTTGGACAGAACTTCTGCAGGGGTAACACCTGGCATGGGGCCTCCTTTAAAAGCGCGACACGTGGACGAGGCGCGCACTTTACTCACGTAAAGCCCGTTGTACCCGATATGCAAAAACGTTTTTGCGGCAAGGGCGGCAAGCCCGCCCAACGGTCAAAAATCGCAGGCAAGCGGCCTAGTCATTGGGGACGTTTTTAAACGCCTAGTCATTGGGAACACTCTTGAACAGGCAACATTCAAGGAGCGCCCCCGGATGCCGGCACTTAGGGACGTTCCCAAAGTGCCGGCACATAAGGAACGTCCCTAAGTGCCGACTACAGCGGCAGGCCTTGGCCGAGCATGGCTATGGCGCTCATCAGGACCAGCATGCCGGCAGCGTAGGGCAGCACCGCGCCCAGGAGTTCGGCATCCTTACCGCGCACGTGCACGGCGGCAAGACCAATGGCGAGGGTCTGCGGCGAGATCATCTTACCAGCGGCGACGCCCAGGGCGTTCAATGCGACCATCCAGTAGTCGCTCACACCCAGCGCAGTGGCGGCCTGGCTCTGAATGGGACCAAACAGCATGCCCGAGGACGTGCCCGAGCCGGTCACGAACGCACCGACTGCGCCGATCCACGGAGCCAGAATCGGGTAGAGACCGCCGGCGACCGCAATGCAAAACGCACTGATCGACGAAATCATGCCGGCATAGCCCATCACCTTGGCGCAGCCCAGTACCGAAAGCATCGTGATCACCGTCGGCGTCATCTGCTTCACAGTCGCGGCCAGCACCTCGCCCATCATGCGCGGCGAAGCGCCCTGAATGGCACCGCCGACAAACGCCGCCAGGAAAATCCAGACGCCTGGCGTGTTGATCCACGAAAACGTAAGCATACCGGGATTCTCACCGCAATACACCTGCACATGGCTCGCAAACGGCGCGAGCGCAGCATGTACAGCGGGCACCAGATTAGACGTGCCCAGCAGCAACACAAAGATCAGGATGAAGCACGACCAGGCCGAAAGCGCCGACTTAACGGTGAGCTGTTCGCCGGCCTCGATATTCATATGGAAGCGTGCGTCCAGATGCCCCGACTTCTCGGCACGCATGGCAAGCGCAGCTGTCAGCGCGAGCGAAACGATGGATCCTACGACCACGGCCAGCTCGGGGCCCACAAACATGGCAACGACCAGAGCCGCGCCGACAAACGACACGCCGGAGAGCAACGCCACGCCGGCAACACCGTGCAGACGCTCGCCCACACTCGCGGCATTGCCCTGGTCATCGGCAACACGGCCCGCAACCAGCACAATAAATAGCGGCATCACCACAAAGAACGGTGCGAGCTGCACCAGCTGAACGGTCGCTAGGTGAAGGGAATCCAAACCCACCAGGTCGGCAACGGACACCGTGGGGATGCCGATGGAGCCGTAGGGCGTGGGCACGCCGTTGGCCAGCAGGCAGATGAGCACGGCAGGCACGGCCTCAAAGCCCAGGCCCGCGAGCATGCCGGCGGGAATGGCGACAGCGGTACCGAAGCCGGCCATGCCCTCCATAAAGCCACCGAAGCACCAAGCCACGAGCAGCGCCAGCAGACGGCGGTCGCTGCTGATGGAGGTGATCATGCTGCCGATCACGTCCATGGCGCCCGTACGAACGCACAGGTTATACGTGAACACCGCGGCGATGATCACCAGGACGATGGGCCACAGAGCCATCAAAAAACCTTCGAGCGAGGCGGTCGCGATCTGCGCTGCCGGCAGGTGCCACCATGCGAAGGCAAGCAAGCACGAAAGGACAAACGATCCGATAGCGGCCTTCCAAGCTGGCCATTTAAAGCACAGCAGCATCACGACCAGCCAAATAATCGGCACAAGAGCCAGTAAGAATGCGGCGACGTCCATAGGTAGAAGCTCCTTGGTACCGCGTGGGCGGCATCGGGGGTGTCACAAAACTTCAACAGGATACCGCACGTTTACCGACAAATTACAGCCGCCCGCCGAAATTATTGAACAATCCGTTCAAAAACACGAACGAACACCGTCGCGTCTATACTAAAGCGCAGCAATAGAAAGGACTCCGCTTTGAGCATCACGCCCCTCGATAGCATTCGCCGCGCCATCGCCCGCCGCAACGGCGTCTCCAACCCCGCTGCATCGAGAGACGGCGCCGCGAAGGCCCAGGGCGGCCGCATCGAGAACGGCCTCTTCCCTGCCTCGCACACTGCCGAGGAACTCGCACGCATCCAAGAGCTGAGTCAGCGCAACGCCGGCGGGCCCGATAGCAGCCAAGCCACACGTCGCCGGCGCGAACGCGATCGCAAGCCCGGCCCCGTCCGCCGCATGGTCAACGCTTGGTGGAACCGTCTGCTCGGCGCCGTCTACGGCGGCGGCTTCTCCATGCAGGAAGCGGAATACGAGGAGCACGCCACCGGTCGCGACTATCTTTGGAACACCCTGGGCACCGCCGTATGGGGCATGGCGTTTCCGCTGCTCACCATTGTGTCGACGCAGCTCGTGGGCGCCGAGGAGGCCGGCAAGTTCTCCATCGCCTTTGTTACCGGCACGCTCATCATGATCGCGTGCAACTACGGCGTGCGCAACTTTCAGGTCTCGGACATCAACGAAAAAACCTCCTTCGCCTCCTACCAGCTCAACCGTTGGCTTTGCGGAGCGCTCGCACTAGGCTGCGGCCTCACGTACAGCAGCGCACGCGGCTACGATGCGCAGATGGCCACGATCGGCCTGGGCGTCTACCTCTATAAGGTGATCGACGGCATCGCCGACGTGTACGAGGGCCGCCTGCAGCAGGCCGACAAGCTCTATTTGGCCGGCATGAGCCAAACGCTGCGTTCCGCCGGCGTCATCGCGGTCTTTAGCGTGGCACTGTTCCTCACGCGCAGCATGCCCATCGCGGCCATGGCCATGGGCATCGCCGCGATTGCCTCGCTCGTGCTGGTCACCGCCCCGCTCGCCCTGCTCGAGACCGAAAAATCACGCCGCATGAGCCTGCGCGAGGCTGGCCACCTGTTTATCCAGTGCGCCCCGCTCTTTGGCGCACTGTTCCTGTTTAACCTTATCGAGAGCATGCCCAAGTTCGTGCTGGAAGGCGCGCTGGCCTACAAGTATCAGCTGTACTTTAATGCCCTGTTCTTTCCGGCGCAGGGAATTTTGTTGAGCATTGGATTTATCTATAAACCGCAGCTCCTGCGTCTGTCGAGCATTTGGGCGAATCCGCGCAAGCGTCGCCGCTTTGACCTGATTATTGTTGCCGTTATGGCGCTGATCGTGGTCATCACCGGCGTGTGCGCCGCATTTATGGCAGGTCCCGGTATTCCCCTCATGAGCTTTATGTACGGTCTCAGCTTTGAACGCTACCGTACGCTGGCGCTGCTGATGGTCGTCGCCGGCGGCGTCACCGCGGCCATCGACTTTATCTACGCCATCATCACGGTGCTGCGCCACGCTGGAGATGTCACCAAGATCTACCTGATCTGCTTTGCCGTGAGCGTGGTGCTCCCGGTGATTCTGATCAATCTGCTCGGCCTGATGGGCGCCGTCGTGAGCTACCTAGCCATCATGGCCCTACTGCTGGTACTGTTGATTATCGAGTACGCCCACATCCGCCAACGCATAGAGAGGGACCGGAATCCGTACGGCGCCTAATTGCGGCGATGGGAGAAGCTAATTTGCGGTGGAATCACCCCGGCTGGAGTCTCGTTGCGGACACGCAAAACTAAGTGAGTAGACTTTTACCGAATCCCGGACCACACCGACAAAGCACAAGTCCGTGACCAGCGGTTTTATTGAGGCAAATATGTTGGGTGCTCGGCATTTCCAAAAAAGTCTACTCACTTAGCCAGCGGGCAGCCAAATGATTATTTAAGGCTCTGTTAGACCAGGATTGACATACATGTGTCCCCACGGTGCCATATC
>UQIN01000012.1 GCA_900541035.1 uncultured Collinsella sp. | reverse complement strand
CTAACGATATGGCACCGTGGGGACACATGTATGTCAATCCTGGTCTAACAGAGCCTTAACTAAATATGCCTCGGACGGCGACGTGCCGCCCGAGGCATATTTGTATTATGTGCCGTTGTCAGCGTGTTTGCGGACACAGGTCTGCGGTTGTGGAGCAGCGGGGATTATGACGGTCGTGCCGCGGTGGAAGATGTACGGTCGCCCTGCAGGAGCTGACGGTAGGGGAGGAAGCCGATGAACGAGACGACCGCCTGCGAGTGCGCGGCGTTCCGCTTGAGGTAGAGCCTGACCTCGGAGGTCGTCGCGGGCTCAAGCGGCACCAGGGCTACCTTTCCGCTGGCAAGCGATTCCGCCGGCTTGCGCATGAGGAATGAGACGCCGGCGCCGCGCGCGACAAGGGAGATGATGTTCTCGGCTCGTTTGCCGGTGAACGTAACACGTGGGCCAAATTCAGCTTCGCGACAAAGGGAAAGGACGAGCTCGCTTACGAACGAGCCTTGGGGAAGCATGAGGAAATTCTCGTCGATAAGGTCGTCTATCTCAACGGCGTCACGTTCGGCGAGCGGATGGTCGAGCGGAAGGACGGCCACGAGCCGGTCGGTCGTAAAGGGAATCTTTTTGAACTCCGGCTCGATGGCGCCGCCGTCACGGATGAAGGCCAGGTCAATGTCCTCGTGCAGGAGCATGCGCTTGAGTGTGTCGCCCTCGCCCTCGATGAGCTCAACAGAATATGAGGGGTTCGCCTGCTGAAAATCGATGACGGCGTCCGTGATCCCATAAGGGGCCATAATGGGGATAGAACCTACGGTGAGGTGCTCGAGCGGCTCACCTGCGCCTATTTGAATGGCGGCAAGATAGCGGTGCTGAAGCGTCGCAATTTTTTGCGCATAGGGGAGGAGCGCTTCACCTTGCGCGGTGAGTGTTACGTGGCGCTGGCTTCGATCGATGAGCTTGCAGCCGAGTTCGTGCTCCATTGCCATGATGTGCTTGGAGAGGGTTGATTGCGACATGAAAAGCAGTTCCGCCGCATCAAGAAACGTGCGTGACTGCGCTAAGATGGCGAATTCGCCAAAGCGGCTGATATCCATAGGGAGGCCTCCGGTACCCTCATTTTGGCAGGTGGCCTAAACCACGACGCCATTGCAGTGGTCGATTTCGTGCTGGATGATCTCGGCGGTGTAGCCCGAGAAGTTTTTGATGCGGTGAACGAAGTTCTCGTCCAAATACTCAACCTTAATGCGGCGATAGCGGGTACAGGGACGCTCGCCGATCAGCGAGAGGCATCCTTCGCTCGTCTGATAGGCATTGACCTGCTCAAGAATTTGAGGGTTGTACATCAGGAGTGTCCTGTTGCCGTCCTTTACGCAGATGATGCGTTTGCGCACGCCGATCATGTTGGCGGCGAGGCCCACGCACTCGCGCTCATGCTCGTGGAGTGTATCTAGGAGATCCTGCCCGGTCGCGGCGTCTTCGAGGCCGGCGTCTTCGGAGGGCAGGCGTAAAAAGAACTCGGACTTCATGATGGGTTTAATCATGGCGGGCTCCTCATGTCTTATGCTTTCGTGGACTTTTAATAATAGCGCGGAAGGAAAGCCATGCGTCCGCGTTACAATCTTTCGATGTTGGACCATGTTGCCAGATTCGTCGTGTACGGCGTCTGGCGTAAGTCTAGGGCTCATTTTTCGCCCTGGACCGTTCCTCTGGGGCGATGCGACTGTCGTTCCAAGAGGAAGGAAATGCATGGGGAGCAAATCTCAGCAACAAGTTCAAGTAACGCCATCGGCCTCTGCGGCGATTCTCGTCGTAATGTATATTGCAGCCTTTGTTGCCGCGTTTAACGAGAACATCATTAACGTGGCGTTGCACGACATTATGGCAGCCTTTTCGGTGAGTGCCACCACGGCACAGTGGCTCGTTTCGGGCTACATGATCGTGACGTCGATCTTTACGGCCATCATGGCCTTCCTGTCCGGCCGTTTCTCGACGCGCAAGCTGCTGTTTTTCGCATGCGGATGCATGGTCGCCGGCGAAGTCCTGTGCCTGTTCGCTCCGTCATTTAGCGTTTTGCTGCCAAGCCGTATTTTGCAGGCTGCGGGATCGGGCATCTTGTTCCCGCTCATGATGAACGTGGTGCTGTCTTGCGCTCCGCGCGAGAAGCTCGGTCTGTATCTGAGCCTGGGCGGTGCCTGCATTACGCTGGGGCCGGCGTTTGGACCCGTGATCAGCGGTCTTATGTGCACGTTGTTTGGCTGGAGGGCGGTGTTCGTAGTGCCGCTGGTGGGCGGCATTGTGGTCGCTGCGGCGGGCGTAAAGCTTGTTCAGAATGTCGGAGAGCGTTCGAACGCCACGCTTGATATTCTGTCGGTTGTTTTGCTCGCTGCCGGTATTACGGCATTTGTGTATTCCGTAGGCGAGTTCTCGACCAATCTGATTGCCGGCATCGTGACGCTCTTCGCCGCCCTTGTGCTGCTCGGCCTGTTTGCGGCCCGTCAGCTCAAGCTCGAGCATCCGGTGCTTAACGTGCGTCCCATGGCGAGCGTTCGTTTTTGGCCTGCGTGCCTGCTTGTGGTGGTGTCGATGATGACGACGTTCTCGATGAGCGTTTTGTTGCCGCTCTATTTTGAAGGTGCCTACGGCATGACCGCACTTGTTGCGGGCCTGCTCATTTTGCCGGCGATTGCCTGCAACGCCGTGACCTCGATTGTGGGCGGACGCGTGATGGACGCCCGTGGCGCATGGCCGCTGCTGCCGGTCGGCTTTGCCCTGATTGCCGTGGGGCAGACTGCAATCTCGATGACGGCGGCAAGCATGAACATCGGCGTCGTCGTGGCGCTGACCGTTGTGGTGTATGCCGGAGTCGGCCTGGTGCTGAGCCCCTCGCAGACGGCCGGCTTGGAGACGCTTCCTGCCGCTGAGCATCCTCACGGAACGGCATTGCTCAACACGTGGAACATGATTGCCGCATCGTTTGGCCCGTCGCTGTTTATCGGCCTGCTCTCGAGTTCTGCGGCGACTGCCGGCACCGCTGGCGCTGCGACGGACGTTGCCCAGGCGATTGGATTTGCAACTGCCGTGCGTGTGGCGGCTGTAATTGCCGTGGTCGGGTTCGCGGTGTCGCTGGTGTACGCTCGTCGCGAGTCGCACATGTCGCATTAATGTGTGCACATAGATTCTGCAGCTAGATTGGATGGCGACACCATAAACTAATGGACGTTTTGCCGAGAGGCATGAATGTTTAAAGCGCAAAGAGTGCGCGACGGGCCCCGCGAATGGGGCGATGATGCCCGAGAGGGCCAAGAAGGAGTCTCATGTCTGAGAACGAAGAGATTATGAACGAGACCGAGAACGAGACCATGGCTGCCGAGGTCGAGGCAGTCGAGACCGTGGAGACCGAAGCTGCCGAGGTTGAGGCTGCTGACGAGGTTTCCGCCGAGGAGGAGGCCGAGGTTGTCGAGGCCGCCGTTGATTACGATGACGAAGAGCTGATGGACAAGATGCAGAAGGCCGCCCGCCTGCTGCGTAGCCGTCGCTTTGCTATTTCCAAAGAGGAGGAGGCCAAGGCCGAGCGCATGGCGAACATCGAGCGCGCCATCAAGCTCCTTGACCTCAAGCCCAAGATGGAGCAGAAGGAAATGTCCGACCTGTTGGGCATGCGCCTTCGTGAGCTCGATGGCCTGATGGCCGAGGCCGAGGCTGCCGATCTGGTTGGCCGCATCGACGACGCCGAGGGCGATATGCGCAAGATCGTTGTCTTCGCTGCCGAGGATGCCGCTGAGGGCCTGGTCGAGCTTGCCAACAAGAAGGAGAAGCTCCTGCCTGAGCTTTCTTACGAGGAGGCCACCGAGCTGATGGCCGCTCTCGATAAGGTCATCGCTCCGCTCGTCGCCATGGGCCTGGACGAGGACCGCGGTCCTCGCGGCGGTCGTGACGATCGCGGTGGCCGTGGCGGCGACCGCGGCGGTCGCGGCGGCTTTGGCGAACGCGGTGGCCGTGGTGGCGACCGCGGCGGTCGCGGTGGCGATCGTGGCGGCCGTGGCGGCTTTGGTGACCGTGGCGGCGACCGTGGCGGTCGCGGCGGCTTTGGCGGCAACCGTGGTGGCTATGGCGATCGCGGTGGCAACCGTGGCGGCTTCGGCGGCAACCGCGGTAACGACCGCGGCGGTCGCGGCGGCGATCGTGGCGGCCGCAACGGCGGCGGCTTCCGCGGCAACCGCTTTTAGGGGTTACGCGGTTCTACGAACCGCGTAACTAGTTGACGCTGCGCGCCCACCAGAGCGACAACTTGTCATTCAAAGAGGACGGCATGACCAGAAGGTCTATGCCGTCCTCTTTTCATGCCAATTTGTTCGCTCTGGTGGGCGCTCGCTGTCGGTGCCAAAACATCGGCGTTGCCTTGATTCAAACCTGCCAAAAGGTAGTCATTGGGGACGTTCTTAAATGACTAGTCGTTGGGGACGTTCTTGTTTGACTAGTCGTTTAAGAACGTCCCCAACGACTATATAGAACGAGATTGGATAATCTCCCGGTTTGAGCCTGCATTCAAGCTCTAAGTGGGAGATTATCCACTCTCGTTTCGTTTGTTGATTTCGATGCCTACATTTGTAGGAACAGTTCGTGGAGGCGGGTATCGTCGTCGAGCTCGGGGTGGAAGGTTACGCCGAGCTGGTTGCCCTGACGGGCGGCGACAATACGACCGTCGACTTTCGCTAAGGCCTTGGCGTCGCCGTGGACCTCGACGATGCGGGGCGCGCGGATAAACGTCAGCGGCACTTCACCGTCGATGCCGGCTATTTGCCCCTTGGTTCGAAAGCTGCCGAGCTGCCTGCCGTAGGCATTGCGCTCGACAAGTACATCCATGGTTTCCAGACGCGGCGTGCCCTTATCGTCATGGGCGGCAAGGTCGTGAGCCAGTAGAATCAGGCCGGCGCAGGTGCCCAGGACGGGCATACCTTCAGCGATACGGGCACGAAGCTCCTCGAGCATGCCCAACTCATCAAGCAGCTTCCCTTGAACGGTAGACTCGCCGCCGGGAAGTACCAGACGGTCAAAGTCCTGCTTCAAATCAGCCGCCTGCCTCAGCTCAATACAGTGTGCGCCAAGCTCGAATAGTCTTGCCTCGTGCTCGGCAAAAGCACCTTGGACCGCCAGCACGGCGACTGTCTGGTCTGCGTAATCGCTCATGTGCGATCCTTTCTGCCGGACTAGCGTCCGCGCTCCTCCATGATGATTTCGATCTCGTCGGCGTTGATGCCCACCATGGCCTCGCCCAGGTCCTCCGAAAGCTCGGCGATGAGCTTGGCATCGGTGAAGTTTGCCACGGCCTTGACGATGGCGGCTGCGCGCTTGGCGGGGTCGCCGCTCTTAAAGATGCCCGAGCCGACAAAGACGCCTTCGGCGCCCAGCTGCATCATCAGCGCGGCGTCGGCGGGGGTCGCTACGCCGCCGGCGGCAAAGTTCACGACGGGAAGCTTTCCCGTGGCATGGACCTCGCGCACCAGCTCGACCGGAACCTGCAGTTGCTTGGCTGCCTCAAAGAGCTCGTCGTCGCGCAGGGCAACAACGTCGCGGATCTGCTTTTGGATTTTGCGCATGTGACGCACGGCCTGGACGACGTCGCCCGTACCCGGCTCACCCTTGGTGCGAATCATAGTGGCGCCCTCGGCAACACGGCGCAGCGCCTCGCCCAGATCGCGGGCGCCGCAGACAAACGGGACGTCAAACTGGGTCTTGTCGATGTGATAGACGTCATCGGCAGGGGAGAGAACCTCGGACTCGTCGATGTAATCGATCTCGATAGCCTGCAGGACCTGCGCCTCGACAATGTGACCGATGCGGCACTTGGCCATAACAGGGATGGAGACGGCCTCTTGGATGCCCTTGATCATCTTGGGGTCGCTCATGCGCGAGACGCCGCCTGCGGCACGGATGTCGGCCGGGATGCGCTCGAGTGCCATGACGGCGCAGGCGCCTGCCTCCTCGGCGATGCGTGCCTGCTCGGGCGTGGTGACGTCCATGATGACGCCGCCCTTGAGCATCTGCGCGAGTTCGCGATTGAGTTTGACGCGATCGGCCTTGCTGGTCTGTTCTGCCATGGTTGCTCCCTTGGTTGGCATGTGCATTGCTTGACGGAACATCCTATCGGGGAGCTGGGTATGGCAAAATACTCAGTTTTCGAGATAATAATAATGTCAGCCTAATACCAGATTGAACAGCTCGATAAGGTCAGGTGGCAAACTCATGCTTGACTACAATTTGGAAAAACGCGGCGAAGCATCGCTTTATGAGTATGTTTACCAGCAAATTCGAGATGATATTGTTGCTGGACGTATTGTGGCGGGGGAGCATCTTCCGTCTAAGCGCGCCTTTGCCAGTCATCTGGGAATCAGTGTCATTACCATCGAGAATGCATATAGCCAGTTACTTGCCGAGGGCTATATTTGCTCAATGCCGCGTCGTGGCTACTACGCTTGCAAGCTTCCGGATGCACCGGTTTTGCCTTTGGCTTCGCAGGGCATCGACCGAGATACCGTCTCTGTGGGCCTCAGCGCGCATGATGTCAACGGACAGGTCGAGCTGTTCGATGCACTTTCTCCTTCCGCTTTGGAGGCGGCGCGGCTTTGGCAAAGCGCACTACGGGCGACGCTGGCATCCGAAGATGAGCGCGAAATCTTTTCGCCCGCACCGGCGCAGGGCACCGCTCGGCTGCGACGCGCAATTGCTCACCACCTGCGTGGGACAAGGGGCATGAATGTCGATCCCAATAACATTGTTATCGGCGCGGGCGCCCAGCTGCTCGATACCATGTTGGTTCAGTTGCTTGGCGCTGACAAGGTGTATGCCGTTGAGGACCCGGGCTATTTACGTCTGACGCGCATCTATCAGGCTATGGGCTGCAAAGTTCGACATATCCCGTTGGATGATGAGGGCGTGGACTTGAGCGCTCTGCAGAAAACCGGGACCGATGTACTTCATCTGATGCCGTCCCATCAGTATCCGACCGGCCTTGTGACGAGCATTGCGCGGCGCTATGCGCTTCTGAGCTGGGCCGCCGAGCGACCAGGTCGGTATCTCATCGAAGATGACTTTGATTGTGAGTTTCGCCTTGCCGGGAAGCCGATTCCCGCGCTCGCGTCGATCGATGCCGCCCAGTCGGTTATCTACACCAACACGTTTTCGAAGAGCCTTTCATCGGCGTTGCGTTTGGCGTACATGGTGTTGCCCGATGAGTTAATGGAGCGGTTTAGGCGCAACCTTGGTTTCTACGCCTCGTCGGTGAGCTCTGTTGATCAGGTCGCTTTGGCGCGTTTGCTGGAATCGGGTGATTACGAGCGACATGTGAACCGCGTGCGCGTTCGTGCTCGCGAGGCGCGTGATGGCCTGATGGCGCTTGTGCGGAAGGTATTTCCGGCAGGAGAGGTCTCGATGGAGCATGCAGACGCGGGCCTTTACTGTATCGTGGTTGCGGAGCGTGGAGCGGGCGGAAGCTCTTTTGTGCGGGCCCTCACGCGCTCTAGTATCCCGTTCGTCGATATCAGTGACTGTTATTGGTGTGCCGATGGCGCATCTGTCCCTGAAAACTCAAGTCAAATTCTTGTTCAGTATGACGATTTGAGTCCAAAAGCGCTAAATACCTTGGAATCGCAGCTAATGGGAGCACTCTGCAACCTAAGTGAGTAGGCTTTTGGAACTTTGGCGACCAGGCAGTTTTGTAACAAGCTATCTACCTGCGGTTTTGAAAAGCAGGATGACCGGGCTGCTCGGGATGTTCAAAAAAGTCTACTCACTTGTCGCGCAAAGCTTCTGCATGAGAAAAAAATGGGGTTTTCAACAGAACTTCGTCCAGCTCTCGGCAAGCTTTTGGCCAGTTGGGGAGGGCTGTTGAAAACTTGGCAGTCCGTTCGGCACCATTTTTGGCGCGTTCGCGCCAATGCGTGACTGACTGGGTTGAAATTCGTGTTTTCCTGTGCCTATGAAGGATCTACTTTGTGACATATCGGCTTTTAGGTACTGGCGTTTGCCTCCTCAAGTCCGCGCTTTGTGTCCGCCGCTTCCACGACCGGAAGAAGACCGGCAGCGATATGATCTCGCCCGCAACCCGACGGCTGCGGTCGCGCTCGGTTTTCCGTTGCATACATTGGTTCGGACGAGAAACAAACGGACTTGTCCTGCCAGCATTAGGCAGCGGCTGTTTCTTGGTGAGCTCCCCAGGGAATCCGTGCTGGAAACGGAGCATGGATTTTTGATTACGTCTCCTCTACTGACGGCATTCATCATGTCACGGCATCTGACGGATCTTCAGCTTCTTTTGGTATTGGCGGAGATGTGTGGCTTGTTTGCGGTGTGTGCCCTGCCGGCGTTACTTGAGACGGAGCTTTCGCGTGCAATTGATTCGGGTGCGATTTCGACAACGTTCGGTTGGGCGCGCTGCCCGTCCGAGGACGGCACCGCCTCAAATTTATGGCGTCGAGACGCTTTGGTTTTGGGCGGAGACCTTGACCGTTTTTGTTCAGATGTTTGTGGGATGCGTTACGGCAATAGATTTATGGCGGTATCGCAACTCGTTCCATTGGGTGCCGCGTCGCCTTTTGAGGTCGAGGCGTATTTGCTACTTGCACTGCCGCGATCCCTGGGAGGCGAAGGTTTTTGCGGCATAGAGCTTAATGTTGAAGTGATGCTAAACACAAGTGCTCGAGCGATTGTGGGAAAGTCCCGTGTATATATCGACCTACTTCTTTCTTCACCGGACGGTAGGCGACAGGTGGCCATTGAATGTCAGGGAAAGGCCTCGCACGGACGCGCAGGGGATGGCTTGCGTGACGCTGACCGCATGACGGCCCTTCAGGCCATGGGCTACGATGTACTTCTCCTGACACACAGACAGATATCCGATGAGGGTAGATTCCGCGCGATCGTTAAGACCGTATGCAGGATGCTCGATGCTGAATATCGCGATAAAAGCTCAGATGAGCAAAGGGCTGAGACATTACTTCGGTCTGAACTATTCGTTGACTGGACAAAATTGGGAGTAATTGACGGAAAGATGCCCGTTAGACACAAAACAGTTCGATCGTGGACGGCTGCGGTTCTAAGTGAGTAGACTTTTGGCTTGATGGCGACCAGGCCGTTTTGAAACAAGTCATTTCCCTGCGACTTTATAAAGCAATACGGATGGTCTGCTCGGCAAGTTTCGAAAAGTCTACTCACTTAGTTTTTGACGAGAGACCGATGCCGAAGATAGCTCTATTTCAGGGCGTTAACGAGTCCTCGAGACACAAAAAGGCCCGAACCAATACGGTCCGGGCCTCATCGAGCTAGAGGTTATGTCTCAAGCGGTTGGCTTAGCCAAAGTAGCGCTTGAGCAGGCCGGCGAAAGCCTTGCCGTGACGAGCCTCGTCGCGAGCCATCTCGTGCACGGTATCGTGGATGGCATCAAGGCCAGCGGCCTTGGCGCGCTTGGCAAGATCAGTCTTTCCGGCGGTGGCGCCGTTCTCGGCCTCAACGCGCATCTCGAGGTTCTTCTTGGTGGAGTCGGTCACGACCTCGCCCAGGAGCTCAGCGAACTTGGCGGCGTGCTCGGCCTCCTCGTGGGCAGCCTTCTCCCAGTACAGGCCGATCTCGGGATAACCCTCGCGATGGGCGACGCGAGCCATGGCCAGGTACATACCGACCTCGGAGCACTCGCCCTCAAAGTTGGCGCGCAGGTCGGCAACGATGTCCTCGGAGACGCCCTCCATCTTGGCGACGCCCACGACGTGCTCGGCAGCCCACTCGAGCTGGCCCTCCTCCTGCTTCAGGAAACGAGAACCGGGAACGCCGCACTGGGGGCACTTGAAGTCCTCGGGCAGCTGGTCGCCGTCGAACTCTTCCACATAACCGCAAACGGGGCAAACAAACTTCATGATTTGATCCTTTCGATCGATGGCGATTGTGCGCTCGTCCGGTCCCGTAAGGGCCCTCTCCGGACGTGCGTCTTGACGAGTTCTATTATCCATAAATGCAACCAAATGTGAAGCCTATTAGGAATGATTTTTAATAAAACAATTTTGAGATATGAAGATGTTGATTGATTAACGATTGGCAGGCCGTCTTTGACCGTCGCTGAGTACAATCGGTCGAGCAAATGTTGACCAATCAACAAATGAGGGAGTTTCCTTTATGCATCTAGCCCGTCGTGCCTGGTGCCGAACATATCAGACGGTTTTTCGCATTGCATTGCCGATCCTGCCCTATACCGAGCCGCACATTTTAGAGCATGCCGAGGATGTGCCCGCGGTGCTTCAAAAGCGCTCGATCCAGAAGGTCCTTATCGTGACGGATCCCGGCATTGCACGTTTGGGACTCACGGCATCACTCGAGCGTGCGCTTACGGCTCAGGGGATTGGCGTTACGGTCTATGCCGAAACGCGTGCGAATCCCACGGTCTCGAATGTGGAGGAGGCGGCGTCCCTGTATCGAGAGAGCGCCTGCCAGGCCATTATCGGCTTTGGCGGAGGATCAGCCATGGACTGCGCCAAGGGCGTAGGCGCACGCATTGCGCAGCCAAACAAGCCCATCAACAAGATGCGCGGCCTGCTGCGGATTCATCGTCGCCTGCCGCTGCTCATCGCCGTTCCCACTACCGCCGGTACGGGAAGCGAAGTCACGCTTGCGGCGGTAATTACCGATGACGGGACGCACTACAAATACCCCATTAACGACTTTGTGCTCATCCCGCGTTTTGCAGTCCACGACCCCGAGTTTACGTGCGGCTTGCCCGCTTCCATTACGGGGCAGACGGGCATGGACGCCCTGACGCATGCCGTTGAGGCCTTTATCGGGCGAAGCACCACGCCCTATACGCGCAAGATGGCGCGACAGGCGGTGCAGCTTATCCACGACAATTTGCTCGAGGCCTATGAGCATGGTGACGACATGCGCGCTCGTCGCAATATGCTTTCGGCGGCGTATAAGGCGGGCGTTGCGTTTACCCGCTCCTATGTCGGATATGTGCATGCCATCGCGCACAGTCTGGGCGGCCGATACGGAATTCCGCACGGTTTGGCCAACGCGATCATCCTGCCGCACATGCTTCGCGCTTATGGTGACGCCGCCGCCCCCAAGCTTGCCGATCTTGCTCGCATGGCGGGCATTGCGCCGGCTACCGCGCAGGATAGTCTTGCGGCCGAGGCCTTTTTCGATTGGGTCGACCGCATGAACGAGATCCTGGGAATCCCCAAATATGTCTCGGGCATTCGCCGCTCCGACATTCCCGAGATGGCGGCGCATGCCGATGCCGAGGCCAATCCGCTGTACCCCGTTCCGCTTTTGATGGACCGCTTGGAGCTCGAGCGTATGTACGAGGTTGTCGCGGGTGGTATGTTTGAGGACGAGAACTAGGAGGGTGCCATGAACACCGAGGAAATTGCGCGCATTGTCGGCGATCAGCGCACTTACTTTAAAACGCACGCTACGTTTGATGTTGATGCCCGACGTCGCGCGCTCGTGAGTTTACGCGATGCGGTACGGGCGCACGAGGCCGATATTGCCCATGCACTCAAGACCGATTTGGGAAAGTCGCATGACGAGGCATATATGTGCGAGATCGGCACGTCGCTTTCCGAGATTCGTCATCAGATCGCTCACGTGGCTCGATGGAGTCGTCCGCGCCTGCGTCCGTGTGATCTTGCCAACGCCGTGAGCGCGTGCAAAACGCAAGCCGTGCCCTATGGCGTCACGCTCATCATGGCTCCGTGGAACTACCCGTTTTTGCTAACACTCGAGCCGCTCGCCGGCGCCCTTGCCGCGGGCAATACCGTGGTCATCAAGCCGAGTGCCTATGCTCCGGCATCGAGCGCGGTGCTCAAGCAAATCTGTGAAGAGGCATTTGATCCGCGCCTGGTGACGGTTGTCGAGGGCGGGCGCGCCGAGAACGAAGCGTTGCTCGATGAGTGCTGGGACAAGATCTTCTTTACCGGTAGCGTTCCGGTCGGCAAGCTCGTCATGGAGCGCGCGAGTAAAAACCTCACGCCCGTGACGCTTGAGCTGGGCGGCAAGAGCCCCTGCATCGTGGATGCGACGGCAAACTTGAAGGTTGCGGCGCGGCGTATCGCCTTTGGTAAATGGCTCAACGTGGGGCAGACCTGCGTGGCGCCCGACTACCTGCTGGTCGATGCGCGCGTGCACGACGAGCTGCTGGACCTCATCAGGGAAGAGGCCCGCCGTATGTTTGGCGAGCATCCGCTCGATAACGAGGACTACGGGCATATCGTCAACGCCAAGCATTTTGCGCGCGTGCGCGGGCTGATCGATCCCGATAAGGTCGTGCTGGGAGGCACGGCGCGCGAGTCGTCGCTCAAGATTGAGCCGACGATCCTAGACGGCGTGACCCCCGATGACGCCGTGATGCAGGAGGAGATCTTCGGTCCCATCTTGCCGGTGCTGACGTTTGAGAGCCTAGACGAGGCCGAGACGTTTATTACGGATCGTTCGACGCCGCTGGCCCTGTATATCTTTAGCCAGGACCGTTCGGTTCAGCAACGCTTTGTGCGCTACGTGCCCTTTGGCGGCGGCTGTGTCAACGACACGATCATGCACTTGGCTACGAGCCATATGGGCTTTGGCGGCATGGGCGCGAGCGGTATGGGGCAGTACCATGGACGCGAGAGCTTCGATACGTTTAGCCACAAGAAGAGCATCGTGAACAAGGCAACTTGGCTGGACGTGCCGTTTCGGTATGCGCCCTACGCAAGCTGGAAGCACAAGTTCGTGCGCATGTTTGTGCATTAGAAAAGGGCGCAGGTAATACGAACAAGTGTTCCTATTACCTGCATTTTGCGTTAGACTACTGTTATGGAGCACGGATGGGCCAACTCCCTTTAGAAGGGATTTGGTATGAACGTAAGCGATGTTATTTCGTTATTGGCGTTGTTGATTGCGGCTATCGAACTCGGTCTGTTTATCGGCCGAATGAAATAGCCGCCCCCGCGTAAGCGAAGACGGCCACTTCTCACGATGAAAACGTGTATCGGAGTTGGCAAGACCCGCGGCAACGGGTGCCATCCGTGTTCCTATCTTATCTGCAAGCGTTCTGTCGCGCAAGCGTTGAGGCAAACGATTGAAGGACGCAGACAGGATGTATTTGTGTCCGCACGGGACCGTAGACTTCTCAATAAGGTTACACACCGGTTTATCCGGCCGTTAGAGGAGCTGCTATGTACGAGCCTTCACGTGTTCTTCTGTCATTTCACATTGCAGGATTTCAGTATGCCGATGGCGCCTTGGTCCTGGGCGATCTTAAAGCGGGCGATAAGCTGACGCTGTGTGCCGAGCGCGATAATCCCCATGACCCCGAGGCAGTTGCGATCTACTATGGCAAGACCAAACTTGGCTACGTTCCGGGAAACGAGGTCGGCCCGCTGTCCTTGATGATGTATTACGGCCACGAGGACGTATTTGAGGCCCGCGTGCAACAGGTTGCCCCCGAGCGCAGCCCGTGGCACCAGGTGCGCGTTGGCCTCTATGTGGTGGATGCCCGCTAGTCGGCAATGGAGGCGGCCATGTTTGATGACGACGACCAGTTCGATCTGACAGACGATCCGTTTGAGTGGGATCTGCTACTCGACGACGATGAGTTGGAGCAGGATCGTAAGAAACGGCAGGACAAGAAAACTCAGAGTGACGCTTCGAAAAAGCAAGACAAACGCCGCCGCGGACTGTTCGGCGGGCTCTTTGGATAACCGCCGCATCGCTGCGTCTGTATACTTAGCACGAGTTGAACACGTTGCGAAATGAGGACACAGACGATGATGTGGTTTACCGCCGACTTGCACCTGGGCGATACGAATATCTTGCACGACATGGACCGGCCGTTTGGCTCGGTCGAGGAGATGAACCGCAAGGTCATCGATGCCATCAATGAGTGCGTGGCTGCGGACGACCGCCTCTATATTCTGGGTGACTTTACCTATCGTTTGCCCCTGGCGGAGGCGGTGCGCCTGCGCGAGCGTATCGAATGCCAGAACGTGACGCTCATCCGCGGTAACCATGACGGCGACTGGGAAGATTCCGACGTACCGCAGATTTGGGAAGACGTGCGCGATTACCTGGAGATTGCTCCCGGCTATGCCAAGGGCCATCGTCTGGTTATGAGCCACTACCCCATGCTCAGCTGGAACGGCAAGGCACGTGGCGCCATTATGCTGCATGGGCATATCCACAGCAGGGGTGACCGCGCCAACGCACGCAACCGCGATCGCGAGCGCCCTATCTTTCGCTACGATGTCGGTCTCGATGCCAACGAGTACAAGCCCGTAAGCCGCGATCAGATTCTTAGCTTCTTTGGGTTATAGGGCGCCAGAGCCACCACAAAGGGGACAGGCACCTTTGTGGTGGTTCTGGCGCCGTTGCCATTATGGCGGCGGCGCCTTTTTTGTCCGCGCGGCGCGGTAGAGTGTAGCCGGTTGATATTTGCGTCCATCGAGGAGCTGCTATGAACGAGATCAAGTGCCCGCATTGCGGCGAAGTTTTTAAGGTCGATGCATCCGGCTATGCGGATATCGTCAAGCAGGTGCGCGATGCCGAGTTCTCGCGCGACCTGGATGAGCGTGTGAAGGCAGTCCAGCGTGAGGGTGAGCAGGCGCTGGAGCTTGAGCGCTCGCGTTCGACGGCTGCCTTGCAACAGGCAAAGTCTCAGCGCAATGCCCAGCTTGTCGAGCAGAAGAACACTGCGGATCAGAAACTGGCGCAAGAGGTTGCCAAGCGCGATGCTGAGCTTGCCGAGCTGCGCGCTAAGCTCGAGGGCGCTGCCGCAGAGCGCGAGAGTGCAAGCCAGCGCGCGGCGGTTGAGGCACGAGCCAATGCTCAAAAAGAGAATGCCGAACTCCAGCGTGAGATTGATAGCCTGCGTGCGCAGCTTGGGCGCAAAGATGACGAAGCAAAGCTTGCCGAGTCGGCGGCGCGCAACGCTGCTCAAAACGATTTAGCTGCACGCGACGCTCAGATTGCCGAGCTGCAGGCCAGGCTTGCCGCGGCGGACAAGGCCCAGGAGATGGCGCTTGCCGCTGCCGCGGCAGAGTCGCAGCGTGAGCTCGATGCCGCTCGCAGCGAGGCCGAGCGCGCGCTTGCTGACTATCGCGCGAAGGTGCAAGAGAAGTTTTCCGCCGCAAAGGCTCAGTCCGAGCAAGAGGCCGAGGGCCTGCGTGCCCAGCTGCGCGAGCAGGAACTGATGGCAAAAATGAACCTGTCAGAGGCGGTCGCCGCGGCGGAGCGAGAGCGCGATGAGGCGCGTGCCAAACTGACGAGCGAGCTGGCGGTGCGCGATTCTCGCGAGGAACAGGTCAAGGCGGCACACGAGCTCGAGCTTGCGCAGGCCAAGCGCGCGAGCGATGACCTGATTCGCTACAAGGACGAAGAGATTGAGCGCCTTAAGGACATGAAGGTCCGCCTGTCCACCAAGATGGTGGGCGAGTCGCTCGAGCAGCACTGCGAGACCGAGTTTAACCGTCTGCGCATGACGGCGTTTCCTAACGCGTACTTCGAGAAGGATAACGATGCGTCCGAGGGCACCAAGGGCGACTTTATCTTCCGCGAGTGCGACGCAAGCGGTAACGAGGTCATTTCGATTATGTTCGAGATGAAAAACGAGAACGACGAGACCGCGACCAAGCACAAAAACGAGGACTTCTTTAAGAAACTCGATCACGATCGTCGCCAGAAAGGCTGTGAGTACGCGGTGCTCTGCACACTGCTCGAGCCCGAAAGCGAGCTCTATAACGCAGGGATAGTCGACGTGAGTTACCGCTATGAGAAGATGTACGTGATCCGCCCGCAGTTCTTCATTCCCATGATCACGCTGCTGCGCAACGCCGCCATGGGTTCGCTGCGCTATAAGCAGGAGCTGGCGGAGTACAAGCAGCAGAACATCGACGTCACGAACTTCGAGGCCAAGATGGAGAAGTTCAAGAACGACTTCGGCCGCAACTATGAGCTTGCGAGCCGTAAGTTCCAGACGGCAATCGAGGAGATTGACAAGACGATTAGCCATCTGCAGAAAACCAAGGAGGCATTGCTGTCCTCCGAGAACAATTTACGTCTAGCCAACAAGAAGGCCGACGATCTTACCATTCGCAAGCTCACCTGGGGCAACAAGACCATGAAGGCGGCGTTTGACGAGGCACGCGGGACTGCGACAGAGACAAACGATGAGCCAGCCGAGGCAGATTCGTATGAGGTCGAGGATGCCGAGTAAGGCATAGCATATAGTGCAAAAGCGGGGCCGCTGGCGATGTTGCCAGCGGCCCCGCTTCGTTTTGTTCCATTGTGTCCGGCTAGTCCTCGAGCAGGTCCTCGATAAAGCCGACGCGGTAGTTTTTGAAGATGACCTCGCCGCCGTCTTGCGTGGCATCCAGGTCGACATCGCCCATGATGCCAAAGTCGTGGTCGCCATCCTCGTCAGCAAAGACCTGGTGCACATGCCATACGTGTGCGGTCTTCTCATCGGACTCATCGATGGAAAACATTGCTGCGCTGCGGGCATCTCCGTCGGTGAGGATCTCCTCATGCTGCTCGTGGTAAGCGTCGAGCGCTTTTTGCCAGCGGACCTCGCTCATGCCCCAGTCCTCGTCGAGCTCGCCCAGATCGCGCACGTGTCCGCGGGCTGCAAGGGTCACGCGGCGGAAGAGTGCGTTGCGCACCAGCAGCGTGCAGCCGCGACGGTCCGCAACGACCTCGTCGATGCCCTGCGGCGGCGCGGCGTCTAGGGCCGCCGGGTTGCCGGCGTTCTCCCACTCGTCCACCAGGCTCGAGTCGACCGAGCGCACCACAAAGCCGAGCCACGAAATGATGTCACGCAAGCGCTCATCGCGCTTCTCAATGGGCACGGTGCGATCGAGGGAGCGGTAGGCCTCGGCTAGGTAGCGCAGCAGAATGCCCTCGGAGCGGGCGATGCCGAGCTTTTGGATATAGCCCTTGAAGTCGCTCGCGCTCTCCAGCATGTCGCGCAGGACGCTCTTGGGCGAGAGCTGATAGTCGTTGGCCCAGGGTACTTCCTGGCAGTACTTGTCAAAGGCGGCGTCGAGTAGGTCCTCGAGCGGCTTTTCGTATGTGACGTCCTGAATGCGCTCCAGACGTTCCTCGTACTCTATGCCGTCGGCCTTCATTTCGGCCATCGCGCGGTCGCGCGCGGCGCGCTCCTGTGCGCGCAGCACCTGCTTGGGATCCTCGAGCGTTGCCTCGACCATCGAGATCAAATCCATGGTATAGGTCTCGCTCTCGGGATCGAGCAACTCCAGCGCGGCAAGCAAAAACGGCGAGAGCGGCTGATCGAGTGCGAAGTCCTCGGGCAGATCGACCGTCAGCGCGTAGTCGATGTCCGGCGCGGCGTCAGCCGGAGCGTCGGGCGCGGGCGGCACCTCGGTGCGAACGACGACGCCGGAATCGATGAGTGTGGCGAAGATTTCGTCGGCGCGAACCTCGAGCTTGGCCTTTTCCTCGGGAGTCTGCAGGCTCGTTTCGATGAGGTCGTGTACGCGGGCTCGGGCATCGCCGCCCTGCTCGACCACGCTAATCACCATGGAGTGTGTGATGCGAAGGCGCGGCTTGAGCGTCTCGGGCTGCGTCTCGATCAGGCGCTCAAAGGTCTGCTTGTTCCAGGTGACAAAGCCCTCGGGGGCCTTTTTCTTTTTAATCTTGCGGAGCTTCTTGGGGTCGTCGCCCGCCTTGGCCATGAGCTTAGCGTTCTCGATCTCGTGCTCCGGGGCCTCGGCGATGACCATGCCCTCGGTATCGAAGCCCGAACGGCCGGCGCGACCAGCGATCTGATGGAACTCACGGGCGCGCAGGCGACGCATCTTGTAGCCGTCGAACTTGGTGAGCGCGGTGAGCACCACGGTGTGGATGGGCACGTTGATGCCGACGCCGAGCGTATCGGTACCGCAGATGACGGGCAGCAGGCCCTGCTGCGCCAAGCGCTCGACCAGCAGGCGATAGCGCGGCAACATGCCAGCATGGTGCACGCCGACGCCGCATCCAAGCAGGCGTTTGAGAATCTTACCAAAGGCCGTCGAGAAGCTCGTTCCCTTTGCTGCTTCTTTGATGGCCTCGCGCTGCTCCTTGCTAGCGATGCCAAAGTTGGCAAGCGACTGTGCCGTGGCAAGCGCGGCGTCCTGACTAAAGTGAACGATGTAGAGTGGGGCCTCTCCGCGGCGCATGGCGAGCTCGACGGTGCCCTCGAGCGAGGTCGTCACGTAGTCATAGCTCAGGGGCACGGGGCGCGGGGCGTCGACAACCAGGTCGCAAGCAGCGCCGGTGTGCTCCTCGAGTGAGGCGGCGATGGCAGTGACATCGCCGAGCGTAGCGCTCATGAGCATGAATTGCGTGTGGGGCAGGGTGAGCAGCGGCGCCTGCCAGGCCCAACCGCGGTCGGGGTCGGCAAAGTAGTGGAACTCGTCCATGGCCACGCAGCCCACGTCGGCATCTTCGCCCTCGCGCAGTGCGTCGTTGGCAAGGATCTCTGCCGTGCAGCAGATGACGGGCGCCTTGGTGTTGATATGCGTGTCGCCGGTGATCATACCGACGTTATCGCGGCCGAGCACCTGCACCAGGTCGAAAAACTTCTCGCTGACCAGAGCCTTGATAGGAGCCGTGTAGTAGCAGCGCTTGCCCTGCGCCATGCCCATAAAGAGCATGCCCAGCGCGACGAGCGACTTGCCCGATCCGGTCGGCGTGCCCAAAATGACGTGATCGCCGGCGGCCAGGTCCATGAGGGCCTCTTCTTGGTGATCCCACAGCTCAATGCCACGGTCGCTTGTCCATTCAAAGAAGCGTTCGAAGGCCTGATCGGGCGTGAGCCATGGCTCGGGCTCGCTGCCGTCCTCGGGCTCCCACCAGGTGGGGGAGAGCGCGCCGAGCGAGCCGAACTCGGCTTCGGTTCCCGTGCCGCCCGAGAATGAGCTGGCGGCGCCGGCGCCGGAGACGGTGCTGGCGGCGGTATCTGTCGTGGTCTGTGCCATGTGTTTGCTTTCTCTCGCGATTGTCCGCCAACTATTATGGCGTAGCGTCGAATCGATGCGTTCGCAGGCAAGAAAATGCAGGAAATGGGCGTTCAACCCATCCGTTTAGTGTAGTCGCTAGCTAAGTGAGTAGACTTTTTGCAATATCGCGAGCACATGGCTTTTGCGCAAGGGCTCTACCTGCGATTTTATGTTTCGCTATGCGGGCTGTGCTTGGCTATTGCAAAAAAGTCTACTCACTTAGGCTTGAGGGCCGTTCGCTAGCGCCTATTTGCGTATGTTTTCCGACGCCGCGACCATCAGAAGCCCCTAGGACTCCTGCGGCAGGCGCTTCTTGCCTTTGCGGGCGCGGTTTCTAAAGTTCTCGACGGCCTCTTCCATGCCCAGAGGTACATAGGTGAGCGCATCGAGGTTTTCGGGCAGGTAGCAGGCAAGGCTTTGCTCCTGCTCGTGGCCCGCCGCGAGCTGTTCATCGCTAGGCCGCGCGCCGGGTGTGGCGCAAATGCCATAGACGGCGGCACCCATCTCGCGCGTGCGGCACTCGTACTCGGTCTCGGGATGCTCGGGATGGTCGCGGCGGACGTCGTCGCTTACCCAAAGCGTATCGTAGCCGGCCGCGGCAAACTGTCCCAGGGCGTAATCGCGCAACGGCTTGCTGTCGGTGCGCAGTGTGACGGTGGCGCCGGCTGAAAAGAGCGGGCGGTAGAGCATCAGATGGTCGACATGGACGAGTCGTTTTTTAGCGTACTTGGCCTTGGGCTGCGGCGTGGGAAAGTTAATGGTGATGGCATCGAGCTCGCCTGCGGCAAACAGCTGTGGCAGCGATGCGGCGCCTCGGGGCAGGACGAGTGCGTTGGCCAGTTCCTGCTCGCAGATTTTCTGCGCGGCATAGGCGATACAGATGGGCTCCTGGTCCATACCGATAAAGAGCGTGTTTGGCTCGTGGGCCGCGCGCTCTACAAGGTACGTTCCCTTGCCGCAGCCAAGATCCAGGTGAAGGTGTTCGAATGGCTTGCTGCCAGCTGGCGCGCAAGCCTCGCGCCAATCTCCGGCATAAGCCTCGGGGTTCGTCTCAATCGCATCGGCGTAGCGCTCCAGGCGCTCCTCGAGCACAAAGTTCTTAGGCGTGCGAACGTGGACGGCTCCCATGTGGCTCCTTGGTCATAAGTGTGGAACGCATAGCTGCACGTTCCGTCAATGGGTTGAAAAAAGGGTGGGCATAGTTTGCCCGAAAGATGCGGTGCGGCTCGGCGACGAGTCGTCGATGCCTACAGACGCTTGAGAATCACATAGCGGTTGAGCTCGCCGCTGCGACCGTCGGCATGGAAGCGCTCAAGCTCGCGCACGGGGACCTCGCCGCTCTTGTAGAACGTACGGACGCCGCGCACCAGGTCGGTGATCTGCTGATCGTCAAAGTGATGGCAATAGCGGTAGGCGTGGCGGTCGTTTTGCCAGCCAATGAGGTGGTCGCCGGCTTCAAACTGCGCGGAATCGTAACCCTCAAACGGCGGGGTGAGCTCGGCGCGGGCCTCGGCGCGAACGGCCTTGCGCGCCATGCGCTCGTCGTTCATAAACTCCCAAAAGCTGATGGCGATGATGCCGCCTGGGCGCGTCTGGCGCACCAGGGCGTCGAGCACGCGTACGCGGTACTCGCACGACGGCACGTGGTGCATAAAGCCAAAGCAGGCTGAGATGTCGGCGAGCGGGGCGTCGAAAAGCGCGTCAGGCGCCTCGGCGGGATTGAGTTTCATGAGGGCATCGAGCACGTCGAGCTCCTGGAAGTGCAGGTTGGGAATGCGCAGCGCGTGGCCATGTGCATCGATGGCCAGGTCTTGGCATGAGTCGACGCCGTAAAACTCAAACGGGCAGCTGGCATCTGCCGAGGGGTTTGCGCCGTCGACGCCCTTGGCGGCAAGCGCGCCGCCGGCGGCAAAGTTCTCGAATCGCATATTGCCGCAGGCGAGATCGAAGACGCGGACGGGATGCTCAATCGTGGCGACATCGAGCTGTTCGAGCGCGATGTCCATGGTGCGCACCCAGCCGGGCCACGGGGCCTGGCGCGTATCGGAGAAGGAAGCGGAGTGCTCGCGATAGAACGTGTTGTTGAGCTGGATGAGCGATGAAGCGAAATCGCGGTTCACGGCGCGGAACTCCCTCCGTTGGCGGTGCGGAATTAACAGTACGACCATACTACCGTTAACGCTGCAACGGGGACAACCAAGCTACGGGTCATTGCTTTGTTTGGACACATTTCCGCAGCTCATATGCACCCGCAACCGCCGGTTGTCAAAAATCTCACTAGAATAGGTGGCATGCTTTTGGCGGTGGCGGATACATTTTTAACTGTGCAAGGCGCCTTAAGAACAAAAACGGTCCGGCGGCACGGCTGGCATCACATAGGAGGAACCATGAATGTAGAAACTGCGCAGCGGCTCGCCGACCTTCGTCGCAGCAAGGGTTTTAGCCAAGAAGGGCTTGCACGAAAGCTGGGACTGTCGCGCCAGGCGGTCAGTAAATGGGAGCGTGCGGAGAGCTCGCCCGATACCGAGAATCTGATCTCGCTTGCCAAACTCTATGGCGTGAGCCTGGACGAGCTGCTCAATCCGAGCGATGAGATCGAGGACGATATCGAGTTTGAGAACGAGGACCGCGCCCGTCAGCGCGAGGCCGAGGCGGCGGAGCGCGCCCGCACCCATGAGGCGGCGGCACGCGCCACGGAGGCAGCTACGCAGGCAAGTGATGCCGCGGCCAAGGCGGCGCAGGCGGCAAGCTGGAGTGCGCAGGCCGCCAATGCCGCTACGGCGCAGGCGACGAGTGGCACCGCGGTTGGCTCGACTCCGGTGAAGGGCCCGTTCCAGTCGTTCCCGTATTGGGCCGTGTGCTGGCTGCTGTTCTTTTTGCTGATGTTCCTGTTTGGTGCCGGCCCCTTTGCCGCGCTGATCTTCTTTACGATTCCCATCTATCACTGGGTGGCGCGTGCGCTCGATGGTGATTGGGCGCGCGGGGATATTCAGGTTGGTCCGGCGTCGGTGGCAATCAAGGCCCAGGGGAAGGATGCTTCTGCAGAACCTGATGCTGACGTGGCTACCACGACCACCGCTGAGCCATGTGCCAAAGAGGGTGACGAATGATGAAGCTCTCGCATGAGTCTAAGAGGCGCTTGGGCATTGGCATCGGAGCGTTTGTGCTCATCATCGGGCTTGTCGTTGGCACTTCGCGGACTTTGATTCATTTTGATGGACCGTGGAATCTCAACGATGTTGTATCCGGCTTGTCTGGTATGGACGATGCGTTTGACGAGGACGATGTTTTTGATGACGGTATTTACTCCGCTCAGTCTCAAAAGCTTTCGAGTGAAACCTTCGATGCCGACTCATTCCAGTCCCTTGACCTGGATGTGACGTCGGGTACGGTCGATATTAAGTACGTTTCCGATGGGCCGGTGCGTGTCATCGAGAGTGGTCGCGTTGCAAAAGGAGTAACTGCTTACGATGCTGCCACGCAAAATCTGGCCGAGATTAGGGGCTCTACGCTCAAGATTAACCAGTTCGACTGCGATGACGAGCGTGCGCTTGACCGTACGGTCACCATCGAGCTGCCGCGCGAGCTTGCCGATAACATGATGGACATTTCGGCGAATGTGGGGTCGGGGGATCTGACGATTACGGACATTGCGTGCCACGACTTCGATTTGACGTTGGACTCGGGAGACATCGAGTTCGCGGGCACCGTGACCGATACCCTGAATGCCGAGGTCGGTTCGGGCGATGTGACGTTCGAGCTCTACCAGGCCCCCGCGAAGTCGATGGACGTGAGTGTGGGCTCGGGCGATGTGGAGATGACGGTTCCGAACTCGACGGGCTTTAAGGCGAGCCTCGCCTTGGGCAGCGGCGACTTCGAGAGCGATTTCCTTCCGCTTGGCTACGACGGCGAGACCATTTTGAATCTTGAATTCGATAACGGCGATAAGTCTGCTACGTATCGTTTTGAGGTCGGTTCGGGCGACATGTCATTTAATTCAGAGTGACGGGCGGTTATCGAAGACTTATATACCATAGCTGCGCTGTTTGATGGAGGCGTCGGAGCCGTGACGGGCTCCGACGCCTTTGCCTTTACAATGGGGTCATGGAACAGATTATCTTGAACATACTCGAGGCTCTGCGTCGCGGCGAGACCGTGGACGACAAAGCGCTCGTCAAACTGATACATGCCGAGGCGCGCCGTGAGGGTGCCGACAAACGCGATTTGGCCAAGCGCCGTCTGCTGCCGTTCTACCAGCGGGTAAAACGTGAGGAGCCGGCTCGTTGGGCTGGGTGGAATGTCGATGCCGAGCTGGAACGTCGACTGCTGCAGGTGCTGCGTATGAAGCCTCGTCGCACGGCTTCGGGCGTGGCGACCATTACCGTTATCACCAAGCCCTGGCCATGCTCGGGCGATTGCCTGTTTTGTCCCAACGATCTGCGCATGCCCAAAAGCTACCTGCACGCCGAGCCGGCGTGCGCCCGTGCGGAGCAAAATTGCTTTGACCCGTATCTGCAGGTGAGCGCTCGTCTGACCGCGCTTTCGCAGATGGGGCACGCAACCGATAAGATTGAGCTCATCGTGCTCGGTGGCACCTGGAGCGACTATCCGCAAGGGTATCAGACGTGGTTTATGTCGGAGCTTTTCCGTGCGCTCAATGACGATGCCGTCGCCGGCGTGGCGGCCAACCCCATGCTGGCGCGTCCGGGCATCAGCCGTGCCGAGGCGGGGCGCCTGCTCGATGACGCTCCCGCCGATGCGCTGCCGCCGGTGGTAACAGAGCGCCGCGAGCGCTATCGGGTTGCCGGCATTGCGACAGACGAGGCTGAGCTTGCTGCTGGCGTTGCCGACGAGCAGGAGCGTGTGGATGCTGCCGTGGGCGGCTATAACCGTGCGGTGCGTCGTCTGTACGGCCCTGGTACGCCGTGGGGCGAGGTTGCCAAGTGGCAGACGGCAACGATGGAGGAACTTGAGCGTCAGCAGCGCATCAACGAGACGGCGAAGCATCGCGTGGTGGGGCTCGTTATCGAGACGCGCCCCGATGCCGTAACGCCGCAGGCGCTTACGCTCATCCGCCGCCTGGGCTGCACCAAGATCCAGATGGGTATTCAGAGTCTCGACCAACATTTGCTCGATATCAACGAGCGTCGTATTTCGGTGGCGCAGATCGAGCGGGCGTTTTCGCTTGCGCGCCTGTTTGGCTTTAAGATCCACGCGCATTTTATGCTTAACTTGCTGGGCGCCACGCCCGAGGGGGACAAGCGCGACTACGAACGCTTTATGACCGAAGGGGCCTTTATGCCCGACGAGGTCAAGGTTTACCCGTGTGCGCTCATCGAGGGCTCGCGTCTGGTGGGCTGCTACGAGCGCGGCGAGTGGCGTCCCTATACCGAGGAAGAGCTGCTCGATGTGCTGGCCGACGACATCGTGGTGACGCCGGCGTTCTGCCGCATCAGTCGCATGATCCGCGACTTTAGTTCCGACGACATCATGGTGGGCAACAAGAAACCCAACCTGCGTCAGCTCGTCGAAAACCGCTTGGCCGCTCGGGGTGACGGTGCGACGGTGCGCGAGATTCGCTATCGCGAGATCAGCACGGCGGGTGCCGACTTGGATGAGCTATCTCTTGATGAGGAGGTGGCGTACGAGACGCCGGTGACGCACGAGTGCTTTTTGCAGTGGGTGACGCCGCAGGGCAAGATCGCGGGCTTTTTGCGGTTGTCGCTGCCCGACCATTCGTTTGTTGCCGCGCATGCGGACGAGTTGCTGACGATGCCGGACGAGGCGATGATTCGCGAGGTACACGTGTATGGCATGGCGGCGCGCGTGGGGTATCAAGGCCAGGCGGCCCAGCACCATGGGTTGGGGCGTCTGCTCGTAGAGCGTGCGTGCGAGATTGCCCGGGATGCGGGTTATACGCGCATCAACGTGATCAGCGCGATTGGTACGCGCGAGTACTATCGCCATTTGGGTTTTTACGATCATGGACTCTATCTGCAAAAGGAGCTCTAGATGAACAAGCCGAGTGTTTCTGCTGGCGTCGTTGCCGGCGTTGCCCTGGGAGCCGCGGCGCTTGGTGCGGCCGCCGTCGCTGTTCGTGCTGCCTGTCTGCAGGTTGCGCGAACCCGCAATGGGTTGGCGCGTGTGAAACGCGTGCACGATGGGGACGGCGATGAGATTCGCGTGTTGGTGCAAGGCGGCGTCTACCAAAGCGCAAGCTACGTTGGTGAGCGTTGGGCGGAGCCCGTCTTTGCGTACTATCGTGCGTTTGACGACGTGTTTGAGTCCGAGGATGCGATGCACGATGCTTATGGTCACGGCATCAACCGCATGCTTGTGCTGGGTGGCGGCGGGTTTGCCTATCCTAAGTTCGCGCTGATGTCGCACGAGGGCTTGCGCATGGACGTCATCGAGTATGACGGAGAGATTACGCGCCTGGCGCGCCGCTGGTTCTACCTAGACGAGCTGGAGCGCGCGGCGGGCGATCGCCTGCGGGTGATAACCGCTGAGGCTCGCTCGTATTTGGGTGTGACGAGCGTGGGCCATCGTCGCTACGACGTGGTCGTGAGCGATTGCTTTGGCGGTGCCGAGCCCGTACGCGAGCTGGCGACGGTTGAGGCGTTGCGTTTGGTGCGAGGCAGCCTGAACCCCGGGGGTATCTACGTTGCCAATATCGTGAGCGCAAACGAGGGGAGCGACGTAACGTTCCTGCGCGATTGCGCCGCCACGGCGCTCGAGGTGTTCGCCCACGCCTGGGTGGTCCCATGTGGCGATGCAGAGTTCGGCGGCGAGGAGAACTACCTGCTCATCGCCAGCGACGGCAACTACGCCTTTGCCGAAGCCGTGCCCTTCGACACCGACTTCCTCGGCACCGTTCTTCACGACAAATAGGTCTCCCCGTCCCAAAAAGACTGGTCTTAGGCGTGGTCGCGCCAGCCGAGAACGCGCTGCTTCATGCCCTCGATGTCGAGCACGCCTTCGGCAAAGCCCTTGCGCACGAGCTCTTCGGGAACAAACTCGTCGTAGCGGTCAAAATAAGGCACCTCGCCGGGATAGACGAGCTCGATGGGATCGAAGTCCTTCTCGGCCTCGGCGGCGAGCACCTCAAAGAACGTCTCCTCGTCGGCCTTCATCTTAAACTGCATAAAGTACGGGCGTGACGGGTCGAGTCCGCGAAGGCCCAGCTCAGCTGCGCATTTGATTTTAAGCATACGCTCGAGCGCCAGAAAGGCGTAGCTTCCCAACCAGGGGAAGAGCGCCCAGGTGTCGCCGCCCAGGTTAATGAGCGGCCTAGTTCCCGCACCCGAAATCTCAGCCGTATGGCGAGCCTGCGCCAAGCGGGCCCGCGCGTTACCCATAAGATACGGATACGTGGCATGTTCGTTGAGCGCCTTGCGCATGCGCTCGAGTACGTGTGTATTGATGTCTCCGGGGCAATCGCCAAAGTATGCCGGCACACGGCCCTTGACCTGCGTGGCAAAGACGGTGTGGCGCTTCCAGTCCACTTCCTCGACAATCCAGCAGTGTCCGGCGATGGCGATGCGCTCACCGGGCGGAGGGGGGTTGACGATCGTGCCCAACTCGGCCGACTCGCTGCGAACGGTGAACTCCTCGTTTTCCTGGAACACGGCGTAGAACTTAAAGTTGTTGATGATGCGCTCTCCCGCGAGACCCACGATGAGCCCACCGCCCTCGGTGACCTGGATGTGGTCGATCTTGATGAGGTGGCGCAGCAGTACGCGATAGTCATCGGCCGAGACGCGGTGGAAATAGCTGAGCGTGAGTACACGCTGAGCAAGCTCGGCCGGCGTGAGCTCGCCGGTGCTGGCGAGCGTCGACATGGTCTGGTGGTAGAGCAGGCTGTAGGGGAGTCGATCGAGCTCGGGCGGCTCGACCCACTTTTCCTCGCGATAGAGTTGTACGAGCGCGATGCCCTGCAGGAGTTTCCACGGGATGGTCTCGGGCATCATCGTGCGCGGCTCGGGTTCTTCCTCGCGCATGACAAACCACATCTCGGGCGGAAGGTCGCGACGGCCTGTGCGCCCCATGCGCTGCAAAAAGGAGCTGACGGTAAACGGCGCGTCAATCTGGAAGGCGCGCTCCAGGCGGCCGATATCGATACCGAGCTCCAGCGTAGAGGTGGTGACGGTTGTCTGCGCCTGCTCCTCGTCGCGCATGAGCTCCTCGGCCGTCTCGCGCAGCGATGCCGAAAGATTGCCGTGATGGATGAGAAAGCGGTCGGGCTCGTGTCGACTTTCGCAGTAGCTGCGCAGCATGGAGCACACGGCCTCTGCCTCCTCGCGCGAGTTGGCAAAGACCAGGCACTTGCGGCCGCGCGTATGCTCAAAGATATAGCCCATACCGGGGTCGGCGTTGTCGGGCGCCGTGTCGGTGGGGTTGAGAAGCGCCTGCTCGGTCGCTCGTGGGATGTCGACTTCGCCCTCGGGGGCCGAGGAAGTTCGGCGGTCCTTGGGTGCGGCCTTGCCCCGTGCCCGCTCACGACGTTGACGGCGCTCCTCTTGTGTGAGCTGTCCGCTGTGACGCATGTCTTGGGCGCCGGCGGGCAGTGCCGCTGGTGCCGCTGCCTCAATGCGCTCGCATGCGAGCACCTCAGCTTCCTGCGGACCTGTGCTCGCGAATCCTCGCTGCTGCGCCTGGGGACCCGAGTTGTAGAAGTGCTCCATGGAGATGCGCCACACGCGGCGCGGCTCCTCAAAACGGGGGATGACGCAGTTGCGTCCCGTCCCCTGCGACAGGAAGGCGCCCGTGCGCTCGGGGTCGCCGATGGTTGCCGACAGACCGATGCGGCGGGGCTGCACGCCTGCCATGCGCGAGAGCCGCTCGATAAGGCAGAGCGTCTGCCCGCCGCGGTCGCCGCGCATGAGCGAATGGACTTCGTCGATAACCACATAGCGCAGGTCGCAGAATATACGAGGGATCGCCACGTGCTTATGGATCAGGAGCGCCTCGAGTGACTCGGGCGTAATCTGCAAGATGCCGCTCGGTTTTTTGATGAGCTTAGCCTTGTGCGACTGCGAGACATCGCCATGCCAGTGCCAGACAGGGATATCGGCTTCTTCGCACAGATCGTTGAGGCGAACGAATTGGTCATTGATGAGCGCCTTGAGGGGGCCAATGTAGAGGGCGCCCACGCTTGCGGGCGGCCTCTCCCAAAACTCGGTCAGGATGGGAAAAAAGGCTGCCTCGGTTTTGCCGGAAGCCGTGGATGCCGTCAGGAGCACATTGTCCTGCGTGTTAAAGATGGCATCTGCCGCCGCAACCTGGATAGAGCGCAAGCTCTCCCAATCGTGGGAGTAGATGAAGTCTTGGATAAACGGGGCGTAGCGGTCAAAGGCGTTCACGGGGCCTCCTCTCAAAAACGAATCTCTTAACGCGGCTGGCAACGGCTTGCTGCATTACAGTCTCAACGTTTGCCCAGATAGAACCTACCAAAATAAACCTGTCCCTTTTTGGCAGGTTAGATGGTGAATTCGGCGAAGTTACGGTCGCCGTCTGCGGTGCCGGTGTCGCCTGTTGCGGCTGCCGGCGCCAGCGCGTCGCCGCCGACGCTTTGCAGCAACTCGGCCACATTTGCATTGGGGTTCTGACATAGGATGTCGAGCAGTTCGATAAAGTCACGGATGACCTCACGGGGCGTCAGGTGTGTATCGGCTCCCACGCGGCCGAACTCGATCTTGAGGAAGTCCACCAAGTCGTTCTCGGTAAGCGTGGGCGTCCAGCAAAAGTAGCCGGCGTGAATTTGCATGAGTTTTTCGATCAGCACCAGCAGCTCCTCGTAGGTGAGTGGCTGCAGACGGATGATGGGCGCGAGCATGTCCTTAAGGTCCTCGCGTGCAAAGCGGCCTTGAGCGAGTCGGCTGCGCAGGGCCTCGTAGGAGAACACGCCGCGGCGGCGGTCTTCGATGGAGGTTGGCGTGCCGCCCATGATCATGCCCAGGTACTGCGCCTTGCCCTGGAGTGTGTCGTTGTACATGGTCAGGATCTTCTCGTAGTTGTACTGGCGCGTGATCGCGTTGGGAATCTTATACAGATTCACGAGCTCGTCGATGAGCACCAACATACCCTTGTAGCCGCTGCAGACCAAAAAACGCGCGATGAGCTTAACGTAGTCGTACCAGTCGTCATCGCTGATGATGGTCGAGGAGCCCAGCTCGGCGCGAGCCTCGCTCTTGGTACGGTATTCGCCGCGGATCCATTTGGTCACGCGGCTCATGGCTTCTTCGTCGCCCTCGGATACGGCCGTGCGATAGCGGCGGAGCATGCGGGTGAAGTCGAAGCCGTGGACCATTTCCTCGAGCGGGGCCAGTTGGGCATTGACGACCGACTCGTCGACGTCGGCGTACGAGGCGACCCAGCGATCAAGAATAAGGTTGAGCGCACCGCCCTCGGGGCGCGTCTTGGTCGATATATTGCGTATGAGCTCGCGGTAGGTGGCAAGGCCCTGCCCCTGCCCGCCCTGCAGACGGCGCTCGGGGGATAAGTCTGCATCGGCGACGACGAATCCCTCGCCCATGGCATGCGTTCGGATGGTTTGGAGCAAAAAGCTCTTGCCGGCGCCGTAGCGACCGACCAGGAAGCGGAAGCTCGCCCCACCGTCGGCGATGAGACTCAGATCGGTGAGCAGGGCGCGGATCTCGACCTCGCGCCCTACGGTAATGTAGGGAAGGCCGATGCGCGGGACCACGCCGCCCTTGAGCGAGTTGAGAATGACGGCAGCGACGCGCTTGGGCACGCGGGGTGCTGCGGATGCGGTATCACTCATGGTCTAGGTATCCTCTCACGTCTGCTTCGTAGTCCTCAATAATCTGCGGCCCTGCCGCGCTAAATTCAATTACGGTGTCGCCCACCAGGTCAAAGAGCGCCTCGTTGATGGTATCGACGAGCATGTCCTCGCTCTGCCCCGATTGCACTACCGCCGATTCCGCCTGTACTGCGTTGTGCTCGAGCAGTGCGCTGAGATAGGCGTTTGCGGCAGGCGCGAGTTCGTTTGTGGCGTCAGCGGGCGCAGCAGCCGCGAACGCGGGCGTCGGCGCGAGAAGCGGTGCCACGACACCAAACTGTTCGGTGGATATGGTCGGCTCGTCGGTCAAGTCCTGCCGAATGGGTGCCGCGACCGCCTCGACAATCGCGTCGGCTACGGGCTCGGCTTCCGGTTGTCCTGAGTCCGCTGCCTCGGCTTCTGCGGATGCGTCGTCCTCGCGCTCTTCGTCGATCAAAAGCGCTTCGCGCGTTTGCGCAGCGGCGCTCCGAATGTGCCCCAGCTGACTAAGATCGATATCGATCTTGACGGGCTGGTGTGCGGCGTCCCACGAAAGCCATGCCACAATCTCGTCATCGATAATCTTGGCCAGATATTTGGGGACCTTTTCTTCCTTAAGGGGATGGGCGGGGTCCAGCGCCAGGCGCAGGCGTTGGTCGCAGGCGCGCATCATTTCACCGAGCTTGCTGCTCTTTTGCCTACTACCGTGGATACGCATGCATTCCCAAAAGCCGTTTTGGCAACGGTAGATATGGATAGGATCCAGGCGGTATTCGCAGTCCTCGTGGCGCTCGGGCGCAAAGAATACGGCCGAGGCAAACATGGTGTAGGGCATGGCCGTCTCCTCCCCAAATAAACTCGCCACGATGCCGGTCTTTCGGTGCGTGTCATAGTAGCGCGCCATACGGACATACACGGCGCATGCCACGTGGCGCAGATCGCGGTGGTGGCTGCGGTCGAGCCGCGAGTTATTCAGGTTGTACGTGGAGAGGGCGTTGATGGCGGCCATGAGTCGCTCCTCGCGCACCTCATCGGGCGGAAGGGGGAGCGTGGGCTCGGAGTTTTTGCGACGCGTAGGGGCCTGCCCGGACGGTGCCGGTGCAGGCGCAAGGTCTCGAGCCGCACGCCGCAGCTCGATAAGGGCGTTATCGAGCATGACGGTTTTAGAGTCACAAAGCAGCTTGGGGTCGAGCCCGTGGAACACGGCGTAATCCTGCAGCCACACGCGCGCAAACCGGTCGATGCCGGGCTCAAAGGCGCGATAGATATCCCAAAAAGCCTTGATCTTGTTAAAACCATCGAGCGGATTATCTACGCCAATGCCGCAAATCAGCTCATAGAGATACAGAAACGCAAACGAGGTCGATGTCTCCTCGATATTCCCGCGGCGCACTTGGGCACGCCAGGTAAAGTAGCCGCGCAGCTGCCGGTCGCTCATGGCGTTGTAGGTGGGAAAGTACGACTTAAAGGTGCCGTTGTAGGGACAGTCGTCCTCAAAGTCGGCCATCAGCAGGCCCTGGCGGTAAAAAAGCTCGGCTTCCGAAAGCCAACGGCCCGCACCGCCCTTGGGGTCTTCTTGCCAACGCGATATCTCACGCATCTTGCGGTACTGGTCGGGGAGGAAATTCTGCATCTGTCGGCCGGTTTTGAGAATCGGCTCGTCTGCGTAGACTTCATGTGAGAAGCGGGCAGACTGATGGGTCCGGGCCTCGGCCATAATGCGCTCGATGAGCATCTTGATGTCCTGGTCGGCCACCGCTCCTCCTCTCGAACGCAGCTACGGTGACCTCATATCATAGCACAGCATCAAACAGGTGTTCGAGATACCGCTGCGTTGATAGATTTAGAACAGGAGGGCGTAGATGACGGCGATGACGACGGAGGGGAGCATATTGGCCGTGCGGAAGGTCTGAGGACGGATGAGGTTGACGCCGACGCAGAAGATGAGCATGGAGCCTACGAGCGAAAGGCTGTTGAGGGCTGCTGTGGTCATGATGGGGGAGAGCGCGCCGGCAAACAACGTGATCGTCCCCTGGAACACGGCTACGGGCAGGGCCGAGAAGATGCAGCCGCGTCCGAGCGACGCCGTCATGGTGCAGACGATGATGCAGTCCAGTGCGCCCTTGAGGGCAAGCGTTGACCAGTCGCCGAGCAGGCCGTCCTGGATCGATCCCACAATTGCCATGGCGCCGATACACACGGTGAGTGAAGTCGAGACAAAAGCGTTGGTGAACTCGTTATCGCCCTCACTGCCGGTCTTGCGCTTGAGCCATTCGCCAAGGTTCTCGATGGCGGCTTCCAAGTTGACGGCCTCGCCGATGAGCGAACCGAGCGCAAATGAGACGATGAGCATGGTGGTGCCGGTGGTCGCTAGCGCCTTCCCATCGATAAGGAGCATCTTTTGCATGGTGCCGCCAAGGCCGATAAACAGGACGCACAGCCCCGATGCTTTCATGAGCGTGTCTTGGATGCGCGGTGTGATGAAGCGGCCGCCCGCTAATCCCAAAAGACCGCCCGCAACTAAAAGCACAACGTTGATGATTGTTCCCAAGCCCGGCATGAGCCCTCCTGTATTGATGCCAACGTGGCAATCGTAGCAGAACGAAATGCGAGGCACATCGCGACTCATCTAATACGTTATATAAGTGGTGTTAGGAATGATGTGCAGCATTTAAGCCTCAGGTGGTTGTCGGGACATAGGGATAGTATTCAAAGCGCAGTGTCATAAGCCGCTGCGGGGATTCAATAGCCGCGGCGATGATATTGGCATCGCGGGCACGATCAAACCCTTCGAGTTCGATCTGATACGAGACGTCTTGCATAATGTCCAGACGTCGCCAGGCTAGGAGTGTGTCACCATCGAATTCCAAGGTCTTGCCTCCGTCTGGAGCAACGGCGTATAGACGCAGCTTGGCGGTGGTTGCAGGGTCGACAACCGTGACCTTTTTAATTTCGTTTCGAGTATTCTTGGCGCCCAACAAGGTGAGCAGTGTTGGGGCCACGACCTCGCCCGATGGCAAAAAGACGACTTCGATGGATTCGGGAAATGCGATGATAGCCGACTTGCGGACGGGCTGATTGGCGGCGGCAACTTCGATGTTCGCAGCGTCGATGACCTCTGTGTGGTCGAGTGCGGCAAGCACGCAACAGTTACCTTCATCGATCTCTTGAGGATCAGCAAGCCCCAGACTGTCCTCGAGCTCGGGATCGTTTAGATCGGTAGCGGGCTCATTCGGTGCTTCGAAAGAAGCTGGGACGCTGTTTGTCGGCGACGGCGTGTCGCCCGCACCTGCTTCTTTGTCCGCACTCTCTTCTTGTATGGTTGCGTTGATGGGTTCGTCGTTTGGGGGGAGCGTCTTGGCGTCAAGCGCGGAGGGGAGAATTCCGATGGCTCCGGATCCGTTCCACTCCATTTCGAGAAGCGCCGGGTCGGCAAGAATGCGTTGCCTGCTTTGCGCGTGGGAATCGATTTCAATAGGGCCTGCCTCTATCCCTCGTGTAAGGCTGAGTGATCCGGCTGGCTTCTCGAAATGAGCGTCTGAGTCTTTGGTACTGACGGCGTAGAACAGCAGGGACGCTTCTCCCGCCGCGATGGCATCGGTGCCGGCTTTGGTCAGCCGCAACGATGCCGTGAATGAGAGGGTGGGCTGTGCATCGTCTGCATTCGCGGCGGCGCAGCCCAGACATATACCGCCTCCTTTCTCGAAAAACGTACCGTCGAAGGCGACCTTCGCTCCGTTCGCCGAGTCATCGACCGAAGCGATGTCGATGCGCAGCTCTAAATTGCATGGATCGCCATCTGCATCGAGCACAACCGAGCGCCACGTGCAGACGGCGCACCCCGCCTGGGAGCCGTTTGCCTTGTTCGAACGATTGATATCCACGACTATCGAGCCGTCCGTATTACGACGAAGGCATCCCGAGGTCGAGATTGCGGCCTGTGCGATCGAAAAACGCTTGCACGCAATGGCGCTCGACGGATTTGGTGCGGAACTTAGGGCTGCTGGTAAGGAGTCTGCCATGACGGGAGTCGCCCAAGCGGCGACAGGCGTTCCGGTTGCGAGCGCGCCGCAGAGTGCGACGACGGGCAAAAGGTTCTTCGATGCCATGGGGTCTCCTTAACTAATTTAGTGCGGCCTGTCCGTGTTTTGTTTCTGGCTGCGTTTGATGTGCAGACCGAGGCCGGCGGTTCCCGCGCCTGCTGCTGTGGCGCCTGCTGCCAAGAGCCATCGTCTGTCGCCTGTCTGCGCCAGCGGTTCCTCGCGGTCGCCGCGGTCGAGCTCCGAGAGGTCGACCGTCACTTGCGTGGCGGCCTGCGCCTGTTCTTGCTGGGCAAAGGCCATGGCTGGCCCAAACGCTAGGATGCTGACGGCGGCGGCCAGGGCGACGGCCTTATGCCGTGTGCGCACCGGGCTCGACCGTCCAGGTAATCGTTGCAACCTGATCGCCTTCGCCGGTTACGCGGAAGATGTCGCGCGTGACGCGGGCGACGTTTCCGCTTGTCTTGAGCTTAATTTTGTCCGTGCCGCCGGCAATGCCCTGGTAGCCCATGTCGAAGGCTGCATTCTTGGAAAGATCAAGGCCCGTTCCTTGCATTGCGGCGCTGGCGTTCTGGAGTGCGCCGTCGGGGCCGACCTTAAAGTCGATGGAGTTCTGCGCGGTTCCGGCCTTGGCGTCGGCGGCAATGGTCCAGGTGTTCATGGCGTCGATCTTCATGTTGGTGACATGGATGCCGTAGGCCGAATGATTGTCGATGGTGGTCGCGTCTTCTGAGGGGCCCTGAAGCGTGCCGTCGGCCTTGGCGACGAAGGGAATAACCGTCGGAACTTTGAACTCAACGTTGTCGATCTCAGTCCTGACCATTACTTTCGTGGTTCCAACGCGCCCGGCTGCCATAGCTGGCGTCGGGGCGGCGCCCATTGCGAGCGCGAGCGCGAGCCCTGCGCCCACGACGAGCGCTCTGGCTCCGTTCATGTTCCTGGTGATGTCCATGGTCGTTCCTTTCTATTCGCCGCGGGCCGTCCCCGCGATGATTGGACGAATGCTGGTGAATTGCGTGCGGTGTCGCGTCGGCCGGAAGGCTAGTTCTCGGCTTGCTCAACCCGCACCTTGACACGTGTCGGATTGCCGTGGCTGTCGAGGGTCTTTGTATCGAGTGCCTGGATCTCGATGTACGCCTCGCCTTCTTTGATGTCGCCGGCGGGGCACGTCTCGATTGTCTTGCCGGTCTCGACCACACCGGATTCGTACATGGTCTCGTCGTTTTGGATGACGCGGAATCGCTGGGGAAATTTATTGTCTTGGACGTTTTGCACGTTGACGCGCAGCTTGCCGTCCTCCTGCAGCTGAGCGACCGGCGCGACCGAAATCGTCATCATGTTGTCGCGGACGATGGCGTCGAGCTCATCTTGGATTTCCTGACGCGTTTTGCCCTCGGCCGTCGTAACCGAAGCGCCCGCCTCGGGTACGGGCTGCGACTGCCAAGCGTATAGTCCTACGGCGACAAGGGCACAGACGATGGCCAAGCAGGCAACGATGAGCTTCTTGCGACGACCCAGGCCTGCAAAGCGGGGTGGCTTCTTCGCGCTCATGCGGCATCCTTGGCGGTATAGATGCGCGCAAAGGTGGACGGGTCCGCTCCAAAGAGCATGTGAAGCATCAGGCGGCGCGAGTAGACGAGCTCTTCGAAGTCGGGAGGGAGCTCGATGTCGTGGATATGCGCGATGTGGTGGGCGAGCGCCGAGAACGACTCGGGGTCGCAGATCACATCGGTGGTAACGTGGTAGACCGTCGTATCGGGGAATGCCTCTTCGTCGAAAGGCAGGAGATGGGGATCGTCGTCGACTTCGATGGCGATGCCGTACTGGGGCCAGTAATATGCCATGGGAACCTCCCTGCTTCTGGGCCAAAACTTCTATCGGTTTTGGCTGTCGACGCCGACCGTATCAGCCGCTACTTGACCAATTTCTGACCAAATGCTTGACGGATTGGCGTCTCCGCAGGTAAAAGGCGGCAAAAAATACTCCAACTTTTTTCAAGCGACAATCGCGCGGTCGGCGACGGCGGGGCCATATGTGTCAAAAGCATCGTCTGCCGAGGAAATCAAGCCGCTCGCCGAATTGCATGAACGTAAAAATCGCCAATTATGGAGACGGTCTCGAACACGTCGACGAAACGATGCGGTAACATCTCCCTGCAAACACTGTAGTTAGCTAAAGGGGGAGTTCGCGTGTCTGCAACCATCAAACCCTTCACCGACGAGTTCGAAGAGTATGGCCGCGATGAATCTCGCGCATCGGGCGAAGCATCGAGCATCTCGTTTCCGACAACGGAAAACGAGGTCCGTGCCATTTTGGAAAAGCTCCATGCCGAGCGTGTCCCGGTAACGGTTCAGGGCGCCCGAACCGGCCTTGCCGCCGGTGCCGTGCCCCACGGCGGGCATATCCTCAATACTTCCCGTATGAATCGCTACTTGGGCCTTCGCCGCGATGAACAAGGCCAATTTCTGCTGCGCGTGGAGCCGGGCGTTGTGCTCTCGGAGCTGCGCAAGCAGCTGGGCAAGAAGGTGCTGCCGACCGCTGGTTGGGACCAGGCATCGCTTGAGGCCTACGAGGAGTTCCAAGAGGCCCCCGAGCAGTTTTTTCCCACCGATCCCACCGAGGCATCTGCCTGTCTGGGCGGCATGGCGGCGTGTAACGCCTCCGGTGCCCGCAGCTACGCCTACGGCCCCATGCGCCCACATATCACGGGACTCCACGTCGCGCTGGCTGATGGCGATTTGCTTGAGCTTCAGCGCGGCGAGGCTTTTACCCAGGGTCGCCACCTGTCGCTCGTGACGGCAGAGGGCCGCGCGCTCGAGCTCGACCTTCCCGACTACACCATGCCCAAGACCAAAAATGCTTCGGGCTATTTCGTTGCTGACGATATGGATGCCATCGATCTGTTTATCGGTGCGTGTGGCACAATCGGCGTCATCACCGAGCTCGAGATTGCCCTGCAGGCGGCGCCTGCGGTCGTTTGGGGCGTGAGCTGTTTCTTTGACAGCGAAGACAAGGCCGTGTCCTTCACCGATTCTGTGCGTCCCGTCCTGTCCCACGCGGCTGCCATCGAATATTTCGATGCGGGCGCCCTGGATATCCTGCGTCGTCAGCGTGAGCAGTCGACCGCGTTCGCCTCGCTGCCGTCGCTCGACAAAGAGGCCAAGGTCTGTGTCTACGTGGAGCTCGACTGCGATGACGAAGTTCAGGCGACTGAGGAGCTGTATCACTTGGGGTGGGTACTGGAGCTTGCGGGCGGCAGTGACGATGCGACATGGGTCGCGCGCACCGAGGTCGATCGCGAGTGTCAGCGATTCTTCCGCCATGCGGTGCCCGAGAGCGTCAACATGCTCATCGACGAGCGCCGCCGCATGGATCCCACCATCACCAAACTGGGTTCGGACATGTCGGTGCCCAACGCGCACTTGGCCGATGTTATCGCCCTCTATCGCCGCACGCTGGCGGAAAGTGGGCTTGAATCTGCCGCCTGGGGGCATATCGGTAACAACCATCTGCATGTGAACATTCTGCCGCGCGATGCACAGGATTATCGCCGCGGCGGAGAACTCTTTGCCCAGTGGGCTTCCGAGGTCACGGCCATGGGCGGTGCCGTCTCCGCAGAACACGGCGTCGGCAAGATCAAGGCGGGCTTCTTGGAGACGATGTACGGTCACGAGGCCATGGTCGAGTCGGCGCGGCTCAAGCTCCAGCTCGATCCTGCCGGGCAGCTGGGTCGCGGTAACCTGTTTTCGGAGAAGCTCTTGGATAAGCTCGTCCAGAAAGGGGGCGCGTGAAGATGAGCGATTTCCATATGGTGGTGTGCGTCAAGGCCGTGCCGGGCAGCACCGAGGTCAAGATGGACCCCAAGACCAATACCATCGTGCGCGATGGCAAGCAGGCGGTCATTAATCCCTTTGATGCGAGCGCTTTGGAATGCGCGCTGGCGCTGAAGGACGACTTTATCGGCTTTGGCATGGACGTGCGCGTGACGGTGGTGTCGATGGGCATCCCCGCGACCGAATCGCTGCTGCGCGACTGCATCGCTCGAGGCGCCGACGACGCGCTGCTGCTGACCGACCGAGCCTTTGCGGGCGCCGATACCCTGGCAACCACCTATGCCCTCAAGTGCGGCATCGAAGCGCTCGACGAGGACTTCGACCTGCTCATCTGCGGCAAGATGGCGGTGGATGGCGATACGGCCCAGATTGGCCCCGAGCTTGCCGGCGCCTTTGAGATTCCCTGCGTGACCGATGTGAGCTGCGTGCAGAGCGCAGGTTTTACGACGTGCGGTGCGCTTTCGCTCGTTCACGGTTGCGATGCCGGCGAGGAGACGGTCTATCTTGAGATGCCGTGCGCGATGACGACTGCCAAGGAGATTGGCCAGTTGCGTATGCCGAGTATTGCCGGTATCCGCGCGGCGGAGGAGGCGGACGTGCGCGTGGTCAGTGCCGCCGACGTGAACGCCGACCCCGCGCGTTGCGGTCTTGCCGGGTCGCCGACACAGGTCGTGCGCTCGTTTGTGCCCGACCGTGACCAAACGTGCGAGGACGTTGACGGAACGGCGTCCGAGCAGGCGGCAAAACTTGCCAAGATTATCGAGGGGATGGCATAGATGAGCGGACTGATTATCGATAGCGAAGCCTGTATCGGCTGCGGTCGCTGCGTTCGCGCCTGCGCCTCGGGCGGCATTGTGGTGGAGGGCGAGCGTCCCAATCGCTGCGCCCGCGTGACCGAAGGCTGCATCCTATGCGGTGGGTGCGTCGACGCCTGCCCTGTCAACGTTATCTCGATCGAGCGTGACGAGGCCGCTGGTGCGGTTGACCTCGATGCGTATCGAGACATTTGGGTATTCGTGCAGACCGACGAGCACGATACGGTGACTTCCGTTGCCTATGAGCTTATGGGCAAGGGCCGCGAGCTTGCCGATGCTCGCGGCTGCCGTCTGGTGGCACTGGCCGGCATGGGCCCCGAGGGTTCTCTCGGCGACCTGGAGCATCTGGTTTGCGCGGGCGCCGACGAAGTCCTGGCCTGTCGCGACGAGCGCCTGCGCCAAAACGATGCGGAGGTCTACGCCCGCTTGATCTGCGATTTGGTAGCCGAACGCAAACCCGAGGCCATCTTATACGGCGCGACCGCTTTTGGCCGCGAACTGGCACCCGGCGTTGCCGTGCGCTTGCAGACGGGCCTTACGGCTGACTGCACCGTACTTTCGATGGATGCGGAGACGGGACTGCTGCAACAGACGCGTCCGGCGTTTGGCGGCAACCTGATGGCCACCATCGTCTGCCCCAATCATCGTCCCCAGATGGCAACGGTTCGTCCCGGCATCTTTAAGGCGCCCGACTTTGACTACGACCGCTCCGGCACGATCACCCAGATATCGCTTGCGGATGATGCTAAGGCTCGTGTCGAGATCTCGATTCCCGCCGAGGAGTGGAGGCAGCGGGCCTCGATCGCCGATGCCGAGCGCCTGGTCGTGGTGGGTCGCGGCATTGGTTCCAAGAAAAACCTGCCGCTGATGCGAAGGCTCGCCGAGGCTCTGGGAGCCGAGCTTGGTTGCACGCGACCTGTCGTGGAGGCCGGCTGGTTGGAGTATCGCCATCAGATTGGCCAGACCGGCGTATCGGTTTCGCCCAAGCTTCTCGTGAGTATCGGTGTTTCGGGCGCCATCCAGCATCTTGCCGGCATCGGTGGGGCGGAGTGCATTATCGCCATCAACGAGGACCCGGATGCCCCCATTTTCGGCGCTGCCCAGTACAAGGTTGTTAGGGACGCCGTCGAGGTCGTCGAGGAGCTGCTGGCCCAGCTTGAGCGCTAGGCGCGCGCCAGCCAGTCGCGCATCTCGTCCTTTAGGCGGCTCCAGGTTGCCTGCGTGGCGGGGTCGGTAAAGGGCCGCGTAATGCCAAAGGGAGCGTCGAGCAGGCGGTGGATATCGCCCTGTTCGCGCGCCAGCGCGCGGCTTGCTGGATAGACGAGCTCAAACATAAAGCAGATGAGTCCCACCAGGTAGTCTGCGGGCTCGTTGCGTTCATCGCATGCGACGCAGCGGTGCTCGTCAAAGGCGGCAAGTGCCGGCGACGAGAAACGGCTGCCGAGAAACGTCTTCTCGTCCACCTTGAGGATAGTGTCGACGGTGCTGTCGGCGATGGTGCGCATAATGTCGATCTTGTCACCATCGCGCACGATATCGCAGATGCTTCGCGTGCGCACGTCGAGCTGCGCGGGTAGACGGAAATCGCTGTGATAGGCAATGCTCGCTCGGATGAGCTCATCTTCTGCCGGGTCATCGATAAAGTCGCGGATGCTCGTTACGGCGGGTGCATCGGCGGGATTCTCGCCAAAGAGGACCTCGATCCCCAGCGCCGCATGGCTCATGCTCTCGGCGTCCTTAAAGGTGTCCCAGCGTCGCAGCTGCTCAAAGCGGCCCATATCGTGTAGCAGGCCGCAAAGCCATGCCAGGTCAATATCTTCTGACGACCAGCCCTGCTCGCGCGCTACGGCATCGCATGCCTCGGCCACGTGGTACGTATGCTCGATTTTGAGCGCGATGCGTGGGTTGGTGGCGTCGTAGGCATCGGTGTAGCTTTTGAAGGCCGCGCGCGCCCGGTCTCGATCGATAGCTGTCATAATGACTTCCTAAAAAGTTGTGTCTTTCGATCCGGTGGCAATTGTAGGTGAACTCGGTTGCTGTCGGATGATGATTCTGCCGTGTCGCTACATGCGGTTCGGAGACCTTGTCAGGATGAGAAGCGTATGGTGCTCAAAATCGTTAGAACCGTCTGGCCAGTGATGCTTACCTATGTTGCAATAGGTGCGCCGTGCGGAATGATCATGGGGCAGACGGGAATGGAGCCCTGGATGGTCTTTGCCCTGAGCAGCACGTTTGTGACGGGCAGCGGCCAGTTTATGATCTGCAATCTTTGGCTGGCGGGCGTACCGGCACCTTCGATTATCGCGAGCGTCGCCGCCATCTCCTCGCGTTTTGCACTATATTCGGCATCGCTTGCCCCGCATCTGAAGAGTGCCTCGAAGTGTCAGACGCTGGCGGTCACCGCGACGCTTACCGAAGAAGCGTACGGCATCTCGCTAGCCAATTTGGTCGAGAAGGACGACTGGGGCCCGCGTGAGTCCTTCGTGCTCAACGTGATCCTTATCGCAACATGGGGCGTTTCGTGTACGACGGGCGGCATCGTCGGCACCGTTGTCGATGTTCCCACCGCCATTGCAGCCTTTGTCTGCACCTCGCTCTTTATCTGCCTGCTCTTTTCGCAGCGGCTGTCGCGCGGCAACGTTGTCGCGGCGGTTTCGGGCGCGGTGTCCGTCGCCGTATGCAAGTTCTTGGGCCTCACGAATATTGCCGTGCCGGCAAGCGTCGTGGTCGGCATTGCCATTGCGCTGGCGTGCGATGCTGTATTTGACGGAAGAGGTGCCCTCGATGCCCGTTAACGAGTTCTTGGTTCTGTGGCTGTCGTCGTGGGCTGCTATCGCGTTCTTTCGCATCGCGCCGGCGTTCGCCTTGCGCGGGCGGACCCTGTCGCCCCGCATTACCGAGGCCCTGGGCTATATCCCGCCCGCTGCCTTTGCCGCGCTGGTCGCCAACGACTTGGTGAGCCCCGGCGCGTTCGACGCGGTACTCTGGCCTGCCTTGGTTCCCTGGATTGCGGCCGCCGGCGTCGTGGTCGTGGCGGTCAAGACAAAATCGATGCTGTGGTGCTGCGTCTCGGGCATCGTACTCTATATCGTCTTGAGCCTTATATAGGGGTGGCGTCGCGGGCGCCGAATCTCGTTCCATCCCAACTTGTCGAATTTTTCACCGAGCTGGTCTATTTCTTCTGGTACCATGGTCAAACTTTACTGTAGCAAAGCGTGACGTGGGCTTTTGTACCCCGTCAGCGGAAATGGGGGTTTCATGGCACAGGAAGCAACCGCCAACGAGCAAAAGAAATTCAAGGTCCCGCGCATTCCGGGCGACATCATGATCTATCCGATGATCGTCGGTCTTTTGCTCAACACCTTCTGCCCGCAGGTTTTTGAGATCGGCGGCTTCTTTACGGCTGCCTGCCGCGGTGGCTCCAATACCATCGTCGCCGCGATCCTGCTGTTTGTGGGCGCCGGCATCAGCTTTAAGTCCACGCCGGGCGTCATCAAGACCGGCATCGTTGTGCTGATTCCCAAGCTGGTCGTCGCAGCGGCTCTCGGCCTAGGCGTGGCATATTTCTTTAACGACAACTTCCTGGGTCTGAGCTCCGTGTCTATCATCGGCGGCATTACGTTTTGCAACATGGCGCTCTATACGGGCATCATGGGCGAGTTCGGCGATGAGTCCGAGCAGGGCGCTGTCGGTATCCTGTTCTTTACGGCCGGCCCCGCCGTCACGATGATCATCCTTGGTGTTTCGGGTCTCGCCAACATCCCCGTCGGCACCATCATCGGATCCATCCTGCCGCTTGTTATCGGCATGGTCCTGGGCAACCTGTTCCCGTTTATCAAGAACCTGCTGGTTCCCGGCGCCAATCCCGCGATCGCTGTAATTGGTTTTCAGCTCGGTGCGTCCATGAGCCTTTCGAGCTTCATCGCCGGTGGCATTTCGGGCATCCTGCTGGGCCTCATCACGCTCTTTATCGTCGGTCCCATTACCTTTGCCTTCGAGCGCCTGTGTGGCGGCAACGGTAAGGCGGCTGTGGCATGTTCCACCATTGCCGGCACGGCCATGACCACGCCGGTCGCCCTCGCCGAGGTCGCGCCGCGCTACGCCGAGCTTGCGCCCACCGCGTACGCCCAGATCGCCACTGCCGTTATCATCACGGCAATCATGGCCCCGATTCTGACTGGCTGGGTCGATAAGAAGTTCTGCCAGGGCAAGGAGGACCTGTCGGTCGAAGGCGTCGAGGCTATTGAGGAGGCCGTCGCGACCGACATCGACGGCGAGTAATCGTCGACGCGAGTCAATCAAGCCGGCGTGTGCAATTCGCGCCGTATGGGCGCCCGAACGGTGACTGTTCTGCAGTGATGTTCGGGCGCTCTGCTATTATTCCCCTTACCCCTGCGGAGAAAGGGGCTTTTGGCGCCTGGGCGCGACTCGGGCGATTCTGGCCACTTGGATATAGAGGGAATGGCACCTGGTGATTAAGGCACTCAAGATCGAGATATTCCTGCTGTGCATGATTATTCTTATCGGACTTGCCGTACGAAGCCGTCGCTCCCTGTTCTCGAGCACCCAGCAGCTTTTGTTTAGCATGCTGGGCTACACGTCTGCTGCCTACATTTTCTTCGATATGATCTGGACGCTCTCGGACGGCGTGAGCACTCCTGTAGGCATCACGGCCAACTGGATTTCCAACGCGGTTTCGTTTTCGCTGTTCGCCATCGCGTGCCTCATTTGGTTTTTCTATTCCGAGACGATGCAGGGCTCACGGCGCCTGACCACGCCCTACAGGGTGGTACTTTTAACGTTGCCAACCGCATTGGTGGTTGTGTTGGCATTTACCAGCTACTGGACGCACACTATGTTCTATATCGATGCGCAGGGCGTATATCGTCGCGGAGCGCTTTATATGATTCAACCTATCGTTAGCTACTGCTACGTCATATATACGTCCTTGCATGCCTTTATTCAGGCTCAAAAAGTCGAAAGCCTGCAAAAGAAGGCCATTTATCGCACCCTCGCCTTTTTTGCGGTTCCCGCTCTGGTGGGCGGTACCTTCCAGGTTTTGTTTTCGGTGCCGGGCCTTTGCTTCGGTATAACGCTGAGCATCCTGCTGCTCTATATCGTCTATCAGGAGCAACTGATCTCTACTGACCCGTTGACTGGACTCAACAACCGCAACCGTTTTGAGACCTATATGCTGTCGCTCTTTTCAAATGTGGATCAGACCGAAGATGTATATCTGCTTATGATGGACGCTGATGGCTTTAAGCAGATTAACGATCGCTATGGACATGTGGAGGGCGACCATGCTCTTCAGGTTGTTGCGACGGCGCTCAAGGATGTCTGTTCGCCGGCTGGTGGCTTTATCGCACGTTATGGTGGCGATGAGTTCGTGGTGCTCCAAAAGGCAGCGGCGGAGCAGGACGTCATAGGCCTGTGTTCGGCGATTGACGACGAGCTCGCTCGTGCCGAGGTGCCGTATGCATTGCGGATGTCCATCGGTTACGCGCGGGTCGGCGATAGTGTCGATACTTGGCAAGACTTACTTCGCGCTGCCGATGCGGAGCTCTACCGCGTCAAGGCCGAGAAAAAGAAAGCCGGCATCCAGATACGCTAGAAAAAGGGGCGCACGCTTGCGTGCGTGGCGGCCCTCAGCTTACTGATGTACTCCATTAAACTAAAGTATGCGAATGCCCTCCCTAAAAAGGTGAGCTCGCTAGGCTTTTTTGGGTTTGTTGACGATGATGATGCCGCCGCAGACCAACAGCAGGGCAACGATGACGGTAACGGGGCTCGTGCCAGCGCCCTCGCCGAGCAGCAGCGCGCTCAGCACCACACCAAAGACGGGGTTCATAAATCCAAAGACAGAGACGCGGCTGACGGGGTTGACGGCAAGCAGGCGCGACCACAGCGAGTAGGCGACCGCGGAGATAAGCGCCATGTAGATGATGAGCGCGATGGCGGGGACAATCGCTGTGGGGGAGAGCGCGCCACCCATCAAAAAGCCGATGGCGGTGAGGACCAGGCCGCCGACCAAGAACTGCCACCCGGCAAGTAAGACGCCGTCATGCTCGCGCGAGAAGATGCCGATCAGGCAGGTCGAAAGGGCGCCCGCGACGGTGGAGGCCAGGATAAAGCCCTCGCCGTCGAGCGTAAAGCCAAAGGTGCCGTCCGTGCCCGAAAGGTTGACGAGCGCGACACCGGCAAAGCCCAGTACGCAGCCGAGCACCTTGGCCACATCGAGCTTTTCGGTGCGAAACGCCAGGGCGGCAAAGAGGATGGCTAGGAAGTTGGCGCTGGCCTCGATGATGGAGCTCGACATGGCACTGGCGCGCGAGAGTCCCAGGTAGAAAAAGAAGTACTGCCCGATAGTCTGGAAGAGCGACAAGACAAAGATGGGCTTGATATCGCGCACCTGCGGAACGAGCGGGCGGCGCTGGGCCGCACTCATACCGGCGATAACCAGCATGCCGGCAAGGGTGAAGCGCAGACCCGCGAAGAGCAGCTGCGAGGCGCTATCGTGCGCCGGAATGCCAAAGAGGCCGTAGCCGATCTTGATGCAGGGGAAGGCCGACCCCCAGAGTGCACAGCAAACAAGACAACCCAGGATGAGTCCGGGCAGGGTGGCGAGATACGGCTTGCGGCTTTGCATGATGTCCTTCCTGTATGCGCGAAGCAAAAAAAGAACCCGCCACCGGGGGTGCCGGTGGCGGGTGTTGTTACCCGAGGGGATTGTACCCGATGGGAAAGCTTTAGGCGAAGTAGGCTACGCCACTCTCAAAGATCGGCATGAACTTGTCGCCGGGGACATGCTCGGGCACGTTGCGGTACAGGTTGTCGCCGCGACGCTCGGCATGGCCCATCTTGCCCAGGACGCGGCCGTCGGGGCTCGTGATACCCTCGATGGCGAGTGCGGAGCCGTTGGGGTTGACGGAAAGATCCATGCTGGGCTTGCCGTCCTCGCCCACGTACTGCGTGGCGACCTGGCCGTTGGCGATCAGCTGGGCGAGCACCTCGTCGTTGGCGACAAAGCGGCCCTCGCCGTGGCTGATGGCGACGGTGTAGGGGTCGTCCAGGCTGCACTGCGACAGCCACGGGGACAGGTTGGACGAGATGCGGGTGCGCACCAGACGGCTCTGGTGGCGACCGATGGTGTTAAAGGTCAGCGTGGGTGCATCCGGCGTGGCGTCGACGATGTCGCCATAGGGCACCAGGCCGAGCTTGACCAGGGCCTGGAAGCCGTTGCAAATGCCCAGCATCAGGCCATCGCGGGCCTTGAGCAGGTCGCGGACTGCCTCGGTGACCTCGGGAGCGCGGAAGAACGCCGTGATGAACTTGGCGGAGCCGTCGGGCTCGTCGCCGCCCGAGAAGCCGCCGGGGATCATGACAATCTGGCTTGCACGGATGCGGCGGGCAAGCTCGTGGGTGCTCTCGGCGACGGCCTCGGGCGTGAGGTTGTTGATCACGAAGGTGTCGGCCTCGGCGCCGGCGGCACGGAAGGCGCGGGCGCTGTCGTACTCGCAGTTGTTGCCGGGGAACACAGGGATGATCACGCGCGGGCGGGCGATCTTGGCGCCGCCGTACACGTGGATATCCTTGGCGCGGAAGTCGATGGTCTCGACCTCGGGGGTCTCGCCGGTGCTGCGGTAGGCGAAGACGCCCTCGATGCCGCTCTCCCAGGCCTCCTGGAGCTCGGCGAGCTCGATGACCTCGGAGCCGGTGTCGATGACATAGCCCTCGACGGTGGTACCCAGGGGCTCGACGACAACGCCGTCGGCGACCTCGGGCAGCTCGGCGTCCTCGGCGAGCTCGACGATAAAGCTGCCGTAGAGCGGGGTGAAGAGACTCTCCACGTCCACATCCTCGGCAAGCTCGATACCGATCTGGTTGCCGACGCACATCTTAAAGAGGCTCTCGGCGCCGCAGCCGTAGCCGGGCGTGGAGACGGCCAGGGCGTCGCCGTTGGCAGTGAGCGCCTCGACGGCGTCAAACGCGGCGAGCAGCTGCTGGGCGTCGGGGCGGTAGTCCTCGCCATAGGTGGCGGGGGCGATGCGGACGACGCGGTGTGTCAGGCCCTTGAACTCAGGGGAGACGGCGCGCGCCGCGCGGCCCACGGCCACGGCGAAGCTGATCAGAGTCGGCGGAACGTTGAGCTCGCCGGCCTCGTCCTCAAACGAGCCGCTCATGGAATCCTTGCCACCGATGGCGCCGGCACCCAGGTCGACTTGGGCCATGAGGGCGCCCAGGACGGCTGCCGTGGGCTTGCCCCAGCGCTCGGCCTCGGTGCGCAGACGCTCGAAGTACTCCTGGAAGGAGAGGTAGGCGCGCTTGTGCTCAAAGCCGGCAGCCACGAGCTTGGCGATGGACTCGACCACGGACAGGTAGGCGCCCGCAAACTGGTCGGCTTCCATCAGGTAGGGGTTGAAGCCCCATGCCATGGCGCTCGCCGTGGTGGTCTCGCCGTCCACGGGGAACTTGGCGACCATGGCCGAGCTCGGGGTGAGCTGCGTCTTGCCGCCAAAGGGCATGAGCACGGTTGCGGCACCGATGGTGGAGTCGAAGCGCTCGGAAAGGCCCTTGTTGGAGGCGACGTTGAGGTCGGTGACAAGCGAGGTCATGCGCTCGGCAAGCGTGGTGCCGGCCCAGCTGGGCTGCCACACGCTGCGGGCGCACACGTGGGCGACCTGGTGCTTGGGCGCGCCGTTGGAGTTAAGGAACTCGCGGGATAGGTCGACGATGGCGACACCGTTCCAGGCCATGCGCATGCGCGGCTCGGCGGTAACCTCGGCGATAACGGTCGCCTCCAGGTTCTCCTCGGCGGCGTAGCCCATGAACTCCTCGACGTCACCATCGGCGACGGCGCAGGCCATACGCTCCTGGGACTCGGAGATGGCGAGCTCGGTGCCGTCCAGGCCGTCGTACTTTTTGGTCACGGTGTCTAGGTCGACATACAGGCCGTCGGCAAGTTCGCCTACGGCGACCGAGACGCCGCCGGCGCCAAAGTCGTTGCAGCGCTTGATCAGGCGGCAGGCGTCGCCGCGGCGGAACAGACGCTGCAGCTTGCGCTCGACCGGGGCGTTGCCCTTCTGGACCTCGGCGCCCGAGGTTTCGATGGACTCGGTGTTCTGGGTCTTGGAGGAGCCGGTGGCACCGCCGATGCCGTCACGGCCGGTGCGGCCGCCCAGCAGAATGATCTTGTCGGTGGGGGCGGGGCACTCGCGACGCACGTGGCTTGCCGGGGTAGCGCCCACGACGGCGCCGACCTCCATGCGCTTGGCCACGTAGCCGGGATGATAGAGCTCATTGACCTGACCGGTGGCAAGGCCGATCTGGTTGCCGTAGCTGGAGTAGCCGGCGGCGGCAGTGGTCACGAGCTTGCGCTGCGGCAGCTTGCCCTCGAGCGTCTCGGAAACCGGGACGGTGGGGTCGCCGGCGCCGGTGACGCGCATGGCCTGGTACACATAGCTGCGGCCCGAGAGCGGGTCGCGGATGGCGCCGCCCACGCAGGTGGCGGCACCGCCGAAGGGCTCGATCTCGGTCGGGTGGTTGTGAGTCTCGTTCTTAAAGAGGAACAGCCAGTCCTGGTCCTCGCCATCGACATCGACCTTCACCTTGACGGTGCAGGCGTTGATCTCCTCAGACTCATCGACATCGGTCATGACGCCGGTCTTCTTGAGGTACTTGGCGCCGATGGTGCCCATGTCCATGAGGCAGACGGGCTTGGCGTCGCGACCGAGCTCGTGGCGCATCTCCATGTAGCGGTCGAAGGCCTGCTGCACCACGGCGTCGTCGATCGTCACGTCATCCAGGACGGTGCCGAAGGTGGTGTGACGGCAGTGATCGGACCAGTAGGTGTCGATCACGCGGATCTCGGTGATGGTGGGGTCGCGATCCTCATCGCGGAAGTACTGCTGGCAGAAGGCGATGTCCGCCTCGTCCATGGCAAGGCCGCGATCGGAAATAAAGGCGGCAAGGCCGGCCTCATCGAGCTCGCGGAAGCCGTCGAGCACTTCGACGGGCTGGGGCTCGGGGGTCTCCATGTACAGCGTCTCGGGCAGGTCGAGCGAGGCGATGCGGGCCTCGACGGGGTTCACCACGTAGTGCTTGATGGCTTCGATGGCGGCTTCGTCCAGAGCGCCCGAGATCATATAGACCTTGGCGGAGCGCACGGCGGGGCGCTCGCCCTGGCTGATGAGCTGCACGCACTCACTGGCGGAGTCGGCGCGCTGGTCAAACTGGCCAGGCAGGAATTCGACGGCAAAGACGGCGCCATCGCTTGCGGGGAGCTCGTCATAGGTCATATCGACCTGGGGCTCGCTAAAGACGGTCGGCACGCAGGAGCGGAAAAGCTCCTCGTCGATGCCCTCGACGTCGTAGCGGTTGATGATCCTCAGGGCCTCGATGCCCTTGATGCCGAGAATTTCGGTCAGCTCGCCCTTGAGCTGCTGAGCCTCGACGTCGAACCCGGGTTTCTTCTCCACGTAGATACGAGAGACCATTGGTTCCTGCCTTCCTAATCGGTTGGGCGTACGGTACGGTATGCGGCAGCGGTCGGTTAACGGGGCAAGCCTCGCGGTCGCCTTGAGCCACATGTTTGTAAACCTCACTATGATACGACAGCTCGCGGCGCGTTGAGGACGGCGAGGGTGCTACAGTGAAGCGCAAACAAGAGAAAGGCATCACATGGCATTCGTTTCGCTCGCCATCATCGCACTCGTGGCCTTTGCGAGTCCTTTTATCGCCTCGGCGATTCCCGGAAAACCCGTTCCCGAGACGGTCTTTTTGCTCGTGCTCGGCGCGGTGCTGGGACCCCATATGCTCGGCGTCATCCATGTAGATGCTGAGGTCTCGCTTGTGTCCGAGCTGGGCCTGGCCTTCTTGTTCCTGCTTGCCGGCTTTGAGATCGACCCCAAGAGCATCACGGGCGTCGAGGGGCGCTACGGCTTGGCGACGTGGGTCGTCACGTTTGGTATCGCCTGGCTTGCCGTGCGCTTTACCCCGTGGTTCTCAGTCAGTCATTTCGACGGTATCGCCGTGACGCTTGCCCTCACTTCGACGGCGCTCGGCACGCTCGTGCCCATCATGCGTGAGCGCTCGCTCACTGGCACGCGTGTGGGCGACTCGATTCTCGCGTATGGCACCTGGGGTGAGCTCGGCCCTGTGCTCGCCATGTCGGTGCTGCTGTCTGCCCGCACTGGCATCCAAACGCTCGTAATCCTTGGCTTGTTTGCGGTGGTTTGCGTGTTGCTGGCTGTGGTCCCAAGCCGCTCCAAGCGTGTCGGCAGCCGCTTCTTTGCGTTTGTCGAGGAACGCGCCGATACCACGTCGCAGACCTTCGTGCGCCTGACGGTGCTCATCCTGGTCACACTCGTGGCGTTCTCGGCCGTCTTTGATCTCGACATCGTGTTGGGTTCTTTTGCCGCCGGCTTTGTCTTGCGCTATATCATCCCCGAGGGCAACCATACGCTCGAGACCAAGCTCGATGGCCTGGCCTACGGCTTTTTGATTCCGGTATTCTTTACCGTATCGGGCGCAAAGATCGATCTGACGGCCGTGGCGTCGCGCCCGGGTCTGCTCGTGGGCTTTATCGTGGCGTTGTTGATTATTCGTGCCGTGCCCATTCTTATTTCTATGAGCATTTGTCCTGCGACGCGCGATGTGTCGGCGTATGGTCGCATTACCGTGGCCCTGTACTGCACCACGGCCCTGCCGATCATCGTTGCCGTGACAAGCGTTGCCGTCAACGCGGGCGCGCTGTCGCAAGATATTGCGTCGGTCATGGTTGCTGCCGGTGCCATCACGGTGTTCTTGATGCCGTTGCTCGCGCAGCTCTTCTACCGCGTGGTCGACGCCGCGCCGGTCGCCGCCGTGGCAGAAGTTGCCGAGCATCCATCCGATGCGCTCGACATCCTGCGCGCCCATCACGATTTGGCGAGCCTGCTCGCACGTGAGCACGAGCTGCTGACTTCGCATGGCCATGGTCGCGTATTCGAGGGCTTGCCTACGCTCGATACGATTGCCGAGCGTCTTTCCGCCGAGGCGGCGAGCGGCCACATCGATGCCCGCATCGTGGACGCGGCGCATCTTCTTGCCGATAAGACCTATGGTGATGAGGTCGACCCGTCCGAGCTGACCCCGCGCGAGCGTCGCCGCCTGGAGCGCGCCAAGCTCGCCGTGCGCGAATACCGCCGCCGCATGCTGGAGCTCTATGCAAGAGAAGAAGCCGAGGACGACGACGGCAAGTAGTCGATACTCTCTCGGGGAAGCCGCGTCCCGCTTTGAAGGCTCGAAACGGGATGTGGTTTCCGAAACAGGGGCCGTTGGGAAACGGTGTCCCGGAATGGGCGTCCAGAGTGGGACGCGCTTTCCGCGAGAGACCCGTTGCGGAAACGGTATCCCAGAATCGGCGTTCAAGACGGGGCGCTCTTTCCGAAACATGGCCCTGAGGGAAGCTGCGTCCCGGTCTGAGTCGGGACTGCGGGACACAGCTTCCCTTTCAAACAGAAGAAGGCGCGCTGCCTGCAGTTGATGCAGACGGCGCGCCTTCTTTGTTGGACTATGTTGAGGCTGGGAGCTGAGGCTTGTGGTCCCTTAAGAGCGGGCGGCTCCGTCGACGGGGAGCACGGCGCCCGTGACGTAGGAGGACATGTCGCTCGCCAGGAAAACAAAGGCGTTGGCGACATCCTCGGGCTCGCCCATGCGACCCAGCGGAATGGTGGCGATGATGGGCTTAATAACCTCTTCGGGCAGGTTAGCGACCATATCGGTTTTGGTTACGCCGGGTGCAACGGCATTGACGCGAATGCCCACGGGGGCGAGCTCGCGCGAGAGCGACTGAACCATACCGTTGACGGCAAACTTGGACGTGGGGTAACCGACGCCGGAGGGCTGGCCGTACTTGGCGACCATCGAGCTTGTGGTAGTGATGGTGCCGCCGTGGCCGGCCTCGGTCATGATCTTGGCGGCAGCCTGGTGGCCATTAAAGACGGCGACGATGTTAAGGTCCATGACCTTTGCGAACTCCTCGGCCGTGTAGTCCAAGAGGGGTGAACGCTGGGAGATACCGGCATTGTTGACGACCGTGTCCAAGCCGCCCATGTCGGATGCAGCCTGGGTAAAGGCCTCGGTCACGGCTTCGAGTGAGGTGAGGTCGCAGGAGCGGCCCCAGACCTTGGCGTCGGGATAGGCGGCTGTCAGCTTCTCAACGGCCGCATCGGCGGTCTCTTGACGCGAGCCAAAGACAGTGACGGAGGCGCCCTCCTCGATAAAACGGCAGGCGATGGCATAGCCGATACCGCGCGTGCCTCCGGTGATGATTGCTTTCTTGCCCTCGAGCAACATGGTATTTCCTCTCATCGCGGGCGGACATTCGCAGCACAGCGTAGCCGTAACCGGAATCGGCCGTGTTTGCATATCGGTGAACGGTAGCCCGCGTTACCGATGAGCGGCTCGCGCAAATGTGCCCTGTCGTTGTGCTTAGGGCAGGAGACAAAAAGGCTCCCATCCCACATCGGATGGGAGCCCTTCGAGCAAATGCGTTGTGGGGTGTAAACCGAACTAGTTCGCCATGACGCCTTCGGTCCAAGCCTCAACGTCCTCGATGCGCAGGACGTTGGCGACCTCGGCCACGCAGTCGACGCTGGCAAGCTCGGCAGCGGCAGCCTGGACGTCCTTCTCGAGCGCGCGGTGCGTCAGGAAGATGACCGAACAGGCATCGCTGACGCCCGACTTGCCGTCTTCGACCTGGTTGATGAGCGAGATCGAGATGTTGTGCTTGGCAAAGATGTTGACCGTCTCGGACAGGGCACCCACGCGGTCGGCGACCTTCAGGCGCACATAGTACTTGGTCTGGAGCTCGTCCATGGGCTTAAAGGCGAGGTTGTGGCCATAGGGCTCAATCTCGGGCAGCGGAGCCACGCCGCGGCTGATCTGCTCGGAGAGCGACAGGATATCGCCCACGACGGCGCTCGCGGTGGGGAAGGAGCCTGCGCCGGCACCGTAGAACATGGTCTCGCCTACGGCGTCGCCTACCACGTAGACAGCGTTCATGGCGCCGTTGACCTTGGCAAGCATATGGTCGGCGGGAATCAGCGTGGGATGCACACGGACGTCGACACCGGTGTCGGTGTTGCGGGCGATACCGAGCAGCTTAATGGTGTAGCCGAGCTCGCGGGCTTGGGCGATGTCCTCGGCACCGATGGTACGGATACCCTGCTGGTACACATCGTCGGTGGTAACGCGGGTGCCAAAGCCGATGGAGGCGAGGATGGCCGTCTTGCTGGCGGCATCGAAGCCGTCGACGTCGGCGGACGGGTCGGCCTCGGCATAGCCCTTGGCCTGTGCGTCGGCAAGCACGTCGGCGTAATCGGCGCCCTCGGCGTCCATGCGCGACAGGATATAGTTGGTGGTACCGTTGAGAATGCCGGCGATGGTCAGGATCTTGTTGCCCACCAGGTCGTGCTCGAGCGTGCTCACGATGGGGATGCCGCCGCCGCAGCTGGCCTCGCACTTAATCTGCACGCCGCACGCGCGCGCCTTCTCGGCGAGCGTCTCGACATGACGGCCCAGCAGGGCCTTGTTGGCAGAGACGACATGCTTGCCGTTCTCGAAGGCAGTGGTGAAGATCTCGGTTGCGGGATGCTCACCGCCGATCAGCTCGACGACGATGTCGACGGCGGGGTCGCTGACGACATCGTGCCAGTCACTCGTAAAGGCCTCGCGCTCAATGCCTGCCGCCTCGGCCTGCTCCCAAGCAAGCGCGCAGGCGCGGGTCAGCTTAAGGTCGATGCCGTAGGCTGCCAGGTACTCATCGTGGTGGCTGTTGATCAGACGGGCCACGCCGCCGCCGACGGTTCCCAGACCGATCAGACCGACGTTCACGGTGCGCAGGGGTTCGCTCATAGATAGCTCCTTCGTGCATCTTATGGATGGATTAACCGCTTAAAGGTTGAGTGCATTCTAGCGTGAACCGAGGGCGCGTGCTCGCCAGGCAACAGGAGTCGCACAAAACGGCACCCCCGAAACGCTGCGGAAACATTGGAAACATGCTCGCTACAAACGGAACTCCGTAACAAACTGTCAACGTTTGCGCCATAAGGTTTGCCCCGTACCGCAAGACGGCCGCGCTGCGGCCAGCGAAAAAGGGGGACACCATGTTTAGCATCAACAACGTACTTAACCGCAGGAGTTTCCTTGTTGGAGCCACGCTTATTTTTGCCCCGATCTATTACACCCCAGCGTCCGTTTTGCTCAAGAACGCCAAGGACATGAGCTACGACATGACACTAATGGGTGTCGACGGCATGGACAGCCTATGTGATCCAGGACGGCAAGTACATCGCCGCCTAAGTGCGCATAAAGCGCGACCGGTGAGGCCGTTTTATTCAGGGCAGGGACGCCTGTAACAGAACGGAAACATTACTTTCACACAATAAAGTGGCATTACTGCATAAAGTAATAGAAATACGCAGAATTATGGATAAATGAACAAATCCAAAGAAAAGTTGAAATAATCGCCACTTTCCTTAACTAAAGCGTCTAGTATTTTGCGAACGCCGAACACGGCGAAGGATGGCCTGTCGGGTAGCCGAAACCCGACGAGATTTGAGAGGAGAGCCGCATGTCGAGCCTCACCGGTAAGTCATTGAACCCTGTTATGAATCGCAGGAGCGTTATCGCGAGCGCAGCAGGTCTGGGGGCGATGTCCATTCTAGCTGGCTGCTCCTCCAACGGCGGCGACAGCGGTTCCGCTTCGAGCGACGCTTCGTTTAAGATCGGTACCATCGGCCCGCTGACCGGCGCCAACGCGTCCTACGGCAAGTCCGTTACCCAGGGTGTCGAGCTTGGCTGCAAGGATTTCTCGACCAAGGAGCTGCCGCTTGCCAGCAAGGCCGAGGATGACCAGGCCGACGGCGAGAAGGCCGTCAACGCCTTCAACACCCTGCTCGACTGGGGCATGCAGGCCCTCGTCGGCCCGACCACCACGGGTGCGTCGGTTGCCGTTGCCGCCGAGTGCGGTAACGACCCCAAGACGTTCATGATCACCCCGTCCGCGTCCTCCGAGGACGTCACCGACGGCAAGGATTGCGTCTTCCAGGTTTGCTTCACCGACCCCAACCAGGGTGTCAACGCTGCCAAGTTCCTGGCGCAGAAGTATGCGGACGAGAAGTTCGTGCTGTTCTATAACTCCGGCGACGCCTATTCTTCGGGCATCGCAGATTCCTTTAAGGCCCAGGCCGCTGAGTCCAAGCTCGAGATTGTTGACGAGGAGACCTTTAAGGACGACTCCGCCACGAGCTTTACCAACCAGCTGACCAAGGCCAAGCAGGCCGGCGCCACCATGATCTTTGCGCCGATCTACTACACGCCGGCGTCCGTCCTGCTCAAGAACGCCAAGGACATGGGCTACGACGTCAAGATGATGGGCTGCGACGGCATGGACGGCATCCTGGGCGTTGAGGGCTTCGATACCTCTCTTGCTGAGGGTCTGCTGCTCATGACCCCGTTCTCCGCCGACGACGAGAAGAACGCCGACTTCGTTAACGCTTACAAGGATAAGTACGGCGATACCCCCGACCAGTTTGCCGCCGACGCCTACGACGGCGTGCACGCGGTGGCCGAGGCCGTCAAGGAGGCCGGTCTTGGTGTCGACGCCGATCCGACCGAGGTCGCCGAGAAGCTGTCCAAGGCTATGCTCAAGATTACCGTTGACGGTCTGACCGGCAAGCTCACCTGGAACGATAAGGGCCAGGTCCAGAAGGAGCCCACGGCGTACGTCATCACCGACGGCAAGTACGTACAGGCCTAATTGGCCGCCTTACATAGAGCGGTTTTGATCCCAAGCAGGGGAGGTTTTGGCCTTCCCTGCTTGCTTGGTATCTAGGGACAGTGTAACGTCCCTGTTTCATACATTAACTGGAAACCTATTCGAAAGGGGGATGTGGAACATGACGGTCTTTATCCAATACCTGGTCAACGGCCTGTCCATGGGCAGCGTCTACGCCATCATCGCGTTGGGCTACACCATGGTCTACGGTATCGCCAAGATGCTCAACTTCGCTCACGGCGATGTCATCATGGTCGGTGCCTATGTCTCGTTCTGCGCCACGTCGTATCTCGGCCTCCCGGGCTGGGCATCTGTAGTTCTCTCTTGTGTGGTCTGCACGGTTCTCGGTGTTCTCATTGAGGGTCTGGCCTATAAGCCGCTGCGCCAAGCAGGCCCGCTGGCCGTTCTGATCACGGCCATCGGCGTGTCTTACTTCCTGCAGAACGCCGCGCAGCTTCTGTGGGGCGCCACGCCCAAGAACTTCACTTCGCTCGTCACCTTCCCGGTGCCGGAGTTCTTGGCCAAGTTTAACGTAAGCGCCGTCTCGCTCGTCACCATCGTCGCCTGCCTGGTTATCATGGCCGGCCTGATGTTCTTTACAGGTAAGACCAAGATGGGCAAGGCCATGCGCGCCGTGTCCGAGGACAAGGCCGCCGCTCAGCTCATGGGCATCAACGTCAACCGCACCATCTCGATGACGTTCGCCATCGGCTCCGCCCTCGCTGCCATCGCCGGCGTGCTCCTGTGCTCCTACTCGCCGGTCCTGCAGCCCACCACGGGCGCCATGCCTGGCATCAAGGCCTTCGACGCTGCCGTTTTCGGCGGCATCGGCTCCATCCCCGGTGCCTTTGTCGGCGGCATTCTCATCGGCATCATCGAGGCAATGGCGCAGGCTTACATTTCCACGAGCCTTGCCAACTCCATCGTCTTTGGTGTTTTGATCATCGTCCTGCTCGTCAAGCCTGCCGGCCTCTTGGGCAAGTACATCCCCGAGAAGGTGTAGGTGAGCGTTATGAAGTTTCTTAAAGACAAGCAGACGCGTCACGACTTTGTCACGTACGCCATGTGCGTTGTGGCGTTCGCCATCGTCTTCTTTATGCAGTCTAACCACATGATCCCGCGCATGATCGCCGGTCAGTTGGTTCCCATCACGGCCTATATCGTCATGGCAATCTCCCTTAACCTCGTCGTCGGCATCGCGGGCGACTTGTCGCTGGGCCACGCGGGCTTTATGAGCGTCGGTGCCTATACGGGCATCGTCACTGCCGTCGCGCTGGAGAGCACCGTTCCGTCCGATCCGATGCGTCTGATCATCAGCATTGTGGTCGGCGCTATCGCCGCTGCCCTCTTGGGCTTCTTGATCGGTATCCCGGTCCTGCGCCTGAGCGGCGACTATCTGGCCATTGTGACCCTGGCTTTTGGCGAGATCATCAAAGAGGTCGTCACCTGCCTCATTGTGGGCGTCGATTCCCGCGGCCTGCATGTGATCTTTAACATCACGGGTAACTCCACGATCGACGACCTGCACCTGCTCGAGGACGGCACCGCCATCATCAAGGGCGCGCAGGGCGCATCGGGCGTGTCGACCTATTCGACCTTCCTTGCCGGCGCAATCCTGGTTATGGTCGCGCTCGTGATTGTGCTCAACCTGGTTCGCAGCCGTACCGGTCGTGCCATTATTGCCGTGCGCGATAACAAGATTGCAGCCGAGTCCGTAGGCATCTCCGTCACCGAGTACCGCATGATCGCCTTCGTGGTTTCCGCTGCCCTCGCCGGTGCTGCCGGAGCTCTCTTCGGCGGTAACTTCTCGCAGCTCTCCGCCACCAAGTTCGACTTCAACACGTCCATCCTCATCCTGGTGTTCGTGGTCCTGGGTGGTCTGGGCAATATGCGCGGCTCCGTCATCGCCGCGGCGTTGCTCACGGTGCTTCCCGAGCTGCTCCGTCAGTTCTCGGACTATCGCATGCTCATCTACGCCATCGTGCTGATCCTGGTCATGATCTTTACCAACAACCCGCAGCTCAAGGCGTTCTTCGCACGCATTAAGGACCGCCTTGCTTCCAAGAAGGAGGTGGCAGCCGATGCCCAGTAAGTTTGAGTTCAACAAGGGCAAGATGGTTCCGTATCCTTCTGGCGCCATCGTTCCCGACCGCGACCTGGGTCAGCGCCCGGCGCTCGAGTGCATTCACCTGGGCATTGAATTCGGCGGCCTTAAGGCAGTCGACGACTTTAGCCTGACTATCGGCAAGACCGAGATCGCCGGTCTCATCGGCCCCAACGGCGCTGGCAAGACCACGGTCTTCAACCTGCTCACCAAGGTGTACCAGCCTACGCACGGCACCATCCTGCTCGACGGTGAGGACACTTCGGGCAAGTCGGTCTACCAGGTCAACCGCATGGGTATTGCCCGTACGTTCCAGAACATCCGTCTGTTCAACACCATGACGGTGGAGGACAACGTCAAGGTCGGCCTGCACAACCAGGAGCGCTACTCCGGTTTTGAGGGCGTGCTGCGCCTGCCTACGTATTGGAAGCACGAGAAGGCCGCCCACGAGCGCGCCATGGAGCTGCTGTCCATCTTTGACATGGAGCACCTGGCAAATGAACAGGCCGGCTCGCTTCCTTACGGCGCTCAGCGTCGTCTGGAGATCGTTCGCGCGCTTGCCACCAACCCCAAACTGCTGCTGCTCGACGAGCCTGCCGCCGGCATGAACCCGTCCGAGACCGCGGAGCTCATGGAGAACATCGTCAAGATTCGCGACACCTTTGGTATCGCCATCATGCTTATCGAGCATGATATGTCGCTCGTTATGAACATCTGCGAGGGCATCTGCGTGCTCAACTTTGGTAAGGTCATCGCCAAGGGCACGGCCGAGGAGATCCAGAACAACGACGCTGTTATCGAGGCATATCTGGGCAAGCAGGATAAGGGGGAGAACTAAATGGCAGAGCCGATGCTTTCCGTCTACAACATCAACGTCTGGTACGGCGCTATCCACGCCATCAAGGACATCTCCTTTAACGTCAACGAGGGCGAGATCGTGGCTCTGATCGGTGCCAACGGCGCCGGCAAGTCCACGACGCTTAAGACCGTCTCGGGCCTGCTGCGTTCCAAGACCGGCTCCATCAAGTTTATGGGCGAGGACATTACCCATACGCCTGCCGACAAGCTGGTGGGCAAGGGCCTGGCCCAGGTGCCCGAGGGCCGTCGCGCGTTTTTGCAGATGACGGTCGAGGAGAACCTGGAAATGGGTGCCTATACGCAGCCCAAGTCCACGGTTGCCCCGGGCCTTGAGCGCGTCTACGAGCAGTTCCCGCGCCTTAAGGAGCGCCGCCGTCAGGTCGCCGGCACCCTTTCGGGCGGCGAGCAGCAGATGCTCGTTATGGGCCGCGCACTTATGAGCAACCCCAAGCTGCTTATGCTCGACGAGCCCTCCATGGGCCTGGCGCCGATTCTGATCGAGCAGATCTTCCAGATTGTCGAGGACCTGCACAAGGCCGGCACCACGGTGCTTCTGGTCGAGCAGAACGCGCAGATGGCGCTTTCCATCGCCACGCGCGGCTACGTGCTCGAGACCGGCAAGATCACCATGACCGGCACCGGCCAGGAGCTCCTGCATGACGACAACGTCCGCAAGGCCTATCTGGGCGGTTAATCCATTCAACAAAGGGGGCGCTGACCAACCCGGTCAGCGCCCCCTTTTAAGTTGCGGTGAAATAGGGACTAAATGAAGGCCCCAGAGGCCAAAACAGTTCCTATTCCACCGCAACTTCATGGGGATGTGTGACAATGCCCGTCGGAAAACATCTGCTGTCTTTGGGGGCCTATCTATGCTGTACGAGTTTTGTGCCGAGAACTTTGAGCGAGTGCCGGCGGCCATCGAGGCCGGTGCGGGGCGCATTGAGCTGTGTGACAACCTCGCCGTCGGTGGCACCACGCCTTCCGCCGGCGTTATTAGCGCTACAGTCAGCTATGCTCACGAGCATGACGCGCGAGTGATGTGCATGATTCGTCCGCGTGGTGGCGACTTTCATTACAACCAGGACGAGCTACGCATGATGGAGATGGACCTGGGCCTTGCTGTGAGCGCCGGCGTTGACGGCCTGGTCTTTGGCTGCTGCAAGCCCTGTGCCGGCGGCTGGGCGCTCGACGAACTCACCCTCGGCGCCCTCGTTATGGCTACGGGCTGCGCGACCGAGGAGTGCAAGCGCGAGTCCCTTGACATCACCTTCCACATGGCATTTGACCAGCTCTCGCCCGAGGCTCAGCTCGATGCGATTGATACACTTGCCGACTGCGGCGTTACGCGCATCCTCACGCATGGCGGTGCTGCCGGTACGCCGATCGAGGACAACTTCGAAAACCTGGCCCGCTTGATCGAGTATGCGGGCGACCGCTTGACCATCCTTCCCGGCGGCGGCATTTCCACGGTCAACCGCGATACCGTGGCGGCGGCACTGGGCGTCTCCGAGCTCCATGGCACCAAGATCGTGCCGCTGGAGGTATAACTCGTGGCGCTGGTATTTGACGTTCAGCAGGCGAGCGGCAAGCCTGACGATAATCGTCGCCCTGGCACCTCGTGCCCCTTTTGCGACACGGAGGGGCTCGCCAACATCATCCAGCGCGACGGTGACTGCATCTGGCTCGAGAATAAGTTCAAGACCTTGCGGGCCACCCGTCAGACCGTATTGATCGAGTCGGCCAATCACGACGCCGACCTGGTGACCTATGAACCGGATGAGCTGCATCATGTGATGAGGTTTGCCCTGGGCTGTTGGCAGCAGATGATCGATTCTCAACAGTACCGCAGTGTGCTCATGTACAAGAACAAAGGCCCGCTTTCGGGCGGCAGCCTCGTCCATCCGCATATGCAGATTGTGGGTCTGGAGCGGGAGGACGGTTATGCAGCACTAGCCCCCGCCAACTTCGAAGGCATCGATGTTTGGCGACACGGGAGGGTCGCGGTCAACATCTCAACCGAGCCGATTATGGGATTCTTTGAGGTCAACGTCTCGGCTCCACAGGGAATCGCCGCCAGCGACGACGTCCGCGACCAAGCCGAAGCGGACCTGTTTGCCGATGCGATTCAGGTGGCCCTGCGCTATATCCTGCACGAACACCACGGCGGTCGCGCGGAGTCGTACAACTTGTTCTTCTACCACATGGACGGCCGGACCATTGCCAAGGCGCTGCCACGTTGGGTGGTGTCGCCCTACTTTGTGGGCTATCGTCTGGCCCAGGTCAATGCCGAGACCACGCTCGATACCGATGCTGAGCGCCTACGCGCGCATCTGGAAACGCTCGTATAGCAAGGCTAACGCCCGCGCAATGCGGATAGTCTAGCGTGCCATCGCGTCGCGCCCGGCCTTGACCCGCTTGCGCTGTTTGGCGCGCTCTTCGCCGGTTAGGCGCTCAAAGAGATGCCCGATAATCGAGGCCAGCACCTGCTGAAACAGCGTGCCGCACATGACGGGGAACACGACCTCGCCGGGAAAATACTGTGTGGCGATGACGGCGCCCGAAGAGATGTTGCGCATGCCGCAGGTAAAGCACATGGTGGTCGTCTCGCTATATGGCAGATGCAGCGCACGGGCGACCAGAAAACCGACGACAAAGCCGCTGATGGCGAAGACCAAAATAAAGAGGGCGACTTCCAGGCGCTCCGTGTTCATGTGTAGCACGTAGTCGCTCATGGCGGTGGAGTTGGACGCGATGACACCCATCATCATGAACTTGCAGGCGGGCGAGAGCGCGGGGGAGAGTTTCTCGTGTCCCCATCCGCGTGTGAGTTCGTTGATCACGATACCGAGCACGGCGGGGATGGCGATCATAAAGGCCATATTCTGCATCATGCTCGGCACATCGATCGAGACGGTGGCGCCCAGCAGGAGCTTGAGCGTAAGAGGAATCGTCACAGGCGAGATAACCGAGGACGTCAGGATAATGGTGAGCGCGAGCGGGCCGTTGCCGCCGAACATGCTAATCCACATAAAGGCAGTGACCGCCACGGGTACGCTGTACTCGAGCACGATGCCGCAGACAAGGTTGGGATTGGAGCCAAAGAATAACGATCCCATGGCATAGGCCGCGATGGGAATAAGCGCCGCCGAGACGAGCAGTGCCAAAATCAGGTGCAGGGGACGGCGGAACACCTCGGCTACCTGGTGGAAGGTGTTGCTGAGCGCACCCTGAAACGTCATAAAGGCGAAGAGGGCGGGAACAATGGGCTTGAGCACGCCAATCTGCTGGGGAAAGAGCACGCCGAGCGCCACGCAAATCGGAACGATGACCTGCATATGCCCCGCGAGGAACTTTCCCAGTCCAGTCCATTGCTTCATATGTCCCGTGACTCCCTTTATCCGCGAACTCGTTTGTATGGATATGCTAGACGCTCGTATGCGTCCGTGCGGCTGAAACGCTCGATTATTTCGAGGCTATTACCGGCATCGTTTACCGAAACCGCGGCGTGCTGCGGCGATTTGCGTCCGCGCCGCACGGTATAATAAATCCGTTCAACAGATCTGCCTGCCGAAGCGGGCATACACAGAGGACTCATCGCTATGAACCGTGAGAGGTATCGCGGCGACCTGCCCCTATCGGGGGTGGGCGCCTATGTCATCGCTTAAGACGACGCATCGCTGGGCGGTCGCTCAGCAAAACCCCGAGCTCGAAAAGGAGCTTTCGGCTGGTCTGGGCATTCCCGGGCTGGTGGCGCGCATTATGGTCGCGCACGGCATTGGCTCCATCAAAGAGGGCCAATTGTTTTTGACGCCTTCGCTCGATCGCGACTGGGCCGATCCACTCATTATCCCGGGCATGTCGGTCGTTGCCGACCGCGTCGAGCGTGCTATTCGCAACCACGAGCACATCGCGGTCTTTGGCGATTTTGACGTTGACGGTATTACGTCGACCTGCCTGTTGACCGAGGCGCTGCGCACGTTTGGCGCCGATGTCACGCCGTTTATTCCGCATCGCTTTGATGAGGGCTACGGTCTTTCGCGCGCGGCACTCGACCGCGTTAACGAGCTCGCTCGCCCCCAGCTGATCGTGACCGTCGATAACGGCATTGCCGCCAAGGAAGAGGTTTCCTATTTGGAGGACCTGGGGATCGATTTGGTGGTCACGGACCATCACGAGCCCTCCGACCAGGTGCCGCAGGGTGTGCCCCTGACCGACCCCAAGCTCGAGGACGAGGGCCCCTCGCGCGAGCTTGCCGGTGCTGGTGTGGCGCTCAAGCTGGTGCAAGTCCTGGGTGAGCGCCTGGGCAAGCCGTCGTATTGGCGTTCGCTAATCGAGGTCGCGGCGCTGGGCACCGTGTCCGACATGATGCCGCTCACGCCCGAGAACCGCGCGCTGGTTGCCGAGGGCATCCAGCAGATGCGCGTAACCGCTCGCCCCGGCTATATCGCGCTTGCCGCGCTTGCCAAGGCGGACCTTTCGAGCATTACGGCGGATGGCCTGTCATTCTCGCTCATTCCCCGCTTAAACGCTGCCGGCCGCATGGCCGATCCCAAGCTGGCGCTCGACCTGCTGCTTGCCCGCAATCCCATCGAAGCAAGCGCGCTGGCGGCTGAGCTCGAGGAAATCAACCGCCAGCGCCGTGAGATCGAGGCGGAGCTCACGCGCGATGCCATGGCAAAGGTCGAGGAGACCTATGACGGCGGGCGCGCGATCGTTGTGGGCGGCGAAGGCTGGCACGAGGGCGTCAAGGGCATCGTGGCAAGCCGTCTGACCAACCGCTATCACGTGCCGGCGCTGCTGTTCTCGATCGAGGACGGTATCGCGCGCGGCTCTGGTCGCTCGGTGGGCAAAGTTAACCTGTTTGACGCCGTCGAGCGCTGTTCCGACCTGCTGATTCGTCGCGGCGGACATGCCGGTGCGGTGGGTGTGACCATCGAGGCATCCAAGCTCGATGAATTCCGTCGTCGCCTTTCCGCCGTGCTATCGGAGATTCCCGCCGAGGACTTTGAAGACATCGACGAGGTTGCCGCCACGGTCGACCTTTCCGAGCTGAATATCGAGACTATAGAGCAGATTTCCCGTCTTGAGCCGTTTGGCCAGGGCAACAAGGTGCCGCTGCTGGCCGCCGAGGGCGTGACGATGTGCGATCGCGCCGTGGTGGGCAAAACCGGCGAGCACATGCGCTTTGTGGCGACCGATGGCGCCGCAAGCGTGCCGGCCATTATGTTCCGCGTGCCGCAAATCGATAAGCTCATCAACTGCGATAGTGCTGTCGACTTGGTGTTCGAGGCCGTTGCCGAGCATTGGCAGGGGCGTGTGAAGCCCAAGCTCATGATCAAGGATGTTCTGGTCCGCGATACCACGCTGCCCAGCGTCGACGATCCGGCATGCGAGCTTCGTCGTGGCGTGCAGCCGGCGGATTCCGGCCTGCGCCTGGAGTCGCGTAAGCGCGAGACACTCGCCCAGCTTTCTTATACCGAGCTGACGCGCTCGCTTATCCATAGCTTTATAGGCTCGAACCAGCCGCACCGCGCGCAGGTCGAGGCGCTCGATGCCCTGGCCGATCACCAAAGTGTTCTGGCCGTTATGGGAACGGGGCGCGGCAAGTCGCTCATCTTCCATGTGCATGCCGCGCGCGAGGCGGTTCTTCGCGGGCGTGCGAGCATCTTTGTCTATCCGCTGCGCGCGCTCGTTGCCGACCAGGCCTATCACCTCTCGTCGACGATGGCCGCGCTCGGCATTGGCGTCGGCGTGTTGACCGGCGAGACCGTGGAGGCGGCGCGCGATGACGTGTTTGCCGGCTTGGCTTCGGGCCGTACCGGCATCGTGCTCACGACGCCCGAGTTCCTGTCCATTCACCGCGACCGCTTTGCGCGTTCGGGGCGCATCGGTTTTGTCGTTATCGATGAGGCGCACCACGCTGGCCTTGCCAAGGGCGGCGACCGCAGCGCCTATCTCGACATGCCCGATATCCTCAAAGCCCTGGGCGACCCGGTCGTTATGGCCGCGACGGCCACCGCGACGGCTCCGGTCGTGGCCGAGCTTGCCCGCACGCTTCCGATCACTCACACGGTGGTCGACGAGACGGTGCGCGAGAACCTGCAGCTCGAGGACGACCGAGATCTTGCGAGCCGCGAGAACCGTTTGGTGTCGATCGTGGCGACGGGGGAGAAGACCGTCATTTACGTCAATTCGCGCGACCAGTCCGTGGCGCTCGCCAAGACACTACGCAAACGCGTCCCCGACTGTGCGACCCGTATCGCGTTCTATAACGCTGGCCTTACGCGCACCGACCGCCATCGCGTAGAGGAGGCGTTTCGAGACGGCAGCCTCAGCTGCATCGTCTCGACATCCGCCTTTGGCGAGGGCGTCAACCTTCCCGATATTCGCCATGTCGTGCTCTATCACATGCCGTTTGGCGGCATTGAGTTTAACCAGATGAGCGGCCGCGCCGGTCGCGATGGCCAACCCGCCGTGATCCATCTACTCTATTCGTCGCGTGACGCCCGTATTAACGAGCGCCTGCTCGACTGCTATGCGCCCGAGCGCGACGAGCTCGTCACGCTCTATCGCGCGCTGCAGACCATGTGGCGCTCCAACCGCGGCAAGACCGGGGACGATTCCTTTAGCGCGAGCGATATCGACATCGCGCAGATGTGCCTTGCCATCGATGCTCGCACGCCGGTCGACGAGCGCTCGGTGGAAAGCGGCTTGGGAATCTTCGAAGAGCTTGGTTTTTGTCGCATTTCGGGGTTTGACGACACCCGTCGCATCGCGATGGCCGAAAACCCCGGCCGCGTGCAATTGAGCAGGTCAATTCGCTATTTGGAGGGCTTGCGCTCGCGCATGGAGTTCTCGGCTTTCCGGAGTTGGGCGCTCGATTCGTGCGCTTCTGATATGCTAGCCAAAGTTAACCGCCCGATCGTACCGCGGGCCTAGGGGAAGGGGACCTCGATGGATGCCGCAGCCCGTACCGCCCATGATTCCACCCTCCAGCCTTTTTCGGAGATGGAGCACTATAAGCATGCCGATGAGCTGCCGCCCGAGATTATGGCGGACAGCTACGACAAGCTGGAGCGCCTGTGCCTCAAATATATGAATGAGGACGACTTTTCTAAGGTTGAGCAGGCCTACTGCTTTGCCGCCGAGAAGCACTGCAACCAAAAGCGCCGCTCGGGCGAGATGTACATTAACCATCCCGTCGAGGTTGCCATCATTTTGGCCGATCTCAAGATGGACTGCGATGTGGTGTGCGCCGCGCTGCTGCACGATACCGTCGAGGATACCGAGACCTCGCTCGCCGATGTTTCCGGCCTGTTCGGCGATACGGTGGCCGAGCTCGTCGATGGCGTGACCAAGCTCACCAATATCGAAGTCGACAGCATGGACGAGAAGCAGGCGCTCACGCTGCGCAAGATGTTCCTCGCCATGTCCAAGGACATTCGCGTCATCATCGTTAAACTTGCCGACCGTCTGCACAACATGCGAACGCTGGCAGCCCTGCGCGAGGATCGTCGCCTGTTTAAGGCTCGCGAGACCATGGACGTGTACGCGCCCTTGGCCGACCGCCTGGGCATGAGCTCTATTAAGTGGGAGCTCGAGGACCTGTCCTTCTTCTACCTGGAGCCCGATGCCTACCAGCGCATCGCGCGCATGGTGGCGGAGTCGCGCGAGGTCCGTGAGCGCTATCTGGCTGAGACCATCAAGACACTCACCGACGAGCTCAACCGCATTGGCCTGGAAGGCTTCCAGATCAACGGCCGTTCCAAGCACTATTGGTCCATCTACCAAAAGATGAAGCGCAAGGGCAAGGAATTCTCCGAGATCTACGACCTGGTGGCACTGCGCGTCATCACGCATTCGGTGCGCGATTGCTACTCCACGCTCGGCGCGGTGCATACGCTGTGGCACCCCATGCCCGGTCGCTTTAAAGACTATATCGCCATGCCCAAGGTCAATAACTACCAGTCGCTCCATACGACGGTTATCGGCCCCACGGCCCGCCCACTCGAGATTCAGATTCGAACCTACGAGATGCATGAGCAGGCCGAGTACGGCATTGCCGCCCACTGGCTATATAAGAAGTCGGGCGGATCGTCTGCGTCTAAGACCAATGATGCCCAGCGTCTGGACGACCAGATTAACTGGCTTAAGCACTCACTCGATTGGGCTGCGTCTGATGAGATTACCGACGCCAAAGAATACCTGCATTCGCTGAAGGTTGACCTCTTCGATCAGGAGATCTTCGTCTTTACGCCCAAGGGCGAGGTCATGGCGCTTCGTGCCGGATCCACGCCGCTCGACTTTGCCTATGCCGTTCACACCGAGGTGGGAAACCATTGCGTCGGCGCCAAAATCAACGGTGCGGTGGCTCCGCTCACGCACGAGATCAAGACGGGCGACCGTGTCGAGATCCTGACGAACAAGAGTTCCAAGCCGTCGCGTGATTGGCTCAAGATCGTCAAGACGCCTTCGGCTAAGTCCAAGATCCGCCGCTATTTTGCCGCTGCGACCAAGGACGACGACGCTGCTGTTGGCCGCGATATGCTGGCCAAGGACCTGCGCAAGCGCGGGCATGGCATCTCCACGCCGCGCTCCACGCGTGCGCTCAACGCCGTGGCGGAGCAGTTTAACTTCAAGCAACTCGAGGACCTGTTTGCCGCCGTCGGCGCCGGCAAGGTTGCCCCGCGCGCTGTGGGCAATAAGGTCGAGCAAATCTTGGACCCCAAGCCCGAGGAACAGCTCACCAAGGCCGAGGCTATCGCCGAGGTCGTGAAGCAGCCCGCTCGCGGCTCCAACCGCAAGCCGCAAAAGCGCGGCAAGAGCGCCAGTAACGGCATTATCGTCAAGGGCGAGAGCAACAGCGGCCTGCTGGTCCGTCTGGCTCATTGCTGCAACCCCGTGACGGGCGACGACATCGTCGGCTTCATCACGCGCGGTCGTGGCGTTTCGGTGCATCGCGCCAACTGCCCTAACGTCAAGGGTCTTATGGAACATCCCGAGCGCATGATCGATGTGGAGTGGGACGGCGCTGCCGACACCCTCTTCCAGGTCGAGATCGTGGTCGAGTGCCTGGACCGCATGGGTCTGCTCAAGGACGTCACCATTGCCATTGGCGATGCAGGCGGCAATATCCTTTCTGCCGCCACGTCGACCAACCGCGAGGGTATTGCGACCCTGCGCTTTATGGTCGAAATTTCGGATGCGAGCGGCCTGGATCCGCTGCTGGCTTCCATCAGCAGTGTCGATTCGGTCTACGACGCTCGCCGTCTTATGCCCGGCGAGGGCGGAGCGCAACTCAAGCGCCGTGTGTAGGTGCGAGAGCCTCTCAGCATCATAGATATTGGTTACGTTCGAGGCATCGTTTGGTGCCTCGAACGTATTTTAGAAGGAGGGTATGCGCATGGACGATATGACTTTGGACCTGACACCCCGAGGCGCGGCTTCGATTGAGGCGCTCGTCAACGGCCCGATTCAGACTAACAGCTACGCCGTGATTTCGAATGACGAGTGCTTAATCGTCGATCCGGCGTGGGAGGGCGAGCGTCTTGTGGAGCATATCCGCACCGCGCATCCCGAGGTGCGCGTACTCGGCTCTGTCTGCACGCACGGTCATGCCGACCATGTTGGCGGGGTTGCCGGGGTTCGAGCTGTCGTTGGCGACAGCGCGCTATATGAGTTGTGCGCTAAGGACGTGACGGTACCTCGCGCAAATATCGAGGAGCAGCGCGCCATGTGGGGTATCGAGACACCCGATCCGGGTGAGCCGACGCGTTTGCTTGCCGAGGGCGATACAATCGAGGTGGGCGACGTCTGCCTGCAGGTGATCGAGACGCCGGGGCATACGCCGGGCGGCATCGTCCTGTTCGCCGCGACCGAGCAGGGGAACATCGCCTTTGTGGGCGACACGCTTTTCCCGGGCAGCCACGGTCGTACCGATCTTTCCGGCGGTGACGAGGCGGCGATTATGCGCTCGCTCTCCAAACTTGCCAAGACGCTTCCGCCCGATACCGTTTGCTTGACGGGCCATGGCGATTCGACCACGATGGCGCGCGAACTTATGCAGAACCCGTTTATGCAGATGTAGGCTCGAAGCCGTCTTTCGAACCACGAAGACCGCTCAATCGTCAAGCTATTTTCCCCAGTGGGTCGATTCTGTGGGGCAAACGGTCAAAATTTGTCCAATCGGATGGTATTCGTGAACAAACGAACGTGTATGCTCGGGTATGTCGTGGTAAAATCTCAGGCGTTATCGGAGCAACCTTACAGGAGGTTTCTTTTATGCTCGTCAACGCAGCAGACATGCTCAAGAAGGCCGAAGCCGGCAAGTACGGTCTCGGTGCCTTCAACACCAACAACCTCGAGTGGACCCTGGCTATTCTCCAGGCCGCCGAGGAGGCCAAGTCTCCGCTGATCCTTCAGTGCACCGCTGGTGCCGCTAAGTGGATGGGCGGTTTCAAGGTCTGCGCCGACATGGTCAAGGCTGCCGTCGAGGCCACGGGCGTTACCGTTCCCGTCGCCCTTCACCTCGATCACGGTTCTTACGAGGACTGCTTCAAGTGCATCGAGGCCGGCTTCACGTCCATCATGTATGACGGCTCTCACGAGGAGACCTTCCAGCTTAACCTCGACCGCACCAAGGAGCTCGTTGAGCTTGCCCACTCCAAGGGCATGTCCATCGAGGCCGAGGTCGGCGGTATCGGCGGCACCGAGGACGGCGTGACCTCCAGCGGCGAGCTCGCTGATCCTGCTGAGTGCAAGCAGATTGCTGACCTGGGCGTCGACTTCCTCGCCTGCGGTATCGGCAACATCCACGGCGTGTACCCTGCTGACTGGGCTGGCCTTTCCTTCGAGCGCCTGGGCGAGATCAAGGCTCAGACCGGCGACCTGCCCCTCGTCCTGCACGGTGGCACCGGCATCCCCGAGGATCAGATCAAGAAGGCCATCTCCCTGGGTATCTCCAAGATCAACGTCAACACCGATCTGCAGCTCGTCTTCGCCAAGGGCGTTCGCGAGTATATCGAGGCTGGCAAGGATCAGCAGGGCAAGGGCTTTGACCCCCGCAAGCTCCTCAAGCCTGGTCGCGACAACATCGTTGCCCGCACCAAGGAGCTCATGGAGGAGTTTGGCTCCGTCAACAAGGCGTAAGCGTCGCTAAACTTCCCGCCGGAAGCCCCGTCTCCCTACACTGTTTCCTTTGCGCTCACCTGGCTTCGCCAGAAGTCGCGCCAAGGAAACAGTTCCGGGGGACGGGGCTTCCTTCGTTTAACGCCGCAGGGTTACTGGGCTGAATTAAGATGGCTACTGGCTTTGCCAGAAGTCGCGCAATGGGAAAAGCTTCGGGTGAACGGGGCCTCCTTCGTTAACTCGCTACAGGGTTACTGGGCTGAATTCATTTTTTCTAGGTACCGTTTATCGGTGTTGAGAGTTCCTTTATTGGGGCTTTCTTTTTTATCTCGCTACAATGGACTTCAAGCGTTCTAGTGACTTGGAGTTTTGGTATGGCTGTTGTTAATGTGCTGCCTTCGGATGGGAAGGTTGTTGACGAGGGTCCTGTTGGTTGCTCTGTTGATGTTTGCTGCGATGACTTTCGCCATCTCGATATTGGGCTACCGCCTGAGATTCTTCGTCTTAAGGATGCCGGGTATTTGACGCAGGCTGTTGCCGCCTGCGATCGCCTTTTGGAGCAGAACCCTGAGCCTTCGCTGGCTGCCTGCGTTCGCGCCGAGCGGTATCGCATGATCGAGACGCCGCTTCATTTTTCGGTGTCGCGTGATCGGGCTATCGAGATGATCCGCGAGGAGTGGCCTGGGTTTACCGAGGAGCAGTTTGACGATCTGATTGACCGTAAGCGTATTGACTGGCGCTTTATCGATGGTGAGCTGTTCGTTCTCGACAACTTCCTCGATTCGCTTCGCGTATATCCCAAAGAGGTTCCCGGCATGCGTCCCGATCCTACGGACGGAATTGCACTGCGCAATGAGATGCTCAAGGAGATGGAGTCGCAAAACGGATTGACTCGCGTTATTACGCTTAAGGCGTCCTTGTCTGTCCCCGGCGCTCTAGAGGGGGAGACCGTTCGCGCTTGGCTACCCGTTGCCGCCGCCTGTCGTCAACAGTCTCATATCGAGGTTCTCGATATGACGCCGGAGGGTGCTGTTGCTCCCGCGAACGCTTCGGCGCGTACCGCCTCGTGGTCTTCTTCGAGTGAGCGCTCATTCTCGGTGACCTATCGCTATCAAATCGATGCCGCTTATCGCGATATCTATGGGGGTGCGCTTCCGGCGCATCCATGTATGGACGCGCCTCTGCCCGAGGATATTTCCGAGGATCGTCCGCACATTGCATTCACGCCGTATCTGCAGCAGCTGACGGCCGGTGTTGTTGACGGACTCGAGGATCCGCTCGATCGCGCCCGTGCTATCTATGATTATCTGACGCAGTATATCGACTATCGCTATCAGCCGCCGTACTTGCTTTTGGGATCTATTGCCGATGACTGCGCGCATTCGCTCCGCGGCGATTGCGGCGTTATGGCGCTCACGTTTATCACCATGTGCCGCATTGCCGGTGTGCCCGCCCGTTGGCAGAGCGGCCTGTATGTTGCGCCCGATTCGGTGGGGTCGCACGACTGGGCAGAGTTCTATACGCCGCAGACCGGTTGGCTCAACGCCGACGTGTCATTTGGATCTTCTGCTCGCAGGATGGGGGAGGAGTGGCGCCGCCGTCACTACTTTGGCAATCTCGACCCATGGCGTATGGTGGCCAACAATCGATTCCAGGCAGAGTTTGAGCCCTCTTTCGACGGCATGCGCGAGGACCCTTACGATAACCAGATGGGTGAGGCTTCGGTCGACGGTCGCGGATGCCGTCAGCGCGAGATGCTACGCACGGTCGAACTCATCGAAATGCTCGAAGTTCCATTTTCGGACTAATCGGTAGAAAGCTGTGATAAACTAACTCACGCATTACGTGCCCGAGTGGCGGAATTGGCAGACGCAGTGGACTCAAAATCCACCGTTGGCAACAACGTGCGAGTTCGAGTCTCGCCTCGGGCACCATACATGCAAGTGAGCGTTCAAGGGGGTTGCGGCCCCCTTTTTCGTGCCGAACTCGCGTGAGCGCGCGAAGCGTTAAGCAAACAGGCCTGCGGCCTGTTTGTAGCGGAGCGTGGCGAGGGTGCCGCGCGTCCGAAGCCCGGGGCTTCGCGAAGCGAAGGCCCTTCGAGTCTCGCCTCGGGCACCATACATGCAAGCGAGCGTTCAAGGGGGTCAAGGCCCCTTTTTCGTGTACGTAATGTGATAACGCGCTGTACGTGTTATTATTCGCAAGGCGTTGTTCCCGCAATGCCCTAAAGAGGAACCCGAGGGTTCCCACCTTTTGGCGCCAATGAGCAGCTGACTGGTCATACAACTTAGATTCCCTTCCTCAAATCGAGGAAGTCTATGTGTACGACCTGGTTGCTGAGAAGCGCCGGGTTATTTTTTATGAATGGAGGTAGGGAAAATAGCTAAGTCTGATGACACCCGCATCAACGACGAGATCACTGCATCTTCGTGCCGTTTGATTGGCGTCGATGGCTCTCAGCTCGGCCTGTTCGCCATCCGCGATGCCCAGCGCGTCGCCGACGATCAGGGTCTCGACCTGGTCGAGATCGCTCCCAACGCGGAGCCGCCGGTCTGCAAGGTCATGGACTACGGTAAGTTCAAGTACCAGCAGGCCATGAAGGCCAAGGCTGCTCGTAAGAACCAGTCCAAGGTCGAGGTCAAGGAAATGAAGTTCCGACCCAAGATCGACGTTGGCGACTACGAGACCAAGAAGGGCCACGTTCTGCGTTTCCTCAAGAAGGGCGCACGCGTTAAGATCACCATCATGTTCCGCGGCCGTGAGATGGCTCACCCGGAGCAGGGCCTTAACGTTCTCGAGCGTCTCGCCGAGGATCTCAAGCCTTACGCTACGGTCGAGTCCAAGCCTAAGATGGAAGGCCGTAACATGCTTATGCTGCTCGCCCCGATTAAGGGCGCCTTCGATGAGGATAAAGCGGCAAGCGATACTAAGTAACTAGTGTTCTGTAACCGATTAAGGAGTATTTCATGCCTAAGATGAAGTCCCACAGCGGCACCAAGAAGCGTTTCCGCAAGACTGGTACCGGCAAGCTTATGCGCGCCAAGGCTTTCAAGAGCCACATCCTGAGCAAGAAGTCCACCAAGCGTAAGCGTGGCTTCCGTCAGGAGACCGAGATTGCCGCTGCCGACCGCAAGGTCATTAAGTCGCGTCTCGCCTAAGTTCGCGTTCCCGTTTTTCGTTTTACCGTCTAGGAGTTGATAGAACATGGCACGTATTAAGCGCGCTGTTGCCGCCAAGAAGAAGCGCCGTACCGTTATGCACCGTGCGAAGGGTTACTACGGTGCCGCTTCGCGTACTTACAAGCATGCTAAAGAGCAGGTCCAGCACTCCCTGCAGTATCAGTATCGTGATCGCCGCAACAAGAAGCGCGAGATCCGTTCTCTTTGGATCACTCGTATCAACGCTGCTGCTCGCCTGAACGACATCTCTTACTCTCAGTTCATGCACGGCCTGAAGGTTGCCGGCATCGAGCTCGACCGTAAGGTCCTGGCTCAGATGGCTTACGAGGACATCGAGTCCTTCAACGAGCTGGCTACCATCGCCAAGAAGGCTCTCGAGGCCTAATAGATTCTCTTGAATCGCTAGGGGAGTGTCGCGTTGTGCGCGGCGCTCCCTCTTTTTATCTGAAGCGCGGTTTACATTGCTAAAAGCGCGGGTAGATAAACACTTACAGGTGACCGATCTCTATATATTCCTGAACCAAAGGGTCATCATCTGATACGTGCGGAAGATCCGCACCAGTCTTTCTATTACCTATAAGAAAGCAATATGTTGTGTAGGACTTGTGAAGAGTGGAATTGACGTCCCACAGGGCTTCGCGGTCTGGCAATATATCTCCTTGCCGCGCGGCCCGGTCGAACCGGGAACCAGCGC
>UQIN01000011.1 GCA_900541035.1 uncultured Collinsella sp. | reverse complement strand
ACCGTGCTTCCGCTTGAGGTCAAGGCGGCAGAGAACCTTAAAGCGAAGAGTCTGAGGATTGCCCGCGAGAAGTTCAAGCTCGAGCGCTGCGTGAGAACATCGTTAGCGGCATATAGAGACGAGGGCACGCTCGCCAACATTCCGCTCTGGGAGATTGGGCAAATCGACAAGCTGGCATAGGCGCTGTGGAGGGGGTGTCCCGTAAGGAGTGTCCCAAACTGCCGGCAGAAAAGGAACGTCCCTATCTGCCGCAGTCATTTAAGAACGTCCCCAATGACCACGCCGATGTTTTGGCCACGACAGCGAAAGCCCGCCAAAGCGAGCAAGGTGCCTTGAAGCGAGGCGGCATTGACCTTCTGGTCATGCCGCCGAAGCTGAAAGGCAGATTGCCGCTCTGGCGGGCTTGCAGCGTCGGCTGGTTACGGCGTTTGGTAAAACGCCGTAACTCTAAAGTTCGGTAACCTCAACGCTGTTGTAGATCTCGTCCCAGCGGTCCATGACCAGGTGGCCGGTCTTGGGATCCATGGCGTTGAGCTTGCCGCAGGTATTGGCAGTCTTAAGCACCGTAACATCATCGGCGCCGGCAGCGATGGCATGCGCGAAGCCGGCGATGGTCGAGTCGCCGGAACCTGTCGCGTTCACAGCGGCAATCGCGGGCGTCTTGGCGCGGAACGCGCGGCCCTCATGGAAGCCCACCGAACCGGCAGCACCCATCGAGACGACAACCCAGGGAATACCGGCAAAGCGGCCGTCGGCGGCAAGCGCCTCGCGCAGGGCATCGACATCGTCGGTCGTAAAGGACGTACCCAGCAGGCCATTGATCTCGGTGAGGTTGGGCTTCACGAGCTCGGGCTTGGCGTCGGACTCCAGCGCGGCCTCCAGCGATGCGCCCGAGGTGTCGAGCAACACCTTGGCGCCCGCCGTCTCGGCAATCTTGACCAGCTCGGCATAGTAGCCGGCATCGACGCCGCGCGGCAGCGAGCCCGAAAGGGTCACGACGTCCGCCTTCGCAGCAAGCTCGGCGAACTTTGCCGTAAAGACTTCGAGCTCGGCAGGGGCGATCTGCGGGCCGCTCTCGAGCAGCTCGGTCTGATTACCCTCGTGCAGGATATTCAGGCAAATGCGCGTCTCGCCGGCGATGGGCACAAAGTCGTTTTTGACGCCGTCGGCATCCATAAGCTCGGCCATATAGGCACCCATGTGGCCGCCGAGCAGACCGGTCGCGAGCACATCGTCACCCAACTGCAGCAGCACACGGCTCACGTTGAGGCCCTTGCCGCCAGCGGTCTTTTCGGGCGTCACGCGGTTAACATCGTCGATGATCAGCTTGTCGAGCTGATAGCGCGTATCAATCGACGGGTTCATGGTAACGGTCAGAATCATGTTGAACTCCTGTTCCGGGGCGGCATAACCCGCCCCAAACATACGATAACTCGTTAAAGGATCTCGATCTCAAAGCCGCGGGTGACGGTCTCTCCCGGCTTGGCCACCAGGCAGCCACGCTTGTGCTCCAGAATATCGTCCTCGTCGGAGCAGGTGGACAGACCACCCCACGGTTCAACAGCCACAAAGTCGCCCTCGGGCTTGCTCCACACAATCAGGTACGGCATATCGGGGAACGTCAGGCGCACGCCCTTGTCCTCGGTTTTCTTGGTCAACGTAACCACGCGGCTCTCGAGCACGTCAAAGATGGTCTCCGCGAAGTCAAAGAGTTCGTGGGTCAGCGGCAGGTCATGGCCGATCATGGGGTTCTTGCTGCGATGCTCAACATCAATCAGGCCCGTCGAGGGAACGGCAGTACAGAGCTCGGTGGCCTCACGCTGCTCAAAACGGAGCTCATAATCGTCATAGGATTCGCCCTCGTCGAGCGGGCACTTAAAGCCGGGGTGACCGCCCACAAAGAACGGCATGTCCTCGGTGCCCTCATTGGTCACCTCGTACGACACGGCAACCTTTTCCGAATCGATCGTGTAACGAGCAACGATCTTAAACGGATACGGGTACTGCTCGAGCAACTCGGCATGGTCGGCAGAGCTTAAGCTCAGCGCAACCATGTTGTCGCTCTGTTCCTCGAGTTTCCACTCCTGTTTGCGCGCAAAGCCGTGGCGGGCGAGCTTTACCTCGCGACCGCCCATGGTCATTGCGTGACCGTCACGAAGGCCACCGCAGATCGGGAAGCAAATGGGTGCCTGGCCCGACCAGACCGCCGGATCACCCTGCCACAGGTACTCACGGCCGTTGGCCGTAATAGAAGTGAACGACCCGCCCGCCGTGCTCAGTGCTACGCGGATAGAACCGTTATCAAGAACAAACTCCATAGGAGCCTTCCCTTTCTTACGACAGCCCACCAAGTCAATAGGGCTGATAGAAAACCGGCCCGCGCCCCCTCACAGAAACGCGAGCCGTCAATTGAAAAGCTGCAAATCGCCAAGTACAGCCAAGAGCGAAGCACTCAAGCCAAGCAAGCAAACGTGTTATCGGAGCAGCTCGCCGTACCAGAACACTTCGCAACAACAGGGGAGATCTCACAGGTCACTCAAACGTCAGCGAGCGGCGCTCAGATGCCCCAGGTCGCCGCGAAAGAGGAGCGACGCGTACTTCATGTACGCGAGCGACGGTTTGAGCGGCGAGATGGGGTGCCTGGGCGGCGCGCAGCGTCGACCCGTTACGCGGTTTGGTAAAACCGCGTAACCTCCTTAGTCGTGGTACTCGCCGCGGTCCCACTTCTCGAGGAACTCGTCAAAGAAGTGCGGGTCAGCCTGAGCCTCGGCGTCGGCCTTATTGCAGGCATCGATCTTGGCGATCAGGGCATCGTGCTCGGGGGTCTTCTCGTAGGGCTCCTCCAGGAAGGCAAGCATGATATCGGCCATCAGGAACTCGCCGGTAATCTTGCCGCCAAAGCCCACGATGTTGGCGTTGAGCTCGCGACGGGCATACAGGGCAGAGGTCATGTCGCGAACCAGGGCGCAGCGGGCGCCGGGAACCTTGTTGACGGCGTTGGTGATGCCGATGCCGGTGCCGCACAGGGCCACGCCAAAGTCGGCCTTGCCGCTGGCAACAGCCTCGCCCACGGCCTTGCCGTAGATGGGATAGTGCGTACGGGTGTGGCTGTAAGTGCCGCAGTCGAGCACCTTGTAACCAGCCTGCTCCAGGCGGTCGGCCAGATAGATCTTCTCGTCCGTAACGATATGGTCGCAACCGATTGCGATGGTCTTCTTCATCAGAACGTCCTTTCGTCTGAATTCACAAGTTGAGGTAGAAGTTCGAGTTCTCGGTGGCTCTCGTTAGGCCATCTTGTTGAGCATGTCGACACGGATCTGGTGACGGCCGCCGGCGTACTGGGCGCGCAGGAACTCGCGGGCGATCTTCTTGGCGACCTCGGTGCCCACAACGCCCGGGCCCATGGTGACCATGCGCGAGCCGTTGTGCTCGCGGGTCATGTAGGCGGAACGCTCGTCGGAAATGTTGGCGACGACCATACCCTTAATCTTGACGGCGGCCATATAGGAGCCGACGCCGTACTTATCGAATGCGAAGCCCTGGGAATCCTTGTGCTCCAGCAGGTCCTTGGCAACGGCGGTCGCGGAATCGACAAAGTCCGCGGCAGGGGTCTCGGAATAGTCGACGACCTCGTGACCGTCGGCGATGAGCATCTCCTTGATGGACTCCTTCATCGACATACCGTCGGCATCGGAAGCGATTACAACCCTCATGACATCCTCCTTGAGAGATACGCAGGTGCGTAGTTTCTGTTTGGAAGTGTTGAATCGCGTTCAGGTCCGGGCATCTGAATGTGCGGTTCTTCACTGTTCATGTTTATTTGAACACATTCGAACAGTAACTGCAACAACTATTTGTTTATCTTTGTTCTTTTTTGAACAAATACCGTTCACGGATGATTGCTGACCGTTTGGATTCAGGGAATGCCCGGCTTGTCACGTATTCAACAAACAAAAAGGGCGGCCGAGAACGCATCTCGGCCGCCCTTCGGCGGTATTCCCCGGTATATACAGCTGTTTTAGCTACTCGGACTGTCCGCCCTTTTTGGCGTGCTTGGAAGGAGCGCTCAGAAAGCGGCCCGTCAGATAGTTCGCGGGACCGGAGATATCGATCCCCAGCAGTACGTGTCCCAGCCACAGGAACGCCACGAGCACCAGCAGCGGGATAACGCACGAAGTCACGATCATCACGATGACGCCTTCAATCAGATCGGTTACCTGCCGCACGATCTCATCGGTCATCTGCTTGGCGCCGCTGGTCACCGACGTAACAAGGCTCGATGCCCCATCAGTCAACTGCTCGAGCACGTTTTTGGACTCCGTGGCCTCGGATTTTTTCTTGTTCGATTTTGAGCTGGTCTCGGCTGACTTGTCCGTGGTGTCGGCCGCGTCCGCAGCGTCCGCAGCCTTTTGCTCAGCTTGCTCAATACTTACGCGATACGTTTCATCGACCTTTTGCGACACCCATACGCTCGCGGGCACGAGCGCCATGCCGATCACGGCAACCACCAGTACGCGTGTCGCCACACGGCGCAGGACAGTGCTCGTGCTCCAGCGCCCGTGAATGCCGAGCGACACCGCAAAGAGCACCAACGCAAACGGAATTAGGATGCCCAGGCCAACCGACCACAAAATGGTCAGCAGATATTTCTCCAGATAGAGCACGGCAAGCACGATACCCAAGTTTCCCGAAAGCTGCGCGAGCTGCTCGGCAACCGGCGTTCCCGTATCGCCCGGCAGCGCGGTGATACCCGCAGATAGGGCGACGCACGAGGTCGTGAGCGCCAAAACATTGCCCTTCTTTTGATCGATGACCTCGATGGTGGAGTCCCAGGTCTTGGTATCGGCAAAATGCGGACGAGCTACAAAGCCCGACAACAGCGCCAGTACCACGAGCGCAACGATAAAGCCAATCTGCAGCTTTTTGTTTGCGCACACGACATCGGACAGGCTGGGCTGCAGATCGGTTACCGTCGTATGCTCGGTTATCTGGACAGGACGCCCATGAGTCATCTCGTGCGCGTCTTTCTTTTGAATCGATCCGTTGTCCGGCATTTGGATACCTCCTCAGTCCGGCGTTTAATGCGAAAGGAAGTATACCCACCGAGCAAAAAACGAACGGGAAGACGAACAGAGCGCACCAAGACTGTCCCCAATGACTATCTCCGGATGAGTTGCGGTGGAATAGGGATTGTTTTGCGCCCGTCGGCCCCTATTCAGTCCCTATTTCACCGCAACTTGAAGGAGAACAGAAAAAGCCCTGCCGCGGGTAACGGCAGGGCTTTTGGAAGGGAACTGAGTTGCGCAAAAAGGGTTAGGCGAGCTTGGCCTCGAGCTCGGCAATGCGCTTGTAGGCGTCGATGGTAAAGCGGGTCTGCTTCTCCAGGATCATAGTGGTCATGAGAGTGTCCTGAGCGTGAGCCATGATGAAGGTCATCTCCATCTCGCCACCGCCGGCCTCCTGCGAAAGCAGCTTGGTCTGCGTGTCGTGGGCACCGATGAGCGCATCGCTGGCATCCTTGTGCAGCTGCTCGGCCTTCTCAAAGTCACCCTCGCGAGCAGCATCGAGCGCTGCAAGCAGATCGGTCTGGGCGTCACCTGCGTATGCGACAATCTCGAATCCAACCATCGAGATTTCTTCTTTGGTTGCCATGTTGCGTTCCTTTCACATATGAACCAATGGAGAGCATCGCGTCCGGGCATACGCGCTGCGTTGTGTATGACAGAAACAATAACATTCAAACAAAATAGAACAGCTCAAAACGTAATTTCGAGCTATGAACGGTCACTTTTCGCCCGTGAACGGTTTTTAAACCAATTTAAACAATATCGAACACAGTTAGCGGCAACCCAAACAGGACCGCACCCTAACGCAAATCGCGCACCGTATCGCCCTCGACGAGCACACCGGGAATCAGCATGTGCTCCACGCCAGACGCACCCCCATCGGCGCCGGCAATCTTGTCGACCGCCCACATGCCGACGCGCTTGTTGTCAAAGCGCACCGTGGTCAGGCGACGGTCGGGCACGATATCGCCCAGGCTGTCATCAACACCCACCACGCTCACGTCCTGGGGCACGCGCTTCCCGCGCGACTCGAGCCCACGGATGCAGCCATATGCCATGGCATCGTTGGAGGCATAAATGGCCGTACAGGTCGGATCGTCCGCCAGAGCCTGACCGGCAGCATACCCGCTCTGTGCCGTCCAATCGCCGCGCACGAGCTGCGGGGGCTCAATGCCATGCGCACGCAATGTCTCGCGCCAGCCTTCCTCGCGCCGCATGCCCGAAAGCGAGCGCTCGGGACACGAGATAAAGTGCACGGTTTTGTGCCCCCGCCCCAGCAAGTACTCGACCACCTGGCGCGAACAATCGAACTGGTCGTTATCGACCGTTGAACAGAGCGGGTGCTCCAACATCGTAACGAGCACCGTCTGCATGCCGGGCAGCGGCTCAAAAGTGCCAAAGTCCGCCGGCATGCGGTTCATAATCACGACAATACCGTCCACCGGCAGTGCGCTCATACGCGACGATGCGCTCTCGAGGGTATAGGGGTGTCCATCTACTTTAGTGAGGGTGATGGCGTAGCCGTGTTTGTCGGCGGCGGCGGCAAAGCCCTCCATACGGTCGAGGTTGCCGGTGCCGGTAATGTTGAACATGGCGACGCCGACGGTCTTAAACTTACCGCGGCGCAACGATCGACCGGCAAAATTGGGGCGATACCCCAGCTCGCGCATGGCGGCACGCACGCGCTCCTTGGTCTCGGGGCGCACGCTGGGCGAATCGTGCACGGTGCGCGAGACCGTCTGCTCCGAGACGCCCGCGAGACGCGCCACATCCTTAACGGAAACCGATTTTTTAACAGCGGCCATAGGTCGATCTTTCTATGTCGACGATGCCATTGGTGGCACCCTACGCAGTCATTTTTAACGCCTTCAAGTATATCCAACGCCTCCCCCACCATACGCTCACCACCCAAAACCTACCGTTCACCGACATTTTTGCTTCCCCAAACGGCTTTTGACGCCCAAATGTTAACGTTGCCATTGCGCAAACACAGAGCCACCGGGCGGCTCAAACGTTTACGCATAGGGAATCGACGGTTCGCAGGCACAGGAACCACCGGTTCGCGTCTTTTTTTGTGTCGCAAAATGGCAACGTCAACATTTTGGCAACCAAACGTCAAAAGCTACCATCGTTGCCAACCCACCGACTCTTAGGAGCTTTGCATGGAGCAACTCATCGCCATCATCGAAAAGGGGCAGCCCTTTTTCAACGCGATCGCCCGCAACAAGTACCTCAAGGCGATCCGCGACGGTTTTATCTCCGTCATCCCCATCATCATCTTCTCGTCCATCTTCTGCCTGGTAGCCTCGGTTCCCAATATCTGGGGTTTCTACTGGCCCGATGACATCAACAACGCCCTGTGGAAGTGCTACAACTACTCCATGGGCATCCTGGCCATCGCCTGTGCCGCCACCACAGCCAAGCACTTCGCCGACGCTCAGAACCGCGATCTGCCCAAGAACAACCAGATCAACTTCATCTCGTGCATGTGCGCGGCCATCATCGGCTTCTTGCTCCTTTCGAGCGACACGATCGCCACGGACGCTGCCAGCGGCTTCAACACCACCTACCTTGGTTCCAAAGGCCTGCTGACCGCCTTTATCGCTGCGTTTGTGACCGGCATCATCTACAAGTTCTTCATTAAGCGCAACATCACCGTCAAGATGCCCGAGCAAGTTCCGCCCAACATCTCGCAGACCTTTAAGGACATCATCCCCTTCTCCGTCTGCATCACCGTCTTTTGGGTCTTTGACATCGCCTTCCGCGCTGCTTTTGGCTTCTGCTTTGCCCAGGGCGTCATCCAGGTGTTCCAGCCCCTGTTCACCGCTGCCGACGGCTACATCGGCCTCGCTGTGATCTACGGCGCCATGAGCCTCTTCTGGTTCGTGGGCGTCCACGGCCCCTCGATCGTCGAGCCCGCCATCGCCGCCGCCCTCGTTGCCAACATGACCGACAACCTGGCTGCGTTCCAGGCTGGCCAGCACGCTTCCGCTGTCCTGACCCAGGGTGCCCAATACTTCGTCGTCTGCATGGGCGGCACCGGCGCCACGCTCGTCCTGGTCTTTATGTTCTGCTTCCTGGCCAAGTCTCAGGAGATGCGCGCCGTCGGTAAGGCTGCCATCGTCCCGGTCTGCTTTGCCGTCAACGAGCCGCTGCTGTTCGCCGCGCCCATCGTGCTCAACCCCGTCTTCTTTGTCCCGTTTGTCTTTGCCCCGATCGCCAACATCTGGATCCTCAAGATCTTTATCGACTTCTTGGGCATGAACGGCTTTATGTACACCCTGCCCTGGACCGTCCCCGGCCCCATCGGCACCATCATGGGCCTGGGCTTCCAGCCGCTCGCCTTTGTGATGCTCGCCCTTATCCTGGTCGTCGACTTCGTTCTGTACTACCCGTTCTTCCGTGCCTATGACGCCCAGAAGTGCGCCGAGGAGGCCGAGATCTCCCAGGAGGAGCTCGCCGCCAAGAACGCCGAGAAGGCCGCCAAGCTCAACGATGCCTTCCAGGGCAAGGCCGACGCCAAGAGCGTTGCCGCTGGCGCTGCTGCCGAGGCCGTGAAGGTCGACGCCCCCGCCGCTTCTGCAGCACCCGCTGCCGAGGCAACGACCGCCAGCGACCTCAACGGCAAGCGCGTGCTCGTGCTCTGCCAGGGTGGCGGCACCTCGGGCCTGCTCGCCAACGCGCTGGCCAAGGCCGCCAAGGAGCGCGGCATCAATCTTGAGACCGCTGCCGAGGCATACGGCAACCACGTTGACATGCTCCCCGACTTTGACCTAGTCGTCCTGGCCCCGCAGGCCGCGAGCTACCTGGCCGACCTGCAGAAGGACTGCGAGCGCGTGGGCAACAAGTGCGTCGCCTGCCGTGGCAAGCAATACATCGAGCTCTCCCAGAACGGCGATAAGTCTCTCGCCTTCGTGAGTGAACAGCTCTCTAAGTAAGTAACGCTCAGGGCCAGCCGACCATCCAAGACCGGCTGGCCCTTCGATTTAGACGATTGGATCATCATGTCCGTTAACCCTGCTAGCGTCACCAACCCGCCCGCGCAGTTTCCCGAGGACTTTGTCTTTGGCGGCGCCACTGCTGCCTACCAGGTAGAGGGCGAGACCCGCACTCACGGTAAGGGCAAAGTCGCCTGGGACGACTTCCTGGAGGCCCAGGGCCGCTTCTCCCCCGATCCCGCTTCGGACTTCTACAACCAGTACCCCGTCGATCTGGAGCTGTGCGAGGAGTTTGGCATCAACGGCATTCGCCTCTCCATCGCCTGGAGCCGCATCTTCCCCAACGGTACCGGCGAAATCAACCCCGAGGGCGTGCAGTTCTACCACGATCTCTTCGCCGAGTGCCATAAGCACCACGTTGAGCCGTTCGTCACGCTGCATCACTTCGACACGCCGCTGCCCCTCTTTGAGAAGGGCGATTTCCTCAACCGCGAGACCATCGACGCCTTTGTGGACTTTGCCACCTTCTGCTTTAAGGAGTACGCCGACCAGGTGACCTACTGGTTCACCTTTAACGAGATTTGGGCCGATGCCTCCAACACCTACATCGAGGGCACCTTCCCCGGTGGCGTCAAGGCGCATCTGGCCGAGGCCTTCCAGTGCGAGCACAACATGATGCTCGCCCACGCCAAGGCAGTGCTGGCCTTCCACAACGGCGGTTTTAAGGGCAAGATCGGCGTCATTCAGTCGTTGGAGTTTAAGTATCCGCTCAACGAGAACGACCCCGCCGATATCAAGGCCGCCAACAACGAGCACGTGCTGCAAAACCAGTTCTTGCTCGACGCCACCTTCCGCGGCGACTACGCGCCCGACACCCTCGAGTGCGCCAACCGCCTGGCCGCCGTCTCGGGTGGCACCATCCAGATCCTAGACGAGGATCTGGAAATCATGCGCGAGGCCGCGCTCTACAACGACTACCTGGGCGTTAACAACTACCAGTGCCGTTTTTTGAAGGCTTACGACGGCGAGAACGACCTGCACCACAACGGTACGGGCGAGAAGGGCACCGGCCGTTGGCGCGTCAAGGGCATTGGCGAGCATGTGAACAAGCCTGGCATCCCCACCACCGACTGGGACTGGATCATCTATCCCGAGGGCCTGTTCGATCTGCTCGTCTACATTAAGCAGCGCTACCCCAACTACAAGCAGATCTTCATCACCGAGAACGGCATGGGCTACAAGGACCCCTACAAAGACGGCTTTGTGGACGACCAGCCGCGCATCGACTACATCGAGCAGCACCTGCGCTGGTTGCTCAAGGCCATGGAGGTGGGCGTCAACGTGGGCGGCTACTTCCTGTGGAGCCTGCAGGATCAGTTCTCCTGGACCAATGGCTACAACAAGCGTTACGGCTTCTTCTACGTTGACTTTGAAACCCAGAAGCGCACGCCCAAGGCAAGCGCCTACTGGTACAAGCACGTGGCGCAGACCCGTCGTCTGGACTAGTGGCTGGCGGGGTTGCCCGCTCACACAACCTGTCCCCATTTCTCAGCCGGGGGCGGCACGTCACACGGCGCGCCGCCCCCGGTCTTTTTGTTTTTGGGCTGGTCGGGAGCCGTTTGTCTCGATCTGTAACATCTAGCCGAGTTTTTTGGTCCTAGCTGTTACAGATTGAGACGAACAGGATTACTCTTTCCGAAGAATCTAAATCTGTAACACGTAGCCCGCTTTTGACCGTCTACCTGTTACAAATCGAGACAAACGGAGTAGGACCTAACCCCGTATGTCCCTAACAGTCGAGCGTTCGACCAGCGTACTCGGCACATGAATCGCCTCGATAGACGAGCTCTCTCCAATCGCCGCCTCAAACGCAAGCTTACCGACACCGCGCAAATCAAATCGCAGCGTCGTCAGCCGATTGTGAGGAACAAGTCCCTCGAGTGCGTCGTCGATACCAACCACGCTCACGTCGTCGGGCACGGACAGGCCCGCGTTCTCGAGCGCGGCGATAACGCCCAGCGCCATCTGGTCATTTGCCGCAAGCACGGCAGTCGGCGCCTGCGACCCGCCGGCAAACACCTCGGCCGCAATCCGCTCGCCCATGGCGTACCCACTGTCCGCACTCCAATCGCCACGCAGCATCGGAGCGGCATCGACATGAGCACGACCCAGCGTATCGCGCCAACCGGCCTCACGAAAACGCGAGGAAATCGAGTTTTCCGGACCCGCCACAAACCGCATATTCGAGTGACCATGTTCCAGCAGATAATTGGTCAACAGCTCGCACGAACCATACTGGTCGGAGTCGATCGTCGTGCAGCGCGGATGCGCATACATGGACAGGATGACCGTTCGCACTCCCGGCTGGGGAACAAACTCCTCAAAATCGGGAGCCATGCGGTTCATGTTGAGAATCATGCCGTCGACGGGTCGCTCGACCATGCGGCGCGAGGCATCGGCAAGTGTATAGGGCTTGTCGCCGCCCATCTCGATCATAGTGACGGCAAAATCGTGCTCGCGCGCCGCTTGCATGATACCCTCGAGCGTCGCCAGGTTACCGACACGTGTGATGTTGTACATGCACAGGCCAATAGAACGATACGACCCGCCGCGCAACGCCGCTCCAGCAAAATTGGGACGAAAGCCCAGCTCTTCCATGGCGGCCAGCACACGCTTGCGCGTCTTTTCCGTCACGTTAGGCATACCGTTGACCACGCGAGACACAGTCTGGCGGCTCACGCCAGCGAGCGCCGCAACCTCTGCCGCGCTCGCCGAATGACCATTCCTTGTTTGCTGAGCCATGCCTTCCACGCTAACCTGCTTCCCAACTATTCCCCGCGCCCATGGCGCATCGTACATACATTGATAACGTGCTCATGATACCCGAGCCATATACCACAACATGAAAACTTCTGTCAATCAAAACCGCTTACCGAACAAATACAACCGTTCGCGGCTGTTTGAAGTTGTTTTGTTTCTATACATCCCAGCCGGATGTTAACGTGCTCATTGTCAAATGTTCACGTGCTCATTTTGGTTCTAATCATTTTAAGATAGTGTTTATCGGGCTTTTTCACCGCTGAACGCTAACCAGGGAGCCTCCTGAGCGCAAACGCACAATATCGAACAGCGAGACGAGAGGGTGTATGCATATGTCTTTGCTAAACCGCGTACAGCAGCTGCCGAAGGGCTTTGTTTGGGGCGCCGCAACCGCCGCGTACCAAACGGAAGGTTCTACGAAGGTGGCAGGCAAGGGTAAGACCATGTGGGACGATTACCTTGTCGCCCAGGGTCGCTTTTTGCCCGACCCGGCCAGTGATTTCTACAACCGCTACGAGGAGGATATCCGCCTTTCTGCCGAGCATGGACTCAACGCCATTCGTGTGTCCATCGCCTGGACCCGCATCTTCCCCAACGGCGACGATGCCGAACCCCTCGCCGAGGGCGTTAAGCACTACCACGAGCTGTTCGCCTGCTGCAAAAAGTATGGCGTCGAGCCCTATGTGTCCCTGCATCACTTTGACTCCCCCGCCGCCCTGTTCAACCAGGGCGACTGGCTCAACCGCAAGACCGTCGACGCCTATGTGCGCTATGCCGAGTTCTGCTTCCGCGAGTTCCGCGAGGTCAAAAATTGGTTCACCATCAACGAGCTCATCAGCCTCTCGCACTCCCAATACATCCAAGGCAACTTCCCGCCCAACCATCACTTTGATGTGACGAGCGGCATCCAGAGCCAGCACAACGAGCTCGTTGCCCACGCCCGCGCCGTCAACCTGTATAAGGATCTTGACGAGACCGAGCACCTGGGCGGACGCATTGGCATGGTCAACGTCCTGACGCCGGCATATCCTGCCACCGACTCGCCCGCCGACCAGCACGCCGCCGACCTGTACAACGCCTTCTACACCGACTTCATCATGGACGGCGCCTTCCTGGGTCACTACTCCGCGCGCACCCTCTCACTCATCAACGAGATTCTGCGTGCCAACAACGCCACGCTTACGGTTGAGGACAGCGACATGGAGGAGCTCGCCAAGGCGGCGCCCCGCAACGATATGTTCGGCCTCAACTACTATCAGTCGGCGTTTATCGCCGCCTACGATGGCGAGTCCACCAACAGCTTTAACGGCACCGGAGACAAGGGCACCTCGTGCTTTAAGTTTAAGGGCGTCGGGCAGCAGGTCGATATGCCGGGTATCCCCACCACCGACTGGGATTGGCTCATCTACCCGCAAGGCCTCTACGACACGCTCAAGCACATCAGCGCCACCTATCCCAACCTCCCCGTCATCTATATCACCGAAAACGGCCTGGGCCACAAGGACCCCGAGCCCGACGCAAACGGCATCGTCGCCGATCCCGAGCGCATCGACTTTGTCGACCAGCACATGGAGAAGGTGCTCCAGGCGCGCGCCGAGGGCGTCGACGTCCAGGGCTACTTTATCTGGAGCCTGCAGGACCAGTTCTCGTGGGCCAACGGCTATAACAAGCGCTACGGCCTGTTCTACATCGACTTCGACACGCAAAAACGCTACATCAAGCAGTCGGCACTCTGGTACAAGGAGCTCGCCGACACTATGGCGGACGCGCAGTAGCGCATCGCCTCGCTTTCCCCCGAGAAGGGAGCGGCCCTATGCGATACAAACCCAGCCGCTCCCCTCTCTCCCCCTGGGACCGACCCCGCCTGCACCCGGGCTTTTAGCAAGCGGGAGACCATATAGGTTTTCAACGTCCATGCCATTAAGATTTCATGCAAAGAGGAGCGTGAACTATGGAATCGATCGTTAAGTTCTTGGAGAAAGGTCAGCCGTACTTCGACAAGGTCTCTAAGAACATCTACCTTCAGGCCATTAAAGACGGCTTTTTGGCAGCAATGCCCATCATCCTGTCTTCTTCTGTCTTCCTGCTTATTTCGACCCTGCCGGGCGTTGTCGCCACGGTCGGCGGCTTTACGCTGCCCGACTGGTGGAACGTCGACGTCGTGAACTTCTGCAACAAGGTTTACAACTTCACGATGGGCGTCGTGGGCATCATGGTCGCCGGCACCACCGCAAGCGCGCTGACCGGCTCCAAGAACCGCCGCATGCCTGCCGGCAAGGCCATCAACGCCACGAGCACCATGGTCGCCGCCATGTGCGCTATGCTCATCTTGGCCGTTACCCAGACGAGTGCCAAGATCGACGGCGCCGATGTCTCGGTGTTCTTTACCGACAACATGGGCACCAAGGGCCTGCTGAGCTCCTTTGTCGCCGCATTTGCCACGGTCAACATCTATGCCTTCTGCATTAAGCGAGACATCACCATCAAGCTGCCCAAAGAAGTCCCCGGCGCCATCGCCCAGAACTTCCGCGACATCTTCGCCTTCAGCTTCTCCATCCTGTTTGTCGCCGTCATCGACGTTATCTGCCGCACCTGCTTGGCCGTCCCGTTTGCCAACGTCATCTCCACGCTGGTGAGCCCGCTGTTCGCCGCTGCCGATTCCTACGCCGGCCTCGCCCTCATCTGGTTCATGATCCCGCTGTTCTGGTTCATGGGCATCCACGGCCCCTCGGTCGTTAAGCCTGCCCTCAACGCCGCGCTGTTTGGCAACATCACCACCAACCTCGCCACGCTGCAGGCCGGCGGTCACCCCGCCCTCGCCCTGACCGAGAACTTCGGTAACTACATCGGCGAACTCGGCGGCACCGGCGCCACGTTCATTGTCCCGATCATCTTCCTGCTCTTTATGCGCTCCAAGCAGCTCAAGGCCGTCGGCAAAGCCTCTGTCGTGCCCGTGATGTTCGCCGTCAACGAGCCGCTGCTGTTCGCCGCGCCCATCATCCTCAACCCGTACTTCCTGATCCCGTTCCTGTTTGCCCCCGTGGCCAACGTCCTCATTGGTAAGTTCTTCATCGACTTTTTGGGCATGAACGGCTTTATCTATGCCATGCCGTGGGCACTCCCCGGACCGATCGGCACCTTCATCGACACCAACTTCCAGCCGATCTCTCTGGTCCTGGTTGTCGTCCTGCTGGTCGTTGACTTCTTGATCTACTACCCGTTCTGCAAGGCCTACGACAACGTCCTGTGCAAGCAGGAGGCCGAGACCCTGGCCGAAGAAGAGGCCGAGGAGACCAAGGCCGTCAAGACCGCTGCCGCCCCCGCCGTTGAGGCTCCTGTTGTCGAGACCGCTTCTGCCACTGAGGCCTCCGCAGCTCCGTCCGCCCTTAAGGGCAAGGATCTGAGGGTTCTGGTTCTGTGCGCCGGCGCCGGCACCTCTGCACTGCTCGCCAACGCGCTTAAGGAAGGCGCCGACGAGCTGGGCATCGACATTACCGCCAACGCCGGTGCCTACGGCAGCCACTACGCCATCATGGACCAGTACAACGTCATCGTCCTGGCTCCGCAGGTTCGCACCTATTACAACGAGATGAAGGCCGACACCGACCGCCTGGGCATCACGCTGCTGTCGCCCAAGGGCAAACAGTACATCGACCTCACTAAGGATCCCAAGGGTGCCGTCGCCTGGATCGAGGAAAACCTCGAGGCATAAGACGCTGACGCCACCTGCCGCTCGCAGAAAAAAATGGCCCGTGCATCGATGCGTGATGCGCGGGCCATTTTGTTTAGACCGCACCCGTCCTCCTGTTCATCTTAATCTGTAACATCTAGCCGAGTTTTTGGGTCCCAGCTGTTACAGATCGAGGTGAACGCACAGGCCAAGCCGAAAATCTCAATCTGTAACATGTAGACCACTTTTGACCGTCTAGTTGTTACAGATCGAGACAAACGGAATAGGCCGAGCACGTCTACGCCCGCAAGTCCTTTACGCTGGAACGCTCGACCAACACGCCCGAGACGAGCGTACGGCTTCTGGAGCTCGGGGCTTCCAGACCCGAAACGACCTCGTTAAGTGCACGGATGCCCAGCTCGCGGTGGCGAAACTTCACCGACGTCAGAATCGAGTTGGGAATCGTCTTGTAGAGCTCATCGTCGAAGCCGATCACGGACACGTCGTCGGGCACACTGAGCCCTTTGTCACGTAGAGCCATCATCACGCCGTTTGCCATGCAGTCGTTAGCAGCGAGGACCGCCGTGCAATCGGGTTTATCGGCAAGCACAAGGCCCGCGGCATAGCCACTATCCGCATTCCAATCGCCTTGCAGAGGCTCGGGCGGCTCAATCCCATGCGCCTCGAGTGCCGCACGCCAACCTTTCATACGGCACTGACTCGACAGCGACTCTTTCTTACCCGAAACGAAATACACGTTCTTGTGACCATGATCCAAGAAGTACTCGCACGCCATGCGCGCGCCGCCCTCTTGGTCGTCACTGACGGTGGAGCAGGTAGGATGTTCCATCGGTGTGATAATCACCGTCTTGAGGTCTTTCGGCGCCTCAAAGGTATCAAAGTCATCGACCATCTGACGCAGGTTGAAGATCATGCCATCAACAGGCAGCTGCGACATCCTGCGCGCCGCTTCGGCAAGGGTCATCTTCTCCCCCGCCCGCTTTTTAATCATCGTGAGCGCAAAGCCTCGCTCTGCGGCGGCATCGGCGATACCGTCAATCATGTCCACGGCACCACCTGACAAGTGAAACAGCACCACGCCGATGCACCCGTAACGGCCCAACTTGAGCGAACGCGCGGCAAAGTTGGTTCGAAACCCGAGCGCCTCCATGGCCGAATGGACCTTATCGCGTGTCGACTCTCGCACGCTATTGGGCTCGTTGATCACACGCGAAACCGTCTTGAGAGAAACGCCCGCGGCAACTGCCACATCATTCATTGAGACATTTTTCATGTCCATCGTTGCCACTGCTTCTCCACTCGGTTCTCTATCGCTTGTTTTTTGCGTTCTAGCATACACTACCTGCCTGACTAGTAAATCAGCCGTTTATCGGACGATATCGACCGTTCACCTGTAAATCCTTGTTGCTCTTCCAAAAATGTCTTACGTTGTCATTAACGAAATGACAACGTTGTCATTTCGCAATGCCTTCCTTAAGCAGGAAGGTTTCCGGGCAGTCCTGACCATCCATCGACGACCAGTTCCATCCACATGCATCGCGCATCAAGTAGCAAAGGAGCTCTATGGACGCCATCGTAAAGATGCTCGAAAAGCATCAACCGTTCTTTGAGAAGATCTCGAGGAACATCTACCTCCAGGCCATCAAGGACGGATTCCTTGGGTGCATGCCCATTGTCCTCACCTCTTCGATCTTCCTGTTGATCGCCACCCTTCCTGGCGTAGTTGGCATCACGCTGCCCCAGCCGCTCATCGACTGGTGCAACAAGCTGTACAACTTCACCATGGGCGTCATGGGCATCATGGTTGCCGGCACCACCGCCAAGAACTTTACGGCTTCCATGAACCGTCGCATGCCCGCCGGCAAGGTGCTCAACGACGGCTCCACCATGGTTGCCGCCCAGTGCAGCATGCTGCTGCTCGCTGTTACGCAGTTCACCACCAAGTTCAACGGCTCCGAGCTTTCTGTCTTCGATTGCACCAGCATGGGTACGCGCGGTCTGTTCTCGGCCTATATCGCCGCGTTCATTACCGTTTGGGTTTATAAGTTCTGCGTCTCGCGCGATCTGACCATTAAGCTGCCCAAGGAGGTCCCGGGCGCCATCGCTCAGAACTTCCGCGACATTATCCCCTTCGGTGGCGCCGTCATCATCTGCGGCATCATCGATGTCGTCGTGCGCAACCTCATGGGCGTTCCGTTCTCCGAGCTGCTTATCAAACTGCTCTCCCCGCTCTTTACCGCTGCAGAAACCTATCCTGGCCTTATCCTTATCCAGGCAGCCACCGCGTTCTTCTGGTTCATCGGCGTCCACGGCCCCTCGATCGTCCAGCCGGGCATCGACCCCATCCGTCTTGCCAACCAGGCCGAGAACCTGCAGGTTCTGCTGGCCGGTGGTCACCCCGCCCATTCCCTCACCTTTAACATGTCGCTCGTGGGTGAGTTCGGCGGCACCGGCGCCACGTTCATCGTGCCGCTTCTGCTGATTCTCTTTATGAAGTCCAAGCAGCTCAAAGCCGTCGGTAAGGCCTCAATTGTTCCTGTTGCCTTTGCTGTCAACGAGCCGCTGCTCTTTGGCGCGCCGATGATCCTTAACCCCTACATGCTCATCCCCTTTGTTGCCGCCGGCTGCGTCAACGTAAGCGTTGCCAAGTTCTTTATCGACAACGTGGGCATGAACGGCTTCTCCTTCGTGGTGCCTTGGGCTACCCCTGCCCCCATCGGCATTTTCATCACCACGAACTTCCAGCTTATCGCCCTGGTATTTGTCGCGATCATCATCTTGCTGGACGCCATCATCTACCTGCCGTTCTTGAAGGCATACGATAAGCTGCTCTGCGACCAGGAGGCCGAGCGCGCCGCCGAGCTGGGTCTCGAGTCCAATGGTGCCGCCGCCATCGCCGCCAGCACCTCTGCGCCCGCTGTCGAGCCGACCGCCGCTGACGCCGACAGCAAGCCTGTCGCCGATCAGCCCGAGCCCGCCGCCGACGCATCCGCTAAGAAGGATGTCGACGGTCTGAAGGTCCTCGTCCTGTGCGCCGGCGCCGGCACCTCTGCCATGCTTGCCAACGCCATCAAGGAAGGTGCTGCGCAGACCGGAGAGAACATCGCTTCCTCCGCAGGCGCCTATGGCCAGCACACTGCCATCATGGATCAGTACGACGTTATCGTGCTTGCCCCGCAGGTCCGTAGCTACTACAACGACATGAAGGCCGACACCGATCGTCTGGGCATTAAGCTGCTCGCTCCCCGCGGTAAGGAATATATCGACCTTACTCGCGACCCCGCTGGCGCCATCAAGTGGCTCCGCGAGAACCTCGACTAGTTTCCTCCCTCTGTTGGTGCCCGGATCCCCAGTTCGGGCACCCTCCCTATTCGAATCCCACAGAAAGGATGACTCATGACCAATCCCATGCAGTTCCCCAACGGCTTTGTGTTTGGCGGCGCCACCGCCGCTTACCAGGTTGAGGGAGAGACCCGCACGCACGGCAAGGGCAAAGTGCCCTGGGACGATTTCTTGGCTGCTCAGGGTCGCTTCTCCCCCGACCCCGCAAGCGATTTCTACAACAAATACCCGGTCGATATCGACCTGTGCCAGCGCTTTGGCATCAACGGCATCCGTGTCTCCATCGCCTGGAGCCGTATCTTCCCCAACGGCACCGGCGAGATCAACCCCGAGGGTGTTGCCTTCTATCACGAGCTCTTTGCCACCTGCAACAATGCCGGCGTTATCCCCTATGTCACGCTCGATCACTTTGATACACCTGAGGCCTTTTACCAGAACGGCGGCGAGGGTTTCCTGACGCGCACGACGATCGACGCCTTTGTCGAGTACGCCAAGTTCTGCTTTGCCGAGTTCACCGAGGTCAAGCACTGGTTTACCTTTAACGAGATCCCCGCGACCGCCGAGGGCAGCTTTATCGTCGGCAACTGGCCGCACGGCGAGAAGTATCGCCTGGACAAGGCCTTCCAGCTCATGCACAACATGATGGTGGCCCACGCCAAGGCTGTCGTCGCCTTCCATGAGGGCGGCTTTGAGGGCGAGATCGGCATTGTCCAGAACCTGGAGCCCAAGTATCCCCTCGACCCCAACAACGCCGCCGACTGCGAGGCGGCTCGCATGGCCGACGTCATCAACAACCGCTGGGTACTCGACGCCACCTTCCGCGGCCACTATGCAGCCGACACCATGGAAGCCGCAACCAAGCTGGCCCATATCGCCGGCGGCGAGCTCGACGTCCGAGACGAGGACATCGCCGCGCTGACCGCCGCGCTCCCCTACAACGATTGTCTGGGCGTCAACACCTACAAGTGCCAGTTCCTGCGTGCTGCCGAGGGCGAAAACGACATCAACCACAATGGCACCGGCGACAAGGGCTCCTCGCGCTGGTTCCTCAAGGGCGTGGGCGAGTCATGCGTGCGCGAAGGCGTACCCACCACCGATTGGGACTGGATCATCTATCCCGAGGGTCTGTACGATCTGCTGCTCCGCATTAAGAACGATTACCCCAACTACAAGAAGATCTACATCACCGAGAACGGCATGGGCTATAAGGACGACTTCGAGGACGGCTTTATCGACGACGCTCCTCGCATCGACTACATGCGTCAGCATCTCGCGTGGATCCTCAAGGCGATTGACGGCGGCGTGAACGTCGACGGCTACTTTGTGTGGTCGCTGCAGGACCAGTTCTCCTGGACCAACGGCTACAACAAGCGCTATGGCCTGTTCTACATCGACTTTGAGACCCAGAAGCGCTATCCCAAGGCGAGCGCGTACTGGTACAAGAACGTCGCGGAGACCGGCCTGCTCATGGCCTAGTTTCAGCCACATACCCCTTGTCGGCCGCATACGAATCCCTCCACGGGTTCGCATGCGGCCTTTTTATTTTTTGCCGAGCCGCGCGGATCGTTTGTCTCGATCTGTAACATCTAGCTGGGATTTTCGGTCCTAATTGTTACAGATTGAGACGAACGCGCAGGCCGGTCCGAATAATCTAAATCTGTAACACCTAGCCCACTTTTGACCATCTACCTGTTACAGATCGAGACAAACGCCACAGGTCAATCCCTTTAATCTCAATCTGTAACATCTAGCCGAGTTTTTCGATCCCAACCGTTACTGATTGAGACAATTGGATAGTCAAATCCGCGCTTTCCAAGCAGCTGTGAAGCGCGCCTCTTATCTTGTTTTCAGTATCACGAACATATTTTCGGCATCATTTCATGTTATTATGATACCGAAAATATGTTCGTGATACTGAAAGGAGCCATATGCGCCGGTTTGATTACGCCATAGTTCCAGCGGAACTCGAAGCAACTCCAATCACCAACCTCCTCCTCTCGATACGCGAGCATAAAGGCCGTCAGCTTGCTCTGAGTCAAGTCAAACCCGAGCTTCTATCGTCCCTAATGGAGGAGGCTAAGATCCAAAGCACCCGGTCCTCCAACGGACTTGAAGGAATTGTTACCACCCAAAAAAGACTCAAAGCGATCATGGCGTATTCCGCCAAGCCAAGCTCCCGCGCAGAGGAAGAAATTGCTGGATACCGAGATGTGCTGTCGCTTATTCACGAGCAACACGATTCCATTCCCGTAACGCCATCGGTCATTCTGCAGTTGCATCGTGACCTCATGGCGCACACGGCAATCTCGTATGGAGGCCATTGGAAAGATAGCGATAACGAAATCGTCTCCATTGACGATCAAGGAAATCGATTTATGCGCTTTAGGCCCCCTTCGGCCCTAGCAACCCCGGGACTTATTAAAGAAGCCTGCCAGTCCCTCAACGATGCTTTATCTCGCCAAGTTTGCGATCCCCTCCTTATATCGCTCCGCTTTATCTTCGATTTTGTTAGCATTCATCCCTTCAACGATGGCAATGGCAGGATGAGCCGGCTCCTTACAACGCTGCTGCTCGAAAAGACTGGATACGACGTTGCGCGTTACATCAGCATCGAACGACTTATTGAAGACAACAAAGCGCTTTACTACAACGCTCTCGCTGCAAGCTCCACTGGATGGAATGAAAATCAAAACACCGAAGTACCCTTTATCCGTTTCATGCTCGGAACAACCCTGGCCGCCTACCGACAGCTCGAGCAGCACACCCAGATCGAATCTGGCACTCACCCCATGCCGAAGCAAGCACGTATAGCTGCTCTATTTCAGCAGAGACCCGGCGTCATCAAGAAATCCGACATCCAGTCCAACTGCCCCGATATCAGCGAGGTAACCATTAAGCGAACCCTCAGTCAGCTTGTTGGTTGCAGCGCAATCGAGAAAACAGGAGCGGGTCGTTCGACGGGTTACGTACTCAAAGACGTCCACGCCCTGGAATTATTCTTGCAATCCGCAATACCCGATAACAAACCCGAGGACCGCTCCGACAAAATCTAAATCTGTAACATCTAGCCCGGTATTTTACCTGTAACTGTTACAGATCAAGACAAACGTACGGGGCTCCCCGTAAGATCTTAATCTGTAACACTAAGCCCAGTTTTGACTGTCTAGCTGTTACAGATTGAGACAATTAGATGGCGGAACTCAGTCTTTTCGGCATACACGACGCGAATTCCCTCACACATCAATCTACCTGCTGATTTACAAAAATACTGACCTTTGCAATGCCCGATACATACAAAATTACCGACCTTTGTCGATGGAAGATGTTATTTTGAACCGTGAAACCACCATGGCTCATCGCGAAAAGAAACCGATGTCTGCTTGTGTATCCATTCGAGAGATAAAAGATGTCGATACGTTCACTGCGCTCGTTGAGTCTGAACGCGACGTCACCGTCACCAAGAACGGCCATGCAACCATGCACTGCATCAGCAGCGACCTGTATCGCGTCATGCAAGACGAAATCGCAAAGGGCAGACTGCTGTCTCGCATGATGTTGGCAGAAGATGAGGCATCGCAGGGCGACCACAGTGACTACGATTCCTTTACGACCTCAATACGGGACAAATACGACCTTCCAAGCTGAGATCTCTACCCGCGCACGTTTGCGTGTCATATCGCGTCACTTTGACACGCAAAAAGACATGCAAATTTTTACGTGTCATAATTTTGACATGCAAAATGACGTGTAAAATTTTACGTGTCATTTTTCACGTCAAATTGAGGCGAAACGGAGCAACACGATGCAAGAATCTAAAGATCTTGAATTCAAGGAATGCGTCACCAATTCGTTCCTTAAAACCGTCTCCGCTTATGCAAATGGCACGGGAGGACGCGTGCTATTTGGAATTAACGACGACGGAGAAGCCGTTGGTCTCGATGACCCCAAGCAGACCTGCCTGGATATCGAAAACAAGATTAACGATTCGATCATCCCCCAGCCCGATTACTCCCTAAAAATCAACGAGTGCGATGCAACCGTAGAGCTTACGGTCTTTCCTGGCAGATCGAAGCCTTACCTATACCGCTCGAAGGCATACAAGCGCAATGACACCGCGACCATACCAGTTGACACCCTGGGGCTTTCACGCCTCGTGCTCGAAGGTCAAAACCTCTCCTTTGAACAGCTCCCGGCAAACAAGCAAGATTTATCTTTCACCGTTTTAGAGAATCGCTTAACGGCAAAACTTTCGCTTCAGTCGTTCACAACCGACACCCTTAAAACCCTCGGCCTGCTCGATCAGACCGGGACCTACAATAACGCAGCAGAGCTGCTCGCGGACGAGAACGGCTTCCCAGGTATCGACATCGCAGTATTTGGTGACACTATCAACCTCATTAAGCAGCGCAAAACTCTTGAGCATGCATCCGTTCTATCGGAAATTGACGGAGCCCTTGAGCTTTTTAAAAATCAGTACTGCTACGAAGAAATCAAGGGAATGGAGCGTATCCACAAGGAGCTCATTCCACTTGAAGCGTTCCGAGAGGCGATTACCAATGCGGTCGTTCATAGGACTTGGGATGCGCCCGCGCACATTCGCATCTCGATGTTCGACGACCGCGTGGAAGTCGCTTCGCCCGGCGGCTTGCCAGCAAGCATGACCGTCGATGAATACCTGTCCGACATGCTGTCCGTTAGACGCAATCGTATTCTTGCCGAAGTCTTTTTGCGCCTAGGCCTTATCGAGGCATTCGGAACGGGCATTATGCGAATTCGAGACACCTATAAAGACAGCATCAAAAAGCCTCGTTTTCAAGTATCGGATAACGCTATTGTGGTCACGCTTCCCCTACTCATGGATAACCCCGGGCTCGAAGGCGACGAACTTACCGTATTCGGACTGCTGAGCGGAGTACACCCTCAATCGACAAGCGAGCTTGCGGCCAAAGTTACCTTTAGCCGCTCGAAGCTGCTTCGCATCCTCAAAAAACTTGTTGAGACAGGCCTGGCGACAGTTGAAGGCACCGGCAGGGGGCAGAAGTATCGCCTGCTGCGCTAGCTAGCAGATGACCTGCGTGTGTTCTTCGATGGCGGCGCGGTCTTCTGCCGAGATGCTCGGCTCGCATACTACGGCGTCCAGGTTGTCCAGACGACAGAAGGTGTAGAAGTCGCGCTTGCCGATCTTGCTGGAGTCGGCGATGAGGTAACGCGAGTCTGCCTTGCTAAAGGCGAGCTGCTGGATGCGGCCCTCGTCCATGTTGGACGTGGACACGTCACCGTCCAGAATTCCGTTCGCGCCGATAAAGGCCGCGTCGATCCCCAGTGCGCGCAGGGTGTCCTCGGCCGTGGGGCCCACAAAAGCAGCGGTACGGCGACGGTACATGCCGCCCACGAGACACAGGTCGCAGTCCTCGCGCGCCTCGAGCAGGTTAAAGACCGAAAGCGAATTGGTCACGATGCGCAGGCGGCACGCTGGCAGCATCGAGGCCATCTGCTCCACCGTGGTGCCCGTACCCAAAAAGATGGTCGAGCCCTCCTCGATGAGCTCCACGGCACGGCGCGCGATCTGCAGCTTTTCCTCGGCATGCTTGGAGCGTTTTTCGCTGTGCGAGTACTCATGGCGAAGCATGGCATGGGGGCGACCCTGCGCGCTGCGGGCACCGCCGTGCACGCGCTCGATCTCGCCCAGGCTTGCGAGCTCCTCAAGGTCGCGGCGAATCGTCATGTCCGAGACGCCCAGCGCGTCCGAGATCTCCTTGACCGAGACCGTTCCCTGCTCCTCGAGCAGCTGACGAACCCTATCCTGTCGCTCTGCCTTAATCACAATGAGCCCTCGACATTCCACGCGTACATCAATTCAAACAGTAACGAACAAATTGTATCAGATTCGCTCGGACCAAAAATGAACGCTTCAACTGCGCCTTCATTACTTTTTTTGAGAAAAATACCCCCTGCTTTAGTGGGGTGTAGTGATAATCTCGCCTGTTCGCGCTACAGTTTGTCGGAAATACCTCGATGTTAGGAACCAAATGATCACTTCCGAGCTTTTCGGCACCGCGCCGTGCGGTACCCCCGTTCATCGCTACACCCTCAACGGGCCCGAGATCTGCGTTCGCATTATGGACTATGGCGCCACCGTGTTGGGCATCGACGTACCCGACATCCCTGGCAACGTGCGCGATGTGGTGCTGGGCTTCGACAAGCTCGAGGATTACTTTGACAACCCCGCCTGCTTTGGCGCGACCATCGGCCCCGTGGCAAACCGCACCGCGGGCGCCACGATCACCATCGCCGACACGGACTGGCATATGCCCGCCAACGAGGGCGCCAACAACCTGCACAGCGATCTTGAGCACGGCCTGCACAAGCGCGTGTGGGATGTTGAGCTCGACGAGGTCCATAACGCCGTGCGCATGACCACCTCGCTTGAGGATGGCGAGCTGGGTCTCCCCGGCAACCGCACCTTTACGGCTGTGTTTACCGTGACACGCACCGGCCGCTTCCGTATCGAATACGGCTGCGAGAGCGACCGCGCCACCTACGTGTCCATGACCAACCACACGTATTTTAACCTTGCCGGCCACAACGCCGGCATGGACTGCGAGCACTTCTTTGTTGCCAACGCTGCCCACTACCTGCCCATTAATGAGCAGAACATCCCCACCGGCGAAATTGCTCCGGTCGAGGGCACGCCGTTTGACTTCCGCGAGCTGCGCCCCGTCGCACCCGGCATGGAGGCCGACGACCCGCAGATTAAGCAGGCACGTGGCTACGATCACTGCCTGTGCATCGATGGCTATCAGTACGGCCGCAACCTGCGTCGCGCCCTGCATGTCGAGGAGATGTGGACCGGCCGCGAGCTGGACTACTACACCACCGCACCGGGCGTGCAGCTCTACACCGGCAACTGGCTGGGCGACGAGCACGCCAAGGACGATGCCAACTATGGCTGGGGCGCCGGCTTTGCCCTCGAAGCAGAGATGTACCCCGACACACCGCACCAGCCGCTGTTCCCGCAGGGCATTGTGGGCCCGGGTCACCCCTACAGCAATGTGATCGAATACCACTTTATGAGGCACTAAGCCCACAACGCAACATATCGCACAGCAGCGCCCGCCGGCACCACCGCCGACGGGCGCTTTGCTACCTAGTCATTGGGGACGTTCTTAAATGACTAGTTGGATGGGGTCGGGATTGGAGCTGGGGAGATAGCGGATTTCTAGTTCTATGCCGAGCTTTTGCAGCTCTTTGAAGGCGGCGACATCTTCGCCGTCTACGGCGACTGCGGGCGTTATGGGGTGCTTGCCCTCCCCTGCCTGCATATGGCCAATGCTGATCTTGGTGATCGGCACGCCACCCTTAACCAGCGCGAGCGCATCGGCGGGTGAGGCCACCATGATCAGAATCCATTGACGCGACGTTGCGGTATGGACGATGTCGATGGTCCTTTGCACCGAGAAAAACCGTGTCCACACGCCCTCGGGCGCCGCGACCCTCATAGGCGCCCACTTGCGCGAATCCGCCGCAATCTCGTCGTTAACGATCAGGACGAGGTTGGAACCAACCGCCTCATTCCACAGCTCAACGTCTTGCCCGTAAATAAACCGGTCATCGATACGCGTGAGAAGGATCTTGGGTTGAGCCATGGCAGTCCCATTCTGTTTGAGACTCGTAAGAGCGAGACATCACGTCTCCAATATTAGTGCATTTAAAGTGAGAAAAGCCGTCAGAACACTTGCACGGATGTGCGATGTCCCGTATCATAGACAGCCGTTGACGCCTCAGTTGCGTCACCACATGGCCGCCAGCGTAGCTCAGTTGGTAGAGCACCGCTCTCGTAAAGCGGGGGTCACCGGTTCGAGCCCGGTCGCTGGCTCCATTGCACAAGATAGCCGCCTTCGGGCGGCTTTTTTGTTGCCGATTCGCCCACTCGGAGGACTTCGGATTTAATGCTTAGGGGGCGGGGATTTACCAAAGTGAAATTTTAATGAAAAGAAACCCAGCTGCAACAATTGCCATGGTGAGGGCTCGAATTGGTCATATAGATTTAAAATAGCCACGATACCTTCTCTTTTGCTGGAACGATATATCTATACAAGGTTGTGAGCGGAAAACAAAAATACGTCGATTGCTATCCGACAAACGGGTCTGGAATTGCATTCACCGGCATTTCGGGGCAGATTGATACACATGTACGAAAGGGAACCTATGTGGTGCGTTGGGTTGGAGCTGCTGCAGGCCCGATATGGATTGCGGTCTTGCGCCCCGATGTCCAAATAGGTTTCTCTCTAGACGGGAAGTTGCTCATGGACGCCATATATGACGGAGATGACTGGGTCGATCATTATACTTGGCGCCTGGTCGGCTCGGATGACAATGGGGATGTGGTGTTTGATGGACTATGTCCAAAGCATCTCCATCCTTTTGTCTCGTCGTTAATTGAGAGTTCCGCTCGTGTTGCCCCCTACAGCTCGGCATCGCTTCATGATACGGACGTTTTGAAGACCATAAGGGAGTCAATTGACGAGGGCACGATGAGCGGCCCGCTGTTTTCTCGGCTTGTGGGGCTAGATGAGATTGGCTCGAAACGACTGCTTGCGGGCGAAAAGGTGGAACTCACTTATCGGTCGATGATTTCAATCCTGCGGCTAGCCGATGTTCTTCGCAAATAAATGAGGCTTCCCTATTCAAAAACAGAAAACCCCGCTAAACGTGATTCCCCTAGGGAAACACGTTTAGCGGGGTCCTAGCGTGATTTCCCTAGGGGAATCACGCCATCAGACGAATAGCTCTGCCAGGCAGCGCGTTACTCCTCCCAGTAAGCGTCTGCAAGCAGCTTAAAGCAGATCTTCTTGACCGGCTGCGCGCCATCGCCCGGGAACTCGAGCGTGGGCATATGAGGCTCGCCGGCAACGAACAGCGCAAACTTATCGTCAGCAAGATCGCCGGCGATCGAGGCGTCGGAATCGACCAGATCGTAGTCGTCCTTCTCGTCAAACTCCTGGACCAGCGTCAGGCTGCCCGTGGCGACCTTAAAGGCCTCGCGACCCTCGACATCGATCTGCAGGTCGTGATAGCGCTGATGCGTCTCGTAGTGAGCCTCTGCCTCGGGACGCGTCGTGGGAGCCATGACGTTCGCAAAGACCTTGTCGCCCAGAATCGGATGGCTGCCGACCTCGAGCTGCGCCGGGTCGTTCTCCTCGAGCCAGTCGATCAACACGTCGAGGCCCTTGAGCATTCCGCGGTACTCCTCGATATCGCCCAATGCACCGTAAATCATCTAAATCCCCTCTCGGATCGCTTCTTTGGCGGCTACTCGGCAAACGCGTTACCGACGCTGTTGCCGCCCACCTACGTCTCGACTAGGGTAAGGTCGGGACTGAACACGACAAAGTCGGCGTCGCGCCCCGGCATAATGCTACTGCACTTATCGTCGACAGGAGCTAGCAAGCGATGCCGGGGCCGTCACCCAAACTCTTACAGCTCGGTCACGACAACGCCGTTGTAGACCTCGTCCCAACGGTCCATGACCAGATGGCCGGTCATGGGATCCATGGCGTTGAGCTTGCCGCAGGTGTTGGCGGTACGCAGCACCGTCTCGTCGTCTGCGCCGGCAGCGATGGCATGCGCGAAGCCTGCGATAGTGGAGTCACCAGAGCCCGTGGCGTTAACGGCAGGGATATCGGGCGTCTTTGCGCGGAACGCACGGCCATTGTGGAAGCCAACGGAGCCGGCAGCACCCATAGACACGACGACCCAGGGGATATCGGAGAAGCGGGCATCAGAGGCGAGCGCGGCGCGGAGCTCGTCCACATCGTCGGTGGTAAAGCTCGTGCCCAGAAGGCCGTTGATCTCGGTCAGATTAGGCTTGACCAGCTCGGGCTTAATTTCGGACTTAAGGGCGGCCTCGAGCGAAGCGCCCGAGGTATCGAGCAGCACCTTGGCGCCGGCGTTCTCGGCAATGCCCGTGATCTTGGCATAGTAGTCTGCCTCGACACCGCGGGGCAGCGAACCCGAGATGGTGACAACGTCGGCCTTGCTCGCAAGCTCGGTAAACTTGGCGGTAAAGGCATCGAGCTCCTCGGGGGCAATCGTCGGGCCGCTCTCGAGCAGCTCGGTCTGGTTACCGGCATGAAGGATGTTAAGGCAGATGCGGGTCTCACCCTTGATGGGCACAAAATCATTCTTAATGCCATTGGCATCCATGAGCTCGGCCATATAGGCGCCCATATGACCACCAAGCAGGCCGGTTGCCACAACGTCGTCGCCCAGCTGACCAAGGACGCGGGCTACGTTAAGGCCCTTGCCGCCGGCGGTCTTTTCGGGCGTCACACGGTTTACGTCGTCAATGACGAGCTCATCGAGCTGATAGCGCGTATCGACGGACGGGTTCATCGTAACGGTGAGGATCATTTCTAGCTCCTTATCTCGCAGGCTCCTTATGCCTTGCAAAACGAATTGGCTACACGCGACTACAGAATCTCGATCGTGAACGAGCGCACGATGGTTTCTTTGGGCTTGGCGATAAGACAGCCGCGCTTGTGCTCAAGCACGTCGTCCTCATCGGAGCAGGTCGAAAGGCCGCCCCAGGGTTCAACTGCCACAAAATCGCCCTCGGGCTTGCTCCACACAATGAGATACGGAAAGCCCTCGAAGCTCAGGCGGACGCCCTTGTCCTCGCCCTTCTTGGAAAGCGTGACCTGACGGCTCTCGAGCACGTCAAAGATGGTCTCCGCGAAATCGAAGAGCTCGTGCGATAGGGGCAGCGTCTTTCCCACCATGGGGTTCTTGGAGCGGTTAGCTACATCAATCAATCCGGTCGAGGGTACGGCGGTGCAAAGCTCCGCTGCCTCGTCTTTCTCGAAGCGCAACTCGTAGTCCGTATAGGCCTCGCCCTCGTCGAGCGGGCACCTAAAGCCGGGGTGTCCACCGATAAAGAACGGCATGTCCTCGGCGCCCTCGTTGGTCACTTCATAGGAGACACGCACGGCAGCGTCCTCGAGCGTATAGCGGGCGACGAGCTTAAACGGATATGGATAAGCGCTCAGCAATGCAGCGTTATCCTCAGATGCCAGGCACATCGCCAGCTCGTTTGCGTTTTGGCTCAACAGCTTCCACTCCTGCTTGCGCGCAAAGCCGTGGCGGGCGAGCTTCACATGATGCCCGGCAAACGTCATGGCGCTACCATCGCGCAGGCCTCCGCAAATCGGAAAGCAGACCGGCGCCTGGCCGGACCACACCGCGGGATCACCCTGCCACAAATACTCGCGTCCGTCAGCCTCAATTGAGGTAAACGAACCACCAGCTGTGGACACCTTAATAGAAATTGAATCGTTGGAGAGAGCGTATTCCATTGCCCATCCTTTCGAACAACTGCTTTTTGCTCGCAAGTACCCGTCTCGGCCCTGACCAAGGGACAAAACCCGCACGCTCATCGATGTGCCCGGTATCCCAGCCATGCAACGGGGCACCATACAGACATTGATGCAATTACAGCTGAAAGGCCTTCTTATGCGAACCATCATCCTCTACGCCTCGCGCCATCACGGCAATACGAAAAAGCTCGTGGACGCCATCGTTGAGGCGCACCCCGAGATCGATACCCTCGACGTCAAGACGCTCGGCAAAAACGAGTATCCCGACCTGCACGAATATCATCTAATCGGTGTTGCCACGGGCATCTATTACTCCGAGATCGACAAGGACATGGCGCATGTGCTCACTAACGTGCTGCAGCCGCAGGACAAGGTGTTTGGCCTTATGACCTGCGGTGGCAAAAACAAGTGGTACGGCAAGGATATCGATGATATCTGCCGCATGAGGCAGGCCATCTTTATGGGTGCCTACGGCTGCCCCGGCTTTGATACGTGGGGGCCGTTCAAACTCACCGGCGGTGTCCAAAAGGGACGCCCGACCGCTGAGGAAATTAAGGGCGACGTCGACTTCTTCGACAAGATCGAAGACGAGTATGGCGACATCATCGTCGAAGAGTACGCCAAGCGCGAGAAGCGTCTAGCCTACGAAAAGGAGCGTCCTGCGGGAGGTCTTGTGGCCGGCGTCAAGCGCACGGCAAAGAAGATCGCTAACAAGCTGTAATTGTGAAGGTACTTTTGAGCGTTTAACCCATACGGCGGGTCCGAGCAGATTCGGGCCCGCCGTCTTTTTCTATCGTTACTCGGTAAAGGCGTTGCCGACGCTCTGGCCGCCAACATACGTCTCGACGAGGGTAAGCTCATGGTCGAACACGACAAAGTCGGCGTCGCGACCCGGCATGATGCTGCCGCACTTACCCTCGATGTGCGCGGAGCGTGCCGGCACCTCGGTTGCCATGCGAATGGCGATATCGGCGCTGGCGATGCCCCAGTCAACGATGTTCTTGACGCCCTGGGCAAGCGTGAGCACCGAGCCGGCAATGCTCTTGCCGTCGGCGAGCCAGCACAGGTTGTCCTTCATGATGACGTCCATGCCACCACTGGTGTAGCTGCCCTCGGGCATGCCGCCACAGCCCAGACAGTCAGTGATGAGCACCGTGTGTTGCCAGCCCTTTGCCTGCAGCAGTGCCTTGATGGCGGCAGGGTTAACGTGCTTGCCGTCACAGATGATCTCGGCGTAGGTCTCGGGCGTGGACATGGCAGCACCCACGACACCGGGCTCACGGTGATGCAGCCCGCGCTGACCGTTATAGGTATGCGTAAAGCAGCTGGCACCGGCGTTGATGGCGGCGATGCACTCATCGTAGGTGGCGTCGGAGTGACCGATGCTGGTCACCACACCCTTGGCATTCAGAGCAGCCGCATAAGCAGCGGCACCGTCGCGCTCGGCCGCCATGGCGCTCTTGACGATGCGACCACCCGCAGCCTCCTGCCACTGATCGAAAACCTCCTCGGAAGGATCGATAAGATAAGCGGGGTTCTGCGCGCCCACGTGCTTCATGGTAAAGAAGGGGCCCTCCAGGTAGATGCCCTGAATGCGAGCACCGCAGAAGTCGGGGCCGCGACCCTCGTCCGCCTGAGCGATGGCGGCGCAGGCGTCCTTGATCTGCTCGACGCCATCGGTGAACGTCGTGGGCAGCCAGCTGGTGGTACCGCGACGGGCGAGCTCGGTCGAGCTGATATCGATGCCCTCGGGATCATTATCGGTAGTCGAGTGGTTGTAGAAGCCATGGATGTGAGTATCGACCATACCCGGTGCGATCCACGACCCCGTGTAGTCCTTAATCTCGCAGGAGGGCTCGTCGGCCTGCCAGGCGCCAAAGACGCCGTCCTCGACCATGAGATAGCCGCCCAGCTGCGGGCCCGCCGGCAAGAAGAACTTGTCAGCCTTAATTGCGTACGTGCTCATATGCACTCCTTGCTTCTAAAGCAGTTGACTGTGGTGATGCTTATACACAGCTCACGTAAAACAAAAAGCGCCCGCCCGCCGTTATGAGCGGACGGGCGCCCTTACAGGGGGACGCGATTAAGCGGTGAAGGGGTGAATCGTCACGCCCTTAACCACGCGGTTGACCGTGCCGGTGGGGCTCGGCGTATCGGGCGTGTTGCCCACGCGCACGGAGTTGAGCAGGCTGATAGCCTGGGCAAACATTACGAACGGCAGAGCAAGGTAGCCCTCGGGAAGCGCCTCGTAGCCCTTAAAGGTGAAGGACTCACCCTCATAGACGGTGGCACCTTCCTGCTGAACGGCGATGGTGTGCTGAGCGATCTCGTCGCCACCAATCTCGTTGAGAATGTCGATGTCATACTGACGGGTGTAAGCGTCATTGTTGACGAACACGAAGACGAGCGTCTTATCGTCGACGAAGGACTTAGGTCCGTGACGATAGCCCATGGAAGTGTCGTAAGAAGTGGCAACCAGGCCGTGAGCGAGCTCGAGGATCTTGAGCTGGCTCTCCTGGGCAAGGCCACCGAAGGAGCCAGAACCCAAGTAGGTCACGCGGTTGAAGTCGCCAGCCAGGTAATCGGCGACCTCGGACTCGCGAGCGATAACCTCCTCGCCCATCTTGGCGATGGTCTCGACCCATTCAGCCTTCTGCTCGTCAGAGGCCGTATCGAAAATAAGGGTAGAGAGCAGGGTCATGCAGGAATAAGAACCGGTCATGGCGAAGCCCTTGTCGTTGGCGCGCGGAATGAGCAGCGTCAGCGCGTTGGGATCATCGGCAGACTCAACGGCGAGCTTGCCCTCGGGAGCGCAGGTGATGTTGAGGAACTTGACGTTGTGGACGAGCTCCTTGGCAACGGCAACGGCGGCAAGGCTCTCGGGGCTATTGCCAGAGCGGGCAAAGGAAACCACGAGCGTGGGATCCTCGGCGCGCAGGAAGTCGCGCGGGGCGCTCACGATGTCGGTCGTGGCGATGGGCTTAAAGTCGTAGAGATCAGTGTTGCCAGCGTGACGCAGGTACGGGGCGCAGGTATCGCCAACGTAGTCGGACGTACCGGCACCGGTGAAGACAACGGACAGACGACCCTCACCCATAGCGCGAGCCTCGGCCAGGAAGGCCTCGATGGCCTCCTTGTTCTCGCGATAGATGTTGAGCGTATCACGCCAAAGCTCGGGCTGCTGGGCAATCTCGGCCGTGGTGATCTGGGCGCCGAGCTCGGTGAGCTCCTCGACACTCTTCTCGAACATTTCTAATACCTCTTTCTTTACTAAATTGCCTGATATACAAAGACTCAACCTGAAAAGTCAAATCGAGTAGTAGTCATAGGCTGTTTTTCTTTCGTTAGCACTCGTATCCGATCACAAAGTATCTCGATAGTGAGAGATTCTGTACTTGAACTTGTCGGCACGAGCCACCGAAAGCGTGAACTCGACAACATCATTTTGGGTGTTGTGAGTAGTTCGGACTATGTCCAGAACTGGCGCACCCTCACCAATACCTAGAAGCCGAGCGTCACATGGACGTGCTATACCCGCAGAGAACTCCTCATCCGCCACTCGAATTTTCTGCTGATAATCCTGCTCAATAACATCGTAAAGGGGCTTTTGTTCGAGTAGAGGACGCTTGAGTGAAATAAAGAGCCTTGCTGGAAGATAGCTACGCTCAACCATCATAGGTATACCATCTGCCATTCGTAAACGTTTGAGTTTTAATACCTTTTCACCCAAATGAATCCCCATTTGCATCGAGAGCGTTTTATCTGCTTCCATTTCACAGAACTCTAAGATGGTTGTTTCTGGCAGCCGGCCCATCGCTTTCATCTGTTCAGTAAAACTGTACGATTGGGTAAGATTTGTTGCTTGAGCTAGTCGATCGGCAACAAACGTACCGCGACCTTGTTTTCGCACAATCCGACCAAGATACTCAAGTTCCTGAATTGCAAGCCGGACAGTCGACCGCGAAAGCCCGAAACGTTCGGCAAGCTCACGTTCGGACGGAATCAAATCACCTGGCTGATATTCATGATCAATTTTTTCGATCAGAATATCTACGAGCTGGTCATATAGCGGTTGTCTGTGCCTCGTGCACGTCATGATATTCTCCACGTAATGAGCAATTGACCAATACTTCAGCCTTCAGGTAACGCACCAACATGTCCAATAAATGGGCTAATAGCGACGCTACATCTCATCGTCTTCATCAATGTCAGCACTCTCGAGTTTCTTGAGATCGACTCCCTCACGACCAACGACCCGTGCGCGTTCGGCAAGTTCATCAAGCGTTGGGTCTCCAAACGCACGCGTCATAACGAGCTCCACCAACATAGGTAGATTTGTTCCGGTGACAACGGTCACGTTATCGAGCTCAGTCGTCATTGGGATAGCTTGATTGAACGGAGTACCGCCAAGCAAATCAACAAACACCAATACGCCATCACAAGCTTGACGCATCTTGGCAATGCAGGTTCGCAAATCATCACCAAAAGTAACCGCCTCCGAGCCCGCAAAAGGAACTACCTCAAAATTAGGCTGTTCGCCGGCGACCATATCCACAGCGCTTTTCAAACCAGGTGCAAACTGACCGTGACCAGTTAGTACAAATCCAATCATTCTATCTACCTTTCTACCGTTCGCTTTCTCTAGCCATAGAACCCCTCAAAAGGGCTCTTACGACCACTGCATCATTAAAGTTTAGTGAGTATTTTGTTTTATCGTGGGAGGTCTGTGAGCGTCTCTAAGCTGCTTTTCAAGGTTGCGATATCTACGTGCTTCGCTCTTGTTCCCGCTACTCTCATATTGATATGAGAGCAGCAGATAGAGCTTTCCGCGTAACCCAAGGTCGTTCGTATCTAGCATGGCTTCCATCTCATCGATCTTATCATGCCGACGGCGAAAGACTATGTCGTAGGTCAATTGACTGTCCGCCAAAATACCCTTCGACACGACGGGGCGCATCTCTTCCAACATGGACGCCGCCCGCTTGCGGTCACCCGTCTTGATATAGAAATTAAATGCGCGAACCGCAAGCTGTCGACGTTGCTTATCGCTGCACGACATCTCCAGCAAGTGGTCAAGCATTCGATCTGCATATGCGTCCATATCAGCAGCTTCGTAGATAGTGAAACGAAGGTAATACTGCTTATACGTAGACATTACTATACGCGCTAGTTTGCGATCGAGCAGGTCTATGCAATCTTGGTATAAGCCCAAGTTAAACAATACCTGCAATTTCATATCGAAGTATTTTTTCGCTCCTTCGGTCACAGCGAAATAAGCCACGACAACACAAATGAACAGGACAATCCAAAATGGCATTGCACTATATTCCCTTCAAGGCAGCCTTAATGAATTAATCGAACACGATGACTGCATAACCGCCTATGAAAAGCGGTGTCCGACAAAACAAAAGAGGCGCACACTCCAGGGGATATGGCGATAAAGTCGCCTTGGAGGTGTGCGCCACATCTTAATTGAGGATCAAATGTCGCGACAATATGGGGTACTTAGCCCTTGCAAATGATACCGAATGCACCCAAGGCAATGGACAGAACCAAGACGATAAAGATAGCCTTCGTCGAGGTCATGCCCTTCTTACCAAGGAGCCAGTATACGAAGCCGACGAGCGCGGCAGGAACCAGCTTGGGGCAAATCATATTGCAGATATTCTGCAAGTCAACGGTAACGCCACCGATAACAGGCTTCGCTGCAATGACGATACCGACATTGGTTGCGACCAGGGCACCGACCATAAAGACACCCATTACGGAGGCCGCGTCGGTCAACGCGTTCAGGCGGTCGCTCATGGTGGTGACGAGCTTCATACCCTGCTCATAGGCCATGTGGGTCTGCTTGCAGCGGAACCAGTCAACAAGGATGTTAACGGCGACCCAGATGAAGATACCCAAGGGGTTGCCGTTCATGGCCATATTGGCAGCCAGGGCGCCAAAAATGGTCGGGAGCAGCGAACCGAAGATGGAATCGCCGATGGAAGCCAGCGGTCCCATGAGACCAGTCTTGAGACCGGCAACAGCCTCGAGGCCCTCAATGCCCTCCTCTTCCTCGATCGCCAAATCGATACCGGTGATGATCGTGTTGAGGAAGTTTGAGGTGTTGAAGAACGGTGCGCACTGGGCGCGGCAGGCTTCCTTTAGCTCCGGCGTGCCGTCACCGTACAGCTTGCGCAGCGTGGGCAGGATAATCCAGAGATAACCAGAGTGTTGCATGCGCTCGTAGTTCCAACCATCCTGGAAACCAAGCAGGTTACGACGGTTGATCTGCGCAAGGTCGTCCTTGGTAATCTTGTAGCCAGTGGTGCCATTGGCGAGTTTCTCATTAGAGCTCATCGTCGTCGTCTCCCTCCGCAGCGCCAGCAGCAGCGACGGGACGCTGGTTGTTCTTGTAGTACAGCAAAGACAGAGCAAAGCCAATAATAGCGATCGCCAGCATCGACATGTTATTGAACATACCGACCATATCCACGGCACCCTTACCAAGCGCACCGTTCACAGCGACGATGTTGGCGTTGAGGTTCATGATGCTCGTGAAGGCCGTACCAAACAGGGCGGCGACTACAAAGCCGAGCAGCAGGTAGGCGACGTGCTTTTTGACCGGCAGGTAACGGAGCAGGATGGCGAAGCCAACGGCGGGCAAGGCACCGCCAGCAACAGACAGACCGTCACCCAGCCACTTCAAGTCGCCGTTAAGGGCGGTGGTGATGCCCTCGACCAAGCCCTGGCCAAATGCGAGAGCCAGGAAGACCGGAATCATGCGGGACAACATCCAGGAAACGGCACCGAGCAAGTAGTGTACGTTGTAGGCGCCCCAGTTCATCTTCTCGATATCGGCATCGCACATGTGACCGAAGAACGTGTTGGCGAAACGGCCGGCGATATCGGTGTAAACGAGAATGGCAGCGACAGGTACGCCGATGGCGGCAAGAGCCGTCTCGGGATTCATGCCCGCACCCACGGCAAAGGCAGTGGCGACCAGAGTGCCGGAGTTGGCATCGATACGAGAGGCGCCGCCAAAGGTACCAACGCCCAGGACGGTGAGCTGCATGCTGCCGCCGATAAACAGGCCAGTCTGCAGGTCACCCATAATCAAACCGGTAATCATACCGGAGAAGACGGCTGAGCCGGCACAGGTGTACCAGTTCAGCTCATCCATAATCTGATAACCCGCATACAGGGTTAACAGAAGAATCTGCCACCAAGCAATCATGGTAAACTCCTTATTTAAGGTGTAACAGTTTCTACAATACCAATACGCTTATATAAACCGTGCATCCCCCTTCACGGCCTAGCGTTAATTCGACTAGAGCGTGAGAGCCTCTGGGTTATCCTGCGGCGTCAGCTGAATGACAATAGGAAGATTATCGGCCTTGAGTTTGGCAAATGCGTCAAGGTCCCCCCGGTCGCAACTAATGTTGCGATTCAGCTTCTTGACCGGCTCCATTGTCGTCATATTACCGACGATGAGCTGCTCAAGCTTAACACCTTGTTCCAAAAGTCGAACGTAGACCTCAGGCTTTTTCGCAACAATGAAGAGACGTTGCGCATCATATTTGCCAGCAGTGATGTTGGCAGCGGCCTTGTCGACAGGAAGCACGGACAACTTCACAGTTGCCGGGCAAGCCATGCGAAGAACCTGCTTTTGGGTAGCATCTTGCGATACCTCGTCGTCAACTACCATGAAGCGGCTTACCTGACGGGCGTTAGACCAGAGGTTTGCCACCTGTCCGTGAATCAAGCGAAAGTCGATTCGTGCGCCTACAATCATTTCTACTCAACTCCTTCTTGTTCAAGTGTACGGATAACGGGCTCAGAGCGAAGGGAGATTTTCGCATCATACACGCCCTCTGTTTCGAACATAACGAGTTCATTGGTACCAGGGTGTAATAAACCGTGCGGAACATAGAGCGTCATGATGGGACCCTTATCCCAAAAACGTCCGACATTCGTTCCGTTTACGAATGCCACACCCTTTCCAAAACCCGTAGTGTCGATAAAGGTATCAGCCGGCTCAGATATATCAAACTTTGCGCGATAAAAGGAAGGTTGCCCCTCTACCCAGCCGGCGGAATAATCAAGATTATCGATGTTATCGAGTGGCAGACAACGCATCTCCCAACCGGTAACAAAGTGAAGATCAACGCAAACTCCTGTCCTAATGCCCTTATGTTGCGTATCAGCGAGCAATTTGTGACCATAATTGACGCGACCCATATCCTCGGTCAGAACATCCAGGCGGTTGTGTTCACAGGGAAGAACGCAGTGAATATCTTCCCCGATGTGCTCCTGATACTGCGTCGCCACTTTGTCACCGTTCACAAACACCTGAGCGCGGTCGCGGGCGTCAATAACCCGAATACGCTCTTCATCTGCACGGTCACGCTCGACAGTCGTGGTATATAACGTATATCCATACGACTGACCCATCTCTTCCATGGGCATAGGATATTGGGCTTCAATCGGCTCCGAAAGAATATCGAGCACATTAAAGAGACTTACGCGCTCACTCACCGAAATATCGGGCATGGAAAACGCCTTTTTTGTTAACGGCTTGCTTTGCGCGATATCGGGATACAGCTCGTGAACTGTCCTTTGAATTGCGAAGTATTTCTCGGTCGGGTTGCCCTGTTCGTCCAATGGAGCATCGTAGTCATATGATGTCACCTGGTGCAGGTCATGCGTATGGCGTGCAGAACATCCGTTCATAAATCCAAAGTTGGTGCCTCCATGAAACATGTAGAGGTTTAAAGATCCTCCAAGCTCGAGCACCTCGCGAACGCAAGAGGCAAGATCTTCGGGATCGCGTCTGATGACGTTCTCCCCATAGCGATTGAACCAGCCGTCCCACAACTCCATGCACATAAGAGGCCATTGTTTTCCATGCTCCTTGTGAAAAGCAGAAAGAGCCTCAAAGTTCTCCTTTGCATGAGAACCAAAGTTGCCGGTGCACAACACATCATCGTCAATGAGCGTACCGGCACGAAGGCACCCACGCCACGGGCCATCGGAAGTACAAAGGGGCACGGAAACCCCACGCTCGACCATAAGGCGACGAATCGCGCGAAGATAGTCCTTATCCTCGCAATATGATCCATACTCGTTTTCAACCTGCATCATGATGATATTTCCGCCCTTGTCAATCTGACGCGAGACGAGTATCGGCATGAGATGGTCGTAGTACTGCGCAACGTGAGCAAGAAATTTGGGGTCGCTGCTACGCGGCCTCATATCATGTTCGCGCAGCAGCCATGCTGGCATGCCGCCAAATTCCCATTCTGCACAAATAAACGGAGAGGGCCGAACAATTGCATACAGACCGAGCGATGCTGCCTCATCAAGAAATGCCGCCAAATCGATTGAGCCAGAAAAATCGAAGACGCCAGGCTTTGGCTCATGAAGATTCCACGGTACATACGTTTCGACCGTATTAAACCCAAGAGCCTTAAGGTTATAGAGCGAGTGGTGCCAGTCGCTCGGATGAACACGCATATAGTGAATCGCCCCCGACAAGATGGTGAACGGCTCATCATCAAGTAGGAATTGATTGGTGATCTTAAACGAATGCATGCTACTCCCGATCTTCGTGCTCTACGACGCGTATGCCGGTTCCTCGGCCCTCGGCTAAACGCCTTGCCTATTATGGACGCATTAACGCAATTATGTAGACAGAATCTGAAGTGGTCCGTAAACGGTAGCGAAATGGCGATGAACGGCTTTAATGAACAAAATATAAACCCGCTGGTAAATTACTTTTTAACTATAGATTTCTACGATTCTATATTTGAAAGGTGGTATGTACCAGCTATCCACTATTTCATACTAGTTACATTATGTTTCAATCGCATTTCTTCAAATGCTTATCTACTTTGTTGTTGCCGATTTGAGTGCGCGTGCGCCAACCCAAGCATCGTCACGGCTTCAGTTCCCCTATTCATAAACATAAAACCCCGCCAAACGTGATTCCCCTAGGGGAAACACATTTGGCGGGATCCTTGCGTGATTTCCCTAGGGGAATCACGCCATCAGGCGAACAACTCAGCCGAGCAGCGCGTTACTCCTCCCAGTAAGCGTCTGCAAGCAGCTTAAAGCAGATCTTCTTGACCGGCTGCGCGCCATCGCCCGGGAACTCGAGCGTGGGCATATGAGGCTCGCCGGCAACGAACAGCGCAAACTTATCGTCAGCAAGATCGCCGGCGATCGAGGCGTCGGAATCGACCAGATCGTAGTCGTCCTTCTCGTCAAACTCCTGGACCAGCGTCAGGCTGCCCGTGGCGACCTTAAAGGCCTCGCGACCCTCGACATCGATCTGCAGGTCGTGATAGCGCTGATGCGTCTCGTAGTGAGCCTCTGCCTCGGGACGCGTCGTGGGAGCCATGACGTTCGCAAAGACCTTGTCGCCCAGAATCGGATGGCTGCCGACCTCGAGCTGCGCCGGGTCGTTCTCCTCGAGCCAGTCGATCAACACGTCGAGGCCCTTGAGCATTCCGCGGTACTCCTCGATATCGCCCAATGCACCGTAAATCATCTAAATCCCCTCTCGGATCGCTTCTTTGGCGGCTACTCGGCAAACGCGTTACCGACGCTGTTGCCGCCCACATACGTCTCGACCAGGGTAAGGTCGGGACTGAACACGACAAAGTCGGCATCGCGGCCAGGCATAATGCTGCCACATTTATCCTCGACGTGAGCAGAACGCGCGGGTACCTCGGTCGCCATGCGAATGGCGATATCGGCGCTCGCAAGACCCCAGTCGACGATGTTCTTGACGCCCTGCGCGAGCGTGAGCACCGAGCCGGCGATAGCAGAGCCATCGGCAAGCCAGCAAAGGTTGTCCTTCATAATAACATCCATGCCACCGCTGGTGTACTTTCCCTCGGGCATGCCGCCGCAACCCAGGCAGTCGGTGATCAGCACCGTGTGCTGCCAGCCCTTGGCCTGCAGCAGGGCCTTGATAGCAGCGGGGTTCACATGTTTGCCGTCGCAGATGATCTCGGCATAGGTGTTGGGCGTGGTCATAGCGGCCCCGACGACACCGGGCTCACGGTGATGCAGACCGCGCTGGCCGTTGTAGGTATGCGTAAAGCAGCTGGCGCCAGCATTGATGGCGGCGGCGCACTCATCATAGGTGGCATCGGAGTGGCCAATGCAGGTCACGACGCCCTTTGCGCTCAAAGCCGCGGCGTAAGCGGCAGCCCCATCGCGCTCGGCCGCCATGGCGCTCTTGACGATACGACCGCCGGCGGCCTCCTGCCACTCGTCAAAAATTTCCTCGGACGGGTCAATCAGATAAGCGGGGTTCTGGGCGCCCACGTGCTTCATGGTAAAGAACGGGCCCTCCAGGTAGATGCCCTGAATACGAGCACCGCAGAACTCGGGTCCACGCTCTTCTTCCGCCTGTGCAATGGCGGCGCAGGCGTCCTTAATCTGCTCCACGCCGTCGGTAAAGGTCGTGGGAAGCCAGCTGGTGGTACCACGACGTGCGAGCTCGGTCGAGCTGATGTTGATGCCCTCGGCATCGTTATCGGTCGTGGCATGGTTATAGAAGCCATGGATATGGGTGTCCACCATGCCCGGCGCAATCCATGTACCCGAATAATCTTTGATCTCACAAGCGGGCTCATCGGCCTGCCAAACGCCAAAGACGCCGTCTTCGACCATGAGGTAGCCGCCCAGCTGCGGCCCCGCCGGCAAAAAGAACTTGTCGGCCTTGATAGCATACGTGCTCATCTATGCTCCCGTACCCGCAGTGCATTTTAGGGCGGATCAAAAACCACTGCATTGTTAATTCGAGCGATTGTTCGTTGCCTTCTACCGCTTGGTATAATTTGCACCCGCCGCAAAACACGCCAAGCCGTTTATACCCAATAACTCTAGACTGCGCGGTTGTGGTAGACCTTGTACTTAAACTGGTCGGCACGCGCAACCGAACGCGTATACTCGATAACCTCGTTGTTCATGTCATATGTGGTACGAATCAAATCCAGCACCGGCGCGCCTTCGGTAATCTCGAGCAGACGAGCGTCGGAATGGCGGGCGATACTCGCGTAGAATTCTTCCTCTGCCACGCGAACTTTCTCGTGAAAGTCCTGCTCAATCATGTCGTACAGCGATTTGTTCTCGATCATGGGGCGCTTAAGCGCAAAGAACTTGCGACTTGGCAGATATGTACACTCAATCATCAGCGGTACACCATCGGCTATACGCAGGCGCTTGATCTTGTACAGACGCTCGCCCAGGCGCGCGTTCATCTCTACGGCAATATTCTTGTCAGCCTCGACCTCGGTAAACTCGAGAATCGTCGTCTTGGGCACACGGCCGATCGCCTTCATCTGCTCGGTAAAGCTATAGGTCTGCGTGAGATTTGCCGTTTGCAGAGAGCGGTCGCACACCATGGTTCCACGGCCGCGCTGACGAACCACCAAGCCCAAGCGTTCAAGCTCCTGCAGGGCAAGGCGAACCGTCGTACGCGAGAGCCCATAGCGTTCCGACAGGTCACGCTCAGACGGCAAATAGTCGCCGGGTCGAAGTTCGTGATCGATTTTATCGGTCAGCAAATCGACGAGTTGATCGTACAGAGGTTGTTTGCGCGCTCCCATTGCCATAATGATACCTGCCGGATAAATGACTCGAAATTGGTTGTAACCAGACACCACGTACTATAGCAGTTTTAATGGAATAACAGCAGGTCAACCAGCATATTTCAATATTGTTTGCCGGTTGATAGTCTGCACACTGTAATACCAATTACATCACTGCATCAAGTATTGAGGTAGCAAAAAGGGCCGCCCCCACGGAGCGGGACGACCCTTTGTAAGACAGATACGTCTTTAAGGCTTAGAGAAGCTTCTTGAGCTCCTCGGCAACAGCCTGGACCTGCGTGCCGATGATGACCTGGGTAGCACCCTTGTCCATCTTCATGACGCCCAGAGCGCCGGCCTTCTTGCAGGCGGCCTCGTCGACCAGCTCGGAATCGCCAAGCTCAAAGCGCAGGCGAGTAGCGCAGCAGTCAACGGTCTTGACGTTCTCCTTGCCACCGACGGCAGCGAGAACAGCAGCGGCCAGGGCGGCGAACTTGTCGTCGCCAGCGGCAGCGGAAGCGGAGGTCTCCTCGACATCCTCATCCTCGCGACCAGGGGTCATGAGGTTGAACTTGGTGATGGCGAAGCGGAACACGAGGTAGAAGACCAGGAAGGCAGCGATGCCCAGCGGGATGATCATCCAGGTGTTGGCAGCAGCCGGGAGGCTAGCGGAGAACAGGAGGTCGGTAGCACCAGCGGAGAAGCAGAAGCCAGCACGGAAACCAACATAGTAGGTGACGATGGTGAAGATGCCGTACAGGGCAGCGTACACGACGTAGAGCGGGAAGCACAGGAACATGAAGCCGAACTCGAAGGGCTCGGTGACGCCGCAGACGAAGGCGCAGATAGCAGCGGAGACAACCAGGCCGATAGCAGCCTTCTTGTTCTTAGCGGTCTGAACCATAGCCAGGGCAGCACCCGGGATACCGAACATCATGCAGGGGAAGAAGCCGGACATGTACATACCGAGGCTCCACTTGACGTCAGCGGAGGTCTCGCCAGCCCAGAAGTGGGTCAGATCGCCCAGGCCGATGGTGTCGAACCAGAACACGTTGTTCAGAGCGTGGTGCAGACCAGTCGGGATGAGCAGGCGGTTAAGGAAGACGTAGATGCCAGCGCCGATACCACCCATGGCGGCGATACCCTCACCAAGAGCAACAAGAGCACCGAAGATGAGCGGCCAAGCAAAGAGCAGGACGACGGAGACGACGATGCAGATGACGGCGGTCATGATGGCGACGCAACGCTTGCCGGAGAAGAAGGCCAGCCAGTCGGGAAGACGGGTGTCCTTGAACTTGTTGTAGCAAGTACCACCGATGACGGCGGACAGGATACCGATGAAGGAGTTGCCAGCGATCTTGGAGAACGCGATGCCCTCGGTCGTGGCAAGCCAAGCGGTCTGAGCATCGGCGTCCATACCACGAATGGTGCCAACAACAGCGGGGTTCAGGAGCTGCTGAATCATCAGGAAGGCGACGAGGCCAGCGAGGCCAGCGGTGCCATCGTGATCGTCGGCAAGGCCGACAGCGGCGCCGACTGCGAACAGCCAGGCCATGTTATCGATAAGAGCGCCGCCTGCCTTGATGAGCAGGAAACCGGCGGTATAGGCAAAACCGGTAGTGTCACCGGCAGCACCCATGACTGCGGGAGCGAGCAGGTAGCCCACACCCATAAGAATACCTGCGACGGGAAGCGCCGCGACGGGAAGCATCAGCGCTTTGCCGAGCTTCTGGAGGTACTTCATCATATGGTATCTCCTCCAACCTTTCTTTCGTTGTTCACCAACGAGTTCCATGTCCGCGCCTTATGCATACCGGCTTCTCCGCTTGCCGGCATTGGTGCGCAAACTTAGACAACCCAGTCCCTATTTGGGGTTGCTGGTATGTCCGGTAGCACACACTCAATTCAAACGTCCACCACATTCCGTTCAAATTACTATTTCGTTGCCAAACGGTTATTTTTGGCCCATAAACGGTAATTTATGCAGGTAGATGTGCTGCGTTTCTTTCATTACCAAACTAATTCTTAGCAATTTCCATTCGATTTCATCTCAAAAGTGGTTACTACCAGATGAACAGTGGTACCACATTGTTACTACCAGTTTGGCCGAAATCGTTTTCACTTTACATGAATAAAGTCTCCAAGAATTTGTATATAACCTCTCCCCTACCACCCTCTTCCCCGCCCTTCCCTACAACGCAAAAAGCCCCCTAGAACGATTTCCGTTCTAGGGGGCTTCATCAGATATTTCGGCTTCGTACTCGAAGGCTCAGGCAATCTTTACGCAAACAGGCCGTAGATGCTGATATTGGCCTTGGCGTAGAGGCCGTTGGCGTACTCGGTCCACTTGGAGCTGGCGCTCGAAGCCTGCGAGGAATACTGCTGGTAGGCGGTGTAATAGGCGGTCATGGCCTGCTTATAGGTAGCGCTATCGGCCGTAAAGGCATCGTCAGCGAAGGCCTTGGCATAGGTGCTATCGGCGTCCTTCCAAGTGCCCTTCTCGCTATCCCACTCGTCGCCGGCAAGGTTGATGATGTAGTCGGCGTAGTCCTTGCTCGCGGTCTCCTCGTTACCGTCAGCAGGCTCGGTCGGGGCGGTCGGCATGCTTGCGGAGCTATCGCCAACCTTCTTCTTGTAGAGCTTCTGCAGCGTCGCGGACTGGCGGACGATCTGCTTGGCCTGATCCTTGGACACGCCATACTGCGTGGCCATGGTCTTGTAGTCGGAGGTGCCGATGGAATCCTCGGCGTACTGCTTCATTTCCTTGGAAGAGACGGTAATGCCCTCGTCCTCGGCAGCGTCCAGCAGAATCTGGTTGCGCACGTAGGACAGGATAACGTCGGCAGACGGAGCGGTGTAGTTGCCGTCATCGTCCTTGACGGTGTCGAGACTGTACTGGCTCTCGATGGCCTCACGCGCGGTGATGTCGCTCTTCTTGCCGTTGTAGCTATAGCTTGCCACGGTCGAATCGAGCTGGTCCTCGGTGAGGGTCGCCGAGCCGACGCCTTTGCCGCCAAAACCACCGTTGCCGATAAAGAAGCCGACCACGGCAGCAATCACGACGGCGACCACAAAGGCGGCAATCATCGTCTTCTTGTGCTTGCAAGCGTGGTCGTCCACGTCGGAGTCGTCGTCCTCGTCCTGTTCCTCGGGCATCAGATTCTCGTCGGCGGCGTCCGCGGCGATCTTTGCCTCCAGGCGAGCGTCCTCCTCCTCGGCCGTCGTACCGGCGGCAATATGTTCGGCAGACGTACCGGCGACCAGATCGACCTTCTCCTCCTCATCACCATCGGGGCCTTCGCCGCGCTCGATGATCTGGATGCCGTCGATCTCGTCCTTTTCGTCCTTCTTTTGAATCAGACCCATATCAGTTACTCCTTGTTAGGAAACATAGTCCCTCATAGAATACGCCCGACGGAGCGCCGGGCGTACTGATTCTTAGGTTATACGCAAACACTTAAGTACTATTTAGGCGTTTGCAGCCCGCATGCCTTAGGCCAGGTGCGCGATAACGGCATCGGCAAAGGCCTGTGTGCCCACCGCGCCCTCGACGGAACCGGTCTGGGCACGACGCACGTCACCGGTAACCTGCTCGCCCTCGTCGAGCGTGGCAGATACGGCGGCACGAATGCGATCGGCAGCATCGTTCTCGCCCAGGTGATCGAGCATCATCGCAGCAGAGAGGATCTCGGCCGTGGGGTTGGCTATATCCTTGCCCGCGATATCGGGTGCGGAGCCGTGCGTAGCCTCGAAGATGGCGCAGTCGGCACCGATGTTGGAGCCGGGGGCCATACCCAGGCCACCTACCAGGCCGGCGCACAGGTCACTCACGATGTCGCCGTACAGGTTGGGCAGCACCAGGACATCGAAGTCGTTGGGGTTCTGGACCAGGCCCATGCAGGTGGCGTCGACGATCTTGTCGTTGAACTCGATATCGGGATAGTTGGCGGCCACCTCGCGCGCAACGCGTAGGAACAGGCCGTCGGTCGCCTTCATGATGTTGGCCTTGTGCACGGCCGTCACCTTTTTGCGGCCGCAGCGGCGGGCATACTCAAAGGCATACTCCACAATGCGACGGCTCTTGGCGATAGAGATCGGCTTGATCGAGATCGCGGAATCGCCGGCGAAGGTCTTTTGGCCCGAACGCTCGACGAGCTGCGAGAGCTCCTCGACCTCGGCAGCGCCCTCATCGAACTCGATGCCGGCGTAGAGGTCCTCGGTGTTCTCGCGCACGATAACCAGGTCGACACCGCGGAAACGAGAGCCGTCGCCCGGCTGCGACAGGCAAGGGCGCACGCAGGCGTACAGGTCAAAATGCTTGCGCAGAGCCACGTTGACGCTGCGGAAACCCGTGCCGACCGGCGTGGTGATGGGACCCTTGATGGCAACCTTGGTCTCGGCGACCGCATCGAGCACGTGCTGGGGCAGCGGCGTGCCAAACTCGTCCATGACGCCGGCACCGGCCTCCTGGACGTTCCAGTTGATCTGGACACCGGTGGCCTCGACCACGCGGCGCATGGCCTGCGTAATCTCGGGACCGATACCGTCACCGGGAATCAGGACTACATCGTGCGCCATAATCTGTTACTCCTCGTCTTCGGCGGCCTCAGATTTTTTAACGCTAGCACGCTTCTTCTTTTTGGAGAGATCCAGGCCGAAACGTTTAACAAGCATTTCGCAAATCTCGCTCGAACGGGCCTTGAGATAGCTGCCCTTGCCGTTCTCGGCATCGAACTTAAGGCGCAGCGCGAGCTTCTCGGCAACCTCGGCGTCGATCTCGCCCTGGCCAAACTCGTACAGGCAACCGAGCATGTCGCGATACTCAAGGTCGCCGTGGTAGCACTGAATGGCCTCGTCCAGGATGGGCCAAGCCTCGCGCGAACGCTCGACGCTCGTGGCGCCCCACACGCACAGCAGGCGGAAGGCGGCATAGCGCAGCGTGGAGGAAATCTCGTCGAACAGCGCGGTCTCGGCGCCCTCAAAGGCATCGCCCAGCTGCTCGGGGCAGGTGGTGGCAAGCGCCGCCAGGGCATCGAGGGCCTCCCAGCGGGTCTGAGCCTCGGGGCGGTCGAGTGCCTCGATCAGCGCGGGCACGCAGGGCACGACGCGCTGCGGATCGCGCTCGGCAAGCAGGTGCAGCACGCGGGCGGCAAACTGACGGATGCGGCGCGTGGGGCAGCCAAGCTCCTTGACCAGACGGTCGACGGCGTTCTCGTTCTCCTCTGCCAGCTGAAGCTGTGCCAGCTCCTCGTCGGTGAGCTGTTCTTCCTTGTTTTCTGCCATAGTTACCTCTTCTTACTATTTCTTAGCGTGCTTGCCAGCACCCTTGCTGTCATCGGTGACCGAGATGAGCTGTCGGTCGGCCGCGCCATTGCGGCGTGCGCGGCGACGCTCCTCGGCATCGCCCGCGTCGGCGGCGGCGCGGTGAGCCTTGTTGACGTTAAAGACCTCGTCGTGCTTGCGCCACGGACCCACGGACTCGCCAAAGCTCATCTTAAGGCCGGCGATAAAGCCGCCGAGCCAGCCGATCGGCGCAAACTGCACCAGCGGGAACAGCGAGAACACCCAGGTCAGCAGGACGACTGCCGCCGCTCCTGCAAAATTGGCAATCCAGTAGTCGCGCTTGGTGATGACGCGCTTTTCGCACGCCCACTGGCCGCACAAAAAGCCAATGTAAATCGCAAAGATAAAAAGCACCAGCGCAAGCACCACGAACGTCCAGCTCATGGGCGCTACTCCCCGTGATGGTGGCCGCAGCAGCACTCGTGGCCGTCATCATGACCGTGGCCGCCGCAGCACTCGTGGTCCTCGCCATGGTGGTGTCCACAACCGCACTCGTGGTCGTCGCCATGCTCGCCGCAACCGCAGCCTTCCTCGTGAGCGCCATGCTCCTCGGGACGATACTGCGACCAGTCCAGACCGGCGGCGATGGCGTCGGCCTCCTCCTTGTAGAGGACTGTGATGGCCTGGGTGCCCAGCTTGGCACCACCGATGGCGTCGAGCATGTCGTAGAGCGTAAAGGCCACGTCGGCACCGGGCAGCGCAAGCTCGCGGTCGTCGGCGTAGGCGAGCGCCAGGCGCAGGTCCTTAATGAAGTGCTCGACCATAAAGCCGGGCTTGTAGTCGCCGTCGAGCGCCTTGGGCGCCAGGCTCTCCATGGCGCCGGACTTGCCGGTGCCGCCCAGGATCATCTGGCGGGTCTTCTCCAGGTCAAGGCCGCTCAGCTCGGCAAATGCCATGGCGTCCGCCATGCCAACCATGCAGGCGCCCAGCGACACCTGATTGGCGAGCTTGGCAGCCTGGCCCTTGCCGGCGCCGTCGAAGCAGCAGATGTTGGCCGCAAAGGTGGCAAGGATGTCGCGGACCGGGGCGATGTCGTTCTCGGTAGCGCCCACGATAGCCGTGAGCGTGCCGGCGATAGCACCCGACTCGCCGCCGGTGACGGGGCAGTCAAACGCCATGCGACCAGAAACCTGGGCGGCCTCGGCAATGTCACGGGCGAGCTCGGGCGAGCTCGTGGTGAGATCGATCAGGACCGCACCCGGCTTGGTGCACGCGAGCAGGCCGTCGCCCGCCAGGTAGAGCTCCTCGACCTCGGAGGGATAGCCCACCATGGTAAAGACGACGTCGGCGTTCGCCACGGCATCTGCCGGCGTATCGGCCCAGACGGCGCCGCGCTCGATAAGCGCTGCAGCCTTGGACTTGGTGCGGTTGTTGACCGTGACGGGATAGCCGGCGTCCAGGATGTGGCCGGCGATGGGGGCACCCATGATTCCGGTGCCGATGAATGCGACGGAGAGCTTGTTTGCCATGAAACCTTTCCTTTTGGGTTGGGTGTTGTTACCAGGTTAAATACTCGGTGCCAGCGTTTGGGCAGTGAGTTGGGGTCGATTACGGCCGCAACGTTTGCCTACTGGCCGCGCACGCGACGGGCGATGCGGTCGGAAAGCGACGCCTTGTCGGCGCGGTTCTTACCCCAAAATGCGCAGGCCACCATGCCGGGGCCCACGTGCGAGCCGATAGTAGGGCCCACGGAGCTGCGAATGATCGTGACGTCGGCGCAGCCCTCCTCCTTGCGGATGGCAGCTTCGAGCCAGTCGCCGTCCTTCTCGGCATCGGCCGTCATGATGGCGATGGGCATGGTGCGATCGGGCACGTAGTTCTCGCGGAACGACTTGAGGATGGACTTGAGCGCCTTCTTGCGGCCGCGGTTGACGCCGATCAGCGACAGCGAGCCGGCAAGGTCGTAAGAGAGCTCGGGCTTGACGTCGAGCTTTGCCGTGAGCTGCGCCGCCGCGGGCGGAATGCGGCCGCCGGCAGCCAGCGCATCGAAGCTCTCGAGCGTAAAGTAGCCGTGGACATAAGTCTTTGCCTCGTTTGCCCAATCGACCAGCTGCTTGGCGGTCAATCCCGCCGAACGCTGGCGCACGGCCTCGAGCGCCAAGAGCGCGCCAGTCGCGCAGGGCAGAGCGTTGTCGACCACGTAGAGCTCAAAATCGGGATACTCGGCACGCACGGCGTCCGCCGCCTGGCACGCGGAGTTGTAGCTCGACGACAGCGCCGAGGTAAAGCACAGGTAGACCGTGGGCGTGCCCTCTTTGGCGCACTCGGTAAAGAACTCGATATAGCGACCGAGCGACACAGCCGAGGTGGACACGCGGGCGCCAGCGCGCATGCGGTCATAGAACTCCTTGGGCGTGATGCTCGACCAGATGTCATCCGTGCGCTCCTCGCCATCGATAATGAAGGGGAAACCCAAGATATCGACATCGAGGTTCGCGGCGACCTCGGGGCTAAAGTCGCAGCAGGTATCGACGACGATGCGGCAACGGTCCGAATGACCGGTAGATGCGGCCTTGTCCATCAAAGCGACTCCTTACGTAAAAAGGCGGCCACCCGCATGGGATGGCCGCCAACCGTTAACTCATGCAAGTTAACGTATTTTACTCGTCAAGTGTTTCGATACGGGGCTTGATGATGCCATATCCACCATTCTTACGGTGATACACCACATTGATGAGACCGGTCGTCGCGTTCTCGAACACGTAGAAGTCGTGGCCCAGCAGATCGGTCTGCACCAGCGCCTGCTCCTCAGTCATCGGGGTGACGTCGATGACCTTCTCGCGGACGAGCAGGTCGTCCTCCTCCTCGGGCAGCAGCAGGTCGGCCAGATCCTCGACGCGCTCGACCGGCACGACATCCGCGGCGCTGGCACCGCCCTGGCGGTTGTCCACGACCTTGGTCTTGAACTTGCGCAGCTGGCGGGTGACCTTATCGGCGGAGAGGTCGATGGCGGCGTACATATCTGCACCGTGCTCGGCAACGCGAATCACCGAACCGCGGGCACGAACCGTGACCTCGACGATTGCCGGGTTGGGGTTCGAGGGGTTCTTCTCATAGCGAAGTACAACGTCGACCGTCATGGGCTCGATATCGAAAACCTTGAGCGCCTCGCCGATCTTCTCATCCACATGCGCACGCAGAGCATCGGTTACCGTCGTCTTGCGTCCAGAAACCTTGATATCCATACGTGGCTCCAATCTGCCTCGGGGACTTACTGTACTGGCTATGTACCCATTGCCGTGCATTTAATCACGCGGATTCCTAAAGACCCGAATAACGATTGCTTGATACCGCATACCGAAGTCTCGTACTTTTCCATGGCAAAGTGCGCTATAGGAGGGAGCCGACAGATTTGTATTTGGTCCCGAAAATTGGCTTTGACCTGCTGGTTTTATAGGGATGAAAAAGCCGGGCTCCCCTATTGGGGAAGCCCGGCAGTGCATGTTGAAACCGTGAAGAGGTGTCCTTTCCAACGTATAGGAGACACCACCCCTGGCAATAACTAGCTATTGAGTTTGTTAATGTCATCGTCAGTGATGGTGCCTTCCTGGCTGGACGATTTGTCCTCGGAGGATGCGGTCTCATTGTTGGAATCGAAAGACTCGCTGCCGGAGGACGTGGTCTCACTGGACTCAGAGTCGCCCGGTTGCACGTTAGCGCCCGAAACCGTCTTAGTGGTGAGGTCGTAGGGAATCTGACCGTACCAGACGCAGTGAACCGCCTCGAGCGTACCGTCGACCGTGATGTCGTCGAGGGCATCACTCACGGCACGGCACGGTTCGTCATTGGACGAGAGGCCCGCAACACCAAGCGTCGAGGGCGCCTCGAGCGCACCGACATAGGAGACCTCGCTCATCAGGCGTGCAAGGTAGCCGCCGGCCGTGGAGTCGCAGATCACATAGTCGACCTCGCCGGACTCGAGCGCCTCAAAGCACTCGTTGATGTTGGAGTAGGTCTTTTGGTTGGCGGTAATGCTCTGCTTAGCAAGCGCCTCCTGCGAGGCCGAGGACATCTGGACACCCAGGGTAGACGTGTTAAGGGTATCGGTGGAAACGCTTAGCGACCCACCATCGCTGGTTTTACCGAACACAGAAGCGGCATCGTACAGGCAGGTGCCGAGCGAGCTAACGTCCCCGTCTGTGGAGTTGATCTCGCCGATAAAGATATCAGCCTTTTTGTCGCCGAGCGCGGAACCTGCCGAGGACGCATCGACAAAGGCGACCTTAAGGCCCATGCGGCTTGCGAGGGCGCGGGCGGCGTCAACCGCATATCCCGTGAGCTCGCCGTCAGCGCCCTGCATGGCCTGCGGCGCATCGGAGGTATCGAGGGCAACCGTCAGGGTACCGGGGGTGACCAGGGCATCATCCGACACCGCGGGCGTGACGGTCTCGTACTCGATCTGGTCGATCGTGGGAGTCGTGAACGTAGACAGCGGGTTGAACGCGCATCCGCTCAGGCCCAAAACGGCGATGACCGCTGCGGTCCCAGCACCTAACCGAGCCGCGTGCATCAAGCTGTCCCTCACCATGTCCACTACCCTGCCTTCTGTGTCGTATACGATCCGTGCGTTGCGCGGAATATCAGATTGTTCCCACCAGCTGACCTGGTATTTGACCCCACACTTGCGCACCGGGGTGTTTGCTCGGGAGGCCGCAGCCACCTTCACGACTGGCCCGCTCGCCCGCGAGGCGGTATTGCCCCAAAGAAAGTAGAACGGACGGTGCGGCTTACATCTAGGACGCGCCATGATCGCGCCGCGCGCACGCGGTCGCTTACGTGGATCCCTTTGACCGCGTCTGTCTTGGACTAGGACGGGCATTTCGTCCGTCCGCAACCACAGCCTGGTAGGAACGTAGCGCATTATAGCTAAGTTCAAGCTAAAGTTTAAGGTTAGGGGCGTCATTCGCATCGCGAGTACAGATTTCGCAGGTCGAAGCGGGCCGTTCGTGGCCCCGTGAAGCCCGGAGCTCCCCTGCGGGGAGCTCCGGGCACCCGTCTCAGGGTGCCGTGTGCAAAAAACGGCAAATATGAGTACTGTTACCAATTTAGTAGCAGCGTATTACCGCCTCACGAGCCCTTTTTGAGTTCCGCACAGCCTGCTTGGCGCCAAGATATTCCACATTCGTTTATTATCTCTTCGCTGAATCCAGATTATCGGCCCAAGTTTCTTTGTTTTTGCTGTCACTAATCTAGTAACAGTACTCATATTTGCCGTTTTTTGCACAGAGCATATGAACAGACCCCCTATAAAGCCATAGTTTTACGCTGGTTTGAGCCCAAAGCACGCTCGGAGCGTATTCAGCAGAGCATCTTGCCTCTTTCGACGAGCCTCTACGCGATTCTGATATCGCTTACCCATACGCTGGTGGATGCGCCATGCGAGTGCTTCCATCGCTTCCATGTCACAGAGCATTTCGTTGTTGACCGTCGCGACCTCGATTCCCATAGTAATCAAGCCCGTGTTGCGCTTTTCATCATGGATACGTCCCCTCCGGGAGGAATGACCCAGCTCACCGTTGTATTCCAGGTCAAACCGGGCTGCTTCCTGATACGCATCGCAAACTGCATGCGGCATCCCCGAGATTGCCTGCGCGCGGTCATCGAACTCAATCTTGTAGTCGGTCTTAAAGGGACCGCAGGCAAATCCGCCATAGGAAAACGGAAGCGAAAACAGAGCGAGCATGATGCACTCCATGGGCGAGCGCAAGTTTTCTGACAAGTAGGGACACAGACGCTGCAGTTTTTTGGCCGCATTCCCCTTGCATACCGCGAGGTAATCTGCCAGACGATCGGGCGTCAGCGCCGGCTCGACTTCAAAGTAGCCCACGTCTGCTGGCTGGTCCTTGTCCTTTGCAAGTTTATTCGTAACAGGCGAGGTGTAGGGAGGCAGATACTTCCCGCGGTCGCTCAGTGAAATCTTAGAGCACAGCTCCTGGGCCAGGGCAAACGCCTGGATGCAGCCGACCTCGCGCGCAACGGCAACACAAAGGGCCTCGGGAGATAGACTGTACACCCCCGGTTCCACCTCTAGAATCGAGCCGGCGGGCAACCCGGAGCATACGGACCAGCTCACGCCAAGAATGCGGCGGCGCTGCGCTGCAGACCCTACCAGCAAGCACAAATCCTCTTGCACCTCGCTGCTTGCGGCCCCAATCCGCACCAAGTCGGGAAGATAGATGTCCTCGGTCGAGGGCGACGACGTGCGCAGCACACGGCGCTCTTCATCGGGATCGAGGTCCTTCCAGCTTATGTAGCCCATCTGCCGGCGCTCGGCGCGCATCATGCGTAGCGCCGAGGCGCCTGTTAGGATTACGGAAGCCGCTAGCTGTTCGCCTGTCGGATCGTTGCACCGCTCAATCTTTACTGCCACAAAACCACCCCTACCAAACGCGTGCGATAGCGAGGCCATCGACTGCTGCGGCGCCGGCGCGCTTGAGTTCCGCCGAAGCCGCTGCCATCGTCGCGCCCGTGGTGATAACGTCATCGATAAGCAGCAAGCGGCGGCCGTGCACGCCCTCAACCGTCTCGTACATGCCTTGGGCACGCTCGCGGCGCTCCTCACGACCGAGTTCGCGCTGGTCGCCATGCCCGTACTTGACGAGAGCATCGAGCAGGGGAACACCCGACAGCTCGCAAAATGGACGCGCGATAGCCTCCATATGATCAAAACCACGCCGCCGAAACGCTGCCGCCGTCGCAGGCACAAACACCACCGCATCCGCACCGGACAGCACGCCTCCTAAGCGTTCGGGCGCTACGACCTGGGCATGCAGGGCGGTGTCGTAGAGCAGCTCCGCCAGATACGGAGCCAGACGTCGCTCGCCCGCATCCTTGTACGCTTTAATGATGCGCGGCAGCGGATGCGCATAGACGGCGCACGCCAGGCAGCGGTCGAGCGCCTCTGCCATTGCCGAGGACGTGCCCTCGACCGAACACTCAGTGCACAGCAAATCCCCAAACGGGGCGCCGCATCGGGTACAGCTATGACGTGGGTCGATGAGCGTGAGCGCGGCCAGGCAGTCTTGGCAAATAAGCGCACCGGCGCGCTCGCAGCCGGCACATCGTGTTGGCGACAATGCCTCGAGCGCCTCGCATGCCGCCCGCTCGGCAAACGGTAGCAATTCGTCCGCAAACGGTAGGGCACCGGCACCCTGCAGGCGGCTCAATATGTTAAGATGGCTCTTCAAGACACAACCCTCCCTACGTTCGGTCGCAGGGAGGGTTGTTGATTCAGCGCTATGGTACCCCGATGCGCTCGGGGCAAGGCGGGCTAAATCCGCTCGCGGGCGTTATTCGCCGGCGGGCGGTTGTGGTGCGGACGAAGACGGGGTCGAGCCCTCGCCACCATTCTGGCGCGGCTTGCGGGAACGGCGACGGCGACGGCGCTTTTGGCCCTGGTCGGCCGAGCCCTCGCCACCGCGATCTTCGCGCGACTCGCGCTCGTCGCGAGCGGCGCCACGCGAAGCCTTGGCAGCCGCTCCCCCGCCATCTCCGGGACGACGGCGCGTGACCTTGACCTCGCCATCCGAGACCTGATCGGCAACGGAGGGCACTGAGGGCTTCTGTTGCGTGCCCGAGGAATGGCGACGGCGCGGACGCGGCGCGCGCTCATCCTCGCCACGTGACTTGCCGCCCTTGTCGGCAGGCGCATCGGAACCCGAGGGACCCTTGGAAGCGGCACCAGCCTCGCGAGCAGCTGCCGCGCGGAAGGCATCCTCGCGCTCCTCGCTCGACAGGTGACGGCGGCGACGGCGCGTGGGGTTCATGCCACCGCCGCGGTTTTGCTGCTGAGGCTGCTGAGTCTCGCGCTCGCGGGAGGAGTTCTTGTCTGCAGCTGCAGCCTCGCCGACATCGCCCGAGCCCGCGCGCTTGCGACGACGACGGCCACCGGCGGCCTCCTCGGCCTCAGGCGTTGCGGCATTGCCACGGCCCTTTCCGCGGCCACGACCCTCGCCCTGCCCCTGACCGGCGCGAGCATCGGATTCAGCATCGCGACGACGGCGCTTGGGCATCGACGTACCGGCCAGACGGTCGGCGCTCGACAGGCCATCGCCCACGTCGACGCCGTTCTCGCGGTCGAGCTCCATGAGCGCCAGGCGCATCTCGGGCGACTCGATGCGCTCGAGCACGTCGCGCGTCACGCAGTCGGGGCGGCAGTTGCAGCCCTGCTCGGCGGCCTTCTTTTTGCAGCCCTCCGAGCAGGTCATATCGGCCAGGTTGACCTTAAAGACCTTGCCGTTCTCCAGGCGCAGCACCAGCTGCTCACGCGGCGTGTCATATTCCTGAATACGCGCCTTGCCGAGCGGCGTATCGATGAGCGTCTTCTTTTTGGGCGCACGGCTCTTAAAGTCCTTGTACGCTTCGAACTCATAGCGCAGGCAGCACATCAGGCGGCCGCAAACGCCGCTGATCTTGGAGGAATTGAGCGGCAGGTCCTGCTCTTTTGCCATGCGGATCGAGACGGGCTCAAACTGTCCGCCAAAGCGCGTGCAACAGAGCTCCTGGCCGCACTGGGCATAGCCGCCCACCAGGCGAGTCTCGTCGCGCACGCCGATCTGGCGCATGTCGACGCGAATGTGCAGCGTCGAGGACAGATCCTTGACGAGCTGGCGAAAATCGACGCGCTCCTCGGCCGCAAAGTAGAACACGGCCTTCTCGCCGCCAAACAGGTACTCGACGCCGACCGGCTTCATCTCGAGGTCGAGTTCTTTGACCAGACGGCGGAAATCGATCATGGCCTCGTCGCCCTGGATGGCAAGATCGTCGGCAAGCTGCAGGTCGATGTCGCTCGCCACGCGCAGCACGGGCTTGAGCGGCTGACCGATCTCGTCTTGCGGCACCTCGAAGGGATCGGCCGTGACCAAGCCGATCTCGGTTCCGCGCTCGGTAGAGCAAATGGCATAATCGGCCTCGAGGATATCCAGGTCCTGCGGGTCAAACCACAGGTCGCGCGAGGCGTAGGTAAACTTAACGGGTACGACTAACGGCATTTCAGTGCCTTCCTGATATCGAACAGCATGACCTCGATGGCCAGCTGGGGAGTAACGTTTCTGGCGATGTTGCGCTCGGCGGTCGCGACCGCCTCGAGCGCCTGGGTGGCACCCGCAACATTGGTCGCGGCGGCAAGCCGACCGATCGTGTCGCGCACATCCTCGTTCACCACGTCGGCTGCCTCGTCCTGAAGTGTCAGCAGCACATCGCGCATGAGCGTCCGCGCGCTCGCCAGCACTTCCATGATACCCGAACGCTCGCGCGCGTTGAGTTCGCGCTTGTTGCGGTCCTCAAGCTGCTTCAATGCTCCACGCGACAGGTAGTCGGCGTTTTGCTCGAGTACCTTTTCCTGCGTGGACTTGACCTCGGCGAGCGGCGCCTTAACGGCGACAATGAGCGACTTGGCGCGACTGAGCACGTCGGCCTCGTCGGCGGCAATGAGCGAGTCGATGGCACGGACCATCTGACGGCGGGCGTCCTGGCGCTCGGCGCTCTTAAGAAACTCGATGCCGCGTGTGGGGCTTCCCGCCACGGCGACCGCCATGCGGCAACGCGCAGGGTCCTGACCGGTGGCGCGGCTCACGGCCTGCGCGGCGACGGCGGGCGATACCAGCCGAAACGGCACGCACTGGCAACGACTCACGATAGTGGGCAGCATCACGTCGGCCGAGGTACCCAACAGGATGAACATAACGCCCTCGGGCGGCTCCTCGAGCGTTTTGAGCAGCGCGTTGGCGGTGTTGGCGCGCAGCTGCTCGGCACGGTCGATGATGTAGACCTTTGCCTTGGCGCGGATGGGCGCCAGCGGCACGTCATCGAGCAGCTCGCGGGTCTGGGCAATGAGGTAACCCGTGGCGCTCTCGGGCGTGTAATAGTGCACGTCGGGATGCGTATGCCGAGCAACGCGCACGCAGCTGTCGCATGCGCCGCAGCCGTCCTGCTCGCACAGGAAGGCTTGGGCGAGCGCCCACGCGGCGTCGAGCTTGCCCGCGCCGGGCGCGCCCAAAAACAGGTAGGCGTGCGACGCGCGACCGCTAGCGACGGCATTGGTCAAAAAGTCGCGCACGCGCTCTTGGGTGTCGAGCTTGGCCAGCAGGCTTGCCTGAGCGGGGGCCATGTTACTCGGCCTCCTTGGCAAGCGCGGCGGCGACGGCTTCCCGCGGAATGTCGAGACCGTACGCGCGAACCTGCTCGACCGTCTTCTCGAAGACTTCCTCGACGGTCGTAGTGGCGTCGATGAGCTTTACGCGGTTTGGCTCCTCGGCAGCAATTGCGCAAAACCCCTCGTAGACACGCTCTTGGAATGCCATGCCCTTGGCCTCCATGCGATCCGCCGCGCCACGGGCTGCCATGCGTAGCGCCGCCTGCTCGGGCGTGATGTGGTAGACGAGTGTGAGCGCCGGGTGCGTTCCCGCGACGGCCAGGTTGTTGGCGTCGCGCACCATCTGGCGATCGAGGCCATCGGCAAACGCCTGGTAGCAGGTCGTGGAATCGTAGAAGCGATCGCACAGGACCACCTTGCCGGCCGCAAGGGCGGGGGCTATGACCTCGTGCACCAACTGGGCGCGCGCCGCCTCGTAGAGCAGCAACTCGCAGGTGTCTCCCATCGCCGTGTTGGCGGGGTCGAGCAGCAAAGCGCGAATCTTTTCGCTGATGGCGGTGCCGCCCGGCTCGCGCAGGCTCACAACCTGGTAGCCAGCGAGTTCGAGCGCGCGGGCAAGCAGGCGCGCCTGCGTGGACTTGCCGGCGCCGTCGACGCCCTCGAGCGTGATAAAGCTATGTTGAGCAGGCTCAAAAGCCATGGGCGCAGCCCCTTCCTACAAGGCGCGTAAATGCGAGTTATAGCAACCAAGCCATGATACCCCAGTGCTCGGCGCGTTCCCAATGGCTAAAGGTGCCTTTCCAAAGTTGCGGTGAAATAGGTGCTGATTGAAGCTCTGAGACCGCCAAACAGTCCCTATTTCACCGCAACTTATGATGGGGAATTTTGGATGCTGGGTATAATCGTCGTATTGCATTGAAATGTGGCGAAAGGAGTGGCAATGTCTCGGTATTGCGCCTCGTGCGGCAAGCTTCTTGCAGATGATGCCAAGTTCTGCACCTCGTGCGGTGCACCCGTTGAGCAAACAGCCGCGAGCGATAGCCAGCCCGCTTTTGAGCAGACCGGCTCCCTTGATACGCCGCAAGCCAAGGCGGACGACTCCCTCGCCTATAGCCCCGACCCCGCCGCAAGGACCGAGGCCGTCGAGACCACGCAGCGCATACCCGTCGCGAGCGGCTCGCCCCAACAGCAGCCGGCTCCCGCATACGCGCCCGCTTCGCCACAGACCCCCGCTTCCAAAAAGAGCGGCACCGGGCCGCTTATCGCCGTTATCGTTGTGCTGGTGGCGATCATCATCGCCCTGGTCATTTTCTTTGTGATCAAGCCTTTCGACAACGCCGGTACGCAGACGACCGCCGAGGTAGCTAAGCTGCACCATGACGTCGACGACGATGACCTAAAACCTCTCGGCGATCCCAACAGCCTGTACGACGATGATGACGATGACGACGAGGATGGCGGCGAAGCAACGCTCTCTGAGCAGAACCTCTACCGTCGCCTGAGCGAATACTACGACCTGCTCGAAGATCTCGACAGCCAGGTCCGTGGCTGCGCGCAGAACTTCAACGGCAACTATCTGGAAGAGGATCGAACCACCCGTCAAAATCTCGCCGACGTCGCCGAGCGCACGGAGGACACCATCGAGCAGTATTACGACATCGTCGAGGACCTGGACGTCCCGACGAGCTCCAAAAACTACAGCTCCTGGAAGGACATCATCGCCCTGTACGACGACCTGGATCACCGCATTGACGCAATCTGTGATGCCTGGGAGATCAGTCTGAAATACGCCAAGCCTGCGGACCACAAGAATGAGATCGTGGCGCCGCTGTCGCGCGACAACGTGGCGGGCACCAATGACAATAAGTACCGCCTAGACTTTGAGGAGCGCTATCCCGGCGCCAAACCCGTCGAAGTGAACTAAACTCCCCAACCAACAAGAAGTTGCGGTGGAATAGTTCCGGTTTTTGAGCCCTACAAGCTCAAATAAGAACTATTTCACCGCAACTCATGAGCGGGGCCGGGTGCGCGTTTGGATTCGCGCACCCGGCCCCTGTTGCTGTGGCGTGTCGCTGTTCGGCTATTTGTCGGCGGTTGCTTTCTTGGCAGTCGACTTCTTGGTCGTGGTCTTCTTAGCGGTCGTCTTCTTGGCCGTCGTCTTCTTTGCCGTGCTCGCCTTGGTTGTGGTCTTGCGGCCGCGGGCGGGCTTCTTCTCCTTGGTCGGGCAGTCCATGTTGACGCAGATACGCCACGGACCGCGCGCCGTGTTGACCACCACGATGGGGGCGCCGCACTCGGGACAGGTCTCGCCCGTCGCCTCGAGCTTGCCACGCGCCGGCAGCGGATAGCTCACGCCGCAGTCATCGTAGTTGGTGCAGCGGATAAAGCGCTTGCCGCTCTTCTCGCTCTTGTGCGCGATCAGGTCGCCATGGCGTCCGGCCTCGGCACACACCTTGCACTCGCCCACCTTAAGGTCGGGCTCGTAGTTGGTGGGGCACGTCGGGTTCACGCAGATCTCGAAAGCCTTCTGGCGGAACGGCTGACACTTAATGCGCGGCGCACCGCATTCGGGGCACACGGCGGCCTCGCCCTCGAGCGGGCTCACCTTGACGCCGCTCGGCACCGGATAGGTCACGTCGCAGTCGGGCCAGCCCATGCAGCCGATAAAGCTGCCGCGGGTCTTGGCGCTCGTCTTCATAACCAGGTCCTTGCCGCACTTGGGGCAGGCGCCCACGCGCGCATCGGCCGTGACGGCGTCGCTGATGGCGTCGCCCAGCTCCTGCGTGTGCTTGAGCAGCTCGTCGAGCACGCCGGCCAGCAGCGCGCGCGAGTGCGTCACGACATGCTCTTCGGTGTCCTCGCCGCGCTCCACACGGGTCATGTCGCCGTCGAGCTCGCTGGTCATATCGGGGCTCGTGATGCGCGGGGCAAACTGCGTCAGCGCGTCGATGATGGCGATGCCCAGCTGGCTCGGCTCCACGGGATCGTTTTTGAGGTAGCGCACGGCGTACAGGCGCTCGATGATGCTCGCGCGCGTGGACTTGGTGCCCAGGCCGCGCTTTTCCATCTCCTGCACGAGCTTGCCCTGGCTGTAGCGCGCGGGCGGCTCGGTCTGCTTGGCCTCGAGCTTAATGTCGAACACGTCGACCGTGTCGCCCTGCTCCAGCGGAGGCATCTGCTCGTCGCGCTTGAGTCCGTACGGGTACGCCTCGCGGAAACCCGGGGTCACGAGCACATCGCCCGAAGCCACGAACGGCTCACCGTTCACATCGAGCTCGAGCTTGGTGTTCTCGATAGTCGCGGGACCCATGAGCGTCGCCAGGAAGCGACGGGCGATGAGGTCGTAGAGCTTGCGCTGGCCGCCATCGAGCGTGGACGGATCGCCTTCGCCCGTGGGGTAGATGGGCGGGTGGTCGGTGGTCTCGACTTTGCCGCGCGTGGGCTTCATGGGGCCGGCGAGTACCTTTTTGCACACGGGCGCCAGCGCCGGGTTGATCTTTGCCAGGTCGCTCACCACGGCGCCCAGATCGAGCGTCGCAGGGTACACGGTGTTGTCGACACGCGGATAGCTGATGAGGCCCGCCATGTAGAGGGACTCGGCGATGCGCATGGTACGTGCAGGTGAGATGCCCTCGGCCGCGGCGGCAGCCTGCAGCGAGGTCGTCGCAAACGGGGTGGGCGGCTGCTGCTTGCGGGAGCGCTTGGTCACCGCGGCGACGGTTGCCGTCGTAGCGCCGTCGACGTGGCCGTACGCCGTCTCGGCAGCATCCTTGTCGGTAAAACGTGCCGTCTTGTGCGCAATCTTAAAGCGGTCATCCTCGGCAGCACCCTGAGCGGCACCCATGCCGCGAATCTGCCAATAGTCCTCGGGCACAAACGCCATGCGCTCGCGCTCGCGCTCGACCACCAGGGCAAGCGTCGGCGTCTGCACGCGGCCGGCGGAGCGCACGTTGCCAAAGCCGCCAAACTTGGCGAGCGTCAGGTAGCGCGTGAGCACCGCACCCCAAATGAGGTCGATGTGCTGGCGGCTCTCGCCGGCGTCGGCCAGATTCTGGTCGAGCGAGACAAGATTATCGAAGGCCTGCGTAATCTCGGCCTTGGTAAACGAAGAATACTGGGCGCGGGCGACCGGCAAGTCGGGCGCAACCTCGCGCACCTTGTTGAGAGCGTCCGAACCGATCAGCTCACCCTCGCGATCGAAGTCCGTGGCGATGATGACGCTGTCGGACTTTTTAGCGAGGTTCTTGAGCGAACGAATGAGCTCCTTCTCGGCCGGCAGCTTAATGACGGGCGCCCAGGTGAGATAGGGCAGGCTCTCGAGCTTCCAGCCCTTGATGGAGATACCGTCGGCAAGAAACGGCTTGCGCTTGGTGTCGTAGGGCGGACGAGCCAGGCCATCGGGCATGTCGGCCGGCAGCATTTCACCGTCCTCCGTGACCGAATACCAGCCCAGCTTTTTATCGAACAGCACGCTGTCACAAAAATCGGGCGCCAGGATGTGACCGGCAAGGCCGATCGTCACGCACTCCTCGCCCTTCCACTCAAAACGGTAGATGGCGGTGTTGTACACCTTGTCCTTTTTGGGTTTGCCCGTGGACAGACGCTCGGCAATTTGACGCGCGGCGTCGTTTTTCTCGGCGATGATGAGCTTCAAAAGAGGCTCCTATCTCGTATCTCTGCGGCTACGCCCGCCCGTATGGCGGCCGACTTACGCCCTTGCTTGCTCAATCTGCCCGATGAGCCAATCGCACCAGGCATCCATGCCCTCGCCCTTGCGCGCGCTCACGGCAAACCGCGGCGCTTGCGGATTGAGGTCATCGAGTGTCTTAGTATACCTATCCATGTCAAAATCGAAAGCCGGAGCCACGTCGACCTTGTTGAGCAGCTGCGCGCCGGCGTGTTGGAAGATGCCCGGGTACTTGATGGGCTTGTCGTCGCCCTCGGGCACCGAGAGAATCATGATGGACAGGTTCTCGCCCAGGTCAAAGTCGACCGGGCAGACCAGGTTACCCACGTTTTCGATAAAGATGACGTCGATGTTCTCCAGACCCACAGCCTGGTCGAAGGCATCGACAGCCTCCATGATCATGTTGCCCTCGAGGTGGCACAGACCGCCCGTGTTGATCTGGATGGCGGGCATGCCGGCTTCCTTCATGGTGATGGCGTCGACATCCGAGGCGATATCGCCCTCGATGACGGCACAGCGTAGGCCGGCCTTGTCACGCAGGCGCTCGTTGGTGCCCAGAATCGTGGTGGTCTTACCCGAGCCGGGGCTCGACAGCACATTGATCACGAAGGTGCCTGCCTCATTAAATCGCTGACGCAGCTGATCTGCCAGGCGCTCGTTGCGCGACAGGATCGGCGACGCGATATCAATCGTTTTCTCGGCCATACTTAGCGCTCCTTACTTTGGCCCCTTTATACCCCATCATTAGATGGCTAGCGGGCTAATCGTCGGGGGTTTCGATTTCGATACTTGCGATATCGAGCTCGCGGCCGTGCAGCAGGCGCACGTTGGCGCCGCCACACTGGGGGCAGCGACAATGGAAACGGTCGTGCTCAAAGACCTCGCCGCAGTCCAGGCACTCGCTTTGTGGATGGACCTCCTCCACGGCAAGCTCGCAGCCGCGCGTGAGCGGGTCCTCATCGCGAAACGTCTCCCACGCAAAGTCGAGTGCCTCGCGCACGACCTCGGTCATATCCCCGATACGAAGCGTTACCAAAACGGCGCGCGAGGCCCCCGCCCCACGCGCCGCGCGAATCACTGTATCGAGTATGCCGTTGACAATGCCAACCTCGTGCATACCGATTTACTCCTCGTCGTCCTCGTCGTCCGAGAACAGGTCCAGACGGCTCACGAACAGGCCCTCCTTGCCCTCGCGCGCGGTGATGACCACGCGAGCGATGGCGAGCGAAATCTCGTAGAGCGAGAGCAGGGCGCCATACATGAGACCCAGCGTAACGGGCGAGCCGTCGGGCGTAATCACAGCCGAACCCACGAGCAGGCCTACGTACACGTAGCGCCAGGCGCTGCGGAAGGCCGCATAGGACACGATGTGGAAGACGGACAGGTAGAAGATGATGAGCGGCAGCTCAAACGCCACGCCAAAGCCGATCATAAAGAGCAGCTCCATGTTGACGTAGTTCTCCAGGTCGGGCAGCGCCGTGGCGACGGCCGAGGTCTCGCCGATAAGCCACTCAAAGCCCGCCGGGATGATGATGAAATAGCAGAAGATGGCGCCCAGGAAGAACAGCACCGTCGAGGCGAGCACCGTGGGCACGACCCACTTGCGCTCGTTGGGGCGAAGCGCCGGCAGGAAAAACGCCAAGATCTGCCAGATGATCATGGGCGTGCACATGACAACGGCCATCTTGATGGCCAGCGAAAAGCGCAGACCAAAGCCGCCGAGCGTGGTGGTGATGTAAAACTTACCGTCCGGCACAAAGGAGCGGATGGGGTCTTCCAGGATATCGAGTACCACGGGCGTGGCGAAATACAGCACGATGGCGGCGGCAAAGACTGACACAACCACGATGGTCAGGCGGCGACGGAGCTCTCCCAGGTGATCGAAGAGCGGCATACGCGCAGGTCCGATAGGCATTACTCATCGCCTCCCTTCGGGGCATCGGCGGCAGCGGCGTCGTCCTCGGCCTCGAGCTCGCGAGCGAGCTGGTCGACGACGGCCTTGCGCTTGCGGGGACGACGGGCGTAGAGGTCAGCCGTCGTGGGCTCTGCCGGCTCGGGCTCTGCAGCAGGCTCGGGCTCGACGACAGGCTCGGCGGCAGCGGCAGGCTCGGCGCCCTCGGCCTCGGACTCCTCAGCAGCACCCTCGCCCTCGGCGGCACCCTCGCTCGCAGCCTTCTCGGCAGCAAGGCGGGCACGGCGCTCGGCAAAGGTCTCCTTCTTGGCGGGCGCTGCCGTCTCGGCGGCATCCTCGTCCGCATCGGAATCGTCATCGACGGCAGTCTTCTTGGGCTTGACCGGTGCCGAAGCGGCCTCGCTCACCGGATCGATAATCTCGGACTGAACAACGGCCGTCATCTTTTCCTGCGTCTCGCGGAACTGACGGATGGCACGGCCGATCGTGCGGCCCATCTGTGGGAGCTTATCCGGGCCAAACAGCAAAAAGCCGAAGACCACGATGATCGCGAGCTCACCCTCTCCAATACCAAACACACATACCTCCAAGGCTCGATGTGAGTCGAGCCCGCACCGCGCCATTCGGCCGGAACTCGTCTATTCATTCGGTCAAGTATAGCGCCCGGACGCCAAAACGTCCGAGCGCATCACAAACATATGCCAAACGGCACGGCCCTTTTTGGGGCGAAAGCTTATGCCGCGGTGATCGAAATCTCCTGGTCGACGCCCAGCAACTGGACCACGCGCATCACCGGGGACTGCACGTTGACGCAGCTGAAGCGCTTACCATGGTCGACCGCGTGATGTGCGGCGCCCACGAGCACGCCAATGCCTGTCGAATCGATATAGCTCACCTGGGCAAAGTCGAGCTCAACGGCCTCGGTGGGCTGCTCGAGCGCCAGATCGATGGCGTTGCGCAGGCTGTCGGCGTTAGAGATGTCGATCTCGCCGGTCACCTTAATGGTGTATAGCTCCGGCGTGGGGTTGGTGGAAATAACCAAATCCATGTATACGCTCCTTTGCGTAGCGAGAGTGCGGATAATGCGGGGCTGTGCGCTAGGCACGCTCGGCGCGCGCCAGCTCGGCGGCGACGAGCTTAACAGCCAGCACCAGCACGCCGAGCGCGGCCTCCAGGTCCTCGACCGTGGGATAGCTCGGCGCGATGCGGATGTTGGTGTCGCGCGGGTCCTTGCCATAGGGCCAGGTAGCACCAGCCGGCGTGAGCTTCACACCCAGCTCGGCGCAAAGCGCGGCGACTTTCTGGGCCGAGCCCTCGGGACCATCGAAGCTCACGAAGTAGCCGCCGCGGGGATGCGTCCAGGTGGCGCAACCCGTGTCGCCCAGGCCCTCGGTGAGCTTGCGCTCGACGGCCTCAAAGCGCGGGCGCAGGAACTCGGCGTGCTTTTTCATGTGCTCCTTAACCGCCTCGATGGTGGGAAGGAAGCGTACATGGCGCAGCTGGTTGAGCTTGTCGGCGCTGATCAGGCCAGCCTTCAGACGCTTGGAGAACTCGGCGATAACCGCGGGGCTCGCACCGATAAAGCCGATGCCGGCGCCCGGGAAGGTGATCTTGGACGTCGAGGCAAAGGCCACCACACGGTCCTCGGTGCCCGCCGCGCGAGCGAGGTCAAAGATGTTGGCAAGTTCGTCGGTCTCGTCGTACAGGTCATGCACGCAGTAGGCGTTGTCCCAGAAGATGCGGAAATCGGGCGCGGCCGTGGGCATCTCGACTAGGCGGCGCACGATGTCCTCGCTAAAGGTGATGCCCGTGGGGTTGGAATACTTGGGCACGCACCAGATACCCTTGATGGAGTCGTCGGCAGCAACCAGGCGCTCGACCTCGTCCATGTCGGGGCCGTTGTCGGTCATCGCAACGGGGACATTCTCGATACCCAGATCGGCGGTGATGCCAAAGTGGCGATCGTAGCCGGGAACGGGGCACAGGAACTTGACCTTCTTGCCGTCGTGCGCGGCCTCGTAGGCGTCCCAGGGCTCGCTACCGCACGAGCCGCAGCGCCAGAACATGCCGGCGATGTCGTGCTCAATCAGCAAACTCGACGAGCCCAGCACGAGCGTCTGCTCGGCAGGGCAACCCAGGAACTCCCCCGCCAGCTTGCGTGCCGAGGGAATGCCCTCAAAGCAGCCGTAGTTGGAGCAGTCGACGTTGCCGTCGTGCAGATCGGCATCGGCATTGAGGATATCGAGCATGGGTCGAGAGATGTCCACCTGGGAGGGCGACGGCTTGCCGCGGGCCATGTCGAGCGCCAGGCCCTTGGCCTTGACCTCGGCGACCTCGGCTTTGAGCGCCTCGATGGCGGCATCGAGTTCGGTGGTTTCCATCTTCTGGTAGATCGTCTGCATGGGTGCGACCTTTCGCGAAGCGGTACGTTGCAGTTCGTCTAAGTATAGACCGCCACCGCCGCAACGGTATGAAGCCGTGATAGATTAAGTTCATCGCAATGAATTACGAATCGCCGCGCATGGCGGCGTGGGGCGCCCAAGGAGGCACTATGGAGTACGGATCGTTTAGGGCCGAGGAATTCGGCGACCTGCAGCGCCTGGTCGACGGACTGTTTTACGATCGCCACGCCATCGACCGCCTGGACCTGATCGTGCAGGCCGAGATCTTGGACCTGGCACCCGACCTCATGGAAATCGTCAACCTTTTGCCGCCCGGCTACTACGACCGCCAGTCACTTTGCGACCAGCTCAACTCCGCCTTGGCCGCCCACGGCTGGGGCGCCGTCTACGGCACCGTGGAATAAACCTAGTCATTTAAGAACGTCCCCAATGACTAAAACGCCGCCTGTGATGGTGTTCACAGGCGGCGTTTTCAAACTTGTATGTGCTTTTACTCGCCCTTGGGCGCGGGGTGTTTGCAAACCACGCTCATGTAGATCATGCCGAGCACGGCAGCGGTGACCGAACCGGCAAGAATGGCAGCCTTGGCGGCCAGAACCTCAAACTCAGCCGTCGGGAAGGCAAGGCCGCTGATGAGAATCGACATGGTAAAGCCGATGCCGCCCAGAATGCCCACACCGGCAATCATGTGCCAGTTGACATTGCGCGGCAGCTCGCAGGCCTTGAGCTTGACCAAGGCGAACGTCATGCCAAAGATACCGATCGGCTTACCCAGCAGCATGCCAAAGTACACGCCGAGCGTCACCGGGTCGGTGAGCAGCGTGCTCATGTCCACGCCCACTAGGCGAACCTGTGCGTTGACGAACGCAAAGATCGGCAGGATCACAAAGTTGACCGGTGTGGAGATCAGACGCTCCATGCGGATGAGCGGCGGGGTCACGCGGTGCATAACACGCTCGACCTTGGTGGTCGAGACGGTAAAGTCATGCTGGCCCAGGATGTGCGCCTCGTCGTCGTAGCGGTCATCGAGCAGCGGCAGGCACTCGCCCAACCAATCGGTGAGGCTATCGAGCTTGACGCCGCACTTGGCCGGGATGGTGAAGGCCAGGATGACGCCGGCAAGCGTAGCGTGCACGCCGCTCTTGAACATGCAGAACCACAGCAGCAGGCCCAGCACCGAATACGGGGCGAGGCGGTAGTGCTGCGTCTTGTTGAGCCACACGAGCGCGCACGTCACAAGCGCGGCGGCGCCCAACCAAAACGGATTGGGGCTCTGACCGTAGAAGATGGCGATGGCGGCGATGGAGATGAGGTCGTCGGCGACGGCGAGCGTCGAGAAGAACACACGCACGCCGTTGGGCACGCGATTGCCCAAAAGCGACAGCACGCCCAGCGCAAAGGCAATATCGGTTGCCATGGGAATGGCCCAGCCGTTGTGCGCGCCGGCATGGTTAAAGATCAGATAGATGCAGGCGGGAACGACGACGCCGCCCACGGCCGCCAGCATGGGAAGCATAGCCTGGCGCGGGTTTTTGAGCTCGCCGACCGTCATTTCATATTTGAGCTCAATGCCCACCAGCAAAAAGAAAATCGCCATGAGGAAGTCGTTGACGAAAAGCTCGACGGTGAGGCCAGCCGTCAAATGCCCCAGACCCACATACAGCGGGGTCTCCAAAAAGTGATGGATGGCCTCGTAGGCATCGGTATTAGCGCAAATGACGGCGGCGATGGCGGCGAAGACCATGACGGCGGCGGAAATCGTGCCGTTCTCGGCGATGCGCTCCCAGATGTCGTGACGTTCAAAGCGCTTGCGCTCGCGAACGTTGAACAGCTGCTCAGTTGCTGCCATGGGCGGCTCCTTTCACGGGATGGCTCCCGTCTTAAAAAAGCACGGCCCGCCCAAGTGGCGGCGCCGCGCTCTAACGTATTACGCTTGCATCTAGCCTACCCTGCACGACAAGCACGCAGGCGTGGCCGAAAAGCGGAACCACAGGTTGAACATTATTTGCTCAACGGCACGGGCACGCCTGTCCAAGAGACGACGCGGCGCCGTGCACAAAAAACGACCGGAGCGCGGGGCGTCCGCGATCCGGTCGTGGCGTTTGGTCAACTAAACCTAGCAGGCGGCCATGATGGGAGCAGCAACCTGTTTCTTACGGGAGAGGACGCCCGGCATCCAGACGCCGTCGTGCTCGTCGGCAATGCCCAGGCCCTTCTGAGCAGCCTCGGTCTCGCCCTCGAGCAGGACCTGCGAGCCTTCCTCCATGATGTCGGTGATGCACAGGACAATGCCGTCAGCACCCTTCTCGGCGGCGTAGGCGCGCATGGCCTCGCGGATCTCGTCGATCATACCGAGCGCACGGCTCTTGTCGACGGTCTCGTACTGGCCGATGAGCAGCTTCTTGCCGGCGGGCTCGAACATCTTGATGTCGTTGCCAACCATCTCGGCTGCGGTGAAGGAGCCGGACGGGCGGGTGAGGAAGACCTCCATGCCAAACTTGACCGGGTCGACGCCCACCTGCTCGCCGAGCTTGGCGGCGACGGCGCGGTCGACATCGGTGGTAGTGGGGCTCTTGAGCATGAGCGTGTCGGTCATCATGGCCGAGAGCAGCAGCTTGGCCTGAACGTCGGAAAGCTCAACGCCGAGCACGCCGGCGAGCTTGGTGACGATGGTGCAGCTGGAGCCCCAGGGCAGGCAGATGTAGTGCAGCGGGCCGGCGGTCTCGAAGTCGCCGATGCGGTGGTGGTCGACGACGCCAAAGACCGTGGCGTCCTTAAGACCGGCGACGGACTGGGCAGACTCGTTGTGGTCGGTGAGGACGACGAGCTGACCGGCCTCGACGGACTCGATCACGCGGGGCTCGGCAATGCCGGCGTCGGCGAGCAGCTTGGCGGACTCGGCCGGAAGCTGACCAAGGGCGCAGGCCTCGTAGGTGTTGCCGGCATACTCAACCTGGTTGAGCAGCTGGGACAGGACGACGGCGCTCATGATGGCGTCGTTATCGGGGTTCTGGTGACCAAAGACAAGAACGTTTGCCATGGATATCCTCCACTTGATATGTGTACTTGGACGTAGCTATGGTAGCACGCCGATGCCAAGCCTTCGCAGACGGAAGGGCCACGGCATATTTTGGGGCGCAGGCACGGGGGCCAAGGCTGTCCCTTTTGCACCATGTTGGTGCAATGTAACCTGTCCCCCTTGCACCAGCTATTTACCGGCAGCGCGCAGGGCTACGTAGGCAGCACCGATGATGCCGGCGTCGTTTCCGAGCGAAGCGACCTTAATGGGCGTCTCGCGCGAGGCGGAAAGCGCGTACTGCTTAAAGTGCTCGCGAACCTTGTCGAGGTAGACATCGGCCGAGGCGGAGGCGCCGCCGCCGATGAGGAACATCTCGGGATCAACCACGTTGGCAATAAGCGCCAGTGCGCGGCCGAGATAGTCGGCCATGGTATCGGCCGCGGCCAGCGCGAGCTTGTCGCCCTCGCGGCAGGCCTGGAACACGTCCTTGGAATCGGAGGGGCCGGTCAGCTCGATGGGCTCGACGCCCGCCTTCTTGCACTCGGCAAGGTAGTTGCTCACCACGCCGGTGGCGCTGGAATACTGCTCCAGGTGGCCATGGCCGCCGCAGCCGCAGGTGCGCTCCTCGGCCGGGTTCAGGCACATGTGGCCAATCTCGCCGCCAGCACCCACAACGCCCGATACCACGTCGCCGTTAACGATAACGCCGCCGCCCACGCCGGTACCAATGGTGACCATCACCACGTTCTGTACGCCCTTGGCAGAGCCGAGCCAGGCCTCGCCCATAGCAGCAGCGTTGGCGTCGTTCTCGTACTTAACGACCGCGTCGGGGCAGTGCTCCTGGATGGCGATCTTGAGCTCGGGCAGGTTGATGGCGATGTTCGCCTTGACCTTGGCATCGCCCGATGCCGGGATGGGGCACGGAACGGCCAGGCCAATGCCCGACACAAAGGCACGCGGAATCTGGGCCTTGGCGACCACCTGGTCGATAGCCTCGGTCACCGCGGCAAAGCCCGCGGCGTCAACGATAGGAGGCGTGGGCACGCTGGCCTTGGCAAGCAGGTTGCCGTCCTCGTCGAACAGGCCCTCCTTAACCGAAGTGCCGCCGACGTCGATGCCAATGTAGTACTGCTTAGGTTCCATGGGAGCCCACCTTTCTCGTTTAAACATTGCCTGTATGGTACCGCTCCCAAGGCAAAAACCTACCAAAAAGGGACAGGTTTGTTTTGGCAGGTTTTATCTGGGAAAACGCGAATGGCCGCTTAACACGACATTACTCAGATGTTTATCTATTTAGAGCGCTCTAGTTTATATGCGAAGCGACTTTTAATTATATCTTTCTCGAATTTTTTAAAATACAATAGGGATGCTTAGGTGTTAACTATACTTTCTTTTATACTCAATCAGGTTGGAAAGGAGGTTCCGTGATCCCAAAATACGAGGCGATAGCTGCAGATATTCGTCGCACTATCGAGGATGGCGCTCTTAAACCGGGCGACAAGCTTCCCACCGTCGTTGAGTTCTGCGAGCTCTATAGCGTTTCCAAAATCACCGTCAAACGAGCTATCGAGCAAATCACCGAGGAAGGTCTTATTACCAGCCGACGCGGATCGGGTACCTACGTTAAGGACACGGCGGGACTTCCCGGCCAGGCGTTTTTCCAGGGCAAAAACGACCGTGCCCAGGGTTTTTCGTATGAGCATCGCGGGGAGAAGGTGACCTCGGTGGTCTACGATTTCTCGATCGTTAATCCACCGGCGGACATCGCAGCCCAGCTGGGAATTGCCGAGGATGACTTTGCCTATCACGTCGTGCGCGTGCGTCAGGCCGATGAGAAGCCCATCGTTATCGAGTACACCTACATGCCCCTCGAGCTGATTCCAGGCCTTAAAAAGAAGGACCTGTACGGATCGGTCTACCACTTCATCCGCGAGCAATGTGGGCTGAAGATTTCGAGCTTCCACCGTACCATTCGCGCCGTGGCAGCAACCGAGGAAGAAGCCGAGCGTCTGGACACCAAACTTGGCTCTCCCCTGCTCGAGCTCACCCAGATTGGCTTTTTGGACAGCGGCGCCGCCTTTGAGTATTCGGTCTCGCGCAACGTTGGCGACCGCTTTGAGTTGCACAACGTAACGTTGGCATAGGTTTTTGTAGTCATCCGGGCGCTCGCTTTGAGCTGTTTTGTGCAGCGCCCGCGCAACACAATGGGGGTATGAACATGTCCGATTTGATTAAACTGACGCCGATCTTTCACGAGAAGATCTGGGGCGGCCGCCAGCTCGAAACCGTATTTGGTTACGACATTCCCGAAGGTCCCATCGGTGAGTGCTGGGCCATCTCGGCCCATCCCAACGGTGACTGCCAGATTGCGGAGGGCCCGTACGCCGGCCACACGCTGTCGTGGCTGTGGGCCGAACACCGCGAGCTCTTTGGCAACTGCGAGGGCAAGGAGTTCCCGCTGCTCATTAAGATTCTGGACGCCAAGGACGATCTGTCGATCCAGATCCACCCCAACGACGAGTACGCCGCCGAGCACGAGAACGGCAGCCTGGGCAAGACCGAGTGCTGGTACGTGCTGGATTGCGAGCCCGGCTCCACGATCATCGTCGGCCAGCGCGCGCATGACCGCGCCGAGGCCGCACAGATGATTGAGGACGGCCGTTGGGACGACATGCTCAACGTGCTGCCGATCCACAAGGGCGACTTTTTCCAGATCGACTCCGGCACCGTGCACGCCATCAAGACCGGCACGTTGATTCTTGAGACGCAGCAGTCGAGTGACGTGACGTATCGCCTGTACGACTACGACCGCCCCGGCACCGACGGTAAGCTGCGCCCGCTGCACATTGAGCAGAGCCTGGACTGCATTAACTTTAACGCGCAGGCCCCGACCGACGGCACCGTGACCGCACCCGAGGTCGACGGTGTGACCGAGCTCGAGTCCAACCCCTGCTACACCGTCGATCGCGTGCGCGTGGACGGCAGCAAGACCTTGGACCAGCGCTGGCCCTTCATGTGCCTGTCGGTCATCGACGGCGAAGGCACCGTCTGCGGCGACCCCGTCCACAAAGGCAGCCACCTGCTGGCTCCGTCCACCGTCAGCTCCATTAACCTCGAAGGCAATATGGGACTGATCATCTCGCACCTGTAGGCCACCGGTCCCCAAGCGTTCGTCGGGGTGGGGCGCGGGGTTTGATCGCCTGCTCGGACAGTCCTGCTCGCACGGAGAGCACATTAAGTGCTCTCCGGCT
>UQIN01000010.1 GCA_900541035.1 uncultured Collinsella sp. | reverse complement strand
ATCCAGGGGCACGGAAACGACAGGAGCCCCCGCTCGTGACCGCGGGTCGGGGCTGCGACAATGTTGTTGAAGTGCCAGAGGCGCAGCCGCGCCGCAACGAGGTTGGGAGGCTCCCGTGCCTAGATATTCTACCGCCTTCGGAATGGACGTACACCTCAGGTCCACGACCGTCTGCGCGCTCGACGCGGAGACGGGCGAGGCAGTGACGAGGAGGTTCCGCGGCAACCCCTGGGGCGAGGTCGCGGAGTGGATGTCGGGCTTCCCCGGCCCGTCGCTCGCCGCCTACGAGAGCGGCTACCTCGGCTTCGCCCCGCAGAGGGAGCTCTCCGGGCTCGGCGTCGACTGCGTCGTCGCGGCCGTCTCCAAGGTCCCGAGGTCGGCGGCAGACTTCTCGTCCAAGAACGACCGCAACGACGCGGCCAGGATGGCCAAGGCGATACTGTCGCACGATATCTCCCCGGTATGGGTGCCGTCCCCCGAGATCGAGGGGCTCAGGGACCTCGCCGGGGCCCACGACGCGGCGACCGCGAGGCTCGCGGCGGCGAAGCAGCGGCTCCTGGCGTTCCTGGCCCGCCGTGGCTACGCCTACGGCGGCACGACGCCGGCCGGAAACCCCCGGAGGTACTGGACGTACGACTTCCTCAGGTGGCTCGACAAGGTTCGGCCCGCCGACGACGGCGGCATCCGGGCGCTTGCGGCGCTGAGGAACGAGGTCGAGGCGGCCGCCGAGACGCGCGACGACCTCCTCGCCGAGTACAGGGCCGCCGTCGCGGCGGGCCCCCTCTCGGCGGAGGTCGAGGCGCTCCAGTCGATCAAGGGGTGCGGGTTCGCGCTCGCCGCCGCCTTCGCGTCCGAGGTCGGCGACTTCTCGAGGTTCCGCTCCGGCAGGCAGGTGACGTCCTACTTCGGCCTCGCCCCGAAGCAGAGGTCGAGCGCGGACTCCGTGCGCCTCGGCGGGATCAGCGGGGCCGGCGACGCGCTCGTCAGGAGGCTGGCCGTCGAGGGGTCCTGGAGCTACGTCCAGGCGAGCCACCAACCGAAGCTGATGCCCAAGGGCAGCGGCGTCCCGCTCGAGGTGAGGATGCACGGGAGGAAGGGGTCCGAGCGCCTGCTCCGGCGACGCGAGGAGATGCTCGCCAGGGGCATGCCCCAGGCGAAGGCGAACGCCGCCACCGCCGCCGAGCTCGTGAGGTGGCTGTGGGCCCTCGGCGCGATGTGCCGGGAGGCAACCGAATAGACATAGCCCCCGTCCCGGCGAGCCGGGCAGCCTTCGGGGATACCCCCGCTTTCGCTGGGCGCGCGGCAGCGGCCGCATGCGCGTAGTCAGACTTGGGGAGCCCCGCCGAAGGAGAGGATTGCGGGCCGCCGGAGCGGTATCCGCGGATATGAGACTGAGCCGAAGGCGTCGACGACATGCCGGGGGCGGACCGGGACGGGTTCAACGGCAGGCCCCGCCGACCGATTGCAAGCGGTCGGCGGGGCCATTGTGGCTCTTGACAGCGGATTGGGTCATATGAGCGAAAACGCCCCTAGGCGAGCAAGGTGCCTTGAAACGAGGCGGCATTGATCTTTTGGTCATGCCGCCGAAGTTGAAAGGCAGATTGCCGCCCTGGCGGGCTTGCAGCGTCAAGCGGTTACGCGGTTTGGTAAAACCGCGTAACTCTAGTAGTTGGCTTCGTAGCCGTTGCCGTCGCCGGTGGGCTCTTCGTAGTAGTCCGAATCGCTCGAATCGCTTGAGTCATCGGAATCGTCAGAGCTGACCGATGAGGTTGCGGTACCGTTTGCGTAGTCGTCAGACGTGTTGTTGTTCAGGTCGCCGATCGTAGAGCTGGAACCGTCGGAAAGACCCATGGTGTTGGGACCCTTGGGATCCTTGCCGGCATCGACGCGCTCCATCATTTCCTTGAGCTCGTCCTCGTAGACAAAGACGTAGCTCACACCGTCGATCATGGTGCTGTCGTCGGCGTACGAGGGCAGGTTGGCCGAGTAGATACCGTCGACATCCATACCGCGCATGGCGTTGACCGTAGCCACGATATCCTGAACGCTCATATCGGTTACGAGCATATCGGACAGCGAATTAACCAGGCCAAAGATCTTCGTGGCATCGAAGTTATTGAGAATCTGGTTGGCAAGGGCGCCAAGCACCTGACGCTGGTGGCGCATGCGCGTGTAATCGCCGTCGGCATAGGTGTAGCGGCAGCGGGCATAGGTAAGGGCGGTGGCACCGTCCATATGCTGCTGGCCAGCGGTAATCTTAATATCCAGGTGCTCGGGGTCGTCAACATCATCGGTTGCGTTAATGTCGATACCGCCAACCGAATCAATCAGCGCCTGCATACCGTCGAAGCTGACCTCGGCATAGTGGGAAATCTGAACACCGCACAACTCGTTGACCGCCTCGACCATGGCCTCGGCGCCGCCAACGGTGTGGCAGGCGTTGATCTTCATGGTCTCGCCCTTGTACTCGACCTTGGTGTCGCGCGGAACGGAAATGAGCGTCGCCTGCTTTTGCGTGGGGTCGATGCGTGCCAGGATAATCGAGTCGGCACGATACGTATCCTCGCCCGGACGGCCGTCGGTGCCAAGAAGCAGCACGTAGAACGGATCCTTTGCCTCATCGGTGTCAACCAGAACCCGACGCAGATTGTCGGTAATGACATTAGAATCGCCGAGCTTGCCCATAATGGTGGCAAACCACAGGCCGGCAGCGGTAGTGGCACTCAGCAGCACGCCAAGCACGACAATGAGCACGACGTGACGAATCGTGTGGCTACGACGACGTTGGCGAGCGCGCTCGGAATAGCGAGCCACGTTATCGCGACTGTAGATCTTGGCCTGCGCACCAGTTGAGGGTCTTCGGGTGGTGGTATCCGCGAGGGGCTTTTTATTAAACATAGGCAACCCGTATTAGTAGATGACGGGATCGGGGACGGCAGCATGCTCGACATGCGCGCCGAGTGCCTGCAGCTTTTCGACAAACTGCTCGTAGCCACGCTTGATGTGATGGATGGCCGAAACCTCGGTCGTCCCGTCGGCGATCAAGCCCGCTACGACGAGGGCCGCTCCGCCACGCAGATCGGGCGAGGTAACCTGTGCACCCGAGAAGCCCTTGACGCCATGAATCATGGCATGATGGCTCTCGATACGAATGTCGGCACCCATGCGCACCAGCTCAGAGGCAAACATAAAGCGATTCTCGAAGATGTTTTCGGTAATAACAGAACTGCCGTCGGCAAGGGCGGAGAGCACCATAATCTGCGCCTGCATGTCCGTCGGGAAGCCGGGGAACGGAAGCGTCTGGATGTCGACCGGCTTGATACGCTCGGCACGGCTCACATGGACGCCGTCGTCGGTACGCTCGCAATCGATGCCCATAAGCTCCATCTTCTTGAGCACCATGCCCAAGTGAATGGGGCAAAAGCCCGTGACATCGACACCGCGATCGTCGGCCATCAACGCACCGGCAACGATAAAGGTACCGGCCTCGATGCGGTCGCCCACCACGCGATGGGTAACGGGATGGAGCTCTTCCACGCCTTCGATAGTCACGACGGGCGTACCGGCGCCGACAATCTTGGCGCCCATCTCGTTGAGCATGTTAGCGAGATCGACGATCTCGGGCTCGCGGGCGGCATTGTCGATAACCGTGGTGCCCTGTGCGCGCACAGAGGCCATGATGAGGTTCTCGGTCGCACCGACGCTGGCGAACTCGAGCGTGACGGTGGTACCGCGCAGACCTTGGGGCGCATTAGCGTTGATGTAACCGTGGGCGGTATCGAACTCAACGCCCAGGGCCTCAAGACCAAGAATGTGCATATCGATCTTGCGAGCACCCAGGTTGCAGCCGCCCGGCATGGCAATTTTGGCGCGATGGAAGCGGCCCAGCAGGGGTCCCATGACGGCGGTGGAAGCGCGCATCTTGGCAACGAGCTCGTAGGGGGCCTCCCATGAATCGACCTGAGAGGTATCAATCTCGAGCGTGTGCTCGTCGAGAACATCGATCGTAGCGCCCATGCCCTTGAGCACCTTGCCCATCACGTGGACATCGGAAATATCGGGCACGTTCTGCAGCGTCGTCTTGCCCGGCGCCAGAAGCGTTGCCGCCATGAGTTTGAGCGCGGAGTTCTTGGCGCCCGAGACGGGCACGGAGCCTCCGATGGCGTGGCCACCCTCAACGCGGATAATATCCAAGGTCTACCCTTTCAAAAAGCATGCCCGGGGTGGCTAGGCCATCCCGGGCATGATGTGTTCGCAAATGGTCGAACGCTAAATCGTTTGACTATTGGGCAAGCTTGAGCTTACACCATGCGATTTCATTATAGAGGTAGGCGCGGCGTGCATCATCCTCCGACAAATTACCCAGCTTCTCTTCAAAACCTTGAATATCAGCTTTAAGCTTGTCGGCATCGACGGTCGCCAAATCGCAAGCGCGCTCGGCGAGAACGGTCACGACATCGTCCGCAACCTGGGCATAGCCGCCGGCCACGGCAAACGTGTGGTCGACAGTGCCCATGGCCTTATCGGAAACGCGAACGTAACCGCGGTCGATCGTGCAGATCTCGCTGGAGTGAGCAGGCAGAACGCCAAACTCACCATCCGTGGACGGAATCGACACAAACGCAGCGTCGCCCTCATAGGCGCAGCTCACGGGGCACACGATGCGGATACGCATAACCTACTTCTCCCCCATCTTGCGGGCGCGCTCGCGCACGTCCTCAATCGTGGAAGCATAGCGGAAAGCCTGCTCGGGCAGGTCATCGGCCTTGCCGTCGACAATCTCAGCAAAGGAGCGGACGGTATCCTCGACGCGGACGTAGACACCGGGGTTGCCGGTGAACTTCTCGGCGACGTGGAAGGACTGCGAGAGGAACTGCTGAATCTTACGAGCGCGGTTGACCGTAAGGCGCTGCTCCTCGGACAGCTCGTCCATACCCAAAATGGCGATGATGTCCTGAAGGTCGGAGTACTCCTGCAGGAGCTCCTGAACCTTAACGGCGACACGGTAGTGCTCCTCGCCGACGATCGAGGGATCGAGGGCGTCGGAGGAAGACGCGAGCGGGTCGATGGCCGGGAACAGGCCGAGCGACGAAATGCTACGCGAAAGAACCGTAGTGGCGTCGAGGTGCGTAAACGTCGTGGCAGGAGCCGGGTCGGTCAGGTCGTCTGCGGGGACGTAGACAGCCTGGACGGAGGTAATGGAGCCCGTCTTGGTCGAGGTGATGCGCTCCTGGAGGTCGCCCATCTCGGTAGCCAGCGTGGGCTGGTAGCCAACGGCGGACGGCATACGGCCCAGAAGGGCGGAAACCTCGGAACCGGCCTGGGAGAAGCGGAAGATGTTATCGATGAACAGCAGGACGTCCTGGCCACGATCGCGGAAGTACTCAGCGGTGGTGAGGCCGGCCAGACCGATGCGCAGACGCGCTCCAGGCGGCTCGTTCATCTGACCGTAGACCAAGCAAGTCTTGTCGATAACGCCGGACTCGCTCATCTCGAGATAAAGGTCGGTACCCTCACGGGTACGCTCGCCGACGCCGGTGAACACCGAGGTGCCGCCGTGCTCCTGAGCGAGGTTGTTGATGAGTTCCTGAATCAGAACGGTCTTGCCGACGCCGGCGCCACCGAACAGGCCCGTCTTACCGCCACGAATGTAGGGCTCAAGAAGGTCGACGGCCTTGATACCGGTCTCGAAGATCTCGGTCTTGGTGGTGAGCTCGTCAAAGCGGGGCGCTGCGTGGTGAATGGGATAGAACTCCTCCACCTCGGGCATGGGCTTGCCGTCAACGGGCTTGCCCATAACGTTCCAAATACGACCGAGCGTCTTGGGGCCAACGGGCATCTTCATGGGCTCACCGGTATCGGTGGCGACAAGGCCGCGCTGCAGGCCGTCGGTCGAGGACATGGCGACCGTGCGGACGACGCCGCCCGGAAGCTGGCTCTCGACCTCGAGGATCGTGCTCAGGTGACCGATCGGGGTCTCGGCCTCGACCGTGAGCGCGTTGTAGATCGGGGGCACCGCGCCGTCAAACTTGACGTCGACGACAGGGCCGATGATACGAACGATGCGACCATCACCGGCAGTCGTCTTCTTGGTGGCTTCCTCGACCGCAAGCTTTACGGTGTTATTAGCCATTACTGTTCCTCCAATGCTGAGGCTCCGCCGACGATCTCGTTAATCTCGGTCGTGATCGAAGCCTGACGCACGCGACTATACGTGCGGGTAAGGGTCGAGATGATCGCGGTGGCGTTTTCCGTCGCGGAGTGCATGGCCTTGCGGCGTGCACCCTGCTCGGCAGCCGCCGAATCGATCAGGGCCTGGTAGATGACCGTCAGGATATAAGACGGCACAAGCTTGCCGAGAACATGCTCGGGAGAGGGCACGAACTCGAACGTGGACGAGATGCGCTTAGGGGCGTCGGTCTCGTTCTTACGCGGACCGTGGGCCATAGCGATCATCTCGGGGTCGAGCGGCAACAGATGCTCGACGCGAAGCTCCTGATCCACGCGGTTCTTGGCGTGGTGGTAGACAAGCTCGACACGGTCAAGCTCACCGGCACGATACGCATCGCAGATATGAGAGGAGATCATGCGGGCCTGATTGAAATCGGGCTCAGAGGAGTTGCCCTCAAAGTGCATGACGACGTTTGCGCGGTCACGGAAATACGTGGCCGGCTTACGCCCGCACGCGATGATCTCGCACTCGATGCCGTCGTTCGCCCAAGAAGCGGCGAGCATTTCGGCCGTGCGCTCCACCGTCGTATTGAAACCGCCGGCAAGGCCGCGGTCCGAGGCAATAACGACAATCAGGCCATGCTTGACGCTCTCATGCTTCTGCAGCATGGGATCGGTGCCCGAACAGGAGGCGTCGCCGGCGACCGTCAACATGACGTCGGTCAGCGCCTCCTTATAGGGCTCGGCCTGCTTGGAGCGATCGAGGGCACGACGAATCTTGGCCGTAGAGACCATCTCCATCGTGCGCGTGATCTGCTTGGTCGTGGTAACCGAGGAGATTCGCTTCTTAATGTCGCGAAGGTTGGCCATGGGGCTTAGTTCTCCTCTGATCCAGAAACATCCGAATGGTGCTTGGCCATAAACTGCTGCTTGAAGTCGCCGATGACGCGCAAGAGCTCAGCCTTGGTGTCATCATCGATCTTCTTGGCGCGAACCTTGTCGAGCAGCGAGCCAAAGCCATTGTCCATGTACTCGATGAGCTCGGCGCGGAAAGGCAGCACGTCGGCGATCTCCAGGTCATCCAGGAAGCCCTCGTTGCCAGCGAACAGCGTAACGATCTGCTCGCCAACCTCAAACGGCTTGTAACGCGGCTGCTTCAGGAGCTCAGTCATGCGAGCGCCGTGGGTAAGCTGCTTTTGCGTGGCCTCGTCGAGGTCAGAGCCGAACTGCGTGAAGCCGGCGAGCTCCTGGTACGAAGCAAGGTCCAGACGGAGGTTGCCGGCGACCTGCTTCATGGCCTTGGTCTGTGCGTCGCCACCGACGCGGGACACGGAAATGCCCACGTCGACTGCCGGGCGCTGGCCCTGGAAGAAGAGCTCGGACTGCAGGTAGATCTGACCATCGGTAATGGAAATGACGTTGGTCGGAATGTAGGCCGAGACGTCGCCGTCCTGGGTCTCGATGATCGGAAGAGCCGTCATGGAGCCATAACCGTTCTTCTTGGACATCTTGACGGCACGCTCGAGCAGACGAGAGTGCAGGTAGAAGATGTCGCCAGGATAGGCCTCGCGTCCGGGCGGACGATGCAGCGTCAGCGACATCTGACGGTAAGCCACAGCCTGCTTGGACAGGTCGTCGTAGATGACGAGCACGTGGCCGCCGGGGTTGGTCTCGCTGGCGGGCTTGCCATCCTCGCCGTTGTACATGAAGAACTCGCCGATAGCGGCACCGGCCATAGGCGCGATGTACTGCATAGGGGCGGAATCGGCAGCGGTGGCCGAAACGATGATGGTGTAGTCGAGCGCACCGTGCTGAGCGAGGGTCTCGCGGATGTTGGCAACCGTGGAGGCCTTCTGGCCGATGGCGACATAGATGCAGACCATGCCCTTGCCGCGCTGGTTGAGGATAGCGTCGATGGCGATGGCGGTCTTACCGGTCTTACGGTCGCCGATGATGAGCTCACGCTGACCGCGGCCAATAGGCACCATGGAGTCGATAGCGAGCAGACCGGTCTGAACCGGCTCACACACCGGGGTACGGTCGATGACGCCGGGGGCCTTGAACTCGATGGGGCGACGGTGCGTGGCGACGATGTCGCCCAGGCCGTCGATGGGCTGGCCGAGCGGATTGACGACGCGGCCGAGCATGGCGCGGCTCACAGGGATATCCATAATGCGGCCAGTGGTGCGGCACTCGTCGCCTTCCTTGATGGAGTCGACGGCACCGAACAGAACGGCGCCGACCTCGTCACGGTCAAGGTTCTGGGCAAGGCCGAAGACGGTCTCACCGGTATCGGAGCTCTTGAACTCCAGAAGCTCGCCTGCCATGGCGCTCTTGAGGCCGGAGACGCGCGCGATGCCGTCGCCTACCTCGTCGACCGTTGAAACCTCATGCGTATCGACCGTCGCGGAGAGGCTCGTGAGCTGCTCCTGCAGTTTCTTGGCGATATCCTGGGCATTGAGGGTTTCGGACATTAGGCTTCACCTCCGTACGAATTAGCAGAGTTTGCGAGGGTCTCCTGCGCGATGCGCAGCTGCGTCTTGACGGAAATGTCACGACGCTCGCCGCGGGCCTCGAGCACCAGGCCGCCCACGATAGACGGGTCGACCTGCTCGATAAGGAATACCTTGCGGCCGAAGTCCTGCTCGCATTTCTTAGTGATGGTTTGACGCAGCTCGTCGTCGAGCGGGATCGCCGTGGTGACGGTCACGCCCACTACATCCTCGTCTTCCTCGGCAACATACTTAAAGGCAGCTGCCACCTCGGGAAGAAGGTCGAGCTGGTCGCGCTTGGACATGGTGTCGAGCACGGCGATGATCTCGGGGCTGGCGCTAGCCAGACGCTCGATCATCTCGAGGTCCTCGTACACATGGTTCTCGGCCTTAGCGGCTTCCAGAAGGGAGCGCGCGTAGGTCTCGAGCACCTTGTCCTGATAGCGGCTAGTCGGCATTCAGGCTACCTGCTTCCTGGATGTAGCGCTCGATGAGCTTCTTCTGCTCGGCATCGTCCTCGAGTGCCTCGCCCACGATCTTGGTGGCGACGGCAACGGACAGGTCGGCGATGGAGCTCGCGGCACCGGCGTAGATGGACTTGCGCTCGTCCTCGACGGTCGTATGAGCCTTGGCGATGATCTCCTCGGCCTCCTTGTGAGCAGCCTCGATAATGCGGGCGCGCTCGGACTCGGCGTCCTTACGGGCCTCGAGAACAATGTCGGCAGCCTGACGACGGGCGTCGGTGACGATCGAGTCGGACTCAGCGCGCTTGGCGATAGCCTCCTGCTTGGTCTTCTCGGCCTCGTCGAGGCTCTCCTCGATCTTCTTGCCGCGCTCCTCCATGGTTTTCATGATGCCCGGCAGGGCGACCTTGGCCAGCACGATCCAGATAATCAGGAAGGCGATAAGCGCCGGGATGAACTCCGCCATCTTAGGGATGAGGATGTCCGCACCGGCAGCGCCGTCCTCAGCGAACGCGGAAACCGGCATGAGCAGCGCGGCCGCGGACGCGGAGAGTGCGATCGCGCTCTTCTGGGATGAAAGATTCATACTTGACGCTCCGTGCTATTTAACGATCAGCGCGACAACGAAGCCGATCAGAGCCAGAGCCTCGCCGAAGGCGGAGCCCATGATGAAGACGGTGAACACGCGGCCCTGGACCTCAGGCTGACGGGCCATAGCACCCGTAGCACCCAGAGCAGACAGGCCGATAGCAAGACCAGCGCCGATAACACCGAGACCGTAACCGATAACTCCCACGATTCCTCCTTTGTCGTGCGTGTCTTATTTCACGCAGGATAACCTTTTTATAACTGCCGGGCTCCATGGGTACGGGCACCGGCGGTTTAACGAATTGCCTTACCTTTAAGGCGCGAACGGAAGACTACTCCTCCTCCGCGACCTCCTCTGCCTCGGAGACATACACGGCGGTAAGGACCGTGAAGACGTAAGCCTGGATGGCGCCGACCACAAGCTCGATCGCATAGATCAGGATGAGGATGGCAAGCCAGGCCAGCGAAGGCAGGGCGCCGACGGCGTGGGCCGCGGAAACCTGCTGAAGCAGCGGCTGCATGAACATGCTCGCCATGATGGCGAACGAGCCCATGACCACGTGTCCTGCGAACATGTTGCAGAACAGACGGACGGCGAGCGTGATGAGGCGCAGGAAGGTCGAGAAAAGCTCGACGACCCACACGAGCACGTTCATCGGGAAGCTCACGCCCTGCGGGGCGAGGCTCTTGATGTAGCCGATCACGCCGTGAGCCTTGCATCCGTAGTAGATGAAGTACACGAAGGCGAAGATGGCGAGCGCGGCGGTGGAGCCGATTGCGCCGGTGCCGGGCTTCATTCCCGGGATCAGGCCGATCATGTTGTTGATCAGGATGAACAGGAAAAGCGAGCACAGGAACGGGAAGTGCTTCTTCCAGTTCTCACCCACGACACCCTTGCCGATATCGTTCTCGACGTACTCGATGATGTACTCGAAACCGTTGACGAAGAAGCCCTTGGGAACCAAAGTCTGCTTCTTCTTGAACACGGCCAGGACGATCAGGAGCACGATCGTGGAGACGATCAGCCAAAACGAGTACTGCGTGATGCCGCAGCTCAGATCGCCCACGACAGGGGTGGAGCTGAACTCGCTGACCAGATGATTAATCTCATCAGGCAGCTTTTCAAAAATTTCCACGACTTACCTTTCGACCTCATGAGGATCTCGCAGCGCCTTGGCGACGCGAACCGCGCAGGCGGCCATAAAGGCCACGAAGCCGATCGCCTCGCCCAGGAGGAACATGCGAAATGCCTCTCCGAACAACACAAACACAACCAAGGTAAAGACAAGCAACGCGATTGCCGAGACCGCGAGACTCACCATACCCTTGAGCATGTCCGCATTCTGCTTATCGTCAAGAACCGGCTTGAGCGTAAAGACAAAGGGAAGGAAGGCAATTGCGCCCGCGATGGCACCTGCAACGATAGCGAGCAGATCGGCTATCTGAAACACTGGCGTCCTCACTTTCCTTTTTAACGCCTCACAGAACAGTTCCCGCCAAACATTGGTGACTATTGTACGAGCCAATCGCTAAAGTACAACCGAAAAAGCATCGGTTAATACGCACCTGTTCGTTTTCTTAAGACCTTCTTTATGCCGCAGGTACGGTAATACGTTTTTCTCGAACCCTGCAGGGCAAAACGTCCGTTAACAGGAGTGCGCGCGGTCGCCTTTTGTTCGACCGCGCGCACCGTTTCTTCGTATTTGCAGCCGCGGCCGTCTTAGCCCAGCGACTAGAGCGTGCCGTAGATGCGGTCGCCGGCGTCGCCGAGACCGGGAACGATGTAGGCAGCCTCGTTGAGATGGTCGTCGATGGCGCAGGTATAGATATGCACATCGGGATCCTTCTCAGTCAGCGACTTGAGGCCCTCGGGGGCCGCGACGATGCACAGCATGCGGATGTCCTTGACACCGCGCCCGCGCAGGTAGCTGATGGCCATCTCGGCCGAACCGCCCGTGGCGAGCATGGGGTCGACGACCAGGCAGATGCGCTGGTCGATATCCTTGGGCATCTTGCAGTAATACTCGTGCGGCTCGTGGGTGACCTCGTCGCGCTCCATGCCGATGTGGCCCACGCGAGCGGAGGGCACCAGGTCGAGGATACCGTCGACCATGCCAAGGCCCGCACGCAGGATGGGCACGATGGCGAGTTTCTTGCCGGCAAGCTGTTTGAACGTGGCGGTAGTGATGGGGGTCTCGACCTCGACGTCTTCCATAGGCAGGTCGCGCATGGCCTCGTAGCCGTCAAAAAGCGCGAGTTCGCGCACGAGCTGACGGAACTGGTTGGTGCCGGTGTTTTTGTCGCGCAGGATCGACAGCTTGTGCTGGACGAGCGGATGATCGACAAGCGTCACACGGGACGCATCGTAGGTGACGGTCATGGGTTGATTGCCCCTTTCGTTGCAGCCGCAAAACGGCCTTGCTGACAAGGCGCGCAGCAATGTTGCCGCCGCACGCCATGCATAAGTTTAGCGGTTTGTTGTATCGAGCAGCCCATCGCAGCCCTACTGTGCGGTACTGAGCGAGCGCTTGACTGCATCACGCCAGCCCGCAAGGTTTTGCTCGCGACGCTCGGCGGACATATGGGGAAGGAAGGTCCTAACGATCTGGGCATTTTGCTCCAGCTCTTCCAGGTCTTCCCAATAGCCGACGGCAAGACCCGCCAAGTACGCGGCACCGATTGCCGTGGTCTCCACCGTCTCGCATTGCAGCACGGGGATATCCAGCAGGTCGGCCTGGAATTGCATGATGAACTCGTTGCGCGAGGCACCGCCATCGACAGACAGGCGCTCAATCGAAAGCCCCACGTCCTGCTCCATGGCGCGCAGCACGTCGTAGCTCTGATATGCCATGGATTCGCAGGCGGCACGTACGATGGTCGCACGGCTCGAGGCGCCGGTCAGACCGCACACGATACCGCGGGCATGCGGGTCCCACCAGGGAGCACCCAAACCTGCAAAGGCGGGAACGAAGTAGCAGCCCTCGTTGTCGCTAATCGAAGCGGCGAGCTGTGCCGACTCGCTCACGCTCGAGATGATGCCCATGTTGTTGCGAAGCCAGTTCATCGTTGAACCGGCGGCAAAAATAGAGCCCTCGAGCGCATAGCTGACTTTGCCGTCCGCAGCGATACCGATGGTGGAGACCAGGCCATTCTTGGATTCGACGATCTCGTCACCGGTGTTCATGAGCATAAAGCAGCCCGTGCCATAGGTGTTTTTGGTCTGGCCGGGATAGAAGCAGCAGTGGCCGAACAGCGATGCCTGCTGGTCGCCCGCCACGCCCATGATGGGCGGCATGTTGGTCATGATGTCGCTCGCGACGCGGCCGTAGTCGCCCGAGCTCCAGCGAACCTCGGGCATCATGGAACGTGGAACGTCAAAGAGCGCCAGCAGGTCGTCGTCCCAATCGAGCGTATGGATATTAAAGAGTGCCGTGCGGCTGGCATTGGTGTAGTCGGTGGCAAAGACCTGGCCGCCGGTGAGGTTGTAGATGAGCCAGGTGTCGATGGTGCCAAACATGAGGTCGCCCGCCGCCGCGCTCTCGCGTGCGCCGTCGACGTTGTCGAGAATCCACTGCACCTTGGAGGCCGAGAAATACGGGTCAAGCGTAAGTCCCGTGCGGGAGCGCACCAGCTCCTCGCAACCCTGTTCAACCAACGCGTCGATCGCCGGCGCGGTACGACGGCACTGCCATACGATGGCGTTATAGATGGGCTGGCCGCTCACGCGGTCCCAGACCACCGTGGTCTCGCGCTGGTTGGAGATGCCGATGGCGGCGATGCGATCGGAATGGATGCCGCTCTTAAACTGAACCTCCATCATCACGCCGATCTGGCTGGCAAGCACCTCCGTGGGATCCTGCTCCACCCAGCCGGGGCGCGGGAAGCTGGTTTTGACGCTACGACGCGCCTGGGCAACGATGCAGCCGTATTCGTCGACAATGGCCGCGAGTACCGAGGTAGTGCCGCAGTCGAGCGCCATGATGTAGGAACCGCCAAAGTTAAACGAGGCATCTTCCATGCCCAGGCTGCCCAGATTCAACGACATCGCTTACACCCTTCTATTGCATCGGGTCGGACAGGACCCGCTCGATCTCTGATGCGGGAAGTGCGCCTTGGCGCAGGATCTGGAGCCCGCCGTGCTGGAACGACACGATGGTCGAGGCGTAGCGACACGGGGTCTCACCGGCGTCGACGGCAACATCGACCCCCTCCAGGATGCGGCCCTCGACGGCGGCAAAGCTTGCCGGCGAAGGCGCGCCGTGCGTGTTGGCGCTCGTGCAGGCAAGGGGGCTGCCGCAGGCGCGGATGAGCGCTTGGACCACGGGAGAGGCCGAAGCGCGCAGGGCCACGGTGTCGTCGGCAGCGCGCATAAAGGTCGGCACGCAGGGGGCTGCCTTGACCACGATAGTCAGGGCTCCCGGCCAGCATCGTCGCGCGAGTACGCGGGCATCTTCCGGGATATCCACGCCATAGCGGTCGAGTGCTTCGACGCCATCGACCAGCCAAGCGACGGTTTGCGTGAGCTCACGTTGCTTGAGAGTGAAGATACGGCGATAGCCGGTGCCGAGCGCAGGAACTGCGGCGCCATTGACGGCAGCCTGCGGATCGCGCGGCCACGATGGGAATTCGCTTGTATCTTGGGGCACGGCGCCCGAGAAGGCGTTGACTGCCACGGCGACACCGTAGACGGTCTCGGTCGGAATCAAGGCCAGGCCGCCGCGGCCGAGCACCTCGGCCGTGCGCTCGACGGCAAGCCGATGCGGCTCGCGCGTTCCCTCGTATACCCGATAGACCGTCTGCATGTGTATGCCAGCCCCTTACGCTCCGGTGCAAGTTTGTTTACTGTGGGGCATTCTCGCACGAAACATTCAACCTATTTGCCCAGAGCGCATGTTGGTTTGGTGAGCGGCTCTAGTAGTCGGTGAAAGTGAGGGGGTTAATTGAAGATTTTTAGCGCGCAAGCGTAACGGTACGATCGGGAAACTCGATGCTTGCAACCAGTTTTCCGCCGAGGCTCTCTGCGTACCTGCTCAGCGTGTCGAGCCTCATCGAACCCAACTCCCCACGCTCGAGCTCGGATACACGTTTTTGAGAAACGCCCATCGACTGGGCGACCGACGCCTGTGTTAGATCTTTTAACCTGCGAATCTGAGCAAGCTTATAGGCTTCGATACGATCGCGAGTCCTCTCCTGCTCGGCGGTAATGGAGTCGCGTGTTATCCCGCGAGATTCCATATACTCATGCAGTTCCATCTCGATCGAGCCTCCTTACGTGGCGACGGTATATTTGCTCGGCCCTTGGAATGTTGATCGCATACCAACCGTTCCATTTTGCCCTTGACGATCCCGCTCGCGACTTATCACCCGCCAATAGCAATACCGCCTGGCGCTTGGGGTCAAAGGCGAAGAGGATGCGAATCACCTGCCCACCACACGACGTCACTCTCAGCTCCTTTAAATGATGAAGCTTCGAGCCCTTTACGCGGTCAACCAGCGGACGACCAAGGCTGGGACCTTCCTTCTCGAGCACCAAAAGGTCTGCATAAATCTGCTTCAGCGTAGCTTCATCCTGCTCATCAAGCCAAGGTTCAATGTAATCAAGCACGATACGGTACCGATGCAGCTGATTTGACATACCTTTCTCCTTCTATAGTAGAAGTTTTACGGTATATTGCAAGGACAAACTTGCGCAAATGTCTATTTATTCAGCTTAAATACGCTGTTTGGGCTCGGTGACGATGGCTCGAACGATGCGGGGACGATCGGTGAGGTCGTGGACGATACGCACGTCCGAAAGGCCTGCCTGGCGACAGAGCTCGGCCGCGGCATCGAGGGCGCCCTCGTAGAGCTCGCAGGCAAACAGGCCGCCGGCGCGCAGCATGTAAGGCGCCGCATTGAGCAGGCGGCGGAAGATGTCCAGGCCGTCGGCACCGCCCTCGAGCGCCAAGTCGGGCTCAAAGTCCTTGACCTCGTGCGGCAGCGAGCGCATGACGCCGGTCGGGATGTAGGGCGGGTTGGAAACGAGCACGTCGAAGGTGCCCCACTCTTCGCGGGGAATGGAGCTCACCAGGTTGGTGAGACTAAAGGCAACCTCATCTGCCGTGAGGCCGAGCGCGTCGCGGTTTTTGGTGGCCAGATCGATGGCGCGCGGCTCGATATCGGTGGCGGTGCAGGTAACGTGGCCGCGACGCTCCCAGGCAAGGGAGAGCGAAATGCAGCCCGTGCCGCAGCCGACCTCGAGAACGCGGGCAGTGCAGGGCTCGGTTGGGGCAGGCGCAGCGGCATCCTGAGCCGAAGTCGTCTCCTGGCTGGCACCCTCGATGGCGATGCCGTATTCGTCGAGCTCGGACTCGGCGGCTTCCGCGGCTTCGGCTTCTGCTGCCTGCGCGGCGGCTTCCTCGGCCTCGCGGTCAGCCAGTTCCTCGGCATAGGCACGGCTGCCCAGCACATCGCCGCCCAGCGCCGCCTCATCGGCAGCCGTCAGGTTAGCGGCGCGGCGCTCGGCGGTCGCCCGTTCGTCTGCCAGCGCGGCCTCGGCCTTGCGTGCCTCCTCGACCTCATCGTTCCAAGGCAGCTCAACACGCTGACGGGCAGCAGCCTCGGGGCTCAGCACCTCGGCATCCAGATAATTGAGGACTTCCTCGACGAGCATCTCGGTCTCGGGGCGCGGAATGAGCACACCGGGGGCGCACGCGACATCGATCATGCGAAACTGCGTGCTGCCAGTGATGTACTGCAGCGGCTCGCCTTTGGCGCGACGAACGACGGCCGCATGCATGGTCTCGAGCTGGGCCGCGTTAAGCGTCTCGTCCATACGCATATATAGGTCAATGCGCGCCAGGCCCGTGGCGGCGCACAGCAGCCACTCAGCAGAAAGACGGGGGTGCTCCTCGCCGCGCTCGGCCAGGTACTCCTTGGTCCACTCGAGACAACGCTTGATGGTCCAAATCTCGTTTGCCATGGGGCCCTCCCCTCTTAAGCGCCGGACGGCGCGCGAATGTCGGAGCAGATTGTACGCGAGGCCAGCGCTTGGCAAGGGACGATTGAAGGCGATTATCGAGAATCAGCCCAGATTTTTGTACCGGGCTTGCTCAAAGTGTTCATTCGCTGACGTCTAAATTTGCATTCGTCAAGCTTTTGGCAAGGTTGACCCAAAACTGACCAATATCTAACCAAGAACTTGCCAAATCACTTGACGAACAACGCGGTAAAAATCACCCCGCGACTTCTCGGACGATTTTTCGAGCAATATTTTCAATAGCAGATGCACGCCATTGATTACTTTCAGCAGGTAGACAGCTTAAAGGTTATCAAAGCCGTTTGAATAACATCTCAAAGCAATGTGCCCAACCTAGTCATTTAAGAACGTCCCCAATGACCACCGCATCCGGAACAAGGCAACGCCGCAGGTAGAGGACGGACAGCGAGCGGGTCGCATTTGAGACAAGGTGACGTGAAACGAAAGGGCGCTGACCTTCTGGTCGCGCCCTTGAAGTTGAACGTCAGATTGTCCAAATGCGGCCCGCGCAGCGTCGGCTGGTCCGCCGTTCGGTAGAACGGCGGAACCTACACAGCCTGTGCCAGCTTCTCGGCTCGCTCGGCGGCGGCGAGCGCCTCGATGACGGTGCCGAGCTGATCGCCCAGAAGGACGCCGTTGTAGGTGGAGTTGAAACCGATGCGGTGATCGGTCACGCGGTCCTGGGGCTGGTTGTAGGTACGGATCTTCTCGGAACGGTTGCCGTGGCCGATCTGGCTCTGGCGCTCGGCACCGAGCTCGGCCTGCTGCTTCTCGAGTTCCATCTCGTACAGACGGGCGCGCAGCATCTGCATGCAGACCTCGCGGTTCTGGATCTGGGAACGCTGCTCCTGCGACTGCACCACGGTGTTGGTGGGCAGGTGGGTGATGCGCACGGCGGAGTAGGTGGTGTTAACGCACTGACCGCCAGGGCCGGAGGCGCAGTAGGTGTCGATGCGCAGGTCGGACTGGTTGATCTGGACGTCGATCTCCTCGGCCTCGGGAAGTACGGCGACGGTAGCCGTGGAGGTCTGAATGCGGCCCTGGGACTCAGTCTTGGGAACGCGCTGGACGCGGTGCACGCCGGACTCGAACTTCATGACGGAGTAGACGCGGTCGCCCTCGACCTTGAACTCGATGGACTTAAAGCCACCGGCCTCGCTGGGGCTGGAATCGAGCACGGTAGTCTTCCAGCCGCGCGACTCGCAAAAGCGCTGGTACATCTTGTACAGATCGCCGGCGAAGATGGCCGCCTCGTCGCCACCGGCGGCGGAGCGGATCTCGACGATGGTGTTCTTGTCGTCGTTGGGGTCGCTCGGGATGAGCATGTACTTGATGTCTTCCTCGAGCTGGGGAAGCTTGGCCTCGTTTTCGGAGATGTCCATCTGGAGCATCTCCTTCTCATCGGCATCGGTGGTATCGTGCAGCATTTCCTTGGCAGCCTCGATGTCATCGAGCGCGCCGATGTACTCGCGCGAGGCGGCAATGAGGTCGGACTGGTGCGCGTACTCCTTGTTGAGACGCGTGAACTCCTTGATATCGGAGGCGACGGCCGGGTCGGAAAGCTTCTTCTCGAGCTCCTCGTAGGCCTTGATGATCTTTTCGAGCTTGTCGCGCATGACGGACTCCTTTATATGCGTGAAGGCGAAAATCGGCAGAATTGATGGGGCGCGGGGCGCCGCTGCGGGGGTAAGTCCAGCTAGAGCATGTCGATCTTCAGATACATGCGCATCCCTTCGCGTATGGGGTACATAGTTGCGGTCTAACCCATATATGATAGCGTGCGCAGGCAAACCTGCATATAACCCGCACGGAATCCGACAAAGGGACAGTCCCTTTGTCGGATTCTAAAGCGTATGGAGTAGGGCGATGAGGAAGCGAACACCCTGGAGGTAGGCGCGGCGGGTGATGCGCTCGTTGGTGCCGTGGACGCCTCGGTCGCACTCGTCATCATCGACCACAAAGGCCGAGAAGCGAATGCACTCAGGGCAAATGTGCTGGTAGTTGGCAGCGTCGGTCGCACCGATCACGGTCGAGGGCACAATTGCCACTGGCTCGAATGATCCGTTTTCCTCCATCCCCTTTGGATCACGGAAATAGCGGACGGCGATGGAGCGAACCGCCTCGAGACCGGGACCACCGATGCGCGGGGACGGCGAGGGTTCGGAGCTGCCGGGGCCCAGCTCCACTTTGACACGACCGGCAAGGTCCGCCCCGGCAACCGCCTCACGGCAGCGCGCCACAACGTCGGCCACGCTCGTGCCCTCGAGCATGCGGAAGTTAATGTTGGCCCACATATCCTGCGGCATTACGTTGGCGCCGGTGCTGCCACCCTCGATCTGCGTGGGCGCGCAGGTGGTCGTCACCAGCGGATAGAGCTTTTTGCTGGCGAGGCAATCGCGGACAATGGCATCCCCGTTGGCGGCAATTTCATCGGCCGTGTAGAGCCCCAACTCGACGAGTTGGGCGGCAAGCAAGTCGGTCACGCGCGTCGGCCACTCGATATCGCAGATTGCGGTGATGGCACGGCTGAGCACCTCGAGTGAAGTGCCCCCGTAGGGGTTGGAGGAATGCCCGCCCTCGCTACGCGTCCTCAACACGATATCGGCGTAGCCCTTCTCCGCGAGATCGGCATGCATAAGCCAGCCCTCGCCCGCGCCGTACTCGGCAGCCGGAACGATGCGGTAGTCGCCCTCGTCGATCAGGTACTCAAGCTCAATGCCGCGCTCTTCGAGCACGCGGCCGATGGCACCCGCACCGAACTGCGTAGTTTCCTCGTCCTGGCCAAAAGCCAGCAGCAGGGTGCGCTCGTGCTCCCAGCCGTGTGCGAGCGCATACTCAACCGCCTCGAGAATGCCTGCGACCTGGTCTTTCATATCGATGGCGCCGCGACCCCAAATGTAGGTGTCGTCCACATGTCCGCTAAAGGGGACATGCGTCCAGTCAGCCTCGGTGCCGGGTACCACGGGAACCACGTCTATGTGGCCCATGAGCATGACGGGTTTGAGGGCAGGGTCGGAACCGCTAAGCGTCACCAATAGCGAATGGTCGATAAGCTCGACCTTACCCGCCGTAAATACGTGCGGCCAAGCCTGCTGCATATACGCGCGCAGGTCGTCGAACGGCTGCCAGTTCACCGCCTCGGCATCCATACTCGAGATGGTCGGAAACGACAGCACGCGGCCCAGGCGCTCGCACGCACCAGCCTCGTCCAGATCGGCAAAATCATCCTCATGCGCAAAAAAGCGCCAAACCTCGGCCATGACATCCTTTCGATTGTGACGACAAGGGCCGCCCCACCGGAGCGGCCCTGCCACATAAGCGTTTGCGGTCGGTTATTTGTCCTCGAGATAACGCGAGAGGAACTCGCGCGTGCGCTGATGTTTGGGGTTGCCGAAGAGCTCGGCCGGCGCGGCATCCTCGAGCACCACGCCCTTGTCCATAAAGACCACGCGGTCGGACACCGTGCGGGCAAAGGCCATCTCGTGCGTGACGACGACCATGGTCATGCCGTCGGCAGCGAGCTTGCGCATGACCTCGAGCACCTCGCCCACGATCTCGGGGTCGAGTGCGGAGGTCGGCTCGTCGAACAGCATGATCTGCGGATTCATGCATAGGGCACGAGCGATGGCCACGCGCTGCTTTTGACCGCCGGACAGGCGACCCACGGCGGCGTGCGCGAACTTCTCGAGCCCCACACTCGTCAAATGCTCCATCGCGACCTTCTCGGCCTCGGCCTTGCTCATTTTTTTGAGCGTGACGGGCGCAAGCGTGCAGTTGTCGAGCACATCCATGTTGTTGAACAGGTTAAAGCCCTGGAACACCATGCCGATGTCCTCACGCAGCTTGTTAATGTTGCAGCGCTCGGCCGTGAGGTCCTGGCCGTGGAACCAGATGTGGCCCGCGTCCGGGGTCTCGAGCAGATTGAGGCAGCGCAGGAAGGTCGACTTGCCCGAGCCCGAGGCGCCGATAATGGTGACGACCTCGCCGGGGTTAACGGACAGGTCGATGCCCTTGAGTACCTCGAGCGAGCCGAAGCTCTTGCGCAGGCCCTCGACGCGGATGAGCGGCTCATTGGTCTGTGCGGCGGCCGCAACGCCGGTAGTGGCGGTATCTGCCATGATGATTCTCCTCGTCTTAAGCCTAGTTAGAGCTGGGCAGCGTGGCCGGAGCCTCGGCACCGAGCTTTTTGCCAAAGGCTTCGAGCAGGCGGCTCGCCACGAGCGTCAGGATCAGGTAGACCACGAGCGCCACGCAGTAGACCTCCATCTGGCGGTAGTACACGCCGGCGACCGTGGTAGTAGCGTACATAAGGTCGAACACGCCGATGACCGAGAGCACCGACGAATCCTTGATGTTGATGATGAGCTCGTTGGTGAGCGCCGGAATCGCATTTTTAATGCCCTGGGGGAACACGACTTTGCGCATGGCCTGCCACTGCGACAGGCCCAGCGATCGCGCCGCCTCGGCTTGGCCGGAATCGATGGACTCGATGCCGCCGCGCAGGACCTCCATCATGTAGGCGGTGGAGTTGAGCGAGATGGTGACGAGGCCGGCGGTGAAGGTGCTCCAGATCTGGTTGGCCTGGGCGGTCTCGAAGCCCATGCCGCGCAAAACGGTGAAGCCCGCGTAATAGATGAGCAGGCCCTGGACCATCATGGGCGTGCCGCGCACGATGGTGGAGTAGACGGTCGCAAAGCCGCGGCCGATACTCTTAACGAAGCGCACCAGGTCGTTATCCACGCGGTCGAACGTCTGAATGCGTAGGAACACGAAGAGCAGCGCCAGGAAGAATGCGATGACGGTGCCGAAGGTGGCAAGCGCGATGGTGATCTCGATACCGCGAATGAAGAAGTCCCCGCTCTTGTAGGTCATGTAGACCAGGCTCGACAAAAAGTCGCTGGGGTTGGAATCCGAGACAATGCTCACCTGCACCAGGTCGATAAACGACATGACGCAGCGGTCAATAAAGAAAACTGCCGCGATGGCGACCATGACGTAGCTGCCCAGGCGTGCGCCACGACGGCAGCGCTCGGATGCGAACGGCGACTTTTCGCGATAGTCGTTCCAGTGCATGAGCTTGGTGACCAGCGCCGCCGCCGACACGACGAGCCAGGCCCAAAGGATTGCCCAGAGGCAGTCTTGGAAGATACCGGTGGGGGCCAAGAAGCTCAGCGGCGTGGGGTTGCGTTGGCTAAACGCCAGGCCGAGCGCCGCGATAACACTCGTGCCCAGGTATACATAACGGTGGTCGGCCTTGATAAAGGAGGCCAGGCGATTAATGGTTTTCATGCTGCCTCCCTATGCCGGCTGACGGTCGAGGCACGCGTCCCACATTTGGTCGCGCTCCTCTTGGCTAATGCCCTTGAGTGTCTTGTCGATGAGCTTAAGCAGCTTGTCCGAGCCCTTGCGGCAACCGACATTTGCCGTGACCTCCTGCTTAAAGCCCTCGCCCTCGGCAAACTGGATGGGGACGATACCGGGATTTTGGGCCATATAGCCCTTCTCATTCTCGGTGTTGTAAGTCACGGCGTCGCAGGTGCCCTGCAGCAGATTCGAAAACACCGTGGGAACCGAGTCGACCGGGTTTTTGTGGACAACGCCCGGGATCTCGTCGATGACGGTATCGAGCATGGTGTCCTTTTGCCCGAGCACCGTAGCGCCGCTAAAGTCGCTGAGCTTGGTCGCGTTTTGGTAGGGGGAACCCTCTTTTACGAACAGGCCAAAGTAGCCAATGAAGTACGGATCGGAAAAGCCGACGGACTCCTCGCGCTCGGGCGTGGCGCTCATGCCGGCAATGATGAGGTCGATCTGGCCGTTGTTGAGCGAATCGATAAGACCCGAGAAGCTCTGTTTGACGGCAACGGGCTCGCCGCCGAGGGCCTTGCAGACGATCTTGGCGATCTGCACGTCGTAACCATCGGCATAGGCGCCCTGCACGTTGTCGATGGGGATGGTGTACTCGCTGGCTTCGGAGACCTGCCAGTTGTACGGGGCGTAGGCCGCCTCCATGCCAATGCGGATCTTGTCCTTGCCGATCACGGAATCGGACAGGTCGTCGCGACCGCCGCCCGTCGTGGGCCGAACCACCTTGAGCGTTGACGGGCGCTGACAGCCGGCAAGCGCGCCGGCGACGACGGAAGCGCTCGCAGCGAGAGCGCTACCCAAAAAGATGCGACGGCTGCATACCGGCTGTGGATGCGCGTCGCGTTGATGGGGAGAATGCATAATCTGCCTTCCCTGTTGAATCGTATGCTGACGACTTAACAGGATATACGCCAGCAACTAGCAGCGCAGCACAAGCTCGAAAAATTAATAGACACGCGGTAGTCATTGGGGACGCCGATGTTTTGGCAATGCCGGCGAGCGACGTCCAGAGCGAACAAGTGGCATGAAAAAGGCAAGGCATGACCAGAAGGTCTATGCCTTGCCTTTTGAATGACAACTTGTCGCTCTGGACGACGCGCAGCATCGACCGAGCGGCGGAACCTCTAGAGCAAGGTAACGCTAAAACTGCGCTTGTCCGTCTCGCCCGGGGCCAGGGTGATGGTGTTGACCTTGTGCTCAAAGACATCGTCCTCGGTGTCCATGGTGGTGTGACCGGTCCAGGGCTCGAGCGCCACAAACGGAGCGTCGTTGGCGGCAGACCACACGCCAATGTACTTAAAGCCCTCAAAGTCGATCTTGACGCCGTGACCCGACTTGCGGCCGCGCAGCGTGAGCGTGGAGCCCGGGGTATCGGTGAACATGATGGCGTCGTTATCGAAGCTGCGGTGCGTGATGGGCAGCACGTCCGAGTTATCGGGAGCCTTGTAGCTGCCCTCGAACGTCATAAGACCGTCGGGCGTGATGATGGGAGCCTCGTTAGTCCAAGCCTCGGTAAACGCCAGCTCGTAATCCTCGAATGCCTCGTCCTCGGCACCGGGAGCCGGTACGTTAAACGCAGGGTGGCCGCCCACCGAGAACGGCAGGTCCACGTCGCCGGTATTGGTGACGGCAAAGGTCTGCGTGAGGATGGCGTCGCCGGTCAGGGCATAGGTCATGTTGAGCTTAAAGTGGAACGGAAAGGCCTTGAGCGACTCGGACGTGTCGGTGATCTCGTACGTTACCGAGGAGCCGTCCTCCGAAACCTCGGCCAGCTTGTGCTCGACGATGCGCGCGAGTCCGTGGCGCGGCATCTCGCAGGTGCCGGCCGCAGACGTTGCCGTGTTGTTGCGCAGCGAACCCACAATGGGGAACAGGATGGGCGCATGCTTGCCCCAAAAGGCGGGGTCGCCCTGCCACAGATACTCGTTGCCGTTGAGAGCAAGGCTCGTGAGCTGGGCGCCCATGGAATCGATGGCCGCGGTGAGGCCGCCGCGCTTGATGGTAGTGACGGTAGACATGCTACTTCCTCCAAAAGTAAACAATAGTGTCGAGGGCTATTGTCCCACTCTTGGCGGCGGGACGGGACGGCAGGCGATTATTGAGTAGCCATAGCGGAATGAGCGGCGAGCGCCTACTGGGTATCTACGTAAAGGTCAAACCCGCCCTGTGGCGTGGTGTCGACCGTATCGGGCGCCTGCGAGTTAAAGCTCACGGGAACCATGCGCTTTGAGGCACGGAAGCGCGTGCCGTCGGTGGCGACGGGCGGTTCATCGACGGTGAGCTCGTAGTCGCCGGGCTTAAGTTCGATGCCGTCACCAGCGGAATTGACGTATTGATACTCGTCAATCGTCTGCCCTTTGAGCGTGCGCCCCACAATATGGATGAGCATTTGGCTGTCGCCGCGCGCGGTGTCCCACGTCGCGCCGTCCTTGACCTCGACCGACACATGTACCGAGCGCGTGCGGCCGAGCGATTGCTCGACAGACATCTCGACCCTGGCGGCGTCTTTTCGCTGCTGCTCGACATGGCTCCAGACGTTTCCAATTACCGAGCATGCGATAACGCCGGCCATGAAGGCGATAAGGATGGGGCCAAGCGGAGAGCGACGTCCTGCATCTTCCTCGCGAGACAGATTGGGGCGACGTGTGGGTGCGGGCGCCTGAGCGCCCTGCGAGGGCACGTCGAGAATACTGAAGGATGCCGTGCTGTCGGGATCGATGGTGTGACGCGGCTGCGGGGTCTTTGCCGGCGAGATCGATATGTCGGCTGGCTCGCCGAGCGTGGCCGTAGCGTCGGCCTTGGCCTCGTCTGCCTCGGCCTGGGCCCAAGCTTGTTCGAAGGTCAGGGGCTCGACGGGATCGAGGGCGGCGTCCGAGTCGGCGGCGACGTCGTTGCCGGTCTCGTCCTCGTCGCTCGACACGCCACGCGGCGTAGGCTCGTCCCACCCCTCGTCCGGAGTCTCACCCTCGCTATACCACCATTCAAAGTTATCGATATCCATACGGGGCGCCCCTTAGGCCTCGCAAATAAACACTCGCTAGTTTTATACCCCCAGACGACACCGAAGCTCACCCGCGCCGGACACAAAAACCGTCACAACATTCGACGCTTTTCCTCGATTTCGAGATTTTCGCCGAATGTTGTGACGGTTTGGGCGACTGGCCGGCAGCGCAATGCGACAAAGGGACTGTCTCTTTGTCACATTCTGTTAGAGTTGCAGGGATTGAATCCCGCTTATTAATGCGACATTGGAGTGACAACCTTGACCGCCGCAACCACGCCAAAAAGTAAGTCAACCGCCGCCGCGCTCTCCCCCGCGCGCACCAATCTTTGCCTGGCGCTGCTCGTGCTGTTGGGATTCTCGCTCGGCTGCTCCGAGTTCGTGGTCATCGGCATCGAAAGCGACCTAGCGACGGAACTCGGCGTATCGCTTGCCACCGCAGGCCAACTTATTAGCGTGTTCGCACTGATCTACGCTATCTCGACGCCGGTGCTCGCGCTCAGTACGGGGCGTTTTCGCCGCTACCAGCTGCTCGTGTGCTACAGCATCGTCTTTGTGCTCGGCAATCTGGTCATGGCGCTGGCACCCAACTTTCAAGTGCTGTTCGCCTCGCGCATCATCTTGGGCTCCGTCTCGGGCGCACTGCTCGCCGTGGGCGTGACGTATATCCCCGAGCTGCTGTCCCCGCAGCAGACCTCACTCGCCATCTCGGTGGTGTACGGCGCGTTTTCCGTGGCAATGGTCTTTGTCACTTCGATCGGCAAGTTTGTGGCCGACACGCTCGACTGGCACGTGGCCATGTACGGCACGCTGACCTTTGCCGTTCTGATCTGCGGAGCGCTCGTGATGTTTATGCCGCGCGCTGGGCAAACCGACGAGCCCGCCACCTTTCGCGAGCAGGCGGGTCTGCTACGCGAGCCGAGCATCGTCACCGGCATGCTCATCTTTTTGTTTGGCGTGGGGTCGGTCTACGTTTTCTATGGCTACGTGACGCCTTATCTTGAGCAGGTGCTGGGCATGGGCACGGTCGAAGCCAGTACCACGCTCATGGCCTACGGCGTGTTCTGCCTGATCTCGAACATCCTGGGCGGATGGATCGATGCGCGCTTTGGCATGAAGGCGCTGCTTGTGACGTTCGTGCTGCAGGCTGCGGCGTTACTCGGGCTGTTTGCTGTGGGCGGCACCATGCCGCTCGCGCTGGCCTTTGTCTTTAGCTTGGCGCTGCTCATGTACTTGTTCTCGGTGTCGTGCATCACGCACTTCATGGACGTGGCACGCAGCCGCCATCCCAAGTCGATGGTACTCGCAAGTTCGGTTGAGCCCATGGCGTTTAACGTCGGCATCTCGTTTGGCACCGCAGTGGGCGGCGCCGTGGTAAGCAGCATTGGCATTGCGCACGTAGGCGCAGTGGGTGCCGCGTTCTCGCTTGTGGCCTGGGTGCTTACGCTGGTGACGATTAAATTGGCTCACTGGGAGCGCAGGCGGGCAAGGGCGCAGGCGTAGATGCGATACTCGAGCTCGATGATGGCGATCGAAAGGAAACCGCATATGCAACGTGTACTGTTTATCTGCCATGGGAACATCTGTCGCTCGACGATGGCTGAGTCCGTGTTTACCGAGCTAGTGCGGCGCGCCGGGCGCGCGGGCGAGTTTGTCATTGATTCCGCTGCGACCTCGACCGAGGAGATCGGCAACCCGCCACACCACGGCACCATTGCCAAGCTACGCGAGGTCGGGATTCCCGTCGTCGCACATCGCGCACGTCAGGTGCGTCGCGCGGAGTATGGCGACTGGGACCACATTGTCTATATGGACGACGAGAACGCGCGTGGCCTGCGTCGCATCTTTGGCGACGACCCCGACGGCAAGATTACGCGCATGCTCGATTGGACCGAGCGCCCCGGCGACGTGGCCGACCCCTGGTACACCGGCAATTTCGATGCCACCTACCGCGACGTACTCGACGGCTGCACCGCTATGCTCGAGCAGCTGTAGGCAATCGAGGTCGCGGGCCACGCCTTTGTCACATCCGGGACTAGCCCTAGACCGGCTTGACCTCCAGCTTTATCCCCTCGGCGCAGGAGTCGCCCAAAACATCCGAAAGGGCCCAGGTCGCATATAGCGGCAAATAGAGAACCGCTCCGTTGCGCTCAACGTTGCCTCTCGAGAAAACAATCCCGAGCCTTACGCCATATTCAGCCGTATCAAGCACATGACCGAGCGCAGCGTGCGCGTGGTAATAGGAGCCCGATTTAACCTCGATCGGAACAGCCGTCCCATCCGGTCCATCGACCACAAAGTCCACTTCACCGCGCTTTTTTGTCTGATAGTAGTAAAGCTGGCGATTTTGGGCAGCCAGCTGCTGGGCCACCACGTTTTCGTAAATGCCGCCCAGATTGGGCTCCTTGCTATCAAGATACGCCGCTTGGGCGACTCCAACGGGGTAGCGCGCCATCAACATGCCCGTATCCGATTGATATAGCTTGAACTGCGATGGCCGTGCCGTCTTGAGCAGGGGCGATTTTGGCTCGGTTACGATATCGGCTTTGAGAGCAACGCCGGCATCGACAAGCCATACAAAATCTCGCTGATACTTCTCGTAGTGCGCCTTGGGGTCAATGGAATTGAGCACGAAGCGCTTGTTTTCGCCCTCGAGCATAATAGGGAGCTGATCGTAGATGCTTTGCACCTGCAGGGCTCGCCCGCTTGCATACTTGGAGATATCCCGCCGGTACTGTTCGTTGAGCTCTGACTGTAGCTGACGAACAGAGGCAAGGTCGCCCTGCGTGTCAAGGAAACGCTGCACGACCTCCGGCATTCCGCCGACAACGGTATAGGTCCTGAAGTTTGCCATCATCGCGTCATGAATATAATCAGGAATGGGCCTCTCGCTGATACACGCGTCACGTATCGTTTGGCGAGCTCCCTCGCTCACCCCGGTTGCCCAGCAAAACTCCTCAAAATCGAGCGGGAACATCCTAAGCTCGTGGACATACCCCACGGGATAGGACCTGACGCCCTTGAACTGAGTCCCGAGCATTGACCCCGAAAACGCCCAACGGCACCTCCCGTCCTCAACAAGGAACTTTGCCATCGTCATGATGTCGGGGGCCTCTTGGACCTCATCGATAAACACAAGCGTTTTGCCTGGCGCAATCGACTTTCCCGAAAGAAGCGTCACCCTGCTGATGAAATCATCGGCATCCCGCGCCTCGAGAAGAGCATCTTTTGCCTGGCGGTTTTCCATGAGGTTAAGCTCGATGAAGGTTGCATGGTTGGCTTTGCCAAATGCGCGAATCGAATAGCTTTTGCCAATCTGGCGAGAACCCGTAATGAACAAGGCCTTTTGCTCGGAAGACTTCAGCCAACGCTCCAGCTCTGCCGCTATTTTCCTGCGCAGCATAGGCTCCCCCCCCTCAGTGTCATCAAATGAAATGCAAAGTTTTATATGCTTGATTATCGATGAAATGTAGAATTTTTAGAACCTATAATCGGATGAAATGCAGAGATTTGAGATTACAAGCACAATAGAAGGAGCACCACCGGCGAATGTGACAAAGGGACTGTCCCTTTGTCACATTGCGCTCAATTACTCGTCGACGATCTCGGCGAGCCAGACGTTCAACGTATCGACCTCGGGGCAGCAGAACTTTGCCGTGCCGGGCTTGTTGCCAGGCACGGTGCCGCCGTAGCGCAGGATGTCGATATAGGGAAAGCCCACGTGGCAGGCCATGGAGCACATCTTGCCGCGATCGCGGTCGAAGTCGAAGACGTCGCCCGGCTTGTGCCCATGGTGGCAGCGACACGTACCCAGCTGGTCCACGCAGCTAATGCGAATACGCGGGCGCTTGCCACGCGGCGCACCGAGCGGCTTGTTCTCGCTCGCGGGCTCGGGGATGCTTTCGCCGGCGCTACTCATGGTCGATCACATCCAGGCAGGCCTCAATGGGCAGGCCGGCGGACTTGTCCTCCTGGTCGGCGTTGCGCTCGATAAGCTCTGCCACCACGCGCATGGCATCGGCCGTTGCACGCTGCAGACTCCAGCCGGCCATCACGCGACCGACGAGCACCGCCGAGAACGTATCGCCCGTACCCGGGAAGTAAACCGGGATCAGGTCAAAGGGAATCGTGAAGTACTCCCCCGCCACGTGGTCGTAACCGATGACGGCGTTCGTGCCGTCGACCACAGCGCTCGTAATGACCACCGACTTGGCGCCCAGCGCGCGCATGGCGTCCACAAGGGCGTGGGCCTCGTCAGGCGTGATTTGCTCGGCAATGGGCGTGTCGGTGAGCAGGCACGCCTCGGTATAGTTGGGCACCGCGTAGTCGGCGCACTCGACCAGGCTGCGCATAAGGCCGATGGTCGATTCGGGCACGCCGGCGTAGAGCCTGCCGTTGTCGGCCATGATGGGGTCGACGAACACCTTGGTGCCTTTTTGCGAACGGCGGTGGCAAAAGTCCGAGATGATGCGCGCCTCTTCCTCGGTCACGATAAAGCCGGTCGAGATGGCGTCGAATTCAAAGCCGAGCTCCTCCCAGATGGCAAGACTCTGACGCACGTACTCCGTGGTGTCGTGGATGTAAAACTTGGGGTAGTTGAGCGTATCGGAAACGAGGGCCGTCGGCAGGTTGTGGATACGGTAACCCATGTGCGACAGCACCGGCAGCATGGCAGAAAGCGCGACCTTACCGTAGCCGCACATATCGTTGATCAGCAGCAGCTGAGTGTTCTTCATGAGTGTCCCCCTTGGGTCGGGTGCGACGCGACGGCGCCATAGTGCGACTAAGTGTAGCGCAGGGGGCGTTGCAAGCGGGCGCAGGCGCCGAGGAGGGCACATTGTTGCGGAAAGGTTACGGAAATGGGAGGCAAAATCGCGGCGGTAGCGGCACAGTAGCTGCCATCTATTTACTACCATTCCAAAACTATGCCGGATTACTACGATAAACCGTTAGCCTCCAACCACAACGAATTGCACTCCGGCAAAACCGCAGGTAGACAGCTTGTGATTTTACGAAAAACAATGCCGAGGTCTGATATTTCGAATTCATCGTAGTAATCCGGCATAGTTTTGGACAAAGCAACTTCGAAAGGGTGTCACCGCAGCCCAAAATGATTCGTTTTCCTCCGTCCCCCACGGATCACTCAACAAGAGCGTCCCCAACGACTATCCCAACAAGGGCAACGCCGATGTTTTGGCGAAGTCAGCGAAAACCCGTCAGAGCGAGCAAGGTGCCTTGAAGCAAGGCGGCATTGACCTTCTGGTCATGCCGCCGAAGTTGAAAGGCAGATTGCCGCTCTGGCGGGTTTGCAGCGTCGAGCCGTTACGCGGTTTGGCAAAACCGCGTAACCACTAGTTTGGTACCTTGACATTGATTTCTTATGCTCCTAAAATTAGTTAGGCACAAAACAATCCCTCTACCTAACTAAAGAAAGGAGCGAAGCTTAGATATGTGTGATGAACCACTCGTCCTTCCGCATGAGCCCGGCGGTGACCCGTCGCAACCGGTAGACATACCCGAAGCGGTCAGCGCCGAAGACAAACTCGCCAAGCGCATTCTAAGCGGCCTGGGCTTTTGCGGCCATTACATGCACTTTCATGGCGGGGGCGTGTCCGGTAAGGCGCCCATCGTCTGCCTGCTCGCCAAGCAGACGAACGGCGAGCTGTCCCAACAGGAGCTCGGCATGCACTTCGACCTCAAGCCGGGGTCCCTTTCCGAGATTCTGTCCAAGCTCGAACTGGGCGGTCTTATCGAGCGCAGTCGCAATCCCAAAGACCGTCGGCAGCTCACCATCCGCCTGACCGATGCGGGATGGGAAAAGGCCCGCGTTGAGCAGGCAGCCCGCATTCGCTTTAGAGAGCAGGCCTTTAGTGCCCTCACCCACGACGAGCGTGAACAGCTCGCCGAGATGCTCGAGAAAATCCGCGTAACCTGGGAGGAACTGGATGATTAAAACCCTTATGGGCAGCATCCGCGATTACATGAAGGTCACGATCGCCACGCCGTTGCTGGTGCTTGGCGAGGTGCTCTGCGAGATGCTGATTCCATTTATCACCGCCAACCTGATCGACGCCATCAAAGATGGCACCACCGTAGCCGAGATGCTTCCCACCGCGGGCTTTTTGGTGCTCATCGCGCTGACGTCGCTTGCTTTTGGCGCCGCTGCCGGCGTCACCTGCAGCCATGCGAGTTGCGGCTTCGCTAAGAACCTGCGTCACGACCTGTTCTACAAGATCCAGACGTTCAGCTTTGCCAACATCGATGAGTTCTCGAGCTCCTCGCTCGTCACGCGCCTGACCACCGATATCAACAACGTGCAGCAGGCCTTTATGATGATCATCCGTATCGCCGTGCGCGCGCCGCTGGTATTGATCTTCGCCTTTACCATGGCATTTATCATGGGCGGCAGCGTCGCCATGGTCTACCTGGTCATCATTCCGCTGCTGGGCTTTGGGCTGTTCTTTATCATCTTTAAGGTGCGTCCCATCTTCTCGCGCGTGTTCCACAAGTACGACGCCCTTAACGAGTCCGTCGAGGAAAACGTCACCGGCATGCGCGTGGTCAAGAGCTACGTGCGCGAAGACTTTGAGAAGGAGAAGTTCGCGACCGCCGCACGCGACGTCCAGATGGACTTCACCCGCGCCGAGAAGCTGCTTGCCTTTAACAACCCCATGATGAACATCTGCGTCAACGGCGCGTTTGTCGTCATCATCTACCTGGGATCCAAGCTCATCATCACGAGCCAGGGCACGCTGTTCGACGTGGGCCAGCTCTCCTCGATCTTTACCTACGGCTTCCAGATCCTCATGAGCCTGATGCAGCTGTCGATGATCTTTGTCATGGTGACCATGGCCGACGAATCGGCGCACCGCATTACCGAGGTGCTTGCCGCCGAGCCCACAATCGCCAATCCCGCCGAGCCCGTGCTCGAGGTTGCCGACGGCTCCATCGACTTTGACCACGTGAGCTTTAAGTATTCCGCGCATGCGAAACGCCAGGCGCTCGACGACATCGACCTGCACATTAAGAGCGGCGAGACCATCGGCATCATCGGCGGCACCGGCTCGGCCAAGTCCACGCTTGTAAACCTCATCGCCCGCCTGTACGACGCCACCGAAGGCACCGTGCGTGTGGGCGGCATGGACGTGCGCGACTACGACCTGGACGCGCTGCGCCACCAAGTCGCCATGGTGCTGCAGAAAAACGTGCTGTTTAGCGGCACCATCGCCGAGAATCTGCGTTGGGGCGACCCGAACGCCACCGACGAGGAAGTCCGCGAGGCGGCGCATCTGGCCTGCGCCGACGAGTTTGTCGATGGCTTCCCCAAGGGCTATGACACCTGGATCGAACAGGGCGGCTCCAATGTTTCCGGCGGTCAGAAGCAGCGCCTGTGCATTGCGCGCGCCCTGCTGCGTCGCCCCAAGATCTTGATCCTGGACGACTCCACGAGCGCCGTCGACACCAAGACCGACGCCAAGATCCGCGCAGGGTTGGCAAGCTATCTGCCCAACACGACCAAGCTCATCATCGCCCAGCGCATTAGCTCCGTGCAGGACGCAGACCGCATCATCGTCATGGAGGGTGGCCGCATCGCGCAGATCGGCAACCATGATGAGCTGCTTAAGACGAGCGAAATCTACCGCGAGACCTTTACCTCGCAGAACAAGATGTCTGCCGAGGGCGAAGGGGCCGTCGAGGCCGACACCGAGGCATCCGCAACGCAAGCTCAGTCCCAGGAAGGAGGCGAGGCACATGAGTAAGGCAACGACCGCCGAGCGCGCACTCAACCGCAAGGGCGGCACCATGTCGCGCCTCATCAAGACGCTCTTTGGCTTCTACCCCGTGCTTTTGCCCCTCGTCGTTGTCGGCGTGGTGCTCTGCGCCATCATCAACTCCATCGGTGCGACCTTCCTTCAGAGCGCTCTGCAGATTATTAGCGAATCGTGGCAGTCGGGCGATTGGGAAGCCGCACAGCCCAAGATCGCACAGCTCGTGACCACCCTCGCCTGCATCTACGGCGTCGGCATCCTATCCTCGCTGTTCTGGAACCGCGCCATGGCCATCGTCACGCAGGGCTCGCTCGAGAAGCTGCGCGAGAAGATGTTCAACCGCATGCAGGACCTGCCGATTCGCTACTTCGACACGCACCAGCGCGGCGACATCATGAGCCACTACACCAACGACATCGACACGCTGCGCCAGATGATCAGCCAGTCGCTGCCCAACCTGCTCATGACGACCATCGTCATCGTCACGGTGTTCTTTATCATGCTGTACTACAGCGTGTGGATGTGCCTGGTCATTGTGGCCGGCGTCGCCTTTATGACCTTTATGACCAAGCTGCTCGGCTCCAACTCCGCGCGCTTCTTCATTGCGCAGCAGACCGAGCTCGGCGTTGTCGAGGGCCATATCGAGGAAGTCATGAACGGCCAGAAGGTCGTCAAGGCATTCTGCCACGAGTCTGCCGCCGAGGCCGATTTTGACGAGCGCAACGAAAAGCTCTTCGAGGTCTCGCAGAAGGCCAACATGTACGCCAACATCCTCATGCCTATCCTTATGAACCTGGGCAACCTGCTCTACGTGCTGGTCGCACTGGCAGGCGGCATTTTCCTGGCGCTGGGCGTGCCCAATCTGAGCATCTCGGGCATGGCGCTGTCCATCGCCGTCGTGGTGCCGTTCCTCAACATGACCAAGCAGTTCTGCGGACAGATCGGCCAGATCTCGCAGCAGATCAACGCCGTGGTCATGGGCCTCGCCGGCGCCGACCGCATCTTTGAGCTCATCGACGAGAAGCCCGAGACCGACGAAGGCTATGTGACGCTCGTCAACGCGCAGGTCAACCCCGATACCTGGCAGCTCGAGGAGGCCGACCACCACACCGGCATGTGGGCGTGGAAACATCCGCACCGCGCAACCGGCGAGATCGAGTACGTACCGCTGCGCGGCGACCTGGTCATGGACAACGTCGACTTTGGCTACACGCCCGACCACGAGGTGCTGCACGGCGTGTCCGTGTTTGCCAAGCCGGGCCAGAAGGTCGCGTTTGTCGGCGCCACCGGTGCCGGCAAGACGACCATCACCAACCTCATCAACCGCTTCTATGACATCGCCGATGGCAAGATCCGCTACGACGGCATCAACGTCAACAAGATTCGCAAGGCCGATCTGCGCCACTCGCTGGGCGTCGTGCTGCAGGACGTGAACCTGTTCACCGGCTCCGTGATGGATAACATCCGCTACGGCAACCTGGACGCTACCGACGAGGAGTGCATCGCGGCGGCCAAGCTCGCGGGCGCGGACGACTTTATCACCCGCCTGCCTGACGGCTACGACACCATGCTCACCGGCAACGGCGCCCAGCTGTCGCAGGGGCAGCGCCAGCTGATTTCGATCGCACGCGCCGCTGTTGCCGATCCGCCGGCGATGATCCTGGACGAGGCCACATCGAGCATCGACACCCGCACCGAGGCTATCGTGCAGGCCGGCATGGACAAGCTCATGGAAGGCCGCACGACGTTTGTCATCGCGCACCGCCTGTCCACCGTGCGCAACTCCGACGCGATCATCTGCCTGGACCACGGCCGCATTATCGAGCGCGGCAACCACGACGAGCTGATCGCCAAGCGCGGGTATTACTACCAGCTCTATACCGGAGCGTTTGAGCTGGAGTAGCTCAAAACAGCCCCTACGCTCCCAACGGACCTCCCCGAGGGAGACGGGGTGTTTGCTCCGTGCTCAAACATTCTCGCTTCGCTGCGAAACTGCGCGCGGAGCAAACACCCCGTCTCCCTCGGGGAGGTCCTACGCACACAGTCTTTTCTCGCAGCCTGAAAAGAAGTGGTGAGGCCCTGGCCATTTGGCCAGGGCCTCATTTTGTAAGGAGTCAAAAAACCCGTCCCAAATGAGCTAGTTGAGAAGTTGTGCCATGGCGTTGACGAATTTTTGGACTTGGAGGGTGGGCTCGAGCGGATAGTGCAAAAAGACCGGCACCTCGCGACCGCATAGGAACGGCACGCCCACAAAGGCCGGGTGTACCCCCGACCATGCGCCGCAGGTGAGCACCGCGTCGCCCTTTTCCTCTGCCTCGTTAAAGAGCGCAAAGTCAAAGCTGTCCACGTCGATCACGTCAACGCCGCCGTCGGCCAGAAGGTCGATGCGCAGGCTGTCCATTGCGTCGTTGCCGTGGCGGAGCACGCGCAGGCGCATGCCCTCCAGGTCGGCAACCGTAATGCGTGTCTTGCGCGCCAGCGGGCTCGTGCGCGGCAGGTCGATATAAAACGGTACGTTGACGATGCGGAGCTTTTGGCAGGCGTCACCCCAGCGCGGGGTCGAAAAACTCGACTGCACCACATCCACCTCGCGACCGAGGCTGCGCATGACGGATTCGCGTTCGTCGTAGAGGTCGCTTACCGGCACGATCTCAAATCGAAGCGACGGTTCCAGATCGTGGATGCTCGACCACATCGACAGCGTTTGGCGCCCCGGGCACATCATCGACACGCCCAGGCGCACGGCACCGCCATCGCCCGCCGCGCGTCGGGCGCGGCGCAGCGCGTCCTCGGACTGCCGCATGATCGAGCGCGCGTCGTCCACCAGCAGCGCGCCGGCCGGCGTCACCTTGACGCCTGAGTGCGAGCGTTCAAACAGTGTGATGCCGAACTCGGCCTCGAAGCCCGACACCTGCTTGACGAGCGCCGGGGTCGACACGCGCAATTTTGCCGCCGCACGTGAGAAGCTTCCCAGCTCCGCGGCGGCCGATATGGCCTCGAGTCGTCGATCGTACACGTCAATCTCCCGTTTCCAGACGCATGGCAATGAACTGCCGAAGGGGGTCGTTTTGGCAGGTCACGCGCTCAATTGAGAAAAAACTGCATCACACAGTGTAAACCTACGGTTAATACTATTCTAACAAATATGCAATTCACCTGCGCAAATGCAAAGCATACGATAACCTGCGAAAACCACGTGGGTCGATTAATGGGAACGGCCCACCGGGAGGCACAAGAAGGGAAGTTCCTATGAGCAACTGGCTTAAGCTCGAGGGCGATGTCTGCGCCGTGACCGGCGCACTCGGCGGTATGGGCGTCGAGATTTGCCGCGAGTTCGCCCGCAACGGCGCCAACGTCGTCCTGCTCGACCTGGACGAGGAGAGGGTCAAGGCCGCTGCCGCCGACCTCGCTGCCGAGTTTGGCATCCACGCCGAGGGTTACAAGATGAACGCCACCGACGAGGCCGAGGTTCAGGCTGCCGTCGACGCCACCATCGCCAACTTCGGCCGCGTCGACGTCCTCGTCAACACCGCCGGCATCCTGCGCTTCGCCGCCATGGAGGACCTGCCGCTGAGCGACTGGGAGCAGGTGCTCAACGTCAACCTCACCGGTTACTTCATCACCTCGCAGCGCTTTGGTCGCGAGATGATCAAAGCCGGCCAGGGTCGCCTGGTGCACATCTCGACCGTCGCCAGCCACTCCCCCGAGACGTTCTCGGGCGTGTACAGCTCCACCAAGGCCGGCGTGAACATGATGTCCAAGATGCTCGCCGCCGAGTGGGGCCCCTACGGCGTCCGCTCCAACTGCGTCGAACCCTGCTTCGTCAAGACCCCCATGTCGGCCAACTTCTACGCCGACCCCGAGGTCGAAAAGAGCCGCAGCCGTCTGATCGCCACGCGCCGCATCGGCGAGGTCAGCGATATCGCCAACGCCGTCATGTTCCTGGCGTCCACGCGCTCGGACTTCACCACCGGCGACGCCATCAAGGTCGACGGCGGCTTCTCCAATATGATGGGCGACCTCACCGCCAAGCCCGGCGGCCGCCGAGCCTTTGCCGACAACTACCTCAAGAACAAGGGTGTCGAGCTTTGGTCCGACGAGTCCGGCGTCGAAAAACCGACTGACCAGTAAACCAGCCCGACAGGGAGGTCTCGCGGACGCGCCCGCCCCTCCCCCGCATCGATTAGAAAGAGTCCAATGGCTTCCACCAACTCCAACAAGGGTCGCGCCGTCGTGCTTTCCGCCGCGTGCGTCACCATGTTCTTCATCAGCTCCATCGCTCTGTATTCCGTTGTGAGCAAGAACCTGCTCGCCGTCTACCCCGAGTGGTCCAGCGCTCTTACCTGGGCTTTCCCGGTCTTTCAGACCATCATGGCCGTGACGGGCATCTTCGCCGGCCGCATCTCCGATAAGATCGGCCCGCGCAACGTCGTGATCGCCGCTGCCGTGTGCTACGGCCTGGGCTGGTTCATGTCCGGCACCGTCACCGAGCCGTGGCAGTTCTACCTGTGGTTCTCGCTCGTCGCCGCCATCGGCAACGGCTTGGGCTACAACCCCGCGCTCACCACGGGCCAAAAGTGGTTCATCGACAAGAAGGGCCTCGCCTCCGGCATCACCCTGGCCGCTTCGACCGCCGGCCCCGCCGTGCTGTCCCCGGTGCTCGCCTCGCTGCTCATTCCGAGCCTTGGCATCTTTGGCGCGCTCAAGGCGCTCGGCATCATCTTCTTTGTGACGATCGCCGCCTCCGCCCTGTTCCTGAAGGCCCCCGAGGCAGGCTGGCTACCCGAGGGCTTCGAGGCCCCCAAGGGCGGCGCACATGCCGGCACCTTCGGCGACCTCACCCCGGGCGAGATGGTCAAGACCCCGCGCTTCTGGGTCCTCATCCTCACCTTCGCCTTTGCCGCCACCGCGGGCACCCTGCTCGTGGGCAAGGTTGCCTCCATCGCCGCCGTCCAGCTCTTCGCCGACCCCACGAGCGCCGCGGCCGTCGCCCTCGGCGGCGTGGTGGTCTCCGTCAACACCTGCGCCAACCTGGTCGGCCGTCTTTCCTTTGGCCAGATCATCGACAAGCTCGGCGCCTACAAGTCGCTGCTCATCAGCCTTGTCGTCACCATCGTCGCGCTCGTCATCATGTCGATGAGCTTTACGCAGAGCATGTTCTTTGTGGCACTCGCCCTGCTCGGCTTTAGCTTTGGCGCCCTGCTCGTCATCTACCCGCCGCTCACCGGTGGCGCCTTTGGCACCAGCAACATCGGCGTCAACTACGGCATCATGTTTTTGGGCTACGCCGCTTCTACCTGGATCAGCCAGCCCATCACCGCCGTGCTGTATCACGCCGAAGCCGGCAGCGCCGCCTACCAGCAGTCCTTCTACGGCGCCATCGTGATTGCCGCCATCGCCGTCGTGCTCACCGTCTACATGATGGTTTCCGACAGCAAGAAGAAGTCCGCTTAGTTTTACCGATGTGGCAAAGGGACTGTCCCTTTGTCACATTCACTAGCCACCATCTAGCCACCAGTATTAAGGAGTCGAAATGTCTGAGCTCAACCCCGTCCGCATTGCCGTTATCGGCGCCGGCGCCATGGGCCGCAACCACATCCGCTTTGTCACCGAGGAGCCCGAGGCCGAGCTCGTCGCCATCGCCGACGCCTTTGAGGGCGCCCGCGCCACGGCCGAAGCCGCCGGCGTGCCGTTTTACACCGATCCCGCCCAGATGATGGACGAGGTCAAGCCCGAGGCCGTCATTATCGCCACCCCCAACGACCTGCACCTGGGCGTTGCCCGCGAGGCTGTAAAGCGCAATATCGTGCCGCTGGTCGAAAAGCCGATCTCCAACGACCTGGAAGATGCCCAGGCTTTCGCCGCCGAGGCCGAGACCGCCGGCGTGCCCGTGCTCGTGGGCCAGCACCGTCGCCACAACCCCTTCGTCAACAAGGCCAAGGAGATCATCGAGTCTGGCGAGCTGGGCAAGCTCACCGTGTCGAGCTTCCACTACATGATCTATAAGAATGACGAGTATTTCGACGTCGAGTGGCGCCGCAAGAAGGGTGCCGGCCCAATCCTGGTCAACCTGGTGCACGACGTCGACCTGCTCCGCTACCTGCTGGGCGAGCCCGTTGCCGTCCAGGGCATGCAGTCCAGCGCCGCCCGCGGTTTTGAGACCGAGGACTCCGCCGTGGTCAACGTCCGTTTTGCCGATGGCGCGCTCGCGAGCATGACCATCTCCGACTCCACCGCCAGCCCCTGGAACTGGGAGGCAACCGCTCGCGAGGATCCGCAGTATCGCCCCTTCGACGCCGATGCCTACTTTATCGGCGGCACTAAGGGCGCCCTGTCGCTGCCCCGCCTGCACCAGTTCTCCTACGACGGCGCCTCCAACTGGCACAAGCCGCTGCAGATGGAAATCCCGGCCGTTGACCCAGCGCTGCCGCACAAGATGCAGCTCAAGCACTTTGTGAAGGTCGTCCGCCGCGAGGTCGAGCCCGTCGTGACCCCCGCCGATAACGTCAAGACGCTCACGCTGCTTAACGCTATCAAGGAGGCCGCCGAGACCGGCCAGCTCGTCGAGCTGTAATGCCTTAAGAGCGACCGCGGCAGAAACCCCATGCCGAACCCCTCGGTCCGCCACAAATAAGCCCCTCTTCTTTGCCCCGCGTGCAGCCTCCTGCCCGCGGGGCCTTTTGCTACCTTGCCGACGATTTTTCTGAGGCGGGGGCTATTTTGCACCTCGGCTTGATTCGTTCGCCACGAAATGGGCCTATCTACTACGTTTAACCGATCGCCCTCAACCATGCCAAATTTCACGAAATAAAAACCGCAGGTAGACGGCTTGCGTATTCTCTGAAAACCGGGGGATGGTCGACCCATACGGGTTAAACGTAGTAGATAGGCCGTTTTCATGGCACGGCCCCAAAACAGTCTTTTGGGACGGGTGGTATCCTTGGTAGCCCTGTGCTGCAAACGCACCTTAAACGCAAGGAGTCCCATGGATCTTATCGCCCAGCTCGCCCACGAGCTCAACCTTAAGGCCGCCAACGTCGAGGCGGCCGTCAAGCTCATCGACGAGGGCAACACCATCCCCTTTATCTCGCGCTACCGCAAGGAGGCCACGGGTGGCATGGACGACGTCGCCCTGCGCGCACTCGACGAGCGCCTGTCCTACCTGCGCAATCTTGAGCAGCGCAAAGAGGACGTCATTCTGCTCATCGACGCCCAGGGCAAACTCACGCCCGAACTCGAGCAGCAGATTCGAGAGGCCACGCAGCTCCAGCGTGTCGAGGACCTCTACAAGCCCTACCGCAAAAAGCGCATGACCCGCGCACAGAAGGCCCGCGAGGCAGGCCTGGAGCCGCTTGCCAACATGATCATCATGCAGGCCTCGGCCAAGGGCAGCGCGCTCGACACCGCCGCGGCCTACGTCAACGAGGAAGCCGGCTTCGACACGCCCGAGAAGGCGCTCGCCGGCGCGGCGGACATCGTGGCTGAGACGGTGGCCGAAGACCCCGAGAACGTCGCCGACCTGCGCGCCTTTACGCAAAACACCGCCGACATCGTCGTCGAAGCCACCGACCCCGCCGAAAAGACTCCCTACGAGCCCTACTACAACTATGATGAGCCGCTGCGCCGTATACCCAACCACCGCGTGCTGGCTATCGACCGCGGCGAGCGCGAGGGCAAGCTCCGCGTGCGCGTGAACGTCGACGGCGCTGCCGCCACAGCGCGCCTCAGCAGCCGTTGGCCCCGACGCCAGGGCGTCTTCGCGCCCATCTTCGATGCCGCCATCGCTGACGGTTACAAGCGCCTCATGGCCCCCTCGCTGGAGCGCGAGGCCCGCGCCAAACTCACCGTTCGCGCTCAGACCGAGGCCATCAACGTCTTTGCCAAGAATCTCGAGGGCCTGCTCTCGGCGCGCCCTGTGCGCGGCGCCCGCGTGCTCGCGCTCGATCCGGGCTACCGCACCGGCTGCAAGGTCGCCGTCATGGACGAGACCGGCAAGCTACTCGACCACGGCGTGGTCTACCCCACCAAGCCGCGCCACGACGTCGCCGGCACCAAGCGCGAGCTCGCCCGCCTCGTCAAAAAGGACGGCGTCAACACCATCGTCATCGGCAACGGCACCGCCAGCCGCGAGACCGAGGAAGTCGTCTCGGAGTTCATTGCCGAGCAGGCGCCTGGGCTGCGATACACCATTGTTAACGAGGCCGGCGCGTCGGTGTACTCCGCCTCCGAGCTCGCGAGCCAGGAGTATCCCGACCTGGACGTCACCGTGCGCGGCGCCATGAGCCTGGGCCGCCGCCTGCAGGACCCACTGGCAGAGCTCGTCAAGATTCCGCCCCAGTCCATCGGCGTGGGCCAGTACCAGCACGACCTTGACCAGGCCGAGCTCTCGCGCACCCTGGGCCACGTGGTGGAGGACGTCGTCAACCGCGTGGGCGTCGACGTCAACACCGCGAGCGCGAGCCTGCTGGGATACGTTTCGGGCATCACGCCGAGCGTGGCCAAGAACATCGTGGCTTTCCGCGAGGAAAACGGCGCCTTCACCGATCGCCGCCAGCTCAAGAAGGTCCCCAAGCTGGGACCCAAGGCATATCTCAACGCTGCAGGCTTTTTGCGAATTAGCGGCGGTAAGAACCCGCTCGACGCAACGAGCGTCCACCCCGAAAGCTACGAGGTGGCCACGTCCGTCTTGGAACGCGCCGGCGTTAAAGCAAGCGAGCTCAGCCGCGGCGGCGTGCCCGACATCGAGCGCCGCCTGGGCAGCATCTCGGCGCTGGCAAGCGACCTGGACTGCGGCACCCTGACGCTCATCGACATTGTCAACGAGCTCAAGAAGCCCGGCCGCGACCCGCGCGACGACGCGCCCGAGGTGGCCTTTAGCCGCTCGGCACTTTCCATCGACGACCTGGAGCCCGGCATGGAACTCAAGGGCACGGTGCGCAACGTCGTCGACTTTGGCGCCTTCGTCGACGTGGGTGTGCACCAGGACGGCCTCGTGCACATCTCCAAGCTGGCCAACCGCTTCGTCAAGCACCCGAGCGACGTGGTGCGCGTCGGCGACACGGTAAAGGTGTGGGTGGAAAAGGTCGATCGCGACCGCAAGAAGATCTCGCTCACCATGGTGCAGGGGAAGTAAACCACCTAAAGCAAGGGTCCCCCCTCTCGCGACGTGCAAAATCGCGAGTATTCTGCAATTTCCGCCGCCCCGAACGCCCCTCAGAGGCAATAAAGTCAAAAACGGCCCCCGTTTTAGCATCATCAGAGCCAAAACGGGGGCTGTTCCGTGCTTCGGTTAACTGGTAAAAGCCTTTACCTTGCTGAATACTCTCAATTTTGCACGGCGCAGGCGGGGGTACCTTTGCCCACGGCAGGATATGGAAGCCAAGCGCCAACTTGCTGGCAAGCTCGTGCCGGCAGCCCCGGCCTTTCCTTTGCCTAGCGCGACCCCCGCGAAGCGCGTGAGCGGTAGGGAAAGGAAAAGCCGGGGCGAACAACCCGCGGCGTAGCCAGTGTTCGCGTTACGGCAGGATATGGAAACCGAGCGCCGCGATATCCTTGGCAAAGCCGCGGACGGTGTCGAGCGAGACCTCGTACGGGTCACGGCCGATGTTCTTGCGCTTGGCCAGGATGCCGTTGGGCACCGTGATGATCTGGCAACCGCAGGCCTCGGCCTGGTAAATGTTGATGAGCTCGCGCGTGGACGCCCACAGGACCTCACAGTTGGGCTTGATGGCGGCCTTCTTGACCGACTCCGTCATAAACGGAATGGGGTCGACGCCGGTGTCGGCGATGCGGCCGGCAAAGAGCGAGATGATGGACGGCGTCTCGGTGTCAACGGCCTCGACCATCTCGTCAACCTGCTTAGGCGTAAAGATGGTGGTGACGTTGACCTTGATGCCGTCGGCCGACAGCTTGCGCACCAGCTCGGCGGTGGACTCGCCCTTGGTGGTCACGCACGGAATCTTGACGTAGACGTTCTCGGCCCAGGTAGCGATCTCGCGCGCCTCGACCTCCATGGTCTCGACGTCGTCGGCAAAGACCTCAAACGAGACGGACACATCGGTGATGTGGGTCAAGACCTCTTTGGCAAACGCGCGGTAATCCGTCACGCCGCCCCTCTTCATAAGGGACGGGTTGGTCGTGAAACCCTGAACGTTGCCGTTCTCGTACATGTCGAGCATGCCCTCGAGGTTTGCACCGTCAGCGAACACCTTGATTGCCATCTGCCTGATTCCTTTCGTTTGCATAAGGCCGGTAAACTGCTAAACACTTTACCTACGTTTATCAAGGCTTGAGCTGCGGTTTTTTATCTTCTCGGCGAACGGTATAAACACCACAGTGTTTGGATTGATAAATCGATTGAGCATTCAAAAGCGAAGAGTCGCAGTTTGAGCAAACGTCAGAACGCGGGATTCACTAGATGAGGCCGAAATGCTGCATCGCTGTGACGGTACCGTCGTGTGCGACATCGTCGGTCACGTAGTCGGCGACCGCCTTGACCTCGGGCATGGCATTACCCATGGCCACGGCTGTCTCGACGGCGGCGAGCATGCCCAGGTCGTTGCCCGAATCGCCAAAGCCAAAGGTGCGCGCATTTCCCTCGCGGCCCAGATACGCCAGCGCTCGCGCCACGCCCACGCCCTTGTCAATGCCCTTGGGGCTCAGCTCGCGATTCTGGCCACCGGTGTTGCACAGCTCAAACTCGCAATCGATAAAGCCGTCATCATTGGCTACGCGAGCCAGGTCGCCCGCGGTGATGCATACCTTGCCCACGTGCAGACTGCCGTCGACGCGCATTTCCTCGGTGCTGTGCACCACAGAAGTGCCGATCAGAGACGACTGCTCAACACCCGCGGGTTCCAGGGCAAAAGTAGCCACGTTGGTCTCGAAAAAGGCCTCAATCCCTGCCGCGGCCATACGGCGCGCAAGCTCCTCAATAACGTCCTCGTCAAAGCAGTCCTCATGCACCACGCGGCCCTCGACCTCGAGCGTCGCTCCCGCCATGGCAACGACACCCGCCGGGTTCAGCGCGCGCAGGCCATCGGCAATCAGCCACAAGGGACGACCCGTGCAGATAAATGCCTGGTGACCCGCATTGCGCAGACGACCAAATGCATCGACAACAGCCTTCGACGGATGGACTGCATTGAAGTCCTTATCGGTCATATCGTCGGGATCGAACGACGTCAGCGTGCCGTCCACGTCAAAAAAGAGCACAGCGGGTTTGGGACACGCATCAATCATATGAGTTCCTTTCGAGGATAAGGGCAAACGAAGCATCCATCATATAATGGAGCGACGCAACCAGAGAGGTCACCCATGGAATTTTACGCAAGCTGCCCCGAGGGCTTTGAGTCCGCACTCGCCGATGAGCTTAAACGCCTCGGGCTTTCGCATGTTCGCCGGCTGAAGGGCCGCGCCACGTTTGAGGGCGAGCTCGAAGAAGGCTATCGCGCGTGCCTGTGGTCGCGCCTGGCGAGCCGCGTGTTCGTGGTACTCGGACGCTTTGAGGCGCAGGATGCCGATGAGCTGTACGACGGCGTTTACGACATCGCTTGGGAGACCATCATCCGCCCCGGCGCCACCATCGCCATTACCGCCCGCGGCGTGACCGAGCAGCTGCGCAACACGCGCTTCTCGGCCCTGCGCGCCAAGGACGCGCTGTGTGACCGCCTGGCCGAGACCACGGGCCGTCGCGCCGACGTTGATGCCGCCGATCCCGACGTTCATCTGCTGCTTTCGCTGCGTCAGCGCCGCGCGAGCATCAGCCTGGACCTTTCGGGCGACCCGCTGTTCAAACGCCTGCCGCCCGCAGCGGCCCGCGCCAGCGAGGGCGCGCACGTGCTGCGCCCCGACTACGCCGCCCTGGTGCTGGCGCAAGTCAGCTGGACCGCGCTATGCGAGCGCGAGCTGACGGCCGATGATTACGAGAACGAAGCTCTGCCCACGCTGATCGACGCCTCGTGCGCCGGCGGCGGCCTGCTGCTGGAGGCCGTGAATATCCTGACTGACCGCGCCCCGGGCGCCGCACGCGAGCGCTGGGGCTTTGAGGGCTGGCAGCTGCACGACGCCGCCCTGTGGGAGCAGCTGCTTGCCGAGGCGCGCTCGCGCGAGGCGGCAGCGCGCGAGCGCCAGGCGCGCATCGTGGCCGCAGACATCGACCCCGCCGCCCGCAAGACTGCCGAGCGCATGGTCAAGAGCGCTGGCCACAAGCGCTTTGTCGATTTCTGCGCCGCCAAGTCCGCCACCGTACTGGACCACGCGGGCGCCGTCGCCGGTGCCGCCGTGGTCGCGGATACGACCGAGACACCGCTTTCGCTCATGCACGACGCCATGACGCTGGTCGGTGAGCTGCGCCGCGTGCCCGAGCTTGCCGCGGCACCGGTCGCCGCGCTCACCCGCGACGGATTGCTGGCCCGCGCGCTCCACGCCGAGCCCGAGCGCTCGATTGCCGTCATGCCCAACAACGAGGAAGCAGCTATTGAGGTCTGGCCTTCGCTCGACCATGCCGCCGCAGCGTTTGAGGCTGCGACCAGCGCAAACGCCGAGGGCGAGACCGCGGACGCCGACGACGTCATCAGCGACGAAGCCGCCGACACCTTCATGCCCGAACCTACCGCCACGCTCGACCTGGGTGACGGCAAGCCGCTGCCCGTGCTCATCCCCGAGTCCGAGCAGTTCGCCAACCGTCTGCGCAAGAACGCTCGCCTGCGTCGCAAGTGGGCAAAGCGCGAGGGCGTGAGCTGCTACCGCGTCTACGATGCCGACCTGCCCGATTACTCTGCCGCCATCGATCTGTACGAGGGTTGCCCGCAGACGCCGGGCCGCTGGCTCGTCATTGCCGAATACGCCGCGCCCAAGACCATCGACCCCGCACTGGCCCAGGCCCGTATGCTCGATATTCTGGCCATCGCGCCGCGTATCCTGGATGTTCCGGCCGAGCACGTGCACGCCAAGGCCCGCATGCGTTCGCGCGGCGGCTCGCAGTACGGCAAGCAGGGCGCCGGCAAGGGCGCATCGGGTGAGCGCGCCAACATCGCGCGCCGTCGCCTGCCGCTCATCGAAGAGGGCGGCCTCACCTTTGCCGTCAACTTTGACGACTACCTGGACGTCGGCATCTTCTTGGACCACCGCGTCACCCGCAACCTGGTGCGCGAGCACGCCAAGCAGGCGCGCCGTTTCCTCAACCTGTTCGCCTACACCGGCACTGCCACCTGCTACGCAGCCGACGGCGGCGTCGAGGAGACCGTGACGGTCGACCTCTCGAACACCTACCTGGACTGGGCCGAGCGCAACATGCGCCAGAACGGCTTTGTGGGACCGCAGCATCATTTTGTGCGCGACGACGTGCTCGCCTGGATTCGCGACCAGCGCCAGACGTGCAACCGTTGGGACCTGATCTTTGTCGACCCGCCCACGTTTTCGAACTCGTCCAAGATGGGCCGTCGCACCTGGGATGTCCAGCGCGATCACGTTGAGCTGTTGGCCGGCGTGTCGCGCCTACTCACGCAGGGCGGCCATGCCATCTTTAGCTGTAACCTGCGTGGCTTCCGTCCCGAGACGCGCAAGCTCGCGCGTGCGGGCGTGGTGCTGCAGGACATTACGGCGCAGACCATCCCCGAGGATTTCGCGCGCAACCAGAAGGTGCACCACTGCTATATCGTGCGCCGCCTGCCCATCGAGGACGCCATGGCCGAGGTCGGCTTTAGCGCCGAGGAGATTGCCGAGCGTGTCGAGGAGCTGCGCAACCCCGAGGCCCGCAAGCCTCGCGCGGCAGTGCCTGGCCATGTGCACGCCGGCGACGGCAAGCCGCACGTCACCGGCAGCCCCTCCCCCGCCGGCAAGCCCAAAAAGAAGAAGTTCTACGCCAGCAAGCCCAAAGGCAAATAACAAAGTTGCGGTGGAATACGGACTGTTTTGCCTGGAATTAGGCAAATTTAGACCGTATTTCACCGCAACTCATAGTAGGATGGCGGACGTCATCCTACCCTTGGGTGACCAGGCGATAGCCGATACCCACGTGCGTCTGGATATAGCGCGGATGCGCGGGGTCGGACTCGATCTTCTTACGCAGCGTACCCATAAAGACGCGCAGGCTTGCCAGGTCACTCTTAGTTGCCGTGCCCCAAATCTCGTGCAGGATAAACTGGTGCGTCAGTACCTTGTCGGCGTTATGCGCCAGCAGGCACAGGAGCTTGTACTCAATCGGCGTCAGGTGCAACTCCTCGCCATCCATCGTGGCAATGCCGGCATCAAAATCGATATGCAGCTCACCGGTATCGAACGAGCCCTCGGAGACAACGCCGCCCGTTTGCGCATACGAAAGGCGCCTGAGCGTCGTGCGAATGCGCGCGAGCAGTTCCTCGACCGAAAACGGCTTGGTCAGATAGTCGTCGGCACCGGCATCGAGCGCGCGGATTTTGTCCGCATCCTCGCTGCGCGCCGAGACCACGATGATCGGCATGCCCGACCATGCGCGCACCGACTCCACCACCTTGACGCCGTCCATATCGGGCAGGCCCAGATCGAGCAGCACGATGCTCGGTGCCTGCGATGAGGCGGCGGCGATGGCGGCATGGGCGGTCTCCACAGCCATATGGCGCAAGCCGTGCGCCTCGAGCGCGGCAACGATAAGATTGCGAACGGCGGGGTCGTCCTCAACGACCAAGATGAGCGGTTTTACGGCAGAGTTCGGCACAGCGCTACTCCTTATCAAACGAAACGTCGGCGGCGGGAAGTTCAATCGTAAAGACCGAACCGTGCGGGTCTGCCGCGGCAACCTCTATGCTACCGCCATGTGCCAACGCAATGGAACGGCAGAGCGAAAGACCCAGGCCAACGCTGCGGTGGCTGTCGGCCAGACCATGGTTGGCGGTATAGAACGACTCGAAGATCCGCTCGCGATCCTCGGGTGCGATGCCCGGACCATCATCGGCCACCGAGCACGCCACGCGTCCATCGTCGACGCTAATCGAAATCATGATATGCGAGCCCGCGGGCGTATAGGTGATGGCGTTGTTCACCAGATTGACCACCAGCTGCACCATCAGGCGCGCATCGACGTTGACGAGCGCCGGTTCATCGCACGCCACCACCTTAAGGTCGTGCTCGCGCACGGCAGGGTTCACGTGGCGCAGCGCCTCCTCGACGATATCGTCCATGAGCTCGAGCGTGGTCGACAGGCACATACCGCCACCCTCGAGCTTGGTGATGGCGAGCAGATTCTCGACGGTGGCGTTGAGCCACAGCGCATCCGAGCGAATGGATAGAAGCAGGCCGCGGCGCGTCTGGGCATCGAGCACCGCGGTGCCGGTCGAGCCCTGGTCGAGCAGCACGTCGGCATTGCCCGAAATACTGGTGAGCGGCGTGCGCAGATCATGCGAGATGGAGCGCAGCAGGTTGGCGCGCAGCTGTTCGTTTTTGGCAAGCACCGCCGCCTCCTCGCGGGCCTCCATGGCGCGGGCGCGATCGAGCGCCAGCTCGCCTTCGCTCACGATGGCATCGGCAAGTGTCCGCTCCTCATGCGTCAGCACGTCGGGCTCGGCAACGATAGCCAGCACGCCCACCACCGAGGCGGGGTCGCCCGAGCGCGCGAAGCCGTCGCCTGTGCGAACCGTCAGGTAGATGCCATAAAACGCCGAGCCGCCATAGGTGGCATCGAGCGGCGTTCCCACATAGGCGGACGCCGAGAGCCGCGGCGGCATCTGCGGCGCCAGTTCGTGCACCGGTGCGGCATCGCCCACGGCCGTGTATGTCGCACGCGGCAGCAGGTCATCGCCCTCGGCGTCGGCGCTGTACCACACGACAGGGCAGCCCGAAAGACGTGCCAGCTGCGTGGCCATGGCGTGAACGATCTGCTGCTCGTCGGCGCAGCGCTGCAGCATGCGGTTGGTCTCGAGCACCATATGCGTGCGACGGTCGCTGGCGGCAGCCTGCGCCAAGGCCCGGCGCAGGGCCAAGGCAATCGAGCTCGACACGAGCGAGACCACAAACATGATGAAGAACATGCCGGGATAGACGCGGTCGATAAGCGACAGCGAGTAGCGCGGGTCGACAAACAAGAAGTTGTAGAGCGCCACGGCGGCAGCCGAGCTCAGCAAGCAATACAGGCGACTCCAGGTAAAGAATGCGCACAGCTGAACGGCGAACACATAGACGATCATGATGCTCGGCGCGAGACCCGGATGGTCGAGCAGCGCACCCACAATCGTCGCCGCGACCAACAGCCCCACCGATACGCAGGCGTCATACAGAGGAGTGCGGCGCGTCAGCGTTGTGCGCCGCCACCAAAAGCTATCGGCAATATCGCCGTCCGTACGGACGTCCATCAGCGCCCCGCCCCTCTCTCAAAAACAAAAACCACCACAAAGGGACAGGCACCTTTGTGGTGGTTTCCCTTGTGGTGGTTCCAAGTGTAAAGCCTTCTACGACCGGCGGTCGCTAGACAAACAGCACGTGTGCGAGCAGCGCGCAAACGCACGCCGCGACAAGCAGCGTCACCACGATCGAGATCACGCGGTCGGCCATATCCATGTTGGCACGGTTCGTAAGGAACCGATCTTCGGCGGCGTCGACACGCGCCTCACGCACCATTTCGACCACCGCCTCACGGCCATCGAGCGCCTTTGTATCCATGTTTACCTCCCCGACCTCATGCTTATCCATCAAAAACCAACTCCGTGTAGCCGCCGACGTCTACGGCCGCTCGTTGGGGGCCAGGCGCTGCATCTTGTTCACGGCTTTGAACTTGGTGAACAGCGGCACGTACTCAAAGCTCACGTTGGAGTTCTCCAGGCCGTACCAGCGCGCAGGCGTGCCGGCGGCGCGGCGAATGATGTACTTGAGCGTGATGGCCGTACGCTCGCTGGGCTCCACATCGCTTTCGGGCGCCAGAAGCTTACGGATCAGGACGAACTTGAACGTGCCGATGTTACCCGGATCCTTGTAGACCGAGTAGTCATGCGTCTGCGGCGGCAGCTCGCCGGTGGCAGCCAGGTCCTGAACAACCTGACGCAGGTAGGCATTGACGCGCTGGTTGATCTTGTAGCCCAGGTACAGATGCACGCGGAACACGTAGTCGGTGCCGAACGTCTCGACCGAATAGGCAAAGGTATGCGGTTCGTCCATGGTCTCGACGTTCACAAACCACCAGGCGTGGGCACGCTTGGGATGCTTGTCCAAGATCGAGTAGACAATATCGCGGTCGATGTAGTCGGTATGGGTGTCCTTGGTCAGGTACACGACGTTGTCGCTCATGCGCTCGTAACGGTCGTCGTCGCGCAGGCGCTTGAGCTGCGGCAGGTAGCTGCGCAGCGGCAGCAGCGTAAACTGGCGCTGCTCGACCGCCGTGCCGTTGTACCAGCACACCATAATGCCCATGATGAGTGCAGCCATGAGGATGGTGAAGTAGCCGCCGTGGAAGAACTTGGTGAGCGAGCTCACGAAGAAGAAGCCTTCGAGCAAAAGGAAGAAGGCCGCGAAGATCCACGGAGCAACCTTGAGCTTGCGCTCCTCGTGCAGGTAGAAGAAGAGCAGCAGCGTGGTGCACATCATAGTCAGCGTAATGGCAAGGCCGTAGGCGGCTTCCATATGCGCCGAGTTCTGGAACAGCAGCACCACGATGACGCAGCCCACAAGCATGACGTTGTTGACCATGGGGATGTAGAGCTGGCCCTTGGTCTCGGCAGGATAGAAGACCTGCATGTGCGGCATAAGGTCCAGACGGCTGGCCTCGGACACCAGCGAGAATGCGCCGGTGATGAGCGCCTGCGAGGCGATGATGGCCGCAACGGTGGAAAGGCCTACGGCAAACGGGCGCAGGCCCGGGGCGAGCATCTGGTAGAACGGGTTGAGGTCGGCAATGCCCATGAGCTCGGGGTTGGCAGCGTTGTTCATAAGCCAAGCGCCCTGGCCCATATAGGAAAGCAGCAGGCAGCACTTAACGAACGGCCAGGTGGCGTAGATGTTGCCGCGGCCGACGTGGCCCATGTCGGAGTAGAGCGCCTCGGCACCGGTGGTGGCGAGGAAGCAGCTGCCCAGAATCATGATACCCGCGTGGTTGTTGGGGCTCAGCAAAAAGGCGATGCCGCGCACCGGGTTGAGGCACAGCAGCACGGCGGGGTGCTGGAAGACAAAAAACAGACCCGTGCCGCCCAGGAACAGGAACCACAGCGTCATGATGGGGCCAAAGGCGTGACCGATCTTGGCCGTACCGATGCGTTGCACCAAAAAGAGCGCGATGATGATGGCGAGCGTAATGGCGACGACGCGGCCCTGGTCATCGCCCAGCACGGCATGGACCGCCGGGATGGTGCGCAGGCCCTCGATGGCCGTGGTAACGGTAACGGCCGGCGTCAGGATGCCGTCGGCGAGCAGCGCGGCGCCACCCAGCATGGCGGGGATGATAAGCCACTTGCCACAGCGCTTGACCAGGCTGTACAGGGCAAAGATGCCGCCCTCACCATGGTTATCGGCGCGCAGCGAGATGAGCACATACTTGATGGTGGTCAGCAGCGTGACCGTCCACACGACAAGGGAGAGCGCGCCAAGCACGAACTCCTCCGTCACGCTTCCGATGCCGCCGTTGCCGGCAACGAGCGCCTTGGTTACATACATAGGGCTGGTGCCGATATCGCCGTACACCACGCCCAGCGTGACGAGCATCGCCGAGATGCTCACAGGAATCGCAGCGTGCGAGGCTGCCTCCTTGGCCTTTTGTTCCATAAGCCGGTTTCCTCCCAACTTTAATGTTCGAAGGAATTATAGGTAATCGGCCCATGTTTAAATGCACTGTTTTCCCAGCTAGATAAAGATTTATACAGTCTTTAGGCTACCGCGGCGATATGGAATGTGACAAAGGGACTGTCCCTTTGTCACATTCGTCATTTTCCGAGCCAGTTTTTGAACCACCACTCCATGGAGCGGCTCATCTCGGCCATAAAGGGACTCGTGTGCTTGCGGGTATAGATGTCCACGACGCGCTCCCCCACCTCGCGGGCGTGCGGACGGAACATCGCGTCCATCTCGGCCACCTGCGCGTCCATGGTCGCGGCATCCGCACGGCAGTAGCGCTCCTCGTGCACCAGGTTCACCACGGGGTGTGCGATCGCCGGACGCTCCTTACGGGGCGTGCCGATGATGAGCATCGACAGCGGCATGGTATACGGAGGCAGATCCAGCAGCTCGGCCACTTCCTCGGCATTCTCGACGACATCGCCGATGTAGCAGCTTCCCAGCCCCAGGGCCTCGGCGGCGACCACGGCATTTTGCGCGGCGATCACGGCGTCCTGCGCCGCGATGGCAAAGTCGCCCAAACCCGGTGCACGACGGGGCGCCTTGCCCGTGCGCTCGACGAACTCGGGCTCAAAGCAGCCCACGCGCTCAAACAGATCGATCCACTTGGCATAGTCGACCACAAATATAAGTGCCCAGGGCGCCTTGGCAATCATGGGCTGATGGTCGCACAGGTCGGCCAAGCGATCGAGCGTAGCCTGCTCGCGAATACTGATGATGGAATACATCATCATGGCGCCTGCCGACGGCGCGCGACTCGCCGCATGCAGAATCGCTGCACGCTGCTCGTCGGTCACCGCCACGGGACGGTCATTGTCATCGCGCGCAAAAGCGCGCGTGGACGAACGGCGCTCCAAGATGTCCAGCACCGTGTTGCCCGTAGTCTCGACCGGATAGCCGCACGTATCCACACCCGCAACTCCGCCGCCGCCCATGTCCGCCTTGCAAACCTGCTCGTTCATCGTCCTACCCTCGCCATTTCTTTAAGAAGCCTTTACGTTTCCGTGTAATTCCCGTCCATTATCGCGCAGGTCGCCACTACATTGCGCCACACCGCCGCACGTGCGCGTTAATATGGCTGGTTGTTGTGCGCAGTCACCAATTGCAGCGCATATCTTGGTAACAATCGGGTAAACCCCCGCTTTCGTAGGTTTTAGTTTGTGAGGAGTCTCAGCATGTTCGCTGCCGCCATCTCGCTCGTCGGTCTTGCGGCGACCGTCTACCTTGTCTTGCGCGAGGCCAAGGCCATTCGCGCTCAGTCGGGCACCGTCACCAAGAGCGCCTTCGCCTGGAGCGTCGCCTTTGGCCTGTTCCAGCTCTTTTTGACCGTCTGGGGCGCTATTGGTCTCGTCGCGCAAAACGAGCCGCTCGCCTTTGCGATGCTCATCCTGACCAATGCCATCCTCACCGGCTGCGCTTGGGCCAGCATCGCCCGCGACCGCATCGCCCCGCGCGTCTTTGCGTTCGCCAAGCCCGACGCCCCCGCCCCCACCGGCAAGCTCGCCCGCCTACGCGGCACCTTTGTGGGCAAACCGCTCGTCGCCGCCGTCCTGTGCCTGCTGCTCGCCGGCGTTTTTGCGCTGCTGGGCATGGAGGTCTCATCCAACCACGACTTTACCTGGGTCTACCCCCTATGCATCCTGCTCGAGTGGGCCATCATCACCACGCTCATGGTCGGCCTGTTCTTCCTGTTCCAGCGCCACGGCGCAGCTCCCGCGGTCCTGGCCTTTGCCCTATTTGTCCTGGGCATTGCCGAGTTCTTCGTCATCACGTTTAAATCCATGCCCATCCAGCCGGGCGACCTTTCGGCCATCTCCACCGCCGCTGCGGTCGCCGGCACCGGCTACACCTTCTCGATCTCGCTGTTCTGCGTGCTGTCCATGGGCTTTACCGCCATCGCCATGCTGCTATGCGAGTACGCCGGCCTGGTGGCACCGCACCGTCAGAAGGGCGCCGCCAACGCCAAGCGCATGCTGCTCACCAACCTGCTCGTCGCCGTGCTGTGCCTGGGCGGCGTGACCGCGCACGTCACGCTTATCGACTACTACAACACCCTCGGCATCACCGTCTACACCTGGCGCCCGCTCGAGAGCTACTGGCGCGAGGGATACCTGCCCGCTTTCATTAGCGCAGCGCAGTCCATCAAGCCGCCCAAACCCGCCGACTACTCCGTCGACGATGCCAAGGCCACGCTCAAAAAGTACACCAAGGCCTACGACAAGTCCGACGCGGCCAAGAGCGACGAGCGCGCCGCCGCCGAGGAGCAGTTCGATAGCGAGAAGCCCACGGTCATCGCCATCATGAACGAGACCTTCTCAGACCTTTCGATCTACCAGAACATGCGCGCCGGCTACGAAGGCCCGCAGTACTTTAAGAACCTGTCCAACTGCCTCAGCCGCGGCAAGCTCTACGTGAGCGCCTACGGCGGCGGCACCGCCAATACCGAGTTTGAGTTTATGACCGGCAACTCCATGGCCAACCTGGGCTCGGGCGTGTATCCGTACACCATCTACAACATGGAGACGACCGGGAACCTGGCAGAGCAGTTCAAGTCGCTCGGATATTCCACCACGGCCATGCACCCCAACCACGCCACCAACTGGAACCGCGAAAACGTCTATAAGGACTTTGGCTTTGACCAGTTCCTGTCCATCAACGATTTCCAGGGCGCCGATACCCTGCGCGGGATGGTGACCGACCAGGCTACCTACGACAAGATTCTTGAGCTGCTCGACCAGAACGCCGATCCTCAGTTTATCTTCGACGTGACCATGCAGAACCACTCGGGCTACGACACGGGCCTGCTGCCGGTCGATAAGCAGATGCATCTGAATATCGACACGACCGACCTGGACGCCAAGACCGTCGAGGACGGCACGCTGTCCGATGTCGACGAGTATGTCTCGTGCATCGAGCAGTCCGATCAGGCGCTGCGCTACTTCCTCAACGCCTTGAGCAAGCTCGACCGCAAGGTAGTCGTGGTGTTCTGGGGCGACCATCAGCCGTTCTTCCCGTCCAAGTTCAACGATAAGTGGTTTACCGGCGAGGACGACGCCACACATCAGGAGCGTCTGTGGCAGACCGACTACATCATCTGGGCCAACTACGACGTTGCCGGCTGCGACCAGACGAGCGAGGTCGACGACCTGTCCACCAACTACCTGTCCACGCAGCTTATGCAGCTGATCGGCGCCCCGCTTTCCGACTACCAGAAAGCGCACATGACGCTTCGCGAGTCGCTGCCCGCCATCAACTCGGTGGGCTACGAGGACGCCAGCCTGCGCTGGGCGCTCTCCTCCAACGTCACCGGTGACGACGCCGCCGCAGCAGCCGCCACCAAGGCGCGCGAGGATTACGCCAAGATGCAGTACTACGAGATGTTCCGCGACGGCAAGAACGTCTACACCGAGCACTTCCAGACCGAGGCCAACGAGACCGACCCCAACCTGGCGCCGGGCACGACCAAGATTAAGTAGCGGGTCGATCCCGGTTCGTCTGCCCGGACGGCGCGGAATGTAAGATTCCCTGCTCGGACAGTCCTGCTCGCACGGAGAGCACATTAAGTGCTCTCCGGCTCGTGCGGAACTCGCGATGAACCTTACATTCCGCACCGCCCGGGCAGACGCCTTGTTGTTGGAGCGCGGCTTGTCATGGGGGCATCTGCAACATATGTAAGTTGAAGGCCACGTTTGTGGCCTTCTTTGTTTGCGGAAAGTGTGTCCCGGAATTCATGTCCAGAATGGGATGCGATTTCCGGTTGGCGGCCCGTCGGGAAAGTGCATCCCAGTTTGAGCTTACATTCTGGGACAGGCTTTCCGGTTGAGGCCTCGACCGGAAACCGCGTCCCACTCTGAGTCAATATTCTGGGACACAGTTTCCGAAACCCCACCCATCCGGAAAGCCCGTCCCACTCTGGACACATTGGGACATGGAATTATCAGCTTATTAGGCCTTCCATCAATAAAGGGACGCCCTCCCGGGTGGCGGGCACGAAGTTCATCGCGAGTTCCGCACGCAAAGAAAGCCACTTAATGTGGCTTCCGTCTTGCGCGGGACTGTAGAGCAGGGAACTTCGTGCCCGCCGCCCGGGAGGGCGTTACATTTAGAAGATGGACTCAAATGGCTAGCGTTTATCCCTTCGGGACAAGAACAGCGCGGCCATAAAAGCGATGATCGCAAATGTCAGCAACACCAAAAGCAGCGTGAGCGTGCTGTCGCCCGTCGCAGCCAAGCCAAACAGACTGGGCTTTTTGGAGCCAGCGGGCTGCGCAGGAATTGTTTCGCCATCGTCTTCGGCGGTGACTTCCCAGCGGATAGTCTTGCTCGCATCGGCAAGCTCGTTGCCTACCGACGTCGGAACACTCAGCTGCAGATTGAGCACCGTGCTGCCATCGCCCGTAAACGTAGCGACCTGGGTGGGGCGAGCGAACACGCTGCCCGGCGTTCCCGTCTGGAGCCAGCCTGCGGACGCATCGCCCACCGTCGCCGTTAAGGTAATGGGCGATAGCAGGTGCGCCGTCTCGTGGTCGACAACGGCACGAACAAATACGCGCACCTGGGACTTTACGCCTGTGGCACGAATCTCGATCTGCTGCTCGCGCTCATCGCCGGGCATTAGATCTTTAAAAGCTGGAAACAGGTCGGGCTCCCCCGAGGAGGCTGTCACCCCCGAGACCGTCAGCTGGCGTGCGTTGCCGTCATAGGCAATCGCAGGAGTATCGGCAAACGCGTGGGCGGGAGCAACGAGTGCGGCAATGCAGAAAATGGCCGCGATTGCGCAACGTACGGCACGCGCAGCATCTTTGCGAATCGGGAAAGCCATACTTACGCACCTCCGTACGGCGGCACCAGCACGCCATTTTTGACCGTGCATTTCCATGCGTCGTTAACCGCATCGTCGGGTGTGGACTGAATTGCCTGGGTCGAGATGTCGACAACCAGGTTCTTTCCTTCGACCTTATGCTCAGCCACCTTTTTGATGAGCACGTCGGTCTCGCCCATCGGCGCAACAGGCGATGTCCAGTAGTAGAAGCCATCGGTCGCGACAACCCAAGACGAGGCGCTGTTAGTAGCGGAGGCATCGGACATAGCGCCCCACTCAATGGTGTAGTCGGTGCCGGCAACCGGCTCCTCCCACAGGCGCGCGCCGTTCTGGTCCTGCCAGTAGATATCCACCGCGACACGCAGGTAGGCCGGAGCCGTGCCCTTGTTTGTAATCCTGACGTCACTCTTCACGTTATCTTTGAGGGTCTCGCCCACCGAGGGCGTCACCGATCCGATGCCAAACTCGTTGACCAGCACGCCCGTAACCGAAAGCCACGCAAAGGTACCGGCGACGCCAGCTAAAAGGAGAACGCCGACAAGGAGGACCACGATCTGTTTGCGCTTTGTCATCCTAGTCCTCCTTCTTCAGCTGGCCGTTATCCCAAACGTTCTTGGCACGCGAGTCGCCAGCGACCCACTTGTCCTTCGCACGCGTGTTGACGCACGTGACCACCGTGTCGCCCGCGCTCGAAGCAGACGAAATCGTCAGCTCGGCAGATTTACCGGGCGCCTTGCCCGGCGTGCTCAGCTCTCCCTGGTAGCGCCATGCCCAAGCCGTGTCTTCTTCGACGGTATAGGTGCCCGCCGGCGCGGCAAACTGCACGCTGCCGACATACCAGGTTTCACCGTTTTCCTGCTGAGTTTTATCGACTTTCACCTCGACCATGCGCGTCTCGGCAGGAGAGTCCTTCGACATCTTTCTCGTCACCTTAAAGCGGAACGTCTGGCCCTTGGCGCTGGCATCGGTAGTCTTTTTTACGATCGTCAGCGCATGGGTCTTGGCGAAGTCGAACACAGCATTGCCGTCACCCTGGTCGCCTTCGCCCGTCTTCTTGAACTCCAGACGGTTGGCTAGGTCAAACGAACCACTGCCCGAGCCCATGCTATACAGCGAGACATACATGTCGTTTACGGGTTTCTCCGTCCTGGATGCATCGGGGCCATAGCTCGCCTGCTTAACTGTGACAGTCAGCTGCGTCCCCATAAACGGCTCGGCAAAACAGACTTTAAACGGAGCCTCGTCGGCGCCGCTGTCGACCGTGTTAGCAGCAGTGGGATCGAGCAACCACTTGAGCTTCGCGGTCATAACTACGGGATTCGAGGCATCGGATGTGTCGTTGGCAGTCACGCGATACGTCACGGGGTACAAGTCCATATCGCCCTTGACCGGCTCGCCCTTAAACTCATCCCAAGACTTCGCAGCGCCATCGGCAGGCACATATCGCCACTCCAGGAAGAGCTCGCGTACGTCACCGCTGGTAGCCGTCTGCTCATCGAGCAGCGCGACGATCTTGGAATAGGCATCCGGGTCGTATGCGACAAGCTTTTCCTCCATCTCGGGATTACCTTTGTCGTCATAGACCGGATTTCCGCTCTTATCCATCTTGGGAACTTTGACGTTATGAACGAAGCCCGCGCCCGTCGCACGCTCATTGCCCGAGTCGACCGTCGCCGTATAGATAACCTTGCCGTCAACACCGTGATAGCGCACCTTGTACGGTGCGATCTTGTATACCGCGGTGTAGGTCACACTCTTAAAGGGCTCATTGCCCTCGAGGGGATACTTCTCATCGCCGGTCATCAGGGTGTACTGCCCGCCATCGACATAGTCGCGCGACCAGCCGACAAAATCGTACTTGGTGCCATCTTTACCGACGACTTCGGCCGCAGCCTTAACCTCCAACGAAATCTGATCGCCGGAGTCGGTACGCGAAAGCGAGCGCACGGACTCGCGGTCATCCAAATTGGCATCGATATTCGATTGAACCTGGACCGCGCTGGCACGGTAGACCGGATACAGCTCCATGGGGGCCTTGACCACGGTGTTTTTATTCACCATGGGAAGGCCATCCGACCAACGGACATAGCCGCTGCCAGCCGCCGGCTTAGTTTCCGTCCAGCCTACGAAGGCATTGTATGCACCCGTCGCAGCATCGATGTTGTCAACGTCATACGTTGGCAGCGGGATGCCGCCATTAAGGTTGCCGAGCGTATCGTCCCGCTGGGCTACCTTGCCATCCACATCCGTTGCATTGAGATGGTACACGACCGCCAACGGCGAATAGTACGCCACGAATGTATAGGTTCCGCCGGGTTCCACCGAATAGGAATATGAGTTATCGCCGTTAGATTCGAGCTCTTTAACCTCACCATTCGGAAGTTCGATTTCGACCTTATCCAGCTTGTATAACTCGTCGCCGGACTTGTATACCGTCGTTGCGATATCAGGAGTCACCGTTGCCGTGGCGGGATCAGCGTCCGCATTGATAACGGGAACGATGTCGTACTTGGGCACATTGACTTCAGAAGTGCCCTTAAAACCGGCACGATGCAGGTTGGTGGTGTAGTTGACGTTGAACTTTACGTACACGGGATACGCGTCCTGCCACTGGGTGACCACGGACTCTTTTGTCGCTAGATACGGCTTGGCCTTGTCCGGATCAGACGTGGTGAAGGAATCGTCCTTGACATCGTAGATATAGTTCCAGACGGGAGAGTCCTTCTTGACCTCAGCCGTAGAGATCCAGCCCAAGAACTTATAGCCCGACACCGCCATCTCCGCATCGGTCGGAGAAGACTCGAGAGTCAAGGGGCTTTCATAAGAACTAGCTAGCCCATCCTGCGGCTTCCCTTTTGCCTCAACCGAAGTGTTCACATGCGGGTAGTAATACGTGTACGCAGGGTCTGATCCATTCACCTTATTTTGCAGCAGGTTGCTTTCGTAACGACGCGTAGCGGCCTTCAGGATTGTGTTGTCCTTGTTGTAGAAGTTAACGTCCGTGGTAATCATCGCACGAACGTAATACTTCGTATTGAGATACAGCATCGTGCTTTCGATGGGATTTTTCACATACGTCCAGCAGCTATTGCCGCGCTCAAGCGTCCAGAAATTCAAATGATACCGATCGCTTACCGGAGAAATCGAAACGTTCAGCGAAATGGAAGTCCATTCATCGCTCAACGTCGCGGCGCCTGGAAAATCGGTATCGGCAAATAGGTTTTTCTGGGTATCAGAGCCTGTATCGTTTTTAACGTTGTGTGAGTACGCCTTAAAAGGACTTACGACAAGGGTTTTCGTCGTGTAGCGCGTCTCACACGTTCCGTCATAATTATTCTTTATACCGTGGTCAACATGCTCCGAACCCCAATGAACGACGTTTTCACGCACGAAGGTGCTACCGACGTTTTCCTCAAAGGGCGTTTGATACCGATTCCAAACGAAGCAAAGTTTCGTGCTTTCCGTAAACTCTTTGTTGGTATAAGCCCGAACGTAATAATCCACGCGGTACTCAAAGCGGGCGGTGTAGGTATGCGGCACGGTTAGATCGACATCGGCAGGGAGTTTATAGCTGGGATCGCGGCTTACGCGCACCTCGAGCGGGTTCTCTTCGGTCCCCTTGTTTTCATACCAACCCAAGAAGCGGTAGCCATCGGGCAACGTTCCGCCCTCGGACAGCGGCTTGTTATCCACGCCGCGCACCTGCACCGTGTAGGAGCTAGTGCCATTCTTGCCCGCCTGCACATCCACATGGGTGTTGCCCACGTCAACGCGCTGGGTCACGTCATCAAGCTCGTCCTGCTCATTGCCTTCGAACACCGTCATGATGTTCGACACGTAGTCGCTGTATACCGGGTAGAAGTCGGTCGGGCGGACAACAGTGATCTCGCTACCCGCAGGATAAAAAGCTCCCTGATTTTTAAGATCGGCTAACTGAGTTGAGGTGATGGCGGCATAGGCGCCGTTCATCCCCGCCTCGTCGCTGCGCTGCGTGGTCCAGCCGATAAATGTGGCAGTACGCGACAAACCACCGCGATCGACCGGGGCAGCAGGTGTCAGACCGACGCCATAGCGGTACCAGTCCACTGAAGCATCGTGTTTGGCGCCGTCATGCCAATTGAGCGTCTCACCCTTAACGTTATAGAACAGTACCTGAGCCTCGTACGAAGCGATAAAAAGGTCATTGCCCTTGAAGCCATATTTTTCATCGACGCCCGCGCCGTTATCCGCCTTATATTTAGACGACAGATCGTGCTTCGCGTTCTCCTCGACACGCTTGTCGTCCTTAACAGCAGCGTCATCGGTCTTGCCGTCAAACCAACTGTTGTCTTGGCCAATGCGATTCACGTGTACATTGGGCTCGCGGAACCAACCCATAAAGCGGTAGCCGCCGTTCGCATCGGTCAGGCCCTCGGGCTTTGCAGAGGTCTCTTGCTCAAACGTCACCGACGTATCGCCTTGGGCCAAGCCCTGAGCCGTTCCCGCCAGCACGGCGCTCACGGCAAAGGTATACGGATCCGAGGTCTTCTGTTCAATACCGAGTTTGGTTGCCTCGATGGTCGCGGTACCCGCACCAGGAAAATCAATCGTCGCCTTAACGCTCTGGCCATGCACGGGGATATTCAGCTTGTAATCCATCGCCCACTCGTTGGCATGCGAACCGCCCAGGGCATCGTTGTTAGCGGTCGAGCGCATGGTACCGGCACAGAAATCGTAGTCGTGCTCCTCCCACAGTTCGCGCGTAATGTAACGCTCGTCATCCCATGGACCATAGCTCTCGCCCTTGGTGGTACCGTCACCGCCAAACGAGGGAATCTTTTTCTTAGCCGCGGTACCCTGGCTGTTGCCTTTTAGGCTCACGCTCGGCTTAAAGTAGCACTCGGTGACCGTAGCGTCGTCCTTGTTGGCGCGTGCAGCAATACCGCCCAAGTTCACGTCGTTTTGAATAATGGGGATCACAGCGATGGGATTGTACTGACGCGAGCTCAGGTCACCCGCAAAGTGGCTGCGAACGAGCTCGTTGCCTTCTTCGGTTAAAATACGGCCCGCCAGGCCGCCCGTCCACGCGCGCGTTACGGAGACGACGCCCACGTACGATGCGGCATAGCTGTAGCACTGCGCCGTCGAGAAGCAGTCGATAATCTTGGCGCCGCCCGCCATGCAGCCAACAAAGCCCGAGGCATACACGTTGTTGCCGCCCAGGGCGCCAATGGCAACGTCGTATTTATTGGTAACGTCGGTCATGCCCTTATCGGCAATCGAACCATCCTTGTTGCGCGTAGGCGTAACGCGGCAGTACTCAATCGTCGAGTTTTTAACGTAGCCGGCAAACGCTGCCATATACAGGCCCTCACCGCCGAGCGCCTGTACGCCCGAAGTCGTGTTGTTAACGGCGCGGCCACCACGGACCTCGCAGTTGTAGAGCTTGCAGCCGTCGAGCTCGCCGGCAATCAGGCCGCCCTCAAAGCCTGCGTTGGTAATAAGATTGAGCGTGTTGTTGACGCACGTAACGTGCAGGGTGCTCTCCATGACCATGACGTTTTCGAAGCTGGTGTTGACGGCCTTGCCCACGATAATGCCGCCGCGGAAGTCAGCCCAAATGTTGGCATCCTTGACCAGGAAGTTCTTGATGGTGGCGCCGTCGGTCTCGGCAAAAAAGCCCGTGTCGCGCTCGGGGTCCAACATATTGTTGGCGTAGTTAAGACCCGTCACGGTGTGGTTTCGGCCATCGAAGACGCCCCTAAAGGGATAGTCCTTGTTGCCAAAGGAGAGGTGCTTGACCGTATTCTTAACAATGGCGTTCATATCTTCATCGTTAAGAACGATATCGTTATCGAGATAGACGTGCCACTTCGACGTGTCGCGTTGACGCGACAGCGCGACACACGACAAGAAGTCGTTCCTGTTTTCGATATGAAACTCGGTCTGGCCCTCGGGCGCAGCCTCGGCATGCGCCGCCGTCGGCAGCGCCATTACACAGCAAAGGGCAATCGCCGCGACGGCAACCAGCCTGCTGAGCACACCTCGGTCCACGATCTTGATCTTCATAGGCTAGTTCGCCTCCGGCCAGCCCGCGACGTCAAGCACGTCGAGGACAGAATCGTTTGTCTGCTGGTTTTTGGCCTGCACGGCCTGAACGTCGATATCGAGCTTGAATGAGCCGCCGCGCGCGGCATCGTGGTAGTCACCTACAAAGCGCAGCGAGTCCATGAGGCTCTCCGTCATGGCGCCGGGATCGAGCGCGCCGCCGCGTCCGGTAAGGCCGCGATAGTAAAACCACCCATCGCCGCCATCGACCCACGGGGAGCCCTCGCCCGCGCTCACGTTAAAGGCGACGTTGCCCGAGGCATCCGCGGTCGTGCCGTCGGGCGCCACCGACGTCATGCGCAGACGTGCGCGAACATACTCGGGCTGTGCGCCGGCATTCTCCACGCGCACGATTCGGCTAATGTCAGAGCCCGTGGCCTTGGTGTCGGGATAGTCCCCATGCGCGTTGGGCTCAAACGGAATCTCTTCGCCTTGATCGTTGAGGGTGAACTCGCAGACTCGTACCTTCACGCTGCCAAACGACACGACGTTGCTCGCGGGCACCATGTCCACGGTAAAAGCCAGCGTGCCGCACAGGCACGCCAGGGCAAGCAACGCCATGGCGGCAAGCGCCAAGGTGCGTTTCTGATTGTCGGAAAGATTGTTGAGCATTACGTTCGCCAATCGTCGGATAGGGGGGTGAGATCCCGGCCCGGAAATGGGGGTGGGGGTGGGCCGGGATCTCAATGGGAGGGGTGGGATTACGCCTGAGTCGTAGCCCAAGCCTTGGCCTGAGTGATGGCGTTGCTGGCATCACCCTGGTCAGCGCCGAAGATATAGCAGGAGACCGTCATAGCAGGATTGGCAACGACATCCGTGCTGTTCATGGCAGCCGGGATATGCACGGTGCTGAACAGCTCACCGGTGTAAGCAGCCTTGCCATCAACGGGAGTAAGCCTTGCAGGAGTGCCGGCGCCATCAGCGGTATACATGAACAGACCGCTCACGTACTGGCCATCGGTGCCGTTGTTCTTCACCTGGTCAGTATCAACCGGCTTCCAGTTGGAATTAAGGGTGAAGTACGGGGTCTTGGCGAGGGCATTTTCGGCGTCATCCTTCACGATTGCGTTCTTCACGTAGATGAACACATAGGATGCGTCAGAGTCCTTGCCGATACCAACGTTGGGATTCTTGTTGATGTTGGTGTCGGGAATCATCTTGGAGTCCTTCACCCATTTGGTCTCGAACAGATAACCATCCACTGTGGGGTCCGTGGGAACAGGGCCAGGCTTATCCGGCTGATCAGGGTCGGGCTTCACTTCAGGCTTGCCGATGCTACCGACCGTGAACTCATTCTTCACCTGATCGGTTGCCGACAGCCATGCGTAGGTACCCACGCCGGCCGCCAGTACGAGCAGCAGCAGGGCGGCAACGATGCCGTAGCGCTTTTTCTTTTTGTTTTCCATCGTTCTCTTCCTTTCGAGAATCGTCTTCCCCGACAACGGCCCATGCCGCTGCCGACACTTCTCCCTGCCGCTATGAACGCCGCTCCTTCGCATGCGCGCGGGCATGTTTGCCCGCAGGCTCGTCGGGAACCACCCGGTCGAGCACTAGTGACGCCACGACCAGCAGCGCCAGAACGGCCACCACAACAAGCAAACCGGGCATCGTCGTGCAATATGCGTTAACGAAGCCCAGGTAAGGGACACAAAAAGAAACGGTGCCAATAACGCTCGAAAAGGGCGTGCATTCGGCATCGTGCATGATGATTCCGTCTGCATTTTTATTTGCGATTCCCTGCGTGCCGATCGTCTGCGCAACAGGGTCGATCTCGTATACCTGGTGGGTCACCACGGCGCCGTCCGATCGATAAAAGGTTACATTGTCGCCCACGGCAATATCCGTCGGCTCAACTTGGCGAACAAACACCATGGAGCCAACGGGCAGCTCGGGCTCCATAGAGCCAGAAAGCACTGCATAGGGTGTGTATCCAAATGCGCGAGGAACGAAAGAGGCGGCGGCAAGAGCTATGACGAGCACAATCACCAAGCTGCTAAGAAGTGCAATAAATCGTTTGAATCCGCGCCCCGTCAAAATGATTATTCCATCCCCATCGAGGCTACATTCGATCCCTTCAAGGGTCAGCCACATTCCTCAAACACCGCAAGGCCCTTAAAAATGGAGTTCGAAAAAGCCAGTTTGATATCCTTTTTCAACAAAAACCATAGTGATATCCTCCATTTTTATCAACGGTTTATCGCCAAATGCTACTATTTTTGGCGTAAGTGGTCATTTACACCCATACCGATCCGCTTTGTTCAGTACCTGCGTCTAACCCCCTGTGCAGCTTCTTCACAGAGAGTCTAATAATCTGCGTATCTCAGATATTGTACCCCCCCCCCCACATTAAATTTAAACTGCTTCAAGTACCATTTATTTTCGACCTCCTTTTTCGGTAAGCTCCATGCGCCTTGCCCACCCGCCGCTCGACGGCATGCCGAAGCCCGCCGCAACTTGAGCCGCGCAAAAAGAAGACCCGGGTAGCCAGTTGTTTGGCTACCCGGGTTTTACTTTGTTGATATGTTCGACTGACTCCTAGTGGTTCTTGCGGCGCTTGATCAGCATGATGAGGGCTATTACTACGAGCGTTACACCCGCCGCCGCTGCGGTGGCGACCATGGCGAATGTTTGGTCACCGGTACCTGCGAGGTTCTTGGCTGAGGTCGTGGCCTTGGCGCCGGTCTTGGTTCCGTCATCCGTCTTGGGCTTGTCCGGATTCGTCGGGGTCTCAGGGGTCTCCGGGGTTGTCGGAGTCTCGGGGTCCTTTGAGCCTTCGGAGTCGGTGGGGCCGGCAGTGTTTACCAGCGTATGGTCCAGGAACTTCTTGGCGCCCGCGCTTGCCTGCGAGAACAAGCGGCGCGTGCGGATCGGGGCGGCGTTCACCGTTGTGGGCGCTGTCTCCTTGGGCGCGATGTTCACCAGCGTGATACCGGTATCGAGGCCAACGTTGGTGTATCCCACGTGGCAGTAGTACTGCGCGCCGTCATCGTCTGCGGTCAGGTCAATCTCGAGCGTTGAGGCCGTTCCGGCTTGGAGGTTGCCGTCGGCGCCCACGAGCTGGAACGCGGTCTCGCCGCGAACCTTGCGGTACCAGATATACGACGGCGCCAGCTCCGTTTCACTGCCGTCGGCATTGCGCTGCGTCACATGCCCGATCGCCGAAAGCGTCAACTTGTCTCCCTCCGCGCACTCGACCGAAGAGTCATACTCGAGGGCCGACCTCTCCGCTGTATCCGCCGCAGGTCCGCTCACGGTCATCGTCATGCCGTCGGGCATGGTCTTGACCGTGATGATTGCCGAGCGAATACCCGTCTCAATCGTAGATCCGTTCTTAACGGCGGCAATGGCGAATCGGTACTCCGTATTCGGCAACAACCCATCCCAGATAAGCGAGGTCTGCGTGTTGTCGGCGATCTTCCAGCTGTTGACGATGGCGTCGGCCGCGTTACTCTGCAGCATGCCCACGCCGTAGCTAAAGCCGTCCTTCTTTGCGAGCACATCGTCCCAGCTAAAGGTGATGCTTGTCGAATCAACGGCGTTTGCCGTAAAGCCCGTCACGGCCGGCGCGTCGGGCACCTGGACGTCCTTGACGTCATAGCCCACGATCCAGAACTGATCGGTGTCCTTGGTGCCGAGTTTGTCGCCCGAGCCGTCCTCGAACTTGTTGACATCCACCGCGTTGACGCCCAGGCGCCACGCAAAGCCGTACTTATCCTTCGCGGCCTCGGGCAGGTTGTCGACGGTGCCGCCGTATTCGGTCGATTCACTCGAGGAGTTACCCGTAGTAAAGCCGGCGTTGGCACCAAAGCACAGGCCGCCAAATAACTCGTGCTTTGCAAGCTTCGCGCCCATGACAACGCTGCCGTTCAGCGTCAAGCCGAGCTCGAGCTCCTGCTCCTTGCCCTCCTCGACTTCGATGGTCTGCTCAATGCTCGCCCCCGACTGCGCGGCGGCGCCGTTAAACCCATCGTGCGTGTAGGCGCGCGTTACGCCAGGCTTGCCCAGGCCAAAGGAATCCCCAACGGGAGTCTCGCCGTTGAGCGTCGTTTGATAGGTTCCGGGTTCTCCCGACCGGTTGGTCAAAAAGTAGCTGAGCGGCGTCATATTGTGCTGTTTGGCAATGCGGTCATAGGCCTCGACATTAACGACCGAGGTCTGCGCGCCGAGCGACACGGGCGCCGCCATCACGCCCTTGCCACCAGTTTCCTCATTTTCGATCTCATACTCGTAATAGACCATCGGAATCGTGTAGAGCACGGCCTTGTCACCCTCGCCGGCATGCGACTCATAGCTTACGCTTGCGCTGACCGTGCGCTCGCTCCGGTAGTCATAGCATCCCTCGGCGGCAAAATCGACTGAAGCATTCATCGCGACCAGGGGCGGACCGGTCTGCACCTCGACGGCAACGCCCAACTCGGCGCCAATGGTATAGCCCTGGGATGTCCCCGTGCCCTTTTCCTCTCCGTATGACGTGCCGCCCAACACCAGATAGCCGTATGCCTGCTCCAGATCCTCAACATAGGGCGCATCCTGCAGCACGGCAAGCACGCGCGGGTTGGTATAGACCTTGTAGCGGTCCTTGTACGTGATCTTGACGCTGTCGTTGTCGACATCGGGCAGCGCGAGCGAGATAAATGTGCCGTAGGTAGTGCCGCGACGGTTGCTCTCGCTAATCACCTGCTCCTCGCCGCGGCGCACCTTTCCGTTCTCGTCGAGCGAAAAATGCGAGGCGGTCATCCAATAGTAGTCATCGTTCTTGCGCAGGTCCTCGTCGCGGTGCTTGCCCACCACGGCGATAAAGCTCTCGTTATAGCGGTCCGAACCCGAGACGCTGCCCGCCTTGACGTCGCTGATCCACACCTGCTCTATACCCTTGTGGTCATGCTTGTTGCTGCTGTTGTATTGCTGACCGCTCATGCTCATGGTTCCGACCATGGACCCCAAGCCCTGAGCCCCGCTCTGTGCCGTGTTGCAGGCAAAGTCGCGGAACACATCGCCGCCCACGAGCACCTCGTCAACCGCCAGCTGCTCGGACAGGCCGTCAAGGTTGGCAGCGGCAAGGGCAATAGGCGCCAAGGTGCACGGATAGCGCTTATCCTGAGCGCTATCCTTCCATGCGCTGTTGGGCACATGCATCAGCCCATAGGAGGCGAGGAGCCCGTCTCTGTATTCCTTACAATCGGAAAGCTTGAACTCGCCAGACTCCGAGTCAAAATACGCGTAGCGGTACAGCGCGCCGTACAGCCCCTTGCTGCCGTCAGAAGCGCCGTAATCAAAAGCGCTGCGTTGCCAGTCATAGCCCGCAAGAATAAGGCCCGTGACGGTTTCACCCGTCTTCTTTCCTTCTTCATCGTAGGCGGCAAACGTGCCGAACGTCGCATTCGCAGCGACCATGGTCTTGCCGTTCGCGGAGAGGGAGATTGCGCCCGCGTCGCCCAGAGCATCGACATGGACGAGCGCACCCTTGGATGCATCCCACGAAAACAGCTCGCAATGCGTCGACTTATCAATATTCTTCTTGCCGTAGGGTGCCGAGACCACGATGGCGAGGTCATCGCAAAAATCGCGATCGAGGTCGCCGGCCGCTAGCGAAACGACAGGAGCTGACTGAAGCTGCGTCCAGGAGTCGTTCCCGCCCTTGTTGTGCGTGGTGTAGTCCGCGGCGTTACCGGCATCGATCTTGACGACGCTTTGCTTCCAGTTGCCGCCCTCCAAGTCATACATGTCGACTACAGCCTTGCGCACGCCGTTCTCGTCGACATAGCAGCCCGCGTAGACAAAAAGCTCGTCGACGCCGTCGCCATCGACATTGCCCGCCTCGACATCAAAGACGGCGTCGTGCTCTTGCAGGTAACCGGCGTTCAGATACTTAAAACGGCCTCCGTCCATCATATTGGTGTTGACCGTCACCGACAGGCGCGTATCAAGGCTGCGCGTGCGCCCGTTGCTAAACTAATAGAGGACCAGCTCAACCTTTCCGGCGTACGACTTGCCGTCGATCGTCGTGGACGAGCTGTCGCCGTAGGCACGAAGCTCGGCAACGCGGCTCTTTTTGCCTGTACTGGCATCGCTGCAGAACTCAACGCTTGTGGCGTGAATGCCCGAGAAGCCGTTGTTGTCGTTGGCGAGCACCGTCGAGGACTCATTGTTGCTCAAATACGACCAGGTGCCGCCACCGTAGTCGCTATGCTTGTAGAGGTCGCTGTTCGTATCGAAGTTGTTGACGTTTTGCCAGAACTTTGCGGCGCCCCACACACTTCCATAGCCATCGGTGAGTTTGCTGCTGCCGCCAATATCGCCGCGCTCGACGCTCTCGAGCTTGTCGCGCAGAGTGTAGCGATTGCCATGGCTGCCGTTAGCTGCCATATAGACCTCGCTGCGCGTGGCAAACGTCGTGGGGGTATCGGTGGAATAGGGGCCAACGGTATCGGCCGGAATGTCCTCGCTCGTGCCCAGGCCCAAATCGCTATAGTCCTGCTCGGTCATATCGGTGATCTCAGGCGCGTCGGCCGCCTGGGCGACGTTGGGAGCCGCCGTGAAACAGGCGACGCTCGTGGCGATCAGCGCAGCAAGCGCCGCCGTCCCAACAAGCGGGATTTTCGACAGCCTACGGATACGGGGGTGTGGAACGTACATGAGGGACCTCGCTTTATTCGAGTGGAGTTGACTCATTTTTGCAAATGATACGTCCGATGCCCGATATCACGTGTCTCATTTTCGCCAACGGCGTGTCTCATTTTTGAGAATCCGAGATGCCGCGGAAATCTTATCCCAGCTCAAAGGCCATTTCTGGGATGTATTTTCCATCGAGTGCCTCATCGGGAAACTGCATCCCATTTCAAGCGTCGATTCTGGGACGCATTTTCCCCTTAGACCCTCAACCGGAAACCGCATCCCACTTTGAGCGCAAATTCCGGGATGCATTTTCCGCTTGAGCCTCATTGGGAAACGGCGTCCCACTTTGAGGGCTGATTGTGGGATGCATTTTCCGGTTTTGCTCTCATTGGGAAAATGCATCCCGTTTCTTGACCGAATAATGGGACGCAATTTCCCGTTGGAGCGCCTTTGGGAAAGTGTGTCCCACTTCGACCGCCCAGAGTGGGATGCACTTTCCGCAAAGCACCTCAACGGGAAACTACGTCCCATTCCAAAGGCAAATTCCGGGACGCATTTTTCGAAAGCCCGCCCATCCGGAAAGCCCGTCCCACTTTGGACGCATCCGGGCACGGAACCATCGACCTATCAGGCCTCCCATCAATAAAGAGGCGTCCTCCCGGGCGTCGGGGCACGAAGTTCATCGCGAGTTCCGCACGCAAAGAAGGCCACTTAATGTGGCCTTCGTCTTGCGCAGGACTGTAGAGCAGGGAACTTCGTGCCCCGACGCCCGGGAGGACGTTTCATTTAGAAAGATGGACCGACCGCCGTCAGCGATGGGAGCTACTCCCCCAGCACGGCCTTCTTGGCGGCTGCAGCCATGTTATCCAGATCTTCCTTGGTGGGATGGTCCTTCGCGGCAACCCAGTTGTCGAGCAGCATCTTAAATCGGGCGTTGTCGGGATCTTGCTCGAGCATGGCCTCGTAGCGCTGCTTGACCGCGGGGCCCATCTTGCCCTGGCACATTGCCCAGCCCGCAAGCTCGGCATCCCCAGCCAAATTGGAAGTTACGCGGTCGATAATCTGCTGGTAATAGCTCTGGTCGGCGCCAAAACCGCAGGTGCCAAACAGGAAGACGCGCTTGCCGTGCAAGGCGGAGAGCAACGCCGCGACCGAAGGCGTGCACGCGCCCTTGTCGCACCAAAAACCGACGAGCACCGTGTCGGCCGCGCAGGCGCCCTGCGCCTCGAGCGCAACCTGATCTGCATCCGCATCGTCGCTCAACGCCGCGGCATGGACAAACTCAACGCCCGCAGCCTGCAGAGCGCGCTTGATCGCGCCCGAAACCATCCTGGTATTACCGCTCTTGCTGTTAACCACCAAAGAGCACGTCATAGTCACGTTGCCTCGTTTCCCCCAAAACTAAAGCCACTAATGCAATTTATTAGATGAATATCTTAGTACTAACAACGCAGATGTAAACCATCTGCCGCTAATCGGTAGCCCCTACTGGGCAAACTGGCTGCGGTAGAGCTCGGCGTAGAAGCCGCCTGCCGCTAGCAGCTCGTCGTGCGTGCCGCGCTCGATAATCTGGCCGTCGCGCATGACCAGAATGCAGTCGGCGTTGCGGATCGTCGACAGGCGATGCGCCACGACAAAGCTTGTGCGGCCGGCCATGAGCTCGTCGAATGCCGCCTGCACCTGTAGCTCGGTGCGGGTATCGATGCTCGAGGTTGCCTCGTCCAGCAGCAGAATCGCCGGGTCGGTGAGCATGACACGCGCGATGCACAGCAGCTGCTTTTGGCCCTGGCTAAACGTGCCGCCGTCCTCGCCGATCACCGTGTCGTAGCCCTGCGGCAGCTGCACGATAAACTTGTGCGCGTGCGCGCGCTTAGCCGCCTCGATAATCTGCTCGCGCGTGGCGTCGGGGCAACCGTAGGCAATGTTCTGGGCCACCGTGCCCTCGAACAGCCAGGTGTCCTGCAGCACCATGCCAAAGGCGCGGCGCAGGCTCTCACGCGTGTAGTCGCGCGAGGAGCGACCGTCGACCACGATGCGCCCGGCATCGATATCGTAAAAGCGCAGCAGCAGATTGATGAGCGTCGTCTTGCCGCAGCCCGTGGGACCGACCAGGGCAAACCGCATGCCGGGCTTGGCGTCGATGCAGATGTTCTGCAGCAGCTTGCGGTCGGGCACGTAGCTAAAGTCCACATGCTCAAAGGCGACCTCGCCCTGCGGAGCAGTGAGCTCAATGGCATCCACAGCGTCGGGCTCCTGCTCGCGCGCATCGAGCAGCGCAAACATGCGGCGGGCCGAGGCATAGGCCGTCTGGATCTGCGTAATGACGTTGGTGACCTCGTTGAACGGCTTGGTGTACTGGTTGGCGTAGGACAGGAAGATCTGCACGCCGCCCACCGTGAGCGCCGCGGGCACGCCCGTGATCACGCCCACGCAGCCGATCACGGCGACCACGGCGTAGATGATGTTGTTGATAAAGCGCGTGCCGGGGTTGGAAAGCGAACCCATAAACTGTGCGCGCTCGCCCGCCGTATAGAGCTCGGCGTTGAGGGCATCGAAGCGCTGCTGCGCATTTGGGCCGTAGGCAAACGCATCCACAAGCTTTTGCTCGCCCACGTACTCCTCGATATGGCCGCCGAGCTGACCCTGAATGCGCTGCTGAGCCGTAAAGCTCTTGTTGGAGAGCTTGGCGATGGCGCCGGCCGCAAAGATGGAGAGCGGCGTGACGAGCACCACCACGAGCGTCATGGTTAGGTTGATGGACAGCATAAACGCAAGCGTGCCCACGATAGTGATGACGCCGGTAAAGAGCTGGGTAAAGCCCTGCAGCAGGCCGTCGCCCACCTGGTCGACGTCGTTGACCACGCGGCTCATAAGGTCGCCGTGGGCATGGCTGTCGATAAAGCTGAGCGGCATGCGGCTGAGCTTGTCGCTCGCCTCCACGCGCATGTCGCGCACCGTCTCGTAGGACAGGCGGTTGACGCAATAGCCCTGCAGCCACTGGAAGGCCGCTGCTCCCACCACGACGAGCGCGAGTTTGGTAACGAGCGGCAGCAGCGCATCGAAGTCCACCTGTCCGGCGGCAACGATGAGGTCGATGCCTTCGCCGATGAGGATGGGCGTATAGAGTTGCAGAATCACCGAGATGGCGGCACTCACAAACGACGCCGTAAACGAAATGCGATGCGGGCGCACATAGCCCATCAGGCGACGGGTCACCGCGCCCACGGGATAGCGCTCGGGATCGCCGGGCTGGCGCGGGCCGTCGCCCAGGTCGTTAAGCTTATCGTTGCCGGACACATTGGCCGTCATCGTGGCGACCGAACCGGAAGAAGTATACGGGTTCATTTAGCAGCCCTCCTTTGCGCAGGTGGATGCGGGGGTGGATGGCGCGGGCGCGGGACACGGGCCGGACGCGGGCATCGCGCTCCCCTGCCCCTCGAGCTCCTCGCGGCGAAGCTGCGACTGGCAGATCTCGCGGTAGAGCTGGCAGTTCGCGTACAGCTCGTCGTGCGTGCCCAGGCCCGCGACCGAACCGTGGTCGAGCACGCAAATCATGTCGGCATCGCGCACGGTCGAGACGCGCTGGCTCACGATGACGGTGGTCAGCGGCAGCCCGCCCTCGGCGGCACCGCGCGCACTGCGCTCGCGAATGGCGTGGCGAAGTGCCGCATCGGTCTTAAAATCGAGCGCCGAAGCGGAGTCGTCCATGATCAGAATCTGCGGCGAGCCCACCAGGGCGCGGGCAATGGTCAGGCGTTGGCGCTGGCCTCCACTGAAGTTCTTGCCGCCCGCCTCGACCGGGGCATCCAGGCCTTGCGGCTTGTTGTGCACGAATTCGCTCGCCTGCGCCATGTCGAGCGCAGCCCAGAGTTCCTCGTCGGTTGCCGACTCGTCACGCCAGGTCAGGTTGGAGCGGATGGTACCGCTCACCAGCGACGCACGCTGCGGAACGGTCGCGACCACATGGCGCAGCTGGTCAAGAGGCCAGGCGCGCACGTCGGTGCCCATCACACTCACGCTGCCCTCGCGCGCGTCGTACAGGCGCGGAATGAGCGAGACGAGCGTGGACTTGCCGCTACCCGTACCGCCGATAATGCCGAGCGTCTTGCCCAGTGGCAGCTCCAGGGTCACGTCGTTGACGGCGTTGACGGCGCCCGCGCCAAAGGAGAAGCTCGCGTGGTTAAAGCTGAGCGCGGGAACCTGGGCGGCGTTGCCCACCGCGCTTGCCTGGGGTAACGCGACCGGCTCGTTACCCTCGTCCGTAATGCTCGGCACGCAATTGAGCACCTCGTTGATACGCGACGCGCTGGCGCTCGCTTTGGTAAAGACCACGACCAGATTGGCCACGTACACGATGGAGGTGAGGGTCTGCGTCATGTAGTTCACAAACGCCATGACCTGGCCCTGCGTGAGCTCACCCACGTTGACCTGGATGCCGCCCACCCACAGGATGGCGCACACGCCCAGGTTCATCACCAAAAACGTGACGGGGTTGAGGATCGACGAGAGCTTGCCCACCGCGATGGCGACATGCGCCTGATCGTCGGCGGCCTGCGCAAAGCGCTCGCGCTCGTGGTCTTCGCGCACAAAGGCGCGGACCACGCGGGCGCCCGAAAGGCCCTCGCGGCAGATAAGCGCGATACGGTCGAGCTTTGCCTGCAGCTGTTTGTAGTACGGGATGCAGCGCGCCATGACAAACCAGAACACCAGGCCGATGGCGGGCGTGCAGATCAAGAAGATGATGCCGAGCTTAAGGTCGATGGCGAGGGCCGCGACCATGGAACCCACCGCCAGGAAGGGCCAGCGAATGAGCATGCGCACGCCCAGCGCCACGGCCAGCTGCACCTGGTTGACGTCGTTGGTGATGCGCGTGATGAGCGAAGGCGTGCCAAAGCGATCGAGCTCGGCATAGCTCAGCTTATTGATGTGCCCATAGAGCGCGCCGCGAATATCGGTGCCCATGCCCTGCGAGGTGAGCGCCGCCATCTTTTGGCAGACGAGCGTAAACGAGATGCCAATCACAGCCATGGCGCCAAGCAGCATACCGTAGTGGACGACGGCGTTGACATCGTGCGCACCGATGCCCTTGTCGATCATCTGGGCAATCACGAGCGGCGTCAGCAGGTCAAAGATCACTTCGATCAACTTGCACGCAGGGCCGATCACCATATACCGGCGAAACTTACCACCAAAACGCCTGAGCAACTCAATCATAAAAAGGCGCTCCCTATCATCATTCACACTCAATTCGAATCATGATAGTACGGTGAGCCCAAAAGAAGCGTAAACAACTCGTCATTTCTGGCGAGATTCAAGAGCGGGTTAATCGCCTGATATACTTACATTAGTGCTACCAAGTGAGTCGCCAACCCTTGAAATGAGGTGCCGAGATGAACGACATTCTCGCAAGAAGAGCAAGAAGAGCAAGACGAGCAAGACGAGCAACTATGGGCATCGCCCTTTCCGTGGCACTTGCCGCGGGAATCGCCCCCGTAACGGCGATCGCGGCAGAAA